>JBGUHN010000032.1:0-9615 GCA_045112155.1 Lachnospiraceae bacterium
CTCCGTGTCGGCAGGTAATACCCAGTACTAAGTGACGGTTCCCATCACTTAACTGGGCGGGGCCTTGCCCTCGACCCGCGCCGGACGCTTCGCCCCAGCACCCAGATAAGAGACTGCCGCCTCTTAACTCCGCCAAAGGGAACCGCGTTCCCCTTGACCCCTTGCTCCGGCATTCCTGAATCTTGCCGTTTGCCCGACGGCTCGTTTCAGTCATTCCGGTTTTTGCGGAACCGTTCACCGGACGCTTCCACAAAAAATAGCCGCTGATCGTTTCGCTGCCATCCGCGAATGAGCGGGGGAGCGAAGTCTCAACGGCTTCCTCATCTGACTCAGCCAGGGCGATGCCTTGGCTTTCGTCATATTCGGTTTTCACAGAATCGCCGCGCGGTCGATTCTGTCTGATGGGCAAAACAAAAGCGATCAACTTCTTCGGCTGATCGCTTTTACTTTACTCATCATCTGCATAGGATCCTGTGTCAGAAATCATGCTATCAAAAACTGCTTCTTCGATAACCCGAATGCAATCATCAAGGTTCTTCTTTATGTCAGCGCCCCAGAAGTGTATGACAGTCCACCCAAGAAATTGAAGCTTCAGATCATTCTCATGATCACGTTCCATGTTTTTCTCGATTTTTGTGATCCAGTACTCCGGGTTATCGCTCTTTTGTAGTTTTGCTTTCTTAGCTTCTCGTCACTTTATAACATAGTGGACCAGATTTTCATTGGAAGAGGCGTAGGATATCTTGGAAATGGTGCAACAAATGTTGTTTTTCCAATCACAGTTATATCACTTGCGATTGCTCTGATGCTTGGGGATGACGGAAAAGGCTATCCCAATGGACTTTCAGGGAATGACATTCCTGAGGTGGCACGTATTATCGCGGTCGCAGACAGTTTTGATGCTATGTATTCCGACAGGCAATACCGTAAGCAAATGGATTTTGAGAAGGTGCTGTCAATAATCCGAGAAGTCTCCGGGACCCAGCTTAACCCTGAAGTGGTTGATGCATTTTTCAGATTGGTTGATAAGGGTGAAATAAGAGCGGTAGAAGCAAGAGAAACGGCCGGAAATGAGAGTCTGCCTGATTAAAGGTTACGCGATTAACCCATTGCTATCATCGGCTTTTTATACTAATAATACTGTTAAGGATTATTAGGGGAGGCAAGTGATGGCAGAAGAATCTTTTTTCAAAAAATCAATGAAGATTGCAGTCCCTGTTGCATTACAGGCCATGCTGCAATCTTCTTTTTCTATGATCGATCAGGTTATGGTGGGACAGCTTGGAAAGACAGCCATAGCTGCTGTAGAAGTTGGCGGTAAGCCGGGCTTTGTCTTTGCCTTTGTCAGCGGAGCGGTGGCAACGGTAACAGGCATCATGGTTTCTCAGTACATGGGAAAAGAGGATGATGAAAAAGTCGATGTGAGTATGTCGGTGAATCTGCTGGTCATGATGGCGATAGCTCTTTTGACCACAATGGCATGTCTTCTTATTCCGCAGATGCTGACCGGAATATTTACGAAGGATGCGGCTGTCATTAAGACCGGAACCGATTATGTACGCATAGTTTCACTGGTTTATCCTCTTTCGGGAATAGCTTCTATTCTGGCGGTGCAGATAAGGTGCAATGACCATTCGGAATATCCCTTATACATCAGTGCCGTGGCGGCCATCGTCAATACAGCGCTTAACTTCATCCTGATCTTCGGACATCTTGGTGCACCGGCTCTTGGAGTTAAAGGCGCAGCCATTGCCAGCGTGGCATCTCAGGTTGTTAATCTGGCTCTCATGATCCGATTTTATAATAAGATCTGTAAATTCCGTTTCTGTATCAAACTAAGTGAAGTAGAATTAAAACAGTACATTACAATCCTGTTCCCAATAGTGTTTAATGAATTTATGTGGACTGTGGGACAGAATGTAAATACCTTTATTTACGGACACATGGGGACAGACGAGCTTGCGGGCATGTCTCTTACAGGTCCGGTCCAGGGCTTGTCAATCGGAGCTCTTTCGGGACTTGCACAGGCAGCAGGGATCCTCATCGGAAAACGCCTCGGAGAGCAGGAATATGACAAGGCCTATGAGGAGTCCAGGAAGCTGTGTCTATATGGCTTTGCTGGCTCGGTAATTTTATCAGCAGCCTTGATATTGCTGAGAAGCCTTTATGTGGGCCTGTTTAAGGTTGATGCAAATGTCGCTGCGATCGGTGGATTTTTGCTTCTTGCCTTTGCAATTCTGGCGCCGGTCAAGGTCCAGAACATGATCCTGGGCGGCGGTATAATAAGAAGCGGCGGCAGGACCAAGTACATTATGATAATAGATCTTTTGGGAACCTGGCTTGTGGGAGTACCGCTTGGACTCTTTACCGGCCTGTATCTCAAGCTTCCGATTGTCTGGGTGTATTTTATACTGTCCCAGGAAGAACTGGTAAGATATATCATAACTGTGTTTATGTTTAGAAGCAGAAAGTGGATGAACACCATAGAATAAGGGCAAATAATGTGGGATGAGAACAAAGTAAGGATCATAGATATTGCAAATGATCTTGGAGTCAGCACGGCCACAGTATCAAATGTACTGCATGGCAAGACCAAAAAGATATCCGATGCAACGATCAAAAGGGTCGAGCAAAAGCTAGAGGAAAGCGGCTATATTCCCAACATGGCTGCTACGCTCCTGGCCAGAAACAATTCAAGGATTATCGGAGTCGTGGTCAACAACCATGAAAAGTATGAGGGAAGAGTTTTAGAAGACCCTTTTATCAGTTCTGCCATTAACTATTTATCCGACGAAATAGAAAATGCAGGGTACTTCATGATGCTCAAAAAAGCGAAAGAGATCATGGATGCCGTGCGCTTTTCTTCAATGTGGAACCTGGACGGTCTTATCATAATCGGCTTTTGCGAGAATGAATACAAGAACCTGAGGGATCACATAAGAATTCCCTTCGTTGTTTACGACGGCTTTATGAAGGAGCAGGGCCGCATCAGCAACGTGACCATAGATGACTTTGACGGCGGCAGACAGGTCGGGGAATACCTTAAGAAGAATGGACATAAGAAGGTGCTGTGCATCTCTGATAACAACGTATGTATGGACCTTGACAGATTTAACGGCCTTAATCGTGGCCTCGGGAAGGATGCCGACTTCCTTATGATTCCGATGAGCAGGGAAAAGAGACAGCTCTTTTACCAAAAGAATCTGGAGAAAATAAAGAAATATACCGCCATATTCGCAGTTTCCGACTACTATGCAATTGACATTATGGTATTCTTAAAGAGCTGCGGAATATCCGTTCCGGAGGATATTTCTGTTGTTGGCTTTGACGGAAGCAGTGACTGTCAAAGGGTTGTGCCCGTGCTTACATCTGTGTACCAGAATAATGAACTGAGGGCTAAGATGGCTATGGAACTGCTTCTTAAGATGCTGCAGGATAGCAGCTTCTCCCAAAGCGTGTGTGTTCCTGTTAAGCTCGTGTGGGGAGAAAGTGTTAGAAACTTGTGTGAATCGGGAGGAGAAAAATAACGGAAATAAAGAGAGTTTCCGAAGATGAAAGAACAGGCGAATTTATAAATGTTGAGTTCTCTGATTATTGGCGCATGGAATTTTCAAAAAAGCTAATTTTTTTGTCAAATCTGACTATTACGTGAGCTCAAAAAAATCTGTATCATAACCGAGTAATTGAATGCCGCCCAGCGGGCAGGCGATTTATGAATACTGGGTTGTAACCGAACACGTGTAAGTGAAGACTCGCTTACCGTGTTCTTTTTTTACGGATTTTAAGGAGGTAAAAATGAATCAGAACACAAATAACTATCTAGCAGAAGAGAGGATAGGAAAGCTTCTTCTCAAGTTTTCAATTCCCTGCATTATGTCGCTGCTCGTAAGTGCCCTTTCAACAGCAGTTGTTTTACTCTGACCGGCAGCTTCACACATCCTTTCAAGTCTTTCATATATCTGGGACTCGATACATACATTCAAGTAGGTTCCATTCTTCTTCGCTTTTGCCATATTCTCACCTCATTGAGCTATCACTACAGACCGCAACATTATACCACAATTACCTACGATTCTCAACCGGCTGATTAAAGCCAGTGCTTTTTGCACGATCACTAGCTGCTCGTCGTCTTTCATCACTGTATGGAGCAGTGAGACGAATTGACAGCCTCGACTTGTCAATCACATAGCTCTGATAGCCGATCTTCTTGTCCTCGCATTCCAGACGACAAAGATCCGGATACTTCTTCGCGAAGTCTGCCAGTCGCCTTTTGAGTGCGGCATTGAAAGTATAGACACTGTAGGTATTATCGCCCTCACTTGTTAGGATAATCGTCTCTTTCTCATATTTCGTAAGTCTCATACATTACCCAACCTTTCATTTTCTACAAACGAAAGCCGCCCCTGTGATAAAAGGACGGCTCAGGCATAAAGTATCGTCGATACTTTTTCGTATTCAGTTTTGCGGTTCAAGACCTGATAAAATTACGCATCCCCATGTTCAACGCAGTGATGGCGGTCACGATCCATTCTCCGGCGACCGGAATCATGAATACAATGAATCCGGCAACAACCATCTTTACTGCCTCAGCTCCGGCGGATAGTCCCATCAGATACGACAGGGCAGCCACCAGAAGGAACAGTCCGGCAAGGACATTGAAGACCGCGGAAGAGAATCCAATGATGAAGGCTCCGAACCACTGAATCACAGTCACGATCAGTATGATCGGAATGACCACCATCTTCAAAAGAAACCGGATAATCCTCATATCGCCACTGCCTCCTTCTCGTCTTTCGCAGCATTCGCCTTGCGGACCACTTCATTGGCATCATATCCGAGCATCCCTTCCGGCATATCTGCTTCCGTTCTGGTAACGAGCCGCATATCATAATACCGGGATCTGGTGTACTTCGCGCTTGTCGCGTCAAGTTCCGCCTTTTGCTTCGCCTTCTTCGCTTCCCTGATCGGCTTGTACTTTTCTTCCCATTTCTGCTGTGAACCGTTGGCCTTCCTGAGCAGGTAGTTCTGATGGAGACGGTCCTTTCTTTCCTCAATCTTCCGGCGTTCCTCTTCCTGAGCGGCGGCCACTTCCGGATCGACAGGCTCCGCAGGCGGGACAAAGTTCCCGATGAAAGAGAAGAAGATATCGACCCGTTGTGTGGTCTGGATGCTTCCCTTGCGGTCACGTTCATAGACCACGATCTTATCGACCAGTTCGTTCAGCATGGCGGCAGTCAGGTTCTCGAAGTCTTGATACTTGTTGATCAGTGCCATGAACTTTTTCGCTTCACTGGTGCCATCGGTGTAACTTGCGATGGAACCGGAAAGCTCGCTGATTTCCTGTTCAAGAGCCGTGCTTTCGCGCTCATATTGGTTACTGAGCATCTGATACCGCTTGTCCGGCAGTTTCCCGAGGATATTGTCCTCATAGATCTTGCAGAGAAGTGTTTCCAGTTCCTGTGCCCTGTGCTGACACTCAGCAAGCCGCTTTTTCTGAGTCTTCACGTCCTGTGTCTGCTGACTGGTAAGCGATTCTTCCACGGTCCGAATGAACTGGCTATTATCTACTTGAATATAATCATGGACTGCCTTCAGCGTGCGGCCAACGGCCTGAAGCAGGTCGTTGCCGTCGATCCTGTGACCAGACTTACACTTCTTTGAAGGATAGTTGCCGCAGGTGAACTTATCGACCCGCTTTCCGTTGTCGGTCCTGTGGCAGTAGAGCTTGCCGCCGCAGTCAGCGCAGTAAACAAGTCCGGTCAGCGGATGAGCGGGGCCCCATCCATTCGGCCATCTGGTCACGTTGCTTCGGATCTTCTGGACCAGATCGAACGTCTCCTGATCGATGATGGCGTCCTGTGTATCCTCAAAGATCACCCAGAGATCGTCGTCCACATAGTGGCTGTGAGAGTCCTTGAAGTGCTTTCTGGTCTTGAAGTTCACGGTATGTCCGAGATACTCGCGGCGTTCCAGAATGCCGACCACAGTCGCGCTTGACCAGTTATAAGGATCTTTGATCTCTCTTCCGCGATGGTTTCCGACTCCGAACTTACTCATATGGATCGCTGGAATCGGGACCTGTTCATTCTTCAGGATCTGTGTGATCTGATAAGGACCAAGTCCTTCCAAAGTCATTTGAAAGATCCTTCGGATGATCTTCGCAGCTTCCTCATCCACAACCCACTGGTTCGGATCGTCCTTACTCTTGAAGTAACCATATGGCGGATTGCTTGCTACGTGCTTGCCGGATCGGCCCTTTGCCTGAAAGACGGACTTGATCTTCTTACTGGTGTCCTTGGCGTACCATTCATTCATGATGTTTCGGAACGGCACAAAGTCATCGTCGCCTTTGGAAGTATCTACGCCGTCATTGATGGCGACGAGCATCACACCCTTCTGACGGAGCATTTCCATAAGCTGACCGACCTGCAGGTAGTCACGGCCCATACGGCTCATGTCCTTAATGCAGATCTGAGAGATGTTGCCTTGCTTGACCTGCTCCATCATGGCAAGAAAGCCAGGGCGGTCGAAGCGAGTGCCGGAGATCCCGTCGTCGGTGAAATGGCGGTAGTTGGTTATGCCATGGTTTCTGGCATATTCTTCGAGCATTTCTTTCTGGTGAGAGATACTGTTGGACTCACCGAGCTGTTCATCATCATGACTCAAACGCTCATACAGAGCCACGTATTTTTGCTGATGTTTCATCGCTTCCTCCTTCCTTCGGCTTAAGCATATTCTCGATAAAGAAGAGAACCGCCTAAGCAGTTACATATCGGCGATTCTCAGGTGATTCGATATGTAATTGATTAGATTGTTCTCCCATAGTAGCGTCACCCGCCGCCAGTTTGTATTTTTTATATTGGCGTACTGCAAAGTGCCTCGGGTTCTTTTTTTCTAAGGCTTCAAACATTAAATCCACCGGATTTTGGTAATCCTCATCATCCTCACGCACTTCCGAAGCGTTAAGTAGCTCAATCAAAGTAGCGAAGTTCTGCTCTTCTTCGGGAGCTTCATAGTGGATATAACCAATCAAGGCAGTATAAAGGAGCGTTTCAGCTTATAGTGATAGGTAACCCTTTGATGTCATCTCCGGGTTTTCCCCCACTTCACACCGGACATGCGACTTTCACCGCATCCGGCGTTCCATCGATTGTTTTCGCAAGCATTTAATCAGTCACCAAAATTGCGTATTAATCTATTGCCGCCAGACCAGACTGCTCTCGCAGTCTGTTTACTTTTGACACCTGTTTTTTCGTCATGTTGAGCGTTTTGGTTAAGGCTTTGAGCTTTGCCGTGTCTGTTGTTTCCAATAACGGCAGATACCTATAATGCAGGAGAATCATGTTTTTATAGCGCTCCTGACCGCCATCTGACTTTGGCTTTTTCAGCCAACAGGCGATTTCGGATGCACTTCCGAATTCCTCTCCGCTGACCGCACATTTACCGCCTTGGGCAGAGAACAATGAAATCCTGCTGTCGGTGTATTCTGTGCTGTGTCCGCCCGATGCCATCGACCGTAATCCTTCAAGAACAAATGGGTTCAATCGTAGATTCGTGTGTATTGGCTTTCTGCCTTCTGCCGTGTAGCTACATACGGCAGACCGTTTCGAGTGTGGTATCTTGTTTTTAACGAATGCAAGTGGATAGATCGGTTGATCGATCCCGGCAACATAACGCACCATTTTCGATCTTCCGTAGCGCTCCTTCTCCGTCTGGGTCATAGTTCCACCCTCGCGTTGAAGCCTGCATCCTTTCTCTGAATTCAGCCTATTGGTAAGAACGGTCATTACCTGTCTGTGGATGATCCTGCAGTCAATACTGATGCAGGTGGCGATCTCGAAATAGTTCTGGATGCCCATCACCATCGAGTTATAAGTCCGGATTTCTCCTAACGGCGTTTTGCCTTCGGACGGTCTGGCAATTCTTTTCGCCTGTTCCACGAGTTTTTCCCGCTCTATTCCAAACTTCTTGTCACATATGTGGGATTGCACAGTGTATTTCTTTGCCTTCTGTCTGACCCGTATCTTGAATCCGAGGAATTCCGAATAGCGTTTTCTTACGTTCACTGTTCGTGTTTTCTCCGGGGATACTTCAAGCCGCAGTCTTTCTTCAAGCCACCGTGTTACAGCTTCCATCGTCTTTTCAGCGTCATCCTTCGAGCGGCAGAAGATTCTGAAGTCATCTGCATATCTGACGATATACATTTCCTTCAGATTTGTGCTCTTCATGGCTCTATACCCGTGGCTCTTGTCGAACACCTCGTTTTTACCGATTGTCCTATATCTTCCACGGGCTACTGCTATCGGGTTGTTCTGCCATTGGCTTTCTACCCAGTGATCCAGTTCATTCAGCACAATGTTTGCCAGTAACGGCGAAATGATGCCGCCCTGCGGAGTGCCTTTGTCCGGTAGGATAGTAGTTCCATCGGGCATCCTGATCGGCGCTGTCAGAATCCGCCTTATTACGAATATCAGCTGTTTGTCTCTGATTCCCATTGCCCATATCTGTTTGATCAGCTTGCTGTGATTCACGTTGTCGAAAAAGCCCTTAATGTCGAACTCTATGACGTAGTGAAGATGCGTCACCTGCATCAGCGAATAGGTTCTTGCAATGGCATGTTCCGCTGAGCGATTCGGACGGAACCCATAGCTGTTATCGCTGAACTGTGCCTCACAGATTGGTTCCATGACCTGCTTGATACATTGCTGTATCAGCCTATCCCAGATACATGGGATGCCGAGCGGTCTTGTTTTTCCGTTCGGCTTCGGTATGTCTTTACGTCTAACTGGCTTAGGACGGTAGCCGTGCCGACTCCCTGTGACAATAAACCTCACTTTCTCCACGACTTCCTCGGGAGTCTGTCTCCCGATGTCCGTGATGTTTCTGTTGTCTGTGCCTGCCGTGTAACTTCCTCCGTTGGTCTTGATGTTCCGATAGGCAAGCAGGATATTTTCACGCCTCAGGATGATCTCCATCAGGTTTGTAAATATTTCTCCATTTTTGCTTTTTCGGTAAAGCTCATCAAAGACCGGTTGCATGCCGTAATACTCTGCATGCCGAAGGTCATCAACACATAGACTCTTTACTTTTCTTGGCATAAGGCATCACCCCCTTTCGAAAGTGACCCTTTTGGTCTTACTCGAATCCTTATCTTGGACTGAATAATGCCTGTTTAGACCAACCGACTGGTGACCATCCCTCTTTCCCCCATTACAGGGGCTGTCATAGGTTCGATCACGGCTTTTCAGCACCGGTTCACCTGCTTATTGTTCTTCGTCAGGTTATTCCTTGCGGAACCCGGTACCTTTTCACGTTCCGATAGTCCTATCTGTCCATATGCGCCTTTAGGTTCCCACTATAGTCCTGTCGGCTTGCCTGTGCCTGTAACACAGCATGGTCGTTCATAGGAAAAATTTTTACTAAACCACACCGACTGCGCTTTAACGCACCCCGGCATTTCTACCGGGTCTTCTTTTAGACCTGTACATTCGCGGGTTCGTCAGTCCGCCCGCCAAAGCGAACATTCTAACCATGGGCGTCTTATAGACCCTTGGCTTATAGGCAGCACACCCCACCTCTGGGGCGCTTTCGCCGGCATTGGCTGCCGGTACGGCT
>JBGUHN010000033.1:0-41931 GCA_045112155.1 Lachnospiraceae bacterium
ATGCCACATTTGTGTAAGTGGAATTTGGTGAAAGACTAAAATCCACTTTACCCCCTTCAGAGTGGAAATAAACTTTTCACTTCAGCCGCTACGGATATTGTCAAAGAAATAAAAAAAGTGCTTGCTTTTTACAGCGGCCTGTACTATAATTCAATCTGTTGCAGATATTGGGCTATCGCCAAATGGTAAGGCAACGGACTCTGACTCCGTCATTTCAAGGTTCGAATCCTTGTAGCCCAGCTAAGGTCTAAACCGAAAGGTTTGGGCCTTTTTTGTTTGTTACTTGCCGTTTTTCGCGGTCCCACAAACAATTTTCGGTTAGTAAAAAGCCAAAGCATTGACAATATGAACATAATATCATATCATTCGAGTATCCAATATGGGTACATAATTTAAAAGATGCCCAATCTGGGCACCAAGGAGACGAAATGCTGATTGATATAAAAGAGCTGAGAGATTCGACGGGGATGACACAGAAAGAATTTGCTTCCAGATACGGAATTCCTATCAGCACATTAAGAAAATGGGAACAGGGTGAGTCATCTCCCGCCCCGTATGTAGCCGCCTTACTGGCAAGAACACTTCCGGATACAGAGTCTTCTTTAAAAAGAATAAAGACGCGGGGTGGAAAAACCTATTATTATAGTCCGGTAAAAAAAGAAGTCTCAGATGTGAAAGGAAATCACATTACGATTCAAGAAGATTTGGAAGGTGTGAAAGAGCAGAATCTTGCGTTGTATCTGGAAGATTTGTTTGAGGGATTCTATCGGCTGCAGGATAAATTCAATCGAGACTGCCGGTATGATAAAGAAGAAGATATTTTGTGGAGTTAACAGCGGAGGAAAGTATGGGCAAAGATACAAAAGAATACTTCCTTATGCACAAAAACATAAGTGTGTATGATGGAAATTTCCGATGATGGCGTGTTAGGAACTGTCAAAGGCTCTTTGTACGAGCACGCTCGTATGTTTATAATAATGAGAAGACATTCTTTGACTACCTGTGACTAGAAAGGAGAACCGACGGTATGAAAAAATGGAAAAAAGTATTGGCGGAAATATGTACTGTATTGATATTTGTGACAATGCCGGGGATGAATGTGTTGGCGGATGAGATGCATGAAGAAAGTATAGCTTTGGATTCTGAGGGTACAGAACAGGATGCAGAGGATTCAGAGAAGTTAGAGGAGATTGTGCTGGCAGACGAAGAGATGGTCGGAAACGGAGCGATAACTGTTGGCGATGGCGTAACTGCAACATTTGATGCAAATACGGGAGCTGTTGAGTTTTACTCAGATGGGGGCATGCTGTGGAGCAAGTGGCTTGATAAGAGTGGACTTGATATGGCTTCAATAGAATCTATAAAAGTATCATCCGGTACAGTGTATCTTCCAACGGATTCTAGAGAAATATTTAGCTTATGCCATTATGACTGGTATACAAATAGCTATAGCTCGAATCTTAGAGAAATTGATTTGAGTAATTTTGATACCTCGAAAGTGAGGTTCATGCAGAACATGTTCAGAGGTTGCAGTAGCCTGACAAGTCTGGATTTGAGCAGTTTTAATACGTCGAATGTGGAGTACATAAAGGGCATGTTCTACGGCTGCAGCAGCCTGACAAGTCTGGATTTGAGCAGTTTTGATACGTCGAACGTAGGGGATATGAGCAGCCTGTTCGAGGGCTGTAGTAGCTTGACAAGCTTGGATCTGAGCAGTTTTAACACGTCGAATGTGAAGGGGTTGGATTACATGTTCTCTGGTTGTAGCAGCCTGACAAGTTTGGATCTGAGCAGTTTTAATACCTCGAAAGCGGAGTATATGGATAACATGTTCAGAGGCTGCAGTAGTCTGACAAGTTTGAACCTGAGTGGTTTTGATACCTCGAAAGTGGTGTATATGGATGACATGTTCAGAGACTGCAGCAACCTGATCAGTCTGGATCTGAGCAGCTTCGATATGACAATCATGTGGAGCATGGATAACATGTACGAGGGCTGTTCAGCGCTGCAGATACTTAAGACGCCAAAGAAGAGTGAAACAGGTGTTGCGCTCCCATTTATTATGTATGACGATGCAGGTAATGAGTATAAAGAATTATTTATCTTGTCAAAGAGCTTAACTCTTTCAAGAAATAAACCGGTACCAACACCTACACCTATGCCGAAGGCGACAGTTTCCGGTTTCTCTGATGTACAGGATACGGGCCATGCATATTACGATGCAATCTATTGGGCAGCCGGTGCCGGCATCACGAAAGGCTACTCGGATGGCACGTTCGGCATCAACAAGCCCTGCACGCGTGGCGAGATGATGATGTTTCTGTGGAGATATGCGGGCAAGCCGGCTCCGAAAAATGTTTCGAAGTCGCCGTTCAAGGACGTCAAGATGAATCATACATTCTATAAGGCGATTCTCTGGGGCTCCCAGAAAGGGATCACCAAGGGATATTCGGACGGCACATTCGGCATTAACAAGAACGTCAGCCGCGGTGAGTGCATGATGTTCCTGTGGAGACTCAAGGCCAAACCGGCTCCGAAGGCAGTGGCAAAGTCCCCGTTCACGGATGTCCCGAAGAACCACGTTTTCTATAACGCTATTCTCTGGGGAGCGCAGAATAAGATAACGACTGGCTATACGTCCGGCGAGAATAAAGGAAAATTTATGATCAATGATAACTGCTCACGCGGTCAGATCATGACGTTCCTTTACAGAGCTTTCTAAATACGAGTAAATTAAAGAACGTGTAAGTAAAACGGCAGGAGCTAGCTTAATGAGCAGAACCTGCCGTTTTTGGTTTGCGAGCCATGGGCGCACTCTAACGGGTGAAAGACCCGAGTACGCGTAGGTAACGACGAAGTACATAGCAGAACAGTAAGGGTGTCCACCGCAAGGCGGGTTATGCAGATATCGGCATAAGGAGGCAATATTTCGCAGTTGTTAGCGAACATCATGCTCAGCGAACTGGATAAGGAACTCGAGGCAAGGGGACTGGACTTTGTCCGGTATGCGGATGACCTGATTATCATGGTCGGGAGCAGACAGGCGGCAGACAGGGTCATAAAGAGCGTGACCCGATTCATCGAGAGAAAGCTCGGACTGAAGGTGAATGCCGAAAAGAGCAAGGTCGACAAGCCCAATGGAATCAAGTATCTCGGGTTTGGATTTTACTTTGACTCATTTGCCAAAGCTTACAAAGCCAGACCGCACCCGAAAGCAGTGGCAAAGTTCAAGGCACAGATGAAGAAACTGACATGCAGAAGCTGGGGAGTCAGTAACTCCTATAAAGTATATAAACTCAACCAGCTCATCCGTGGATGGATTAATTACTTCAAAATCGGAAGCATGACTAAGTTGTGTCTGCGATTGGACAGTAGCATCAGGTATCGTCTGCGGATGTGCATTTGGAAACACTGGAAAACCCCGAAGAACAGAGCCATGAACCTGATTAAACTGGGAATCAGTCGCAAGTATGCATGGGCAACAGCGTATAGTGGGGAAAGAATTGCCTTTGTATGTCAGCGTGGAGCCATGAATATAGCAGTTACAAAAGAGAGACTAACCCGATTCGGACTAGTCTCCATGGTAGACTACTACGCCGAAAGGCGTGTCTCTTGTTAAGTTGATTGAACCGCCGAGTGCCGAACGGTACGCACGGTGGTGTGAGAGGTCGGAAAATTCTCTTAGTCAGAGAAATTTCCTCCTACTCGATCCGATGGACACCGGAATCAAAGTGTGAAAATTTTATTGGTTTTATTTGTAACAAAAGATCGCGGTACGCGTCATATGGATGAAAGGAGGTGATGATGTGACGGAATTTGAGCAGATCTACCGGGAGCATTTCGATACAGTATATAGATTTCTCATACGCTTGTGCCGCAACGACCCGCTGGCAGAGGAGCTGGCACAGGAAACGTTTTTCCGCGCCATGCGTTCGCTCGGCAAGTTCGATGGTCGCTGCCGGGTAGATGTATGGCTCTGCCAAATAGCTAAGAATGCCTATTACTCCCATTACAGAAAGCAGAAGGACAAAAATCACGCACTGCCGGAGATGGATAGTGGGCAGGATGTGGAAAATGCGCTGCTTGATCAGGAGGAAGCGATGTCCATATATGCGCATCTGCACGAACTGAACGAGCCGTACAAGGAGGTTTTTATGCTGCGCGTATTCGGCGAACTCGAATATGCCCAGATCGCAAAGCTGTTCGGAAAAACTGAGAGCTGGGCGCGAGTCACATATCACCGGGCGAAGACGAGACTGACTGAAAGTGTGAAGGAGGATGAGAAAAAATGAAGCATAACTGCGAAGTGGTTCGGGATCTTTTGCCGCTGTATCATGATGGAGTATGCAGCCAAAAAAGCCGGGAGATGGTCGAAGAGCATCTCACAGAGTGCGAGGCGTGCAAAAAGGAGCTGGAGGAGATCAAAAAGGAACTTTCTGTGCCGAACGCATCAAAGAAGGATGCCGCACGGGCGTGGAAGACATTGGTCAGGAACCTGTGGCTAAGGCGAATTGCATCGATAGTTCTGGTGACGGTGCTGTTAGTGGCAGCGGCGGCTTGTGGCATGGAGGTTTACAAATGGGATCAGAAGCGTACCATCTGGATGAGCGCGGACGAGTTGGTATACGATGCGTTCCGGCTGGCGGACGGCAGGATATATCTGGAATTTAACGGCCTGGAACATGCAATCTCGATCGTTGAGTCACCAAATGACCCGTCTGAAACGGGTGGTCAGAGTTATATCCTCAGAATGGGCTATAGCAAAGCAACCCAGGATGTTAAAATGACGCCTCCGGAATTCTGGGGAGTGATCAGTGGAGACTATGGGCAGGTGGAGCTGGACAGTGCCGGTGAGGATGGCATTATTGTAATCTGCCGTAAGGATGAAGAGCTTCCGTCTGCGACCGAAGAAATGGAGAAGAGGGCCGCTGAGTATGATGCGTTGATGGAGAGCTCCGTGGGATAAGTGATGTTGCAGGATGGGCGGCTTTGGCCGACCCATCCTGCGCGTTGCGCAAAACGAATCAGAAATTAAGTCTTCCTTAATTGCTCAATGTATGCCTTTGGTGAGATTCCATACACTGCCCTGAATTTCTTGTTGAAATGACTGGTATCGAAACAGCCAATCTCCTGAGCGATCTCGGTCAGATTCAGGTTGCCCGCGTTCATGAGAAGCAGCGCCTGTTCCACCTGCTTCTGAGCGATAATGGAATTGAAGGTTTTTCCTGTCTGTTCCCGGATCACACGACTGAGATAAGCCGGTGAATATCCGAAGTACTGCGCGGTCTCTGTCAGACTGATGTGATTGTAATGGACGCTCAAATAGCTCAGAATGCCAATGATCAGATCATTTTGTGTATTGCCGCAGCGGCCCGGAACAATGGCTGACGTTTCGTATTCTCTGACGATCTGCAGAAGAAACTGACCGATCAGCAGGGAGAGAGAATACTCATAGGCATATTTCCTGCTCTCGATTTCAGTAATCATCGCCTGCGCGAGGCCCGAAAGACAAGGGTCTTCTCCGGTCGTAAACAGGACATAGGGGCTGGTGTCCCGCTCAAACAGGATGTCCTCAAGATATTCCGCCAGCAGCTTTCCGCCGCGCAGCAGGTTCAGAAAGCGTTTGTCAAAAAAACGGCGGTTGATCATCATGTTGAGGATACAGCTTTCGTCATTGGTACAGGAAATTGCATGATGAGAGTTCGGCGCGAGAATACAGACATTACCCGCGTTCATAGGAAATGAGGTGCTGTCAAACATATTGACACAGCTCCCGGACGCGATATAGACGATCTCTACATAATCATGATTGTGCAGCACCGGATAGCTGTATCTTTGATGAATGGAGACGTGTACCTGACCGGGGCTTCTGGTTTCCGCGACCGTAACTCCCCGACCATCGACAGACTTATCCCGGTAAAAATGTGAAATCGCCGTCTGTACGATCAGACCCTCTTTTGCGTACTCCTCATAGGCAGCATAGCTCATTGGCTTATCCCACAACCTTGCGGGACCGGATAGAAATGCCTGTTTTAATAATAGCTCGTCCTCGTTGAGAGGGCGTTTTTTTATTGCTTCCAGTTTCATATACCTCTTTCTTTGTATAGCTTGTATGTATCATACCATGGCTGATATTTCATGTCAAAAATTTACCGATAGCATATCGCATTTCTTACAAGTCTGCCGAGCCGGTTTTAGGTATAGTTTGTACAGAAAAGCAAAAACTGTATGAGTCAAAACTAAAAGGAGGGCATTATGAACGAAAATCATATTTTACCTTTCCTCTGGATGCGCGGCGAAGATGAGCAGATAATCCGCTCAGAGTTGGCAAAAATTTACAAGTCAGGCATCCGATCGGTCTGTCTGGAGGCTCGTCCTCACCCGGATTACGCAGGGGAGAAGTGGTGGCATGATGTGGACATCGTTATTGACGAGGCCAAAAAGAGAGGCATGACCATCTGGATACTCGACGATGCACATTTTCCTACAGGTATGGCCAACAATGGTCTGGCTAAGCATCCTGAGAAGGCGCGCCGTTTCCTCGTGAGCCAGTTTGTGGACGTGGTAGGCCCTATGCCCGCAGCTCAGGTGGATTTGGATCTTTTGACCACGAAACAATTCACCTGGATGGACTTCGGCAAGCCTGATTATAAGCCACTGCTCGACGAGACGCGCCTTGTGTCCGTGACAGCCTGCCGCATGGCGCACGATGATTGTGAGGTGGGCGAGGCAATTGATCTCACCGACAAAGTACAGGCAGGGTATCTAACGGCCGACATTCCCGAAGGCGTCTGGCGTATACATGTCAACTTTGTTACCACATCCTTCAACTACAAGCCGGAGTACATTAACTACATCGAGGCCGATTCCGTACGCCTGCTGATAGATGAAGTGTATGAGAAGCACTATGAGCGTTACGGTGACCTCTTCGGCAGCGTGATTGCCGGCTTCTTCTCCGATGAGCCGGGCTTCTACAACTGTGAGGGATATGATGAAAACTGCTTCATCGGCCTGCGCATGCCATTGCCCTGGGGACAGGAACTGGAGAACATGCTGTTGGGGAGCTACGGTGAAAATCTCTACCGCGACCTGGCCCTGCTGTTTGCCGATCACGACGACAAGTCCCACCGCGGACTCCGCGTGGCATATATGAACGCAGTGAGCAGACTATACGGCAAAAACTTCACTGCCCAGCTCGGTGACTGGTGCCGTGCCCACAAGGTGCAGTACATTGGTCACATTGTCGAAGACAACTGCGGCTATATGCGCCTCGGTGCAGGCGTTGGTCACTACTTCCGGGCAATGGAAGGTCAGGACATGGCCGGCATCGATAATATCGGCTACCAGCTCATGCCCGCCAACGACGTAGCCTCTCGCCACACCGGTTTTTCGGATATCGAGCCGACCTTTTACCATTACTATCTGGGCAAGCTTGGCGCTTCCGCTGCCGCTATTGATCCGAAGAAGCGCGGCAGACTGATGTGCGAGAATTTCGGCGCTTACGGCTGGCGGCTCGGCGTGCGCGACATGAAGTGGCTGGCCGACTACTGGATCAGTCAGGGCGTGAACTACTTCGTCCCACACGCCTTCTCCATGGCTGAGTATCCTGACAACGACTGCCCGCCTCACTTCTATGCGCGCGGCAAAAACCCACAGTTCCCATGGTTCTGTGAATTGATGAAATATGTGGATCGACTTTGCAATATATTCTCCGACGGACAAAGCGTGCCGCAGGTAGGTCTCCTCTTCGAGGCTGAGGCCGACTGGAGCGGCAAGACCATGCGCGGTCCCGTGATCGGTAAAGAACTGTTGAGCCACCAGCTCGACTTCATGGTAATCCCCGCTGATGTGTTGGCAGAGGGAGCCGCAGTAGATAATAACATGCTTGTGGTGAACGGTCGCCGGATGGGTGCGCTGATTGTCCCGGCCTGCGAGTTTATCCCCGCAGACGCTGCCCGCTTCATTGCCGCCCATCCCGAGCTGCCCGTGCTGTTCGTGGATCGCTTCCCTGAGGGCATTGCTGAGATGTCGGCCGACGGCGATGCGCTGCTTCAAGCCGCAGCAGATGGTCGCAGCACGGTTGCATTGGATGAGCTTGCCGAAACACTGCGCGGCATGGGAATCACTGACAGCATCACCATCGAGGGCGCAACACCGGCGCTGCATACGTATCATTACCGCAAGGACGGCAAGGACATATTCATGCTGATGAATGTTTCGTCTGCGGAAACTCTGAATCTGACAGTCCGCCTGACCGGCTGCTATGGCCGCTATGATGCTATGTTCGATCGCACGGAGCTGTTTGACAATCCTGCGCTGACCATTGCGCCGTATCAGTCTGTCGTGCTCGTGAGCGATCCTGAAACTACAACCACTGTGAAGTCCGCCTGCGGCGCGCAGACCGGCAGTCTTGTACTGGAGCGCTTCGACCTGACGCTTAATCCCATCAGCGGTGAGAGCGAGACAATAGAGAACTTCGTGCTGCAGCCCGTATCCAACATTCGCCGCGATTTTTCCGGTGAGCTCTTATATACCGCAAAGATCACGCTGGAAACATTACCGACATACGCTGTCTTCTCCGCGCAATATCTCTTTGAGTGTATGGAGCTGGCAGTGAATGGCAAGGCATTCCCGCTGGTGTACACACCTCCTTACGAGCAGGATATCACGCCTGCACTGCAACTCGGTGAAAATGAAATCGCGGTTCGCGTGGCGACCACCGCTCTGCGCGATGCCAACACCAAGCCGGGCATCTTCGGTAAGGAGCGTACTATCCTCGAGCCCACCGGCATGTTCGGCAAAGTGGAAATCAAATTGTACTGAGAGGAGACCGCAATGAAATTCAATGAAATCTTTCATCTCGGCGTGGTAGTTAGAAACATGGATGAGGCTTTAAAAATCTACACCGAAGAGCTGGGCTATGGCCCCTTTGAAATGGGGGATGGCGCGTTCTTTGAAGACAAGCTCATCAACGGTGAAATTGGCCCCGGCCTGCCCATGAAAACAGCGACTTATCGTTCCGGCACCTATGAAATCGAGTTGATCGAGCCGACCGGCCCTTCCATCTATATGGATTTTCTTAATGAAAAAGGTCCCGGCATTCATCATGTGATTCTTAAGACTGACGAGAAGTACGCCGACGTCGTTGAAATGGCAAGGCGCGTCTCTGGCAGGCCGCCGAAGCTCGAGACCAAATTCCCAAACGGTATTCCCATTGTGGCTTACGTCGATCTTCAGGAAGAAGCCGGGCTGCTGCTCGAAATCGGCGGAAATAACGGTATGACCGAGGAGTGAACTGCGTCAAAGAACAAAAAGGAAAAAACAGCGGAGTGATCCGCTTCAAAAATGAAAGGAGAAAAGAAACATGAGCGAAAACAATAAACCCGCTGAAAATGCAAAACTGCCTCTTGCATCGACCATCGCGTACGCGATCGGCAGCTCTGGCGGGAATGTAAGTTTCTATATGATCAACAACTATCTGATGCTTTTCTACACAGATGTAGTGACCCTGTCGGCGGCAGCCATTTCCACCATCATGCTCGTCGCCCGTATCTGGGATGCCATAAATGATCCGATGATGGGTATGATCGAAGACCGCACCCGCACCCGCTGGGGCAAATTCCGTCCCTGGCTGATGATTGGACCTCCGTTCCTCGCTATCTTCAATCTGCTGACCTTCACGGCATTCCCGCTCCAGGGCGCGACTAAGGCTATCGTCTGCGGTGTCTGCTACATCGGCGCCGGCATGGCCTACACCGTTGTGCAGGTCGCAATCAACGGCCTTGTTAATCGTATCACCAATGACTCTCAGGCCAAGATGAACTTGATTGCCATCGCGCAGATTGCAAACCAGATCGGTCAGGTCATCATCGCCGCTATTCTGATGCCGATCATCCTTTATTTCAGCTCTACGATCGGCGCGGACGGTGCCAAAATCGCCGACGGTCATGGCTACTTTATGGGCACGCTGTTTGTATGCCTCGTCACCATTCCTATGATCTGGATTGCTGCATTTAAGTGCCGCGAAGTCTCTGTGGAGGAGCCCGCTGTTGTGCAGAAGAAGGAAAAGAAACCAATTGGCGAGTCCCTCAAGCTGATGGCCAAAAACGATCAGCTGGTCTACTCCGTGCTCTCCACCTTTATCGCTTGTGTCGGCATTATCGGCCGCTACGGTGTACTTAGCTACTATGTAATCTACGTTGTCGGCTCTTACACACTGATCGCTCCCGTTTTCTCAATCATGAGCTTCGCGCAGATGGTTGGAAATATGCCCCTGCCCTGGTTAACAAAGAAGTTCGGCAAAGTCAGAGTCTATATCTGGGCAAATATTGCAACTGCTGTTGTCCTGGCTGTCCTTTTCCTTCTGTCCAGGACCCCGAACAACGCCGTTATCATTGCCCTTTCGGCTGTTGTCGGTTTCCTTGGCGCTTCCGGCAGTATCTCCTACTCCTTCACCTGCGACGCGGTTGAGTACGGAGACTGGAAATACGGTATCCGTGATGACGGCCTGGCCTTCTCGATCATGTCCTTCGGTGTGAAGCTTGCACAGGCAATTACCGGTGCGGTCGCTGTTCCTCTGCTGCTGGCTATGGGCTATGTCGCTAATCAGGCGCAGGCTCCGGCCACTGTTACCGGTATCAACGCTCTCGTGAATCTTGCTCCTGCTGTCATTATGGTCATCGCCGTATTGCCTATCATCTTCAAGTATAAGCTGGACGAGCCTATGATGGCCAAAATCACCGCAGAGCTGGCCGAGCGCCGCGCCGGTGAGCAGGCATAATTCGAATACACAAGAAACTTTACGGGGCTGTCGCATTAGGTGATAATGCGACAGTCCCGCCTTAGAAGAAAGGATAGGAATTGAATAATGAAGATTAACGGACTTAATAAAGAGCTTCCTCCAATTCTGGTCGGCACTTCCTCGGGCTTATTCACTGATGAGATGAGTCCATGGATTCCAACAAATCTGACACGTGAGGAGCAGTTCGCCGCAATTGATCAGATCTGGGAGATGGGGCTGCACGCTTTTGACTGCGCAGCCGGATATGGAGAGCGTGTGTTGGGCGCATATTTGCTTGATCGCGGCCGTGTGGAAGATGCTGTCATCCTTACTAAAGGCTGTCACCCGAATTTTTATCGGAAGCGTGTGACGCCCTTTGATCTTCTTAGTGATTTTTACGACTCTCTTGCCAAGCTTCATCGTGAGTATATCGATATTTACATGCTGCACCGTGACGACCCGGCGGTTCCCGTGAGCGAAATCATCCCTGTGCTGGATAAGCTGCAGAAGGAGGGGAAAATCGGTATATATGGAGCATCCAACTGGTCGATGGAACGCTTCCGCGAAGCCAACGCATTTGCCGCAGAAAATGGAATGGATGGTTTTCGTGCTGTCAGCCCGCACTATTCCCTTGCTCATCAGATCGAGGACTGTTGGGGCGGCGGTGTGTCCATTACCGGGCCGGAGCATGCAGAGGATCGCAAATGGCTGACAGAGCAGCAGATTCCGGTATTTGCCTATTCATCTATGTCCGGCGGTTTTATCTCCGGCGAATTCAAAAGTGACGATCGCGAAGCGGCAGCAGCGTTTCTCTCCGAACCGACGAAGAAGGGATACTGGGCGGACGAGAACTTTGAACGTCTTGCCAGGGCCGAACAGCTTGCTAAAGAGCGCGGGGTCTCAGTGGCGACGATTGCCATGGCCTGGCTCTTCAATCAGGATCTGAAGGTAATTCCGATTCAAGGCGGCCAGGTCCCGAGTTTCTTCAGTCAGAATCTCAAGGCGGCGGATTTCAAGCTGACAGAAAGAGAGGTCCGCTGGCTGAACCTTGAGGTATAAATTCGGGAGGTATGAGTATGCGGCAGATTTCGGCTGTAAAAACGGCAATCGTCGGCTGCGGAGCCATCAGTGACATTTTCTTCAAGAACTTTACCGAGCGTTTTGAGATTCTGGATCTTGTGAGTTGCTGCTCCCGCGGCCGGATCAGTGCCGAGAAGAAAGCGAATCAGTATGGAATCCACGCGTCAACGCTGGAGGAGATTCTTGCCGACCCGGAAATTGAGTTGATTGTCAATTTGACGCCGCCGGGTGAGCATTATGAGACGATCAAACGTGCATTTGAAGCAGGTAAGCATGTCTGGACGGAGAAAACGATCACGACGGATTTTGAACAGACAAAGGAGCTGGTTTCCCTTGCGCGGAAAAAGAATCTCCTTTTCGGCAGTGAGCCGGATCATTTTCTCGGCTCAGCATGGCAGTGCGCGCGAGAATATCTGGATGGCGGCATCATCGGCGACGTGACCTCTGCTGTCGTCAGCGTGAGCCAGAACTATGGCGTGACTGCCGACCGTATCCGCTTTGCTGCCCAGCCGGGCGGTGGTCCGGGCTTCGATTTTGGTATTTACCTGGTAACACAGCTTGTTGCCCTGCTCGGCCCGGCCAGGGAGGTCAGCGGCTTGATGCTGACACAGCGCCCTGAACGGATACACGGCGATCTCCGGCATCCTGAATTCGGTCAAAGCTATATCTATACGAACGAGGACTTTGCGTCTGCGAGCATCGTATTTGAGAGCGGAGCCGTTTCTGTAATCCATATCAACGGCAACAGCATCCTGGAGGGACCGTCCGCCTTCCATGTCTATGGTACACAGGGTGTATTGTCGCTGCCTCTTGCGGCTAACTTCAGCGGCGATATCCAGATCTTTCGCCCGGGTTCTTTCGCTCCTGCGCCAGTATTGCCCGCTCACGGATTTGATCACGATTCCCGGGGTGTCGGAGCGGCTGACCTTGCGTGGTCCCTGCGGCTCGGCAGAAGACCGCGCGCAGATGCGGCTCTCGGACTGCATTGTCAGGAGATTCTGCATGGGATCCGGCAAAGCGGCGAAAGCAAGCAGACGTACCGCTTGACGACCAGATACGAACGTCCTGCACCTCTATCCAAGGGGTATCGCGGGCTTCCCGGATTCTGCTTCCCGGAAGAAAGCTCATTAATCCTCTAATACTCCCTTCATCTAAACAGGCAGGACGGAATTACTGAAATAGACGGAAGTGATTATAACCAAATTAGAACCAGAAAATGAGAAGGAACCTCGAAAAACCGCGTAGTTATGCGCTTTTTGTAAAATGAGCACTTTACGCTGATTCCGTCATTTCAAGATTCGAATCCTTGTAGCCCAGCTAAGGTCTAAACCGAAAGGTTTGGGCCTTTTTTGTTTTGTCCTAACACCTTTGTGCCGGTTCTTCATGAGGACATAATGTTTCGGAAGCAACTGGAAATAAAATGCAAGATTTCTTCGAGATTTCCGAACGGTTTGACTGGATTTCCGATGTTTGCTATAATGTTTCCGACGGGAGGTAAGCGTTATGGGAAATATAGCTGAATATATAGGAACAACAGAAGCCGCAAGGCTTCTTCAGCTGACCAGCCGCAGAGTAGTTGGGCTTTGTGGAGAAGGGAAACTTCCCGGAGCATCCAGATCCGGCAGAAACTGGAGGATTCCGGTAGAGTCAGTGAAACAGTATATGAAAGATGCCGGGATACCTCTGCCTGAAGAGGCTGCGGATGATGTTCGGGAGCTTCTTCCGGTTGCCATTGGCAACACTTCTTATATCGAGATATCCAGCGAATGCTATTACGTGGATAAGACTCTTCTAATCAGAGATTTGATTGATGACCACAATATGGTCACACTGTTTACGCGCCCACGCCGCTTTGGCAAGACACTGGCTATCAATACAATCAAGACCTTCTTCGAAAAGACGGAGGAAAATACAGCAAAGTATTTCATCGATAAGAAAATCTGGCAGTGTGGTGAGAAATATCATTCTATGCAGGGGCGTTACCCTGTCATTATGCTGACATTCAAGGATGTCAAATACAATTCATGGGAAGAGTCTCTGGAAGCTATTCGGCTAGTCGTGAAGGATGAATTTAAACGACATCCGGAGGTGTATGAAAGTTCAGTGCTTGATGCGGATGCAAAGAACTATATGGACAGAATGGAGAAGGGAACGCTCAGCACAGTAGAGCTTCAGCGTTCTCTGCTGAACCTTACCCGTATGCTTTCTGCTCATCACAGGTCAAAAGTAGTGATTCTGATCGATGAATATGATACACCGATTCAGCAGGGGTACTCCAAAGGATTCTACAAAGAAGTCATTTCTTTTATGAGAAACTTTCTGTCCGGAGGTCTGAAGGATAATACAGATCTGGCTTTCGGTGTTCTGACGGGGATCATGCGCGTTTCAAAAGAAGATTTGTTCAGCGGACTGAACAATCCACTGGTCAATACGGTACTTGATGAAAAATACAGCGAATACTTCGGCTTTACCGAAGATGAGGTTCGGGCAATGGCTTCCTACTACCATAGATCGGAGGCAATGAACGAGATTCGCTTCTGGTATGATGGATACCGTTTCGGAAGTACTGAGATTTATAATCCCTGGTCTGTTACTAATTATTTTGCTTCCGGAGGGCAGGCCAAGCCGTACTGGGCTAACACCAGTGATAATGATATCATCCGGGAGATTCTGACAGGACTCACACCGGAGATTGCGGATGATTTGGCTAAGGTCATGCAGGGTGAACCGATACATGCAGCACTGGATATGGAAGTTGTGTATCCTCGAATGACGGATGGAAATGACACGATTTTTAGCTTTTTACTGTTGGCTGGCTATCTCACACCTTCCGGCAGGTCGGAGGAGACGGAAATCGGAACATTTGCATCCCTCCGCCTTCCCAACGCCGAGATACGGAGGATTTACAACACAGAAATTCTAAGTTGGATTCGTGCACAGCAGTCCGGAAATATCATTTCCGAGATAGAGAAAGCGGTATATCTGAGTGATGCAAAACGTCTGCAGGAAGCTCTCAGAAAATATATGATTACCAGCATTTCTTATTATGATGGGGCTGCAGAAGGGTTTTATCATGGAATGGTGCTCGGTCTTGTAGCCAGCCTTTCTTCAAAGTATTATATACGATCAAATAGAGAAGCGGGCGAAGGCAGGTTCGACCTTCAGCTTGAACCCAGAGACAAAGCGCTGCCCGGTATTCTGATGGAGTTCAAGGCTGTATCCGTATCGGAAAAGGATGCGCTTTCGGGCTTGGCAGAAGAAGCTCTTAAGCAGACTGAATTTAAAAGCTATCAGAGAGATATGGAGGACCGTGGGGTAAGTGTTATTGTAAGATATGGCATTGCCTTTTCCGGAAAACAGGTCGAAGTCAGGATGGCGAGATAGTATATCTTATCGGAAGTTCCGCAAGGAACTCCCGATAGAAGGTTCTGCTTTAAACGGCTGTATTTATTCAAGTCTCGCTCGCGAGTCCTAGGTATTCCGCCACGAACACCAGCACACTTCTCTTATCCATCCTGATACTTTCGTCTTTTACATATACAACTTTTCCCGAATCCGGAACCGAATTCGGCAGATACCATTCAGATGTGTCAGCGGCAATCTCCCAGCGGTAGTGATCCGGGAGGGAGGGCAGCCGGCACATTTGCTCTTCCCAGTACACATTGACCGCAAGGCACACGAGATCATCCCGGGTCTTATCTTCAGTTCGCCCTGCGTACAGAACTCGCAGGACGTAATTCCCTTCCTCCGGGAGAAGGGTCTGAATGTCGGGGTACGCTCCCCCGTAAGGCTTCCTCACGATCGGATGCTTCTTTCGAAGCGCGATCATATGTCTGGTGAACAGCCAGTGATCCTGATTCTCCCTCTTCTCATGCCAGTTCAGCCATGAAATTTCATTATCCTGACAGTAGGCGTTGTTATTGCCGAACTGCGTGTTCAGGAACTCATCCCCCGCGAGGAACATGGGAATTCCGCGGCTCATGAGCAGGACCGCCATCGCATTTTTTGCCAGCTTCTTCCGCAGCGCTACGATCTTCGGATTCCCGGTCTCCCCCTCCGCACCGCAGTTCCAGCTGCGGTTGTCATCGGAGCCGTCGGTGTCATTCCAGCCATTTGCCTTATTATGCTTGCGGCTATACGTGTACATATCCCAGAGCGTAAAACCGTCGTGGCAGTTCAGGAAGTTGACGGAGGCGGTATTTCCGCGGGATTCGGGGTCATAGATGTCCGGTGAACCGGCAATGCGCTTTGCCGCCGTACAGGTCAGAGACAGATCCCCCTTAAGGAAATTGCGCATATCATCCCGGTACTTGCCGTTCCACTCCGCCCAGCGGTGCCAGGCGGGGAAGGTGCCGACCTGGTAGAGGCCTCCGGCATCCCAGGCCTCGGCGATGAGTTTGACATCGGCTAGAATCGGATCAAATGCAAGATTCTGCAGGAGCGGCGGATTATTCATCGGCGTCCCGTCCTGATTGCGACCGAGGATGCTCGCAAGGTCGAAGCGGAACCCGTCGATGTGATAGGTCACGGTCCAGTAGCGCAGCGAGTCGAGGATCATCTGCTGCACGACCGGGTGATTGCAGTTCAGTGTGTTGCCGCAGCCGCTGAAATTGTAGTATTTGCCGTCCGGGGTGAGAATATAGTAAATGTTGTTGTCGATCCCCTTGAAAGAGATGAAGGGACCGCCCTCGCCCCGCTCCGCGGTGTGGTTGTATACGACGTCGAGGAAGCACTCAATGCCGTTGTCATTGAGCTCCTTGATCAGCCGTTTGAGCTCCGCCCCCTCGCGGTTGTACTCGCGGCCGGCGGCGTAGCTGGTATTCGGTGCAAAAAAGCTGATGGGATTGTAGCCCCAGTAATCGATCAGCTGCTGTCCGTCCACGATGCGGTCGTCGCACATCTCGTCGAACTCAAAAATCGGCATGAGCTCGACCACGTTGACGCCGAGGTCCTTCAGATAGGGAATCTTCTCCCGAAGGCCGTCAAACGTCCCCGGATTCTCCACGCCGGACGACACATGCTTTGTGAAGCCGCGGACATGGACCTCGTAGATGATCAGGTCCTCCATCGGTAGCAGTGGATTTTTGTCGGTTCCCCAGTCAAAATTGTTGCGGACGACACGGGCTTTGTAAAAATCCTCATCCCCCGGCTTTTTGCCCCAGACGCTCTGTCCGGTGACTGCCTTGGCATAGGGGTCGAGCAGGATCCGGCTTTTGTCAAATGTAAGCCCTTTCTCCGGGTCGTAAGGACCGTCGATGCGGTAGGCATATTCAAACTTTTCAATATCAAGATCGAAGACGATCATCGCGTAGACGTCGCCGATGCGGTAGGATTCCGGGAATTTGAGTGCTGCAAATGGCACATCCGCCTTTCGCTTGAACAACAGCAGCTCCACGCTCGTCGCTCCGTGCGAGTGGATCGTGAAGTTGACGGCTCCGGGGAGTGCGGTGGCCCCGTTCAGCTCGTAGAGACCGGGGCGGACTGCGAAGCCGTCGATCTTGTCCATGGGGACCATTTGAATATTTTCGAGGGGACCGGTGAAGAGTTCTTTCTTTCTCATAGTGCTTCCTCATTTCAGATGAACTTCCACCACCATGCGGTGCGGAAGCTCTTATGGACGTGGTACTCTGCTGTTACGCTTCATAGATACGGAATGCATGCGTGCCGACGCTCAGGGAGAATGGGGCACTGTGCAGCTGCTATATTTTTATAATACACGCAAAGGGGGCTGCGATGTATATGGTTTTTGTAAAATTTTGCTTTTATATCGGTGTGTGCCCCCGGATGAAGGAAACTTTTTGGGAAATCATACTTTACGACATAAAAATGAGATTTCACGACAAAAGCGCGGATGCTTTCAGTCAATATGTTAAACTATCAGCATTAGAAGGAGCGATTTTTTGACATATAGTAACCAGAGAAGGAGGATGTGATGTCAAAGAAACAGGCCTTTAACCCGTATCTGCCCAGCTGGGAATATGTTCCGGATGCGGAGCCCCACATCGTGGACGGCAGGGTTTACGTGTACGGATCGCACGATCTTTTTAACGGTATTAATTTCTGTCTGGGAGACTATGTCTGCTGGTCTGCGCCTGTAGACGACCTTGGCAACTGGACATACCATGGCGTGATCTTTCGGAGAGAGCAGGATCCTGCCGCCCCCAAAAACCGGATCACCAACGGTCTTGCCGCGCCGGATATGGTGGTGGGACCCGACGGCCGGTATTACCTGTACTATTTCATGGGCGGGACGAAAATGATTTCCGTCGCGGTCTGCGACGAACCTGCCGGCAAGTACGAATTCTACGGTTATGTGAAGTATCAGGACGGAACGCCGATCGGAAAGAGGAACGAACCGTTCCAATTCGACCCCGGGTGCCTCATGGATAATGACGGCAGGCTGTACCTCTATACCGGTTTTGCCTTCGGAGGGAACCCGATCCTCCTGGACGGCTCCAAGCCGACGACCGAGGGGCCGATGTGGTTCGAAATCGACACAAAGGATATGCTGACGGTCATCTCCGGAGACGAACTGCATTATATCGGTGTTCTGACGGGAGAGAAGGCGAAGGGCACGCCCTACGAGGAGCAGCCTTTCGGAGAGGCCAGCTCAATGAGGCGCTTCGGGGATAAGTATTACTTCATCTACAGTTCCCTGAACAGCCATAATCTCTGCTATGCCGTGAGCGACAAACCCACGGAAGGATTTGCTTTCGGAGGAGTCCTGATCAGCTGCGGCGATATCGGCCTTCCCGGTGTTCCGGATGTGAAACATGCCCATATGGATACCGGCAACACACACGGGTCGTTGATTGAGATCGGCGGAAAACATTACATTTTCTATCACCGCCACTCCAATCGCAAGCAGTCTTCGCGTCAGGCCTGCGCGGAAGAGATTCGTTTTGAGGATGGCAGATTCTTCCAGGCGGAGATGACCTCCTGCGGACTCAACGACGGTCCGCTTCCCGGGAAAGGACATATTCCCGCTTACTGCGCCTGCAACGTTTACGGGAAGAACGGTACGCGTTTCCTGAGCATGCTCAAGTACCGCAGAGGAAGCAGCCCGTTCCTGACCCAGAAGGGCAAGGACAGGGAGACCGGACCTGACCAGTACGTGTCCAATTTCTGTACGGGCTGCACAGTAGCCCTCAAGTATCTTGACCTGCGGGAGACCCGGACGATCACCGTTAATCTGCAGGGTTACGGGACGAACTGCGATGTGGTGATCCGAAACGAGGAAAAGGGGAAGATTCTGTGCCGGATCCCGGTCCGGACCTGCAAGAGCGAAGAGGGCTTCACCGGCGCGCTGCCGGACGGCCTTGGCGAAAAGGAAGCGTTGTATTTCAGCATCGAGGGTAAGGGGACATTTGACTTTATATCCTTTGATCTGGCATAACAAAGTGTATCAAATCGGCGCGGCAGCGCCGGAAATGAAAAAGGAGGTAATGTATGAAGAAAGGAATAATGCGAGGATTGGCAGGCATAACTGCCTCACTGCTCGCCATCTCTTTTGTGGCGACGTCTTATACGGCGACCAGAGCCGCATTTATCAACACGCACCTCGGCACCTCCAGCATGAAGCTGGTCGAGACGGGTGACCCGACAACGGACAAATACTACTACAAGTCGGAGTTTTCTTCACTCACGGATCTGGTGGAAGCCAAGAAGTCACTGGCAGCGGAAATTTCCGCCGAGGGGACAGTACTTTTAAAGAATGATAATAACGCGCTGCCGCTTTCGGCCGGTTCAAAGGTGACCCTCTGGGGGCACAACACCATCTTCCCGTCACTGGGCGGTATGATCGGTTCGTCCGCGGTCGCCGCTGACGGACAGGAAACGGCAAGCTTTATGAGCGCATTTGCTTCCCGCGGCTTTGCGCTTAATGAAGATTTTATCAATCTTTATACCGGCGATGAAGCTTTCGCGTATACCCGCGAGACATTTTTCCCCGGCGCGGGTCTGCTGCCGTCGTTCGCGGCCACATGGGAACCCGGCCAGTTCTATATGACCGGTGAGATCCCGGCCAGCATGTATACGGATGACCTGCTTGCGACTGCCGATGATACTGCTGCAATCGTTGTGATCACCCGTGACAGCTCGGAAGCTGCAGACTATCAGCCCACCATGTTCTGCGCCACAGAGGGTGATTCCTTCGAACGTCCGCTCGCGCTTTCCCAGTATGAGCAGGACATGCTCAACCTTGCCAAAGCCCACAGCACCAGTGTTACTGTGCTCATCAACGCCGACAATGCCATGGAACTGGAGAATCTGAAGAACGATCCCGAGATCGATGCCATCCTGTGGATCGGCGCCCCCGGCCTTTACGGCCTTAACGGCGTGGCCGATATCGTCGCAGGAAATGTCAATCCTTCCGGCCATCTGGTCGATACCTATGCAGTTAATTCCACGTCCGCGCCGGCTATGCAGAACTTTGGCATGTTCCTCTATACCTCCGCAGCCGAGGACGCCGTGGATCTGGACGACTGGTACATCGTAGAGACCGAAGGCATTTACAACGGTTACAAGTACTATGAGACCCGTTACGAAGATCAGGTACTTGGCCAGGGCAACGCGGACAATGCCGCCGGCTCAACGACAGGCAGTGCCTGGAGTTATGCGGACGAAGTGTCCTATCCCTTTGGCTACGGCATGAGCTATACAACATTTGAACAGAAGCTTGACGCGGTGGATGTAAGTGTCGACGGCGGAACGGCTACGGTTACCGTGACGAACACCGGCAGCGCGGCCGGCAAGTCCGTTGTCGAACTTTTTGTACAGACCCCCTATACCGGAAGTATAGAGAAGGCGGCCATTCAGCTTGCGGGATTTGCCAAGACCGGTGAGATTGCTCCCGGAGCAAGTGAGAGTGTGACGATTGACATCGATCCGGCGCTATTTGCCAGCTACGATGAAAATGCGGCCAAGGCCGACGGAACGCAGGGCGCCTGGGTGCTGGAGGCCGGTGATTACTACTTTGCCATCGGCAACGGCGCGCATGAAGCCCTGAACAATGTGCTCGCGCTTAAGACCGGTTCAGAAGAGAAGCTTGTGACGCTTAATGATGAAGGCATCAATGCCGGAAACGCCTACCTCTGGACGCTGGCGGAGACGGATATCGAGACCTACTCGGTCAATGTGCAGAACGCTCTGCAGGATATGGATATCAATAAGCTCATCCCGGGAACCGCGGAGTACACCACCCGCGCTGACTGGAGCAAGGGATGGAAAGCGGTTGACCCCATCACGCCCACAGATGAGATGAACGTGGGACTTGGCAATGACAACTATAAACTGAACGCCAACGGAGAAGGCGTTACCTGGGGGGCTGACAACGGACTTATCCTGCTCGACCTCGTAACTGTCGGAGAAGACGGAAGTATTACAGTGGCTGATCTTGACGATCCGCGCTGGCAGAGCCTGGTGGAACAGGTCACGCTTGAGGAAGCCATCCAGTTCATTGAATGGGCCGGCGACGATATTGAGAACATCGACTCTGTCTTACTGCCGCGCACTTTCATGAATGACGGTCCGATCGGATTTGCCTATGATCAGATTGCCGGCTATAAGTCACGCTGGAACGCAAGTGATTCCGCAGCGCCCACCTATGTGTCCGGCAAAGAGACTGAGAGTACGTATTCCATGGCTACCAATCCCACGGAGCCGGTCGTAGCATCTACCTTTAACACAGAGCTGATCCTGCGCGAAGGCGAACTGTATGGAGAAGACGCCCTGTGGGCGAAGGAGAGCATCTGCATCTGCCCCGGTGTTAACCTGCATCGCACCCCGTACTGCGCGCGCAACCACGAATACTACTCTGAGGATTCTGTCCTCACGAACCTGTGCGCGATGGCCTTCTGCGAGGGCGCTTCCTCCAAAGGCCTTGTAACTCAGGCAAAGCATTATGCATTCAACCATCAGGAACTTAATCGTTCCGGACTTTCTACATTTGCTACCGAACAGGCAGCCCGTGAAAATGAGCTTCGCTGCTTCCAGGGTGTAATGTCCACCAATACCACTGACACAGTCATGACAGCCTTCAACCGCGCGGGTACCGTATTCGCCGGCGCGCATGAGGGAATCCTGAAGCAGATTGCCCGCAATGAGTGGGGCTTCGAAGGCGGTTTCGTCACCGATATGGCGGCTGCCCAGGCTGCGGAATACATGAACTGGTGCGACACTGTAGCTGCAGGCGGCGGTCTGATGCTAGCCAGCTCCAGCGGTAATTTTGCAAACACCAGCTTCGGCATCATGGAGAACTCCAGAAACGCCATTGCGTCTGACACCTACTATCAGGAGCAGATGCAGGAAGGCATCAAATACTGGCTGTACGCCTTAGCACATTCCAACATCATTAACGGTCTGAGCCAGACGACGGAAATCGTTCCTGTTACGCCGTGGTGGCAGACGGCCCTCTACGCGGTCGATGGTGTATTTGCCGCTCTGACAGCGCTGTTTGTATTCCTGGGACTTAAGAGCAAAAAGAAAGCGAAAGCATAAGAAGGGAGAAGAGCAATGAAAAGAACGATCGGTTTTTATATTGAATTTGCTGCCGCTGTCGTCGGTCTTGTGAGCGCCGTGCTTTACGGCAGTTCAATGATAACGACAAAGAATGCGTATGTTTTTATAATTGCTGCGGCTGTGGTAGCTGTTATCTCGGCTTTTGCTGCCGGAAAAACGCCGAAACTTTTCAACTGGGGCGCTCCGGTTGCGGCGGCCCTTATGGCTGCGGGTATTGCTTACAGCATTACCGTTATGTCTGACCCGATCGGATATTTTATTTCCGGTCTCTACACCATCGATGATCTTCGTACGTGGATCACGTTCATGGTCGTAGCCGGCATTTCCTGGCTGCTGTATATGATCGCCGGCTTTACCGGAATGGTCAGGGAAGCTTAAAGAAAGGATACCATGGCTCTGCACTCTCTCCGGGTGCAGAGCCATGCGTGTCATATCATTTCCATGGCGTGAATGCGCCGAAAGAGGTTATATGAAAAAAACAGTTTTTAATGATAACTGGACAGTGCGCTGCCTCACCCGGGAGACTGAAGTGCAGCAGGTCACGATTCCCCACGACGCCATGATCAGTGAACCCAGAAGCCAGGAGAGCCGCGGAGAGGGGAATATCGGCTGGTATGTCGGCGGCGATTATGAGTATACAAAACGATTCACTCCGCCGTCGGAGTGGGAAGGGCAGAATGCCCTCGTGGAGTTCGAAGGCGTCTATCACAACGCCGAAGTATGGATGAACGGGGAGAAGCTCGCGTTTCGGCCTTACGGATATACCAATTTCTACGTGGATATCCGGGAGGCCCTGAAGTTCGGGGAGGAGAACGAGCTTACGGTCATTGCCAGAAATTCGGATCAGCCCAACAGCCGCTGGTATACGGGCACGGGCATCTATCGTCCGGTCAACGTATGGACCGGCGGAGAAAAATATATTCCCGTGAATGGTGTCCGGATCGACACAGAGGATTATCGTGAAGGTATAATAAATGTGAAGGTCCGTGTCTCCGAGCCCGGTGAGATCCGCATAGAGATCCTGGATGGCGAGGAGACCGTGGCTGTGAAATCCCACACCAGCAGCAAGGAGCTGGTAAACTTCCGAATCCGGGTTCCGGACGCGAAGCTCTGGGATACCGAACATCCGAACCTGTACACCGCCCGTGTGTCTTTCGGGGATGATGTGGTGGAGGAGATCTTCGGCATCCGAACACTTGCCTGGAATACGGCGGAAGGCCTGACTATCAACGGGAAGCGGGTGATCCTGCGCGGTGCCTGCATCCATCATGATAACGGCTTCCTCGGTGCCTGTGCGTTCCCGGAGGCTGAAGAGCGCAAGGTGAGACTTCACAAGGAAAATGGTTACAATGCGCTGCGCAGCGCCCATAATCCATGCTCCAAGGCAATCCTTGACGCCTGCGACCGTCTCGGTATGCTGATGATGGATGAGTTCGTGGATGCCTGGACCATGCATAAGACGAAGTACGACTATGTCACCTACTTGAAAGACTGGTGGAAACAGGATCTTAAGGATATGGTGGACAAGGACTACAACCACCCGTGCGTCATCGCCTATTCCACAGGCAACGAAGTGGCGGAGACCGCCCGTCCGGAAGGTATTGCCTTCACGGGGCAAATGACGAGATACCTGCACAAACTTGACCCGACAAGGCCTGTGTCCTGCGGTATCAACATTTTCTTCAATTTCCTCAGCTCCATCGGCATGGGTGTCTACAGTGACGAGAAGGCGGAGAAGGAGTCCGAGGCCGCCGCGAAAAAGGGCGGCAAGCAGAAGAAAAAGGCCGTCGGCAGCGAATTCTACAATCAGCTGGCCTGCCTCATGGGCGACAAATTTATGAAGTTCGGGGCAACGCTCTATCCGTGCGACCTGAAGACCCGCGGGGCTTTTGCCAACATGGATCTTGCGGGTTATAATTATGGTATCTGGCGCTATAAAAAGGACATGAAGAAATACCCGAACCGTCTGATCCTGGGCTCCGAGACCTTCTGCAAGGATGCCTGGCTGTTCTGGAATATCGCTAAGGACAACCCGCCGATCGTCGGCGATTTCGTCTGGGCAGGCATGGACTACATCGGAGAGACCGGCATGGGCGCTCCGGAGTACGGCGACTATAAAATGACGGAAGATGAGACGCAGATGACAGGCGGCAACGGCCGTATCGATATCACCGGCAAGCGCCGGGCGGAGGCTGCCTACACGCTGGTCGCACTGGAGCAGGAGGCAGGGCCGCTCATCGGCGTGCAGCCTGTGGACCGGACCGACAAACCCGGCCTTACCGGCTGGTCCCTGACCAAAGCCATTGAGAGCTGGGCCTTTAACGGCTGTGACGGAATGAAAGCGACCATAGAGGTTTACTCCCGCGCGCCGCAGGTCGAACTGTTCCTCGGAGGCAGGAGCGTCGGAAAGAAGAAGACATCGAAGACCGCCCGCATACTCTTCAAAGTGCCCTATGAGGCGGCGGACCTCACAGCGGTCGCCTACGACGCATCCGGCATGGAGTGCGGCCGATATACACTGCATCCGGCCGGTGAGGAGACCGTTCTTCGGATCCTGCCGGAAGAGGAGACCCTTGGTGTTGGCCGCATCGGGTTCATCCGTCTTCGCTTTACCGATGAGAACGGTGTCTGGAAGCCGCTTGAGCGCGATATGCTTAAAGTCAGCGTTGAGGGCGGCGAGCTCCTTGGCCTTGGCAGCGCCAACTCCTATGTGCGCGGCAGCTATGTCACCGATACCACGGATACCTATTATGGCGAGGCGCTGGCCATCGTCCGCGCGGGAGCCGGGAATGAGCTTAAGATATCTGTTACACGGACCAACGGTGAAGTGACGGAGATGACGGTGCCGGTTGTCTGAAAGACGTGGGGCTTTCCTCATCTGAAGTAATACCGGATGACGGCTGCCTAAGTATTTGAATTGTGCAAATGACTGAGACGCCGGAAAAGAAGAGTATCTCGATGAAAAAACCAGTATTAGGAAAAATAGTGAGAATTACAGCCGCAATTGTTCTGATGGCTTTGGTGCTTGTGCTGTGCATATGGCACAGAGCGGCTCGGGCGGTCTGGTGCAACCTGACTGCGCCGAAAATCAAACTGGATGAGAGTTTGGATTGGGACGGAGGTACAAGTTACACCCGAATTCCCTACGCGGAGGACTCGGACAGCCAATACCTCGATCTGTATGTTCCGGACGCTGCAGCGGGAGAGAAACCGAAGCTCTATGTCATCATTCACGGCGGGGGTTTTATAGCCGGCGACTCTCAGACCAGGCAGGCCCAGTTCACGTACCGGTATTTCAGGGACCGCGGCTATGCCTGCGCGACGGTCAACTACCGTCTTGCGCAGGAGGAACCCTTCCCCGGGGGAGTCTGTGACTGTAAGGCCGCGATCCGCTTTTTGCGGGCTCATGCCGATGAATACGGGTATGACGCGGAACACATAGCCGTTTTCGGTGAGTCGGCCGGCGGATATCTGGCAACTATGTGTGCCGTTACCGACGACACCGAGTTTATGGATGTGCGGTATATCGGGCAGGACGTGTATGGGGATACCTCTGCCAGAGTCGATGTACTTGTTGATTATTACGGGCATATCGATAAGACCGGTGTCGAGGAGGACTGGAAACAGCTTGGCATACCGAAGCTTGTCAGGAATATTGCCAATTCCTGGATCAGCGGCAGTGTATTGCAGGGGTATGAGGATGTCGACTCCTACTGGCACAGAAAGAATATTTCTGCCATGACTGAAGAAGAACTGTCGGAATGCGATCCCAACTATTATATTGGAAAGAATGATCTCACGGGTCTTGCCGCATGGATCATCCATGGGGATGCGGACATCACTGTTCCGTATCTGCATTCGGAGAGGCTTGCGCGCACATTGACTGAGAAACTCGGAGCAGACAAAGTGTCCTATGAACTCGTTCCGGGAATGGGGCATGCCTCGGATCCGCTGTACGCGGATGAGGTGCTGGATGAGCTCGATGCTTTTATCAAAGAATATCTGTAAGAAAGAGGCGTAGAGCCGCCTTTACCTGACATAAAACGCAAGGCGAAGGCGGTGGTGCCGAGAGCGCGCCACCTGCCCGATCGCCGCCAAGGAGTCAGAGCAGGTGAGTGGCGGCACAGGAAAGCAGGAGGACAAGGACATCACCTGCTCGATCACCGCCAAGAAGGCGGAGCAGGTGAATGATGGCACAGGAAAGCAGGAGGACAAGGACGTCACCTGTCCGATTATCAGTAAGAAGGAGCTGACAGATGGAAAAACTATTCAATAATCCGATTCTGAAGACAAAAATCACTTCCGACGACGTGAAGATTCCGGAAATGTTGGTCGGTTATCTTGTCGCGCCGCTCTGCGCGATGCTGGCCAATTCAATTTTCAGCGCCTATCTGACAAGATATTATGCGGACGTCATCGGCCTGACCGACAGCCAGTTCGGTGTATTTTCCATGATGCTGCCGATCATTTCGGCGATCGTCGTGGTGGCAGGAAATCTCTTTGTCGGACAGCTGATCGACAACACCCGGACGCCCGCAGGAAAGGCCAGACCTTACCTGCTGCTCTCCGCGCCGGTGATGGCAGTGGCAATCATTCTGCTGTTCCTTACCCCCGGCGGAGACAATCCGCAGGCAACAAACTATCTGATGAAAATGATCTGGATCGCCGTATCCTTTAACCTCTTTTATTCCATCGGATATCCCTGCTACTACACAGCCCACAGTTCCATGGTCGCCCTGTCCACACGGAACGGGAACCAGAGAGGCCTTCTGGCGACGCTTTCCAACGCCTCTATGGTGGCGGCGGCCGGCGTCGGTGCCAGTATCCTTGTGCCGGTTCTGCTTCAGCCGTTTATGTTCGTGACCGGAGCTGACGGCACCATCGACCGGGTGGCTTCCTATGCGAACTGGAGGGTGCTCGGGATTGCTCTGGCCGTACTGACCATGCTCGGCATTCTTTTGGAGTACTTCTTTACCCGCGAGCGCATCACGGAGGAGACTCTCGGTCTTCCCGCGCAGGAGGAGAAGCTTCCGATGTCCACGCATATAAAAGCCTGTACGGCTGAAAAATACTGGTGGATGGTCGTGCTGTTCATCCTCTTCTTCCAGATGGGTCAGCTCGTTAAGAACACTTCCATGAGTTTCTATGTCCGTTGGATGTTCGACAGTGTCATCGCCTCATCCAATCCGGAGGGGACTTCCGGCGCGCTGATGTCCACGCTGGGACTGATCGGCGGCCTGCCCTCCGCTGTGGGTATGCTGATTGCCTGGCCGTTAGCCAGCAAACTCGGGAAAAAGAGGGCTATTGTCCTGGGACTTATTCTGTCCCTGGCGGGCGGTCTTGTCGCTTTTATCAACGTTCATGGTTTTGTGACCGTCTGCGCGGGCGTCGTCCTCAAGGCGATTGGTATTATACCGGCCCAGTACGTCATGGTCGCGCTGCTTTCTGATGTTCTGGACCACTTGGAAGCGAAGAACGGTTTCCGCAGTGACGGCTTTACCATGTCGATCTACGGAGCCACGATGGTCGGCCTTGCAGTCCTGTCCATGGGTATCGTGAACATTTTCCTCGGCGCACTGGGCTATGACGCGACTCTGACCAGACAGGCGGCATCCACGGAGACCGGTATGGTCATCGCCTATCTGTGCATGGATATGATCGGTTTTGCGCTTTCGATCATTTTGCTTATTCGGATGGATGTCGAAAAGCATCTTGAGGAGGATAAGGCCATTATCAAGGCACGTCAGGAGGCTGCCGCCGCGGCTTTTGAGAATATGAACGAATAATTACCGGTGCAGGGATTCGGCTCGGAAGATGTCAGCTGGCGCTGACCCGGATCCCGCACCAAATCTTGCGAACGAGACGTGAATTGGCATCATAAAAACCGATTATCCGGATTGCGGGATAGTCGGATATTGAGTTACAATGTTTTATGTAAGGAAGGGAGAGCACTGGTGATTCGTGTCGCGGTTATTGAAGATGACAGACGCAGCCTTGCACATATAAAAGATCTTCTCAGGCGTTTTGAAGAGGAAAATGCCTGCCGCTTTGAGATTGCTGAATTCAGGGACGGCGATGAAATTGTCGAGAATTACAGGGCAGACTATGACTTCCTGCTGATGGATATAGAACTTCCGCTGCTCAGCGGAATGAGCGCCGCTGAGGAGATACGCAAGATGGATGCGGACGTGGGAATCATTTTTGTCACCAATTCGACTCAGTACGCGATTCGCGGTTACCGTGTGGGAGCGCTTGATTATCTTGTCAAGCCGGTGGACTATGCTTCATTTGCAGAGACAATGAAGAGGGCGCTGCTATACAGGAGAACGCGGAAAGATCAGTTCCTGATGCTGAATACCCGGGGAGGACGACAGAAAGTCAGGATCCGCAGCATCCGCTATGTGGAGGTGAGAGATCACGACCTCACCTATCACACCCTGGAGGGCGATATTGAAATCCGCGGGACTTTCCGGGAAGCGGAGCAGAGACTGACACCGGAGGGCTTCTTCCGCTGCAACAAGGGGATACTGATCAACATGGATTATGTAGACGGCGTGGATGGTCTTGATATCTGCATGGGCAGCGACCGAATCAGGTTGGGAAATAATCGAAAGAAAGCTTTCATGGATGCGCTGAACCAATATATGTGCAGGTAATATGTGAGGATGTTCCCCGGCACTCACGACTATTGACAATGCACAGGCGGCACTTCATATGACCGGAACGGCACACTGGGTTGTGACGCGGGAGCTTGTATAGACAACAGGGAATTCCCTGCTGCCGGTAAAGAACGAAAGGAAAGAGATGCAGATACCGAAACTGGATCTGACCGAGACACCGGGCATTTACTATTCTTTGGCTTACGGCCTTGGCGCGCTGCTGTTCATTCATATGAACAGACAGAGACAGTCGCGCTTCAGGTACGTGGTCTTTGCCCTTGTCTGGGCGGTCCAGTTTCTTTTTATGTTCTTTACATACCGGATTCCGCAACACCTCTTCCCCCTGTGCGTTGCCTTCGAAGTCTTTTTGACTTACGCGATGATTCGCAGCTGCTGTGATATAGACCGGGTCCGCTGCGGCTATTACACTGTCCGGGCATTTATTGTGGGAGAATTTGCCGCCTCGCTTGAATGGCAGCTCTTCTACTATGGACTTACTGCTCTCGGAATCCCTCTTCGGATGTGGTTCAACGTGACTCTCCTCGTGGTCGTACACTCTGTTGCTTTTTATATTTTCCTGGTTATGGAACAAAGGTATGGAGGCAGAGAAAGGCCACTGGTCATTACCGGCCGGGAGTTTCGGACTGCGCTCTTGATTGCTCTGGCGACGTATGCACTGAGCAATGTTAGTTATGTCCTGAAAAATACACCCTTCAGCAGTCAGTTCACCATGGAGATGTTTACCATGCGTACACTGGCAGACCTGGGAGGCGTTGCTTTTCTCTTCGGTTACCATATGGTCCTTCAGGACCATCATTCCCGAGCTGAGGCTGCGAACCTTCAGAAAGTACTTGACGAACAGCTCCTGCACTATCAGATTTCCAAGGATACTATTGACCTTGTGAACCGGAAATATCATGACCTGAAGCATCAGATTGCCTACCTGAAGAGCGGTATTACAGAGGAAGAGAAGCTATCGATGCTTGATGAGATGGAAGAGGAGATCCGGGTCTATGAGCACCAGAATCGAACCGGCAATCAGGTCGTAGATACTATCCTCATGGAAAAAAGCCTTTTATGCGAAAAGCTGAATATCACGCTGCATGTGATTGCCGACGGAACCGCTATGGACTTCCTGTCTACGGTGGAGATCTGCTCCCTTCTGGGAAATGCATTGGACAACGCTATAGAAGCGGTCCGCGATCTTCCCGACCCGGGTCAGCGGCAGATTCGCCTTTATATTGAGCGGCGCCGGAATTTCCTGCGCATTTGTGAAGAAAATCGATTTGACGGGACGACCCGGCAGATATCTCCGGATACGGGTCTTCCGGAGACGACCAAGGAAGACCGGGAGAATCATGGATATGGGCTGTTCAGCATGGAGAACATTGCAGAAAGCCACGACGGATCCATGTACATTGATGAGAAGGAGGGGTGGTTCCGGCTGCAGATCCTCATTCCGTTTCCGCAGAGCTCTGCAAAGAGTATATATACGTCATAGCCGCTGTTCCGACTGTCGAAGTCTTTGAGAATGGCGGCTTTCATTTTTCCCCAAGCTCACCGTAATCACCGAAATGCGCGAACTCCATGGTAGTTACCCGGATTTTCCGTACCTGATTCGTGGTCAATATTCTTTAAAAAGAGGGTTTTGTATGCTACAATGTTCTAAAATGTTGATATGACATACGTTTTTGGTTTCCAAAATGTTGATATAAGAACGTTTTTCGCCGCATATTATGATTGAGGAGGTGCTTTTATGCTAAAAAGGAAAGCCGCTGTCCTGATAAAAAAGTGGAATGACTTAAAAGATAAAAAGTGCTTAGTTGTACAGGGTGCAAGGCAGACTGGGAAAACTTATATCATAGAGCGGTATGCTGAGGAGAATTATGAAGAGTATGTTGAAATCAATTTTAAGCAGACTCCGTCTGCTGCTGAAATTTTCTCCGGAGACCTGACAGTTGATAATATGATTATGGCCATGCGCTTTCGTTTTCCGGAAAAAAAGATTCAGCCAGGTAAGACACTGATATTTCTTGATGAAATTCAGGAATGTCAGGAAGCAATTACGTCATTGAAGTTCTGGGCCATCGACAATAGATATGACGTAATTGTATCCGGTTCATTATTGGGAATAGACTATAAGCGAGCATCTTCTTATCCGGTGGGTTATGTTGATTATATAAAAATGAACGGCCTTGACTTTGAGGAGTTCCTCTGGGGAATGGGGATTGACGAGGATATGATTCATAGGATTCGTGAATTCCTGAATGAGAAAAAGCCTGTACCTGAGTTTATCAACAGGCAAATGATGAGCTACTATCGGCAATATGTTGCTATCGGCGGAATGCCCGAGGCTGTGCAGAGATACGTAAATACCAGAGACTTTAGGGAGGTCGATACCATCCAGAGGAATCTTCTCCAGGGGTATCAGTACGATATTGCACATTACGCGACCGCAGAGGAAAAGGTGAAGGCAGAAAAATGTTATCTCACTCTCGCAAGACAGCTGCTGGATAAGGAAAACCATAAGTTCCAATACAGGGAAATAGAACGTGGTGCAAGGGCACAGAAGTATTACTCGAGTATAGCATGGCTTCTCAGAGCGGACATGGTACATTTGAGCAGGCTTGTAACAGATGTCAGATATGATCTGGATGATTATGCCAGAGATGATTTTTTCAGGGCATATACTACAGATTTATCACTGTTGATTGCTATGAAGGATTTTTCAATAAAACAGCATATTGTTGAGAATACTTTGTCAGGGAATACCAAGGGCGGCATATATGAATGCGCAGTCGCGGACGCTTTTTATAAAAAAGGATATTCACTATATTTTTATAAGAATGAGTCTTCTAAAAAAGAGATTGATATACTGATACAGAAGGATGGATATGTGGTGCCGGTCGAGGTGAAGAGCGGAAATGCTCGTGCCACCTCTCTGATATCTCTGATAAAGAAAAATAAGGAGATTGAGTATGGATATAAATTTATTGACGGTAATATAGGGATCAGCGATGACGGGATAATTACATTGCCTTTATATATGGCTGCTTTCATATAATACACGCTAAGGGGGCGCCATATAATTATCGCATGAAAAATGTTATAATAATTAAAACTATCGCATGAAAAATGCTGCCGCTATCTTTAAGCTTTCCGGCAGTATGGAAAGGAATAAACATATGGATTACGATGTAATTATTATCGGCGCAGGGCCGGGAGGCATCTTCTCAGCCTATGAACTCAGCCATTTGAACCCGGAGCTTAAAGTCCTGGTCCTTGAAAAAGGCCGGCCGCTGGAAAAGCGCAGGTGTCCCATCGACGGCGACAAAATCAGGAGCTGCATTAACTGCCCGATCTGCTCGATCATGAGCGGTTTCGGCGGCGCGGGCGCATTTTCAGATGGCAAATACAACATAACCAACGACTTCGGCGGCACTCTGTTCGAGTATATCGGAAAGAGCAAGGCTATTGAGCTCATGGAGTATGTGGACAAAATCAATCTGTCCCACGGCGGAGAGGGAACAAAGCTCTATTCCACGGCGGGAACGGACATAAAGAAGAAATGCATGCAGAACAAGCTGAAGCTGCTGGATGCCTCGGTGCGCCATCTGGGAACCGATATCAACTATGTCGTCCTGCAGAACCTGTATGAAGAACTCAAGGATAAAGTCGAGTTCAAGTTCGAGACGGCTGTCGATAAGATAGAGATCATAGACGGCGGATATGAGATCACTGCCGGAGGAGAGCATTACAGTTGCGGAAAATGCATCGTCTCCGTGGGGAGGAGCGGCAGCAAATGGATGGAGAACATTTGCAAAGACTTAGGCATCGAGACAAAGTCCAACCGCGTCGATATAGGTGTGCGCGTGGAGCTGCCGGCGGTCATTTTCTCACATCTGACTGATGAGCTCTATGAAAGCAAGATCGTATACAGGACAGAGAAATTCGAGGATTACGTCCGGACCTTCTGCATGAACCCGAAGGGCAGCGTCGTGGCCGAGAACACGAACGGCATCGTGACCGTGAACGGCCACAGTTATGAGGACTCCGCGAAACAGACGGAGAATACCAACTTTGCCCTGCTGGTCTCAAAGCATTTTTCGGAGCCGTTCAAGGACAGCAACGGTTACGGCGAGAGCATAGCAAGGCTTTCCAATATGCTCGGCGGCGGAGTGATAGTGCAGCGATTCGGCGACCTTGTCAGGGGGCGGAGAAGCAACCGTAAGAGGATGGAGGAGAGCTTTGTCATGCCGACCCTGAAGGCGGAACCGGGCGACCTCAGTCTCGTGCTCCCGAAGAGAATTCTGGACGGAATTATTGAGATGATCTATGCGCTTGACCGGATCGCGCCCGGGACGGCCAACGACGACACGCTGCTCTATGGCGTCGAAGTTAAATTCTACAATATGGAAGTGAAGCTCGACGAGAACCTTGAGACGAGGCATAAGGGCCTCTACATCATCGGGGACGGCAGCGGCGTGACGCATTCGCTGTCGCATGCGTCGGCGAGCGGGGTGTATGTAGCGAGGCAGATTGTCTGAGGAAGGCATGCGTCTGAGGAAAGTGTCAGTGAACTTGCTAAATGGGCTGTCGCACTGAGGTGCGGCAGCCTTTTTTGAGTGGCGGCGGGGGTGAAACTTACGCGCCTTCTGACCTAATCAAGAAATTGCTGCCACTGCTGTAGACCCGATGAAACCCGCTGGGACCAAAGGCAGCAATTTTGTCTCAAAATCAAGAATTTGTTGCCCCTGCCGTTGACCCGAAGAAACTCGCCGTGACCAAAAGCAGCAATCATGTCTCAAAATCAAGAATATGCTGCTTCTGCCCACGACCCAATGAAACCCGTCTTGGTCAAAGGCAGCAATCATCCCAAGAAATCAAGAATTTGCTGCCACTGCCGTTGACCCGAAGAAACTCGATGGGACCAAAGGCAGCAATCATGTCTCAAAATCAAGAATTTGCTGCCTCCGCCGTTGACCCGAAGAAACTCGCCGTGACCAGAGGCAGCAATCTTATCTCAAAATCAAGAAATTGCTGCCCCTGCCCATGACCCGGGAGCGGCTGTGCTCTGCGGAAGCAGAAAACGCGACTAATGTAAAGTGGCATTTCGTCTTGATCGCGGACTTCGTTGCCAAGTGGTCGGAAAACGACTAAAATAAAATGGAAATTAAAAAATGAAAGGAAGTATCACATGAAAGTATTAATGCTCAACGGAAGCAGAAGAGACAACGGATGCACATACACCGCGCTTTGCGAGATCGCGAAAGACCTGACGGCCGGCGGCGTAGAGTGGGAAATCATGAACGTCGGATCCAGAGTCAACAAGGGTGAGGTGAATGACGTCGTGAACGAGGCGGTAGAAGCCCTGAAGACCACTGACGCGATTATTGTTGGCTCACCGGTATACTACGCAAGCCCGTCTGGGGAGATACTTATGTTCCTTGACAGACTCTTCGGCAAGGCGGAGGCGGAACTCAGATTCATGCCGGCAGCCACGATTGCTTCAGCGAGAAGAGGCGGAACGACCGCGACGCTGGACGTGCTGAACAAGTATTTCATGTATAACCAGATGCCGCTCGTGGCCTCCAGATACTGGAACATGGTCCATGGCAGCGCGCCGGAGCAGGTGCTTCAGGACGAGGAAGGCCTGCAGATCATGCACACCCTCGGCAGAAATATGGTATGGATCCTTAAGAGTATCGAGGCGGGAAAGAAGGCCGGTGTTGCGCAGCCTGAGGCTGAGACGAAGGTGTTTACGAACTTTATTAGATGAGTTGGTAAGAGACGAAGACTTTTACGAGCTTTATAAGATAAAGCAAGCAGGATTGGCAGACCTCTGGGGGCAGCTTGCGCAACTAAAAACATGGTGGACATGATAGGTAGACTACGGCAGGAGACTTGCGATTGCGACAAAATAAAATACGGTTTAGTCACCAAATAACCGGCAACGGTCTTTCCTAACAAAGGAAAGAACTGTTTGAACCTCAGGAGGTATTTATGAACGACGCACCGAAGATATACGAGTCTACAGTAGAAGAGCGAAGAGCATACATCAATAAACGTTACCCATGTATAGCTGACTGCGATATGTGCGGACTGTGCAAAGTGTTCCGCGGGATGGACGCGGAACACGCATATGCTGATTATATTACTGGGCAGCGATCATTTTTGGAGGTGGCTGCGGACTATAAGCGGTAGAAGCGCTGGGCACATGAGCGATATTCACTCGCCAAGGTCAAAGGCATCAAACACCCCAAGAAATCAAGAATTTGCTGCCTCCAGCGTCGACCCGAAGCACAGCGAAGATATAGGAGTAACCAAGCAACATGGATTATCAGGACATTAACGCACAGACAATCGACGGATGGATCCGCGACGGCTGGGAATGGGGGAAGCCGATCTCCCATGAAGTCTATGAGAAAGCGAAGAACGGAGAGTGGGATGTGTATCTCACGCCCACCAGGGCGGTCCCGCATGAGTGGCTCGGGGTTCTCGAAGGGAAAAAGATCCTTGGCCTGGCATCGGGAGGCGGACAGCAGATGCCGACATTTGCAGCATGCGGCGCGATCTGCACCGTTCTGGATTATTCGCCCCTCCAGCTGGAGAGCGAGCGCATGGTCGCGGAGCGGGAAGGCTATGACATCCGGATCATTCGGGGAGATATGACGAAGCCGCTGCCATTTGCAAATGAAGAATTCGACATGATCTTCCACCCCGTCTCCAACTGTTATGTTGAAGAGGTGCGGCCCATCTGGAAGGAATGCTATCGGGTCCTGAAGCCAGGGGGAGTCCTGCTGGCCGGGACGGACCACTATGTCAATTACATTGTGGACAGCGAGGAGAAGCGGATCGTAAATTCGCTGCCCTTCAATCCGCTGCGGAATCCGGATCAGATGAGGCAGCTGGAGGCGGACAACTCGGGTGTGCAGTTCTCGCATTCGCTGGAAGAGCAGATTGGCGGCCAGCTGGAGGCAGGGTTTGTGCTGCTCGCTATGTATGAGGATACAAATGGTGAGGGGCGGCTGCACGAGATGAATATACCGACGTATCTTGCGATGAGATCGGTGAAGCCGGCGGGTACATGGATGGATACTTTGCTATAAAAGTAAGGTCGATATGATCATCACTTGCTCTGCGCATCTTTTCGATATCCCCGCGATCCCATTCCATAACTCCTCTTAAAGAAAGGGGCATTTACATGGTCCATCTTGTTCTGGAATTTTTGATAATCCTTACGACCATCGGAAGCTGGGTCCGCATGTTCAAAAAGGGCGGAGGCCGCGTGCTCTCACAGCGGGGTCTCGAATCTCTCAAGTATTACACGTGCCTGTCCAACATCTTTGCCGGTCTGATTGCCGGCCTGACGATCGTCTGCCTGCTTGTGACCGGCATGCAGGTCTCGCTGCCAATGTGGGCGGCCCTTCTTAAGTATTCCGCCGCGGTATCTGTCTGCCTGACCTTCTGCGTAGTCATGGTCTTCCTCGGTCCGCGGATGGGTTACAAGCTGCTCTTTGCCGAGGAGCAGCTCTTCCTTCATGCAGTAGGGCCGCTGCTGGCTGTGTTCTCCTTTCTGAGCAGTCCCTTTATCCCGAAAATAAAATTTTCCGCCACATTCATCGCTGTCATCCCGACCCTTTTATACGGCATAGTTTATGCCGCCAATATCCTGAAGAATGGGATTGGCGAAGGAGAGAAGACAAACGACTGGTACGGATTCGCCGTCGGAGGCGTCAAATCAATCCCTGTCGTGTTCGCCATCATTATGACAGTGACATGGGGGTTGGCGGTCGGTATGCTGGCTCTCAGGGGGGTATTTCAAAGCTGAAAACAGTGGTTTCTTGAAAACTTGCGATATTTCCCGAAAAACTTGAGAAATTTCCTGAAATGTGGTAGCTTAAAAGAGAACCATTTTAAAGGGGGGTTTTATGGCTGCAGAATATATCGGTGTAAAGGAACTCGCAAAAAAATGGGATATCACCACGAGACGGATCAATCAGTTATGTGCGGAAGGTTATTTTCCGGGAGCCTATAAGGAGGGGAAATTCTGGATGATTCCTTCTGATACGGAAAGGCCGTCCGTACTGCGTAAAAAGAAAGCATATGCGAACGTTTCCCGCGTGGGCGCAACAAAACTGCTTCCATGCCCGGTTGGAATCACATCCTATAAGGAAGTCTCCAGGGAATGTTATTATGTAGACAAAACGCTGTTAATTAAGGATATAATTGATGATCATAATAAGGTATATCTTTTTACGAGACCCAGACGTTTTGGTAAGACATTGACTTTAGATATGGTCAGAACTTTCTTTGAACGAACGAAGGAAGATACATCTGTCTATTTTTCAGACATGGAAATCTGGTCAGCCGGTAAAGAATACCGGAATTACCAGGGAAAATACCCGGTGATTTTTATTTCTTTTAAGGATGCGCACCAGAAAAGCTGGGAGGATATGTACCAGAACCTTTGCTTTTCAATAAAAGAAGCTTTTCTGGCACACATTGAGCTTTTAAGCAGTGACAAGCTGAATGAATTCGACAAGAAGTTTTACCAGAGGATAGCTGATTCCAGTGCCGGAGCAACGGATGTCCAGTTTGCACTGGGAAAACTGGTCTCCATGCTTGCCCGGCACTATGGACAGAAAGTGATTGTGATCATAGATGAATATGATACACCAATCCAGCAGAGTTATCTTAACGGGTGCTATGGTGAAGTAATCGATTTTATACGGAATCTTTTCTCTTCCGGGCTGAAAGACAACGAAGATCTAGAGTTCGGAATTATGACAGGGATTTTGCGGATTGCAAAGGAAAGTCTTTTCAGCGGTTTAAACAATCTGGTCGTAAACACGATCCTGGATGACAAGTACGCACAATATTTTGGCTTTACGCAAACGGAAGTTTCCGAAATGGCTGCTTATTATGGCAGAGAAGAGAAACTTCCTGAAATTCGAAGCTGGTACGACGGTTATCTGTTCGGCAGCGAGGAGATATACAATCCCTGGTCCGTGATCAGCTACTTTAATAATAACTGTAAACCGAAAGCCTTCTGGTCGAGAACCAGCGGAAACGAGATGATCGGTCAGCTGCTCAGAGATGCAAATGCCGGGACATATGAAAGCCTGGCTGCTCTGATGCAGGGGAAGGAAGTCCAGGCAATGATCGATACAGATATCATTTATCCGGAACTTAATGGAGACCCTGATATCATTTGCAGCTTCTTGCTGGTTGCCGGATACCTTCGGGTTACAGGAACTATCAGTGCAATCAATGACAATCCAATCTGTTCTCTTGCCATCCCTAACAAGGAGATTAAAAGTGTATTTCAGAAAGAGATCCTGAATATGTACAGCGAGGTCTTTACCGGCTCCCTGCTGCGGGACTTCGAAGTATCCATTCGTACAGGGAACAGTGAGCTGCTAACAGAAACCTTGCAGAAATACCTGCTTCAGTCGGCCAGTGTGTATGATACAGCCCATGAGAGCTTCTGCCATGGAGTTGTTTTCGGAATGCTGGCAGTGATGTCAGACAGTTATTATATTACTTCAAACAGAGAATCCGGAGAAGGAAGATTTGATGTGCAGCTGGAGCCGCATGATAAAAGCCGGACAGGATATATTCTGGAATTCAAAACGAAAAAAGGACTGGATGAAGCAGGCCTGACGGCTCTCGCGGCCGAAGGTCTTCGACAAATCAGGGACCGTAAGTATTATACTGACATGGAGTACCATGGTATTCGTAATATTACGCTCTTCGGCATTGGTTTCAGCGGGAAAAAGGTATCTGTACAGGTAGAGCAGAGGTAAGCAAGGGTATGAACATCCAATCCAATCAAAAAGCCACACTCGCAGCCTTCTTCTGCAACTTCTTCTGGGGACTCAGCTTCCTGGCGTGTTACTCCCTGACGAGGCTCAGCGTTGCCCGCGCGACGGTATTTGCCAATCTGACCACCACCGTCTCGGTCCTTGCGGGAGCGATGGTGCTGCATGAGCCGCTGACCGTGGGTGGGGCTGTGTGCTGCGTATTGATATTGGTGGGGATATATGGGGTGCAGAGGTGAGATATCCATGCTGCTGTTCTTCTTGTGGCCTTTCACTACAGCAAGAGATCTTCGCTAAGTAATGTGAACCGGGAAACATCTTGAACTTATTTAAGTAATATGCTATAAATAAGTTCAAGGGAGAGGACCGTGTTAATGACGTATCAATTCGCAAAAGACCTAAGAGCCATAAGAGAAATACTTGGTATTTCTCAAGAGGAATTTGCTGCAGAGCTTGGTGTTCAGCAGGTGACATTATCAAGAAATGAATTGGGGAAAACAAAACCTTCTCAAAAACTGATGGAGCAGGTCTACTCATTTGCCTTTCGGAAAAGAATACAATTAAATCGCCTGAAGGAAATGTTATGGACCGAGAACCTCGGGAATGAGTACAAACTGCTTTTTCATGGCGCAAAGAGTTCAATTAATGGAGATTTAAGCGTGCGGGCAAGCAGATCCAATAATGATTTCGGTCAGGGATTCTATACCGGAGAACGTTACGAACAAGCCGTCTCGTTTGTATCGGGTTTCGAAAAAGCTTCTGTATATTTACTGCAATTTGACAAGAAAGATCTTACCTGTAGACAGTATGAAGTGAATCAGGACTGGATGATGACGATTGCCTATTACAGAGGAGCGCTCGGCAGATATAAGGATCATCCCTGTGTTCAAAAACTGAGGGATGATTCCAGAAGCTGTGATTATATTATCGCTCCGATCGCAGACAACAGGATGTTTCAAATAATTAATTCATTCATTGACGGCGAAATAACAGATGAGCAGTGCAAACACTGTCTGGCCGCGACCAACCTCGGGTCTCAGTACGTTTTTGTCAGCGATAAAGCAATCAACCATGTAAAACTTCTGGAACGCTGCTATCTCTCTGTCAACGAAAAAGACTACTACAAGAGTATACGCAGTTCAGAAACAAAATTGGGTGATGACAAAGTAAAACTCGCTCGAATAGAGTATAGGGGAAAAGGCCGATATATAGATGAAATATTGACATAATCATCAGATGTGATGAGAAGGAAAAGGCAAGACAAAAGGATGAAGACGATAGATCGTGACGGCTTGCTGCTTTGTGAATTACAGGCAAAAACATTTGAACTTTCTGTAGACACTGTAGCGGCAAGCTCGGCAATATTTGTAAGAAGATTTATGAACAGCAAAACGGCGAAATGGTTGGATAGCGGGACCATTCTTGCTTCAAATATGCAGCCTGCAGATCTTTTAGCCCTGGTGGAGGAACAGTATGGCCCATCCGGGTATGGATCAGAGAAATACACCTATAATGAAATGTACTGGATGGGATATGTTTATCGGTATTATGCTTACACATATCAGTGCTCTTCCGTAAGTGTGTACAAAACCATAAAGCCGAAAGAGCTAAGAGGATTATTCCTGCCCTATCATACGCTGGACCCGTCTCAGGCGATAGAGCGTATTCTGGAAGCAAAAGGAATTTCAGAAAACAGGGAATTAGATATAATGCATCAGTATGAGGTGTTTCGGAGAATAAGAGAAGCATGAATAAAAGCCGTTATTTGCAACCGACATCCTTGAAATGAAATACTTTGCAGAGTATAATGGCAAGCGGAGGCTAACCGGAATTTTTCGCCCATCATACAGCGGAGTCGGAGATGGACGGCTGTGTGGTGGGCTTTTATTTTAATCATTGGTTAGGATTGACTAACGACCGTTCCGCGCATTTTCCGTATATCCGGTATGCGCATTTTAAAAGGGGATGAGAAATAAACGATGAGGATCCTGATTTTCGGCGCCGGCGTGATCGGCAGCCTGTACGGAGCATTGCTTGCGGAGGCCGGGCTCAACGTATCCGTTTATGCGCGAGGACATCGGCTGGAAAGCCTTTCACAGGATGGCTTGCTATATAAGAGAAAGGGAAAGCTCCGAAAAGCTCCCGTAAAAGTGCTTTCAAAGTTGGAACCGGGAGACCGCTATGATTTTGTATTTTTGACTGTCCGGGAAAATCAGCTGCATACTGCGTTAGAGGAGCTTCAGCAAAACAGCAGCCAAACCATAGTAACCATGGTCAACTCTCTGGAGAGCTATGACCGGTGGGAGGCGGTCTGCGGAGAAGGACGGATTATTCCCGCTTTCCCTGGCGCGGGCGGAGGCTTTAATGGAAGCGTACTGGACGCGGCGCTGACGCCGCGCCTCATCCAGCCGACGACCTTCGGGAAAACAGACGGAAGAGAAAGAGAGCTTGCCCGCATTTTCAGCAGGGCGAAGATACCTTATCAGATCGTGGCGGACATGCACGCCTGGCAGCTGTGTCATCTGGCCATGGTCGTGCCTAGCGCCGATGCATACTATGAGGCGGCGGATCCTGAGCACGCGGGAAGAGACACCGCGCTCATGAGAAAAACTGCAAATCAGATCCGGGATAACCTCAGCGCGATCGCAGCTCGGAAGATCCGGCTGTCTCCGGGGAAAATGCAGGCGTTTCGCCTGCTGCCCGTACCGCTTGTGGGGTGGATCCTCGGCCTGGTTTTTCAAAGTTCCTTCGGGAATCGGTTTATGTACCGGCATTCGATGAAAGCGCCGGATGAGATGCGTCAGCTGCACGAGCAGTTTTACCGGTGGCTTAACAGCAGTTGTGACAAGCCGGATATTTGAGGTGAAGAGTGAAAGACGGAGTTGTAATAAAAACCATGTGGCTGGTCATGGGAGGCGCGGTGAAAGCATCGCTTCCTGTCCTTGGAATCAGCGACCCTGAAACCTTCTGGAAAAAAGCGAAGAAGATATACCGAAGAGAAATGGACCGGCTGCCCGAATACGGACCAAATGACATTCTGAAAGTGAACCTTGCGCACGCCGTCATGCTC
>JBGUHN010000034.1:0-2915 GCA_045112155.1 Lachnospiraceae bacterium
GTTGAGAATAAAACCAGCATGATAAATCGGTCACGAATCCCGACTTTTGTTTGTTCTGGCTGAGCTAATAACAGATCAACTTCTTCCCCGGTTAACCAGTTGTGCTTCTTGGGGTAAACCTTTTTTGCTTTTATGGCTGAAACTGCGATCTGGAGGGGAACCACCTCCATGTCCCTCGTAGCAACATACTTCAAATACGCCTTTATACCAGAGAGACGAACATTCCTCGTCCCAACGCTGTTACTGTCGGCGACACTTACGAGAAAGTCCCGGATCATCTGCTCCGTAACGAAATCGATGGTTATCTGATCAACTCCTTTTCCGTACTTTTCCGACAGATAAAAACGGAAAGCGTTTAGGGATTGTCGATAGGTTTCTATCGTTCGTTCACTGTGGAGCTCGCTTCTCATAGTGTTAAAAAAGTCATTTACGAAGATAAAGAACATCTTCTTTGGAGGTTTCTTATTCTTCCGCATATGTCACCCCGATTCCCGCTGTAAGAACAGCCAGTTGTTCCTGATAAACAGGAAACAGTTGAGAAGTGATGTGCAGGTAGTAAAGGGTATAGCGGATATGCTTATGCCCCATGTACCGGCTGAGATAATGCATCCAGTTATAAAAGTCTTCGCCCGCTTCGGCGCATTTCCTGATGTTCTGCACTGCAAACAGATGTCTGAGACCATGAGGAGTAAAACGCTTCCCCGGACAGTTATCTAATCCTGATTTTTTCAGTACCGCCTGGAAAACATGTCCGACTTCATAGCTTGTCATCCGATTGCGCTCCTTGTTTGGCTGGAAGAAGTAACGTCGGTCCGGAAGCAGCTCTTTATAACAATCGTCAAACCGAAAGCAAAGGTTTCTGACATCGTCGCTGAGAGGGAGTTCACGGTCACAGTCGCCTTTTGCATTGAGTACTGTAATCATGCCACGTTGGAGGTCAACATCTTCAATACGAAGGTTGCAAGCCTCCGATACCCTGAGACCACAGCAGTAAATGAGGCGAAAAAGTGCGGGAAACAACACATCCTTGAAAGGATAAGTTTCGGTTGGACGGATTTCTGCGTCAACGGTTTCAAAAAAGAGCCGCAGTTGTTCATCTGAAAAAAGATGTGGCTCTTCTGCCTTGGGGATCTTGACGCTGTAATCCGGAACGTACGAGTTTAATCCAAGGGCTTGTTGATACTCGCCGATATGCTTCATCGTCTGAACTCGTCTCGCCATATGAGCATGGGATTCTGAATCGGTGGCGTGAATCCAACCTTCAGCGATTTCACGTGTGAGCAGGGAATCCTTCGGATAGTTATCAGCGCAGTAAGAATCGAATTCTGAAAGGAAGTAATCGATAAATTTCAGCTGATATCCTGCTCTGCGCCGAATGAGCAGCATGTCTTCTATGTCAGGTCCAAATCTGCTTTTAAACATCTGCATACTCCTTTCTTGCACACGGAATCCCTGCAAGAGACAGAGCACAGCGTTTCATTTTTGTTTCATCGGTAGATAGATATGGCCGCACAGAATTCTTGTTGATGTGACCAAGCATCTCCGAGATAACATACAATGACGCTCCTGATTCGAGAAGCCTCGACGCAAATGTCCTGCGGTAAATATGGAGCCCGTCATGAGGAAGCTGCTCAAAAGAATCCGTACCTTTAGCTCTGTATTTTATACGGTATTGGCGCCGGGCCAGTTTTTTCGCAGGGCCGACTGCTGTAATAAAAATGTACTCCAGAGAGCATTCGCGTCGCTCATGAAGTACGTAATCAATAATCGCATTCTGCGTTGCACTATCGATCGGCACAACAAGATCCGCCCCTGTCTTTTGCTGTCGGAGGTGTATGGTTTCTGTTTCCCAGCTGATGTCCTGAAACTTCAGTGCCCGAATGTCACAGCCCCGTAATCCGGTATGGAGAGCCAGTAAGAGAATGGCTTGATCTCTTTTGTTTACCAGGCTTTTGGGTTCATCTTCCATTAAATCCGCTTCGATTGTCTCATTGATTGTTGTTATGATTCGTTCACCCCGCTTCTTGATCCTGGGAAGTGCATTGTGAAGGTTTTCAGTGGAAGCTAGCCCTTTATCTTCAAGAAACAAAATGAACTTTCGAATGCGACTGACTTCATTCGCAATGCCGCTTGTAAGACGATTATCGAATCGGGAGGATTTAAGATAATCCCGAAGTGAGTCATGACGGATGTCAGCAATGCGGGCAATTCCTTCTTCCTCCAAAAACAGTAGCAGTTTCCTCGCAATCGATGCATAAGTTCGTGCAGTTTCAACCTTGAAGCCTTCGTTATTCAGTGCGTTTTCATAGGCTTGCAGGACATCACAAAACTCATCAGACGCAGGTTCCTTCAGCTTTTGGCTAGGGTAATGCTGCCAGTGATCAAGAGTACCTGCCTTCTGCTCTGACAAAAGGTGAATGAATCGGTGCAAAGCTTTCCATTCGATATAGGAAGTGTTTAAGGACATGGGAGGATCGTGTTCCATGGTGTTAACCCAATCCAGGCATTCCTCAAGATTGAAAGAAGAGTCAATGCTCTTTAGATGGTTTACCAGAAGATCCGTGAAGCGGGGATATCGGTCAAGTACCGCATGGGACGTGGTACCTAACCGAGTGACCGCAGTTACTGTTTCATCAGCAAGCTGACGAAATGCTTTTTCATTAAATTTCATAGGCGTTTCCTTTCTGTAAGTCGTATTGCCTGACTGCAGCTCACACTATACCAGAAAGGATAAAGTAATTCAGAATTAGGCCGATACTTTCACTATAGTTTATGCATGATTGCGCTGATTTTTATGAATGCCTCGGCATAATTTATTACCTGGCATTCAGCACGCTCTTGGCAAGGCTTCCCGTCTTAAACAGTGAGAAGCACAGCAGCACCGTGTAGCCCAATACGCCCCAGATGGATGCGAT
>JBGUHN010000035.1:0-25606 GCA_045112155.1 Lachnospiraceae bacterium
ATGAACCTGACGAACCTTTACACAGACAGCGACGGGAATGTCATCCCCAACCCGAAGTATGGCCGCGGCATGAAAAAGAAGCTCGCAAAGGCGCAGCGGAAGCTGTCACGCATGAAGGAAGCTGCCGTAAGGGACAACAGATCATTAAAGGAGGCGTCCAACTATCAGAAACAGCGGCTCCGCGCGGCAGTGCTCCAGAGGAAGGTATCCCGGAGCAGGGAGGATTACCTGCAGGTGCAGACGAAACGACTGGTCGAAAGCCAAGATCTGATCGTTTCCGAGGACCTGAAGGTAAAGAACATGCTCAGGAACCATAAGCTGGCGTACGGTATCGCGGATGTGTCCTGGGGGAGTTTCTTCATACTCCTCAGCCGGAAGGCAGTGCTCTACGGCAAAGAGTACATGAAAGTCCCTGCAAAGGACACGACGCAGACCTGCAGCGGATGCGGCCATGTAATGAAAGGGGAAGAGAAGATCCCTCTCGGCGCAGAGGAATGGACATGCCCCGTATGCGGCATGCATCATCTGCGTGACTATAATTCGGCAAGAAATGTACTGCAGAGGGGCCTTGCGGTAAAGGCCCTGCAGATATAGCAACTGTAGAAATATGCCCCCTGGTAATCAGCTCACCAGGATAACCGTCCCCTAACTGGCGGACCTCCACCACCTTATCCTGCGGGAAGGGTGGCGCGCCTGCTGTATCCGGACAAGGTTGCTTTTCCGCCTGCGAAGCAGAGAAAGACTCCCGCGGCGGACCAGCAAGCTCGGAGATTCAATCTCCGAGAAGCTGACTTATCAATGTCCGCCGGCCATCCTTCTGGTCTCAGCTGACTTCTCATCATCATCGCAGCACTCATCGATAGCGGCCTTGGGCTGCGGCTTTGCGGACTTGTCCACCGGTGTGGCATCGCCGATACCGAGGGACTCGGCAGCGAGGCCAAGGGAGGAAATCACGCCTGTGAGGTCTGTAGGCATGTAGATCTTAGTTGCACGGCCGTCAGAAACATTCTTGAGAGCCTCGAGACCTTTCAGCTTCAGGACAGCATCATCGATCTTCGCATCCTTAAGAGCCTTAAGACCTTCAGCTTCTGCCTGATAGACAAGAGCGATAGACTTCGCACGGCCTTCGGCAAGTGCGATCTGCGCGTCTCTCTCAGCCTGTGCAGCCAGGATCTTAGCCTGCTTGTCACCTTCAGCGCGGGCGACAACGGATTCCTTGTGGGCTGTAGCTTCAAGGATCGTCTGTCGTTTCTCACGCTCTGCCTTCATCTGTTTTTCCATCGCGCCCTGGATCTCAGCGGGCGGGATGATGTTCTTCAGCTCGACACGAGTAACTTTAATGCCCCATGCGTCTGTCGCCTCGTCGAGGATCTTCAGCATCTGGGCGTTGATGATGTCACGGCTTGTCAGTGTCTGGTCAAGTTCCATACCACCGATGATGTTACGCAGTGTTGTTGCGTTCAGATTTTCCATAGCGGAAAGCGGACGATCAACACCGTATGTGTAAAGTCTCGGATCAAATATCTTGAAATACACAACTGAGTCGATCTTCATCGTGACGTTATCCTTCGTGATAACGGATGACGGAGCAAAGTCACACACCTGCTCTTTCAGGGATACCTTGTTGGCTATTCTCTCAACAAACGGAACCTTAAGATGAAGACCGTGCTCCCATGTCGTGCGGTAGCTGCCCAGGAACTCGACGACATAAGCGTAAGCCTGCGGGACGATTCTGACACACGAAATGATAACATAGAGTACCAGTACGAAAAGCACAATGAGCAGAATTCTAAATGCCATATTGTTTCTCCTTTCTTGCGGTCATACAGCTTTCTAATCTGGCTGTTTTTATCTTCACCGCTGCAACTAGTATATCATTACGATTTATTAAGTACAATTACAAACATCTAAAATTACTTATCTGACATTATTACGGATATTTACAAACATCTGAACAATCCATCTTGCTGCAGAAATATAAAACCGCGCCGGAAACCCGGCGCGGAACTTTGCTCATTATAGAATTATCACACTCTCAGATGTCTTCTGACTGTGATAATCGATCCGACAAGACCGATGCCCAGACCGAGAGCAACACCCACCGGTGCAAGCACGTTGAACACCTCTATCACAGAGGGCAGACTTCCCGAAATCGTATTCAGAACGCCGAAGCGGTTCAGAAGCCATCCGAGGATCCTGTCGTAAGCCACGAAAAGAATTCCGAGCGGGATCAGAGATCCGATGAGGCCCAGAAGCAGACCCTCAACGATGAACGGGGCACGAACAAAAGAGTCCGTTGCGCCGATCAGCTTCATGATTGCAATCTCGTGCCGGCGTACAGAAATACCGACATTTACCGTATTGGCAATCAGGAAAATGGATACGACCAGAAGCAGCGCGATGATCGCGACCGCCACATAAGTGAACAGAGAGTTAAAAGAAATCAGCGTCTTTGTCGCACCGGCACTCTGGTTGACCTGGCGGACACCCTCGAGCCGCTTGATTCTCGTAACGATACTGGTCTGGTTCTCAATCTCATCTACTCTGACGGTGTAGCTGGCTGAATTAGCGAGCGGGTTCTCACCATTCTCGGAAAAGCTCTTGGCATACTCCTCGTTTCCCTCGAAGTATTCCTGCTGGAACTTCTCCCATGCTTCCTCAGCAGATGTGTACGTAACATCCGTCACATGCTCCATGGCTCTGATTTTTTCGCCGATCTCGTCTATCTTATCCTGCTCAAGTCCCTCGTCAAAAAGGACCGTCACACCGACCTCTTCCTCGAGCGTCCTGATCATGAAATTGACATTCATAAGGACCGAGAAGAACATTCCGAAGAGCAGAATGCAGGCTGTCATAGTGGTGATGGAAGCCATTGAGAACATACGGTTACGCCAAATATTCTTGAAACCCTGTCTGATACAGTAGCCAAGAGATCTAATCTTCATGATAGATACCCTCCTCTACGTCTCTCGAAATAATACCTCGGCGCATAGTGATAACGCGCTTATGGAACTGGTCGACCAGATCCTTGTTGTGAGTAACAACCAGGACCGTCGTTCCCTGCTGGTTGATTTCATCCAGAAGTTTCATAATATCATATGAATTTCTCGGATCCAGGTTACCAGTCGGCTCGTCCGCGAGCAGGATCTTAGGTCTGTTCACGATTGCGCGCGCAACGGCGACTCTCTGCTGTTCACCGCCGGAAAGCTGCATCGGCTTGCTCTTGTACTTCTCGGCAAGACCTACCATACGGAGAACTTCCGGAACACGCCTCTTCACAATACGGCCCGGCTCCTCAATAACATGCTGCGCAAATGCAACATTCTCGTACACATTTCTGTCATTCAACAGTCGGAAATCCTGGAATACTACACCGACCTCGCGGCGATATTTCGACACCGCCTTGTGCTTCATCGTATTCAGCACATGTCCGTTGACCGTGATAATTCCCTTTGTCGGCTCCAGCTCCTTGAGGAGCAGTCTGATCAGTGTTGATTTACCGGAACCGCTCTCGCCTACGACGAATACGAACTCGCCTTTATCTACATGGAGCGAGATTTCATCGACTGCGGGCTGACCCTTTTCGTAAGATTTACTCACGCGGTCAAGATCAATCATGTAAATCCTCCTTAATTAACTCAGTTCAAAGTTACACGTTATCTATTGTATCACATAATGACAGGAAAATATCTCCAAATTATCAAAACGTGTTGTAAAAAAGTTGTAAAAAGTTACTGTTCTGATAGGCTGCCCGTTAATATCAGTATCTCGGTTCAGACTGGCTGCTTATTAAGTCACGTTTCCGGCAGCAAAGCATCCCATCTTCATAAGAAAAACATTGTCGGTCCGACTGAGAGATCAAAATTGCGCAAGCAATTTTTAAGCTCGGAGGGCAGGACCGGCGTTTTTCGATGAAGATGGTGATTTGCGCCGGGGCATTGACATGCGTGCAGCCTGGCTGAACCGCTGCATATAAAAAACCCGCCTTCTTCCGGAAGGCGGGTGCATAACATTTGCAAATGCAATCAGTACTCAAGTGTCTCCATATACTTCATATAGCGCACAACCATCAGGGCGATCTTGAAGGTGATCGCGTCGTCAAATACCCGAAGGTCAAGGCCTGTGCTCTTCTGGAGCTTATCCAGCCTGTAGACCAGAGTATTTCTGTGGATGTACAGCTGACGTGATGTCTCGGAGACATTCAGACTGTTCTCGAAGAACTTGTTGATGGTCGTCAGAGTTTCCTCATCGAAATCATCCGGACTCTTATCCGTGAAGATCTCCTTGATGAACATCTTGCACAGCGGAATCGGCAGCTGGTAAATCAGGCGGCCGATGCCGAGCTGGCTGTAGGCAATAATGTTCTGATCGCTGAAGAAAATCTTACCGACATCGAGGGCCATTCTCGCTTCCTTGTAGGAGCGGGAAACTTCCTTGATCTCTGTGACCGCATTGCCATAGGCGACATGAGTCGTGTCGCGGACGGTGCCCTCCTGGGCAAGCGTTCTCGTTATGGACTCAGCAATCTCAGCAAGCTCTTTCTGTCCGTCTTCCTCTTTCAGTTCTTTAATAATAATGATACTGTTCTCATCGACGGCAGTGATGAAATCATTCTTTGTCTTTGAGAAAAGGTTCTTAACTGCTTCCAGTGTAGAATAATCCTTGCTCTGCTCGGACTCGATGATATAGACGACGCGCTTCGCATTGGTAGTAATGTGAAGCTTCATTGCGCGGTTATATACATCGACAAGGAGAAGATTGTCCAGAAGGAGATTCTTTATGAAATTATCCTTGTCAAAATGCTCCTTGTATGCAACCAGCAGATTCTGGATCTGGAAAGCGGCAAGTTTTCCCACCATTGACATTTCTTCACCGCCGGTCACGATGACGACATACTCGATCTGATAGTCATCGTAGACCTTGAAGTACATGCTGCCCTTAATCTCCTGGGAATCAGCCTGGGACTCGGCAAAATTGACAATATCCGAACGGCTTACTTCCGGCTCTCCCTCGGTCGACGCGACAAGCTTCCCCTCGAGATCGACAATAGTAAGCTCACAGCGTCCAATGTTCTTTATGCCATTAATTGTGTCCTGCAGTACAAGATTGGAAATCATAATACTCTCCTACCTCATTCTTCTCAGGGACATCAAACGAACTAGCTTTGACAGCCCCTTTACAATACAACATTTTTACAATTTTGTGAATCGAATTGTAATATTTTTAATAATTTCTTAACATTTATACTTCGAAAACCAGGTCTGCGTAGGTGGGGACAGGCCATGCTCTGCGGTCGACATATCCCTCTGCCACATCCACCGGTTTCCTGAGCGCTTCCATCGCAGGTACAACTGTATCGCGAAGCGCAACTGCGCGCTCCCTTCCCTCAGGCACCTGCTCTGCCATGCGGATCGCCTCATCCAGCTCTTTCAGGGATGCATTTGCCTCTTTGAGGCAGTTCGTAAGCTCAGACAGGATCTCTTCCTGTACAGAGGCGTCAATTCCGCATGCGCGGACTGCATTTGCAGAATCGGCGAGCTGGCCGCAATAAGCCATGATTGCGGGGAGAAGCTCTTTGCCTGCCATCTGTACCATAGTGCGGGCTTCAATGGCGACAGCCTTTGAATACAGCTCGTACTTAACTTCTGCTCTCGACTCCAGCTCTATCCTGGTGAAGACGCCGAAATCCTTGAAAAGCTTTATCGCTTTATCCGTTGTCAATGCGGGAATCGCATCGACCATGTCGGGAATGATTCGAAGCCCGCGGTTTACGGCCTCCTTCTCCCATTCTTTAGAGTACCCGTTGCCGTTAAAAACGATGCGTCGATGCTTTGTCGCGTACTCTTTTATCAGATCATGGACGGCGTCTGCAACTCTCTTATCATTCTCCTTCTCCGGCAGCTCCGGATCGATGAAAGATTCGATATAATCACAAGCGTCGCGGAACGACTCCGCAACAATCGTGTTGAGCACAGTGTTCGCGCCGGCGATTGAATCGCGGCTGCCGACCATGCGGAATTCAAACTTATTGCCGGTAAAGGCAAACGGTGACGTGCGGTTCCTGTCAGTAGCGTCCTTGGTCACATCTGAGAGCGACTGAGCTCCGGTCTGGAGCATTCCGCCCGTCTTGGAACTTGTCGCGCTTCCGGTACTGATCAGCTGGTCAAGTACATCCTCCAGCTGTTCGCCCAGGAATACGGAAATGATGACAGGCGGGGCTTCATTTCCGCCAAGCCTTGCTTCATTTCCAATATCCGCAGCCGATTCGCGGATAAGGTCGTAATGTTTATCGACCGCCCTCAGAATGCAGCAGAGGACAAGCAGGAACTGCGTGTTCTCGTGCGGAGTCCTGCCCGGGTCCAGAAGGTTAATACCGTCATCCGTTGTCAGTGACCAGTTGTTATGCTTGCCGGAGCCGTTGACGCCGGCAAATGGCTTTTCATGAAGAAGGCACCGAAGCCCATGTCTGGTCGCCACGCGCTTTAAGGTCTGCATGACGATCTGATTGTGGTCGACGGCTACATTGGCCTTTTCATAAACAGGAGCAAGCTCATGCTGAGCAGGAGCCACCTCGTTGTGCTGCGTCTTCGCAGGAACTCCCAGCTTCCAGAGTTCCCAGTTGACGTCTTTCATATATGATGCGATGCGCGGGCGAAGCGTTCCGAAATAGTGATCGTCGAGCTCCTGCCCCTTCGGCGGCATCGCGCCGAAGAGAGTCCGTCCGGTAAATACCAGATCGGTCCGTTTAAGATACTTTTCTCTGTCGATAATAAAATATTCCTGCTCGGCCCCGACAGAAGGAATCACTTTCTTCGAAGTGTTCTTTTTGTCGAGCAGCTTGATCATTCTGAGGGCTTCCTTATTGATCGCGTCCATAGAGCGAAGAAGCGGTGTTTTCTGATCAAGAGCCTCACCTGTATATGAACAGAACGCTGTCGGAATGCACAGTGTAGCACCGCCCTCATCGTGTCTGACAAATGCCGGCGACGTGCAGTCCCAGATTGTATAACCTCTCGCTTCAAATGTCGCGCGAAGGCCTCCTGACGGAAATGACGACGCATCCGGCTCGCCCTTGATGAGCTGCTTTCCCGAAAGGCTCATAAGGACCTTTCCGCTGGGCATCGGTGCTCCGATAAAGGAATCATGCTTTTCGGCTGTAGTTCCCGTGAGCGGCTGGAACCAGTGTGTGTAGTGAGTAGCGCCCTTCTCTAGCGCCCACTCCTTCATTTCATGCGCAATTACATCTGCCGTCTCAAGACTCAGCTCCCCGCCGACCTCGATGACCTCGCGCAGGGCGCTGTACACCTTTTTAGGCAGGCGGTGACGCATCACCGAATCATTGAAAACATCTGTTCCGAATACATCCGTTATATAAGTGTTAGCTTCGTTCATATATCCTCAAACAGTCTCTTTTGTAGGAATCCGGAGAAGACCTTTCAAAGCCCCTCCGGATCCCATTCATTCATTAATTAAATTGGTTCACAGATGGAGATTATACCCCCTCAGTGATCAAATATCAAGCCTTGCCTGCGGAGCCGAAAACGCCGATCTTATACTTGACCATATCTGTGATTGCAGCTGCGCCAGGAGCCAGAAGCTTTCTCGGGTCGAAGCCCTTGCCCTGCAGATCCTTGCCTGCCTCGATGTACTCACGTGTAGCCTTTGCAAATGCAAGCTGGCACTCTGTGTTAACGTTGATCTTGGAGACGCCAAGCTTAATAGCATCCTGTACCATTGCATCCGGGATACCGGAGCCGCCATGAAGAACGAGCGGCATTGTGCCTACAGCAGCCTTGATTGCTTCAAGAACATCGAAACGAAGTCCCGGCCAATTTTCCGGATATACGCCGTGGATGTTGCCGATACCTGCAGCCAGCATGGAGATGCCGAGGTCAGCGATCTTCTTGCACTCTTCCGGATCTGCGCACTCGCCCTGGCCTACAACGCCGTCTTCTTCGCCGCCGATAGCGCCAACTTCTGCTTCGATGGACATGCCCTTCTCATTGCAGATAGCTACGAGTTCCTGTGTCTTTGCTACGTTCTCTTCGAACGGAAGAGCGGAGCCGTCGAACATGATGGAGGAGAAGCCTGCATCGATGCACTTCTTGCAGCCTTCATATGAGCCGTGATCAAGGTGAAGAGCTACCGGAACTGTGATGCCCTGGCTCTCAATAACGTCAACTACGATGTCTCTGACTGTCTTGAAGCCTGCCATGTACTTGCCGGCACCCTCGGATACCTGTACGATGACCGGAGAATTGGACTCCTGAGCTGCCTTCAGAACTGCCTTTGTCCACTCAAGGTTGTTGAGGTTGAATGCGCCGATTGCATAATGTCCGGCGTATGCGTTTGCGACCATTTCCTTTGCTGATACTAACATTAGAACGTCCTCCTTATTATTTGCTTCAGGGATGGTTTTCGTGCCCCTGAACACTTTGAGATAATTATATAGTAAAACTGCAAAAAATAAAAGACAGGAATGTGTGATTTTTAAACAAATTGTTGGATTTTCCGCTTAGTTATGCGATTCTTTCACTATCAGTCCACTCGCAGAGCTGCATTTGCATTACCAAATGCGTCTTCCGAAGATTAATACTTTCACTCGTCAAGCCCAAGGCTCTTCCGCAGCTCCTCAGTCCACTGCTTCAGAGGAAGAAAGATGTCCTCCTCCTGACTTACATGCTCATCTTCCTCCGGATGTTTGAGACTTCGCCAGCCGCCGAGGACGTCATTGTGTTCGCCGGCAAGCACGAGGCGCACACACTGGTGTCTCACGCCGATCCTGACAAATTCCGGATTTCCGCCGTACTCTCCGTCCAGTGTCCACGGTACAGGAACTTCGGATGCAAATGTAATGCGCTCCGTCTTATAATACTCCACCAGCTCCGTGCCGGTCAGGTCATTGCTGAGCAGGGCCTGACCAATCTCGCTGAGTTCCATAAGATTCTTCGGCATATGGATGAGCAGAACTTCGAACTTGCCGTCATCAAGATAAACATCCGGTCCCGTTGCGCCCCTGATCCCTCCGACGGAAGTCGAGTTGGTCACCATGCCATATATATAGGATGCTTCGCGATCTATGCCGTCTACATGTATCCTCATGTGGTAGGGCTTCAGGTCACCTAGCCTCTTCGCTCCTTCAATGATATAAGCCAGATGGCCTAACGCGTTCTTCATATCCTGGTTCGTGTCATATGCCACATCCGTAAAAGCGCCGAAGGCCGCTACATAAACGAAAGTGTCATCGTTGAATGCTCCCATATCGACTGCCTGCGGGCTTCCGTGCAGGATACAGTCCACCGCCTCCGGAATCGTGGTCGGAACAGAGAGGCTTGCCGCATAGTCATTTGTAGAACCTACCGGGATATAGCCAATCGGGACATCGCGCCCTGAGAGGACAATTCCTGTAATTACTTCATCCAGAGTGCCGTCTCCTCCTGCAGCGACAATCAGATCGATATAGCCGGGGACTCTGGCGATTTTCAGTGTGGCATCTCCAACTCCCTGCGTCGGATATACTTCCACCTTATAACCGGCCTTGACGAACTTGTCGATCGTTTCTCCCAGGCTCTGAAGAAAGAGACCCTTTCCCGCTTTAGGATTATAAATAAGAAGCATATGCAGCTTTGCCATAGTATTCCTCCGCGTCTTAAATATGCTCGCACTAAAACGATTCTACACCTTTGCCGGGTTTTATTCAATCTGCAGTTCTTTGACAGTTCAGGCAGGCTGTAACGATATTTCAAGAACCGGAGCAAATCACCATCTTCATCGAAAAACGCAGGTCCTTTCTGTGAGCTTAAAAAGCTAAAGCTTTTTTGATCTCACAGGGAAGGACCCGCAATGTTTTTCTCATGAAGATGGATGCTTTGCACCGTTTACGAACCACACTAACAGCCTGCCTGAACTGCCGCCAACTGCAATATCAGATCAGGTGTCTGAACCATTGCCAACTCCCACATCAAATCAGACACGCTACAACGAGGTATCACGAACTTATGAAAATCAGTTCACAAGATTTAGACACGTTTTTCACAATTTTGGTCCAATTAATACACAATTCCTTCATATTTATTTTCGAAAATATGACTTGTAAAGAGAAAGAAAAAAGAAAGCGCCGCTGAGGTTCCGAAAGACCAGGGCTTTAAAATACGGCGTTTTGGAGGTAAATATCATGAAGAACAGCTTTGTTAAGAAACTCGGACTCACAGCAGCTTCGGCAGCAGTATTCGGACTTGTGTCCTCGGGAGTTTTCATCTCCGTGAACGGAGTTTATGATAAGGTCTCAGAACCGGCAGCCCAGGAAGCAGGGGCGGTCGCGGGCGAAAGCAGCACAAGCGGGAACGCGATGAACGATAATTCAGTCACGACCGCAGAGGCAAATGCCAATGCAGCCGAGGAAGCCATCCAGACCGGCAACGACCTCGGTTCTACCGAAGATGCCAATGACAAGGCAAAGGCATCCGGCACGATGACCGTCCAGGGAGTCGCATCGAATTCAATGCCGGCCATGGTCGCAATCACGAACACTTCAGTTGAAGAAATCCAGAATTACTTCGGCGGCTACGGCTTCTTCTTCGGAGGCGGGAACAATGAACCGCAGACGGCAGAGTCAGTAAGCATGGGAACCGGCGTCATCATCGGAGAGACCGATGACCAGGTCATCATCGCCAGCAACCAGCACGTGGTCACCGGAGCGGACACACTGAGTGTTGCCTTCATAGACGAGACAGCCGCAGATGCGCAGATACTCGGCGAGGATGCGGACACTGACCTTGCAGTCATCGCTGTCAACAAAGAGGATCTCAGCGAGGAGACCCTGGAACAGATCAAAGTCATTGAAATCGGTTCATCCGACAAGCTCGTTGTTGGCGAGCAGGTTGTTGCCATCGGCAATGCGCTTGGATACGGCCAGTCGGTTTCCACAGGTATTGTCTCCGCGCTGAACAGAAGTCTTGTAGCCTATGACGGATCAAAGGAAGGCACAGACAACGGACTCATCCAGACTGACGCAGCCATCAACCCGGGCAATTCCGGCGGAGCACTGCTCAACATGAACGGTGAACTGATCGGCATCAACTCGGCAAAATATGCTGACACCAACGTCGAGGGTATGGGATACGCGATCCCGATCACGGATGCGCTTCCTATCCTTGAAAGTCTCAAGAACGGTGAAAAGCCTGAGATTGCTGCTCCGGCTGAAGGCAGCGGCGTAAAGCTCGGCGTCACAGTGGCTACAGTTTCTAAGGAGAACTCTTCTTACTACGACATCCCGCAGGGAGCTTATGTCAAGGAAGTCGAGGAAGGTTCCGCAGCTGATGAAGCAGGCATAGAGGCGGGCGACATCATCACAGCAATTGATGACATAAAAATCACATCTGTCGATGATCTGACCAAAGCGCTCTCCCGTTACAGCAAGGGCGATTCCGCCGAGGTAACAATCGCCCGTGAAGTAAAGAGTGCCTACGGCATGTTCGAGGGCAACACCGGTTCCTACAGATCAGGAACAACGACCGTCACATTCGGCAGCGGGGATGAGAGCGGTGACGAGAGTGTGCAGACCACAAATGCATCTAATTTGAGATAATACAGCGCAGGCTTTGATTCCGCGCCGGCAGGCATAAGTCAAAGGCTTCAAATCAGCGCACACTGACATTGATAAGGGGTTTATGTAATACACATAAAGTAATATAAATTAAACTTCCCACCGGAGTTTAATGCAATTCAAACGACTTGCATCTAACTCCGGTGGGAAGTTTTTTATCTCAGTGTGGGAACTCCCCGCATCTTCAGAATTGGTCGAATCTAAATTCCTCAAGTCCAAGTGACGGGTCTCAGTTCTACAATACTATTTCTTCTTTGGCTTTCTGTAAGCCGTATTCTCCATCGGGAGCTTACTGCGCAGCACATGGTCGCGGGCGTAATAAGCGTTCTGAATGGCCGGTGCTGTCGGAATGGTTGCGATTTCTCCGATGCCCTTGGCACCGCAGGCGACCTCGAGAAGTTCATTCTTCTCGACATAAATCGCATGAATATCCGGGATCTGGTTCGATCGAAGTAAGCCGAGTGTTCCGTACTTGGCTGTCGGCACGCAGTCCTTAAGTGGGAAGTCCTCCGTCAGCGCGTAACCCATGCCCATGAGAACACCGCCTTCGATCTGACCCTGAATAGATGTCGGATTGACGACCTTGCCGGAGTCGTGCGCGGCATACACTTCTTTGACCTTGCCGGCATCATCCAGTATGACAAGATGTGTCGCGTAGCCATACGCAATGTGGCTCTTCGGGAAGGGCTTGTCAGCGCCCAGCTTATCCGTCGGCTCGAAATACTCATAGAAGAATTCTCTGCCTTCCAGCTTCGTCAGATCTCCGTCGACTTTATCGAGAGCTTTCCTGAGCAAATGCGCCGCGCCCCGGACCGCCTCACCCGTAATCAGAGTCTGACGCGAGCCGGACGTAGTGCCGGAATCCGGAGAATTCTCAGTGCTGCACTCTGTGTACACAATGTCTCTCCACGGCAGTCCCGCTGCTTCAGTAATATACTGTATCATGACAGTCGTGCTGCCCTGACCGATATCGGATGCAGCCGTGTACAGGCGGGCCTTGCCATTCTCGACACAGATTTTTGCCCTGCCTTTATCAGGAAGACCGACGCCAACGCCTGCATTCTTCATGGCACAGGCAAGACCTGCATGGCCTCTGTTCTCATAATATTTATCCTTCACAGCCAGCAGCGTCTCCTTGAGAGCAGTGGACTGATCGGCAATCTGACCGTTCGGAAGGACCTTGCCCGGCTCGATCGCGTTGCGGAAACGGATCTCCCACGGGTCAAGTCCGACCTTCTCCGCGAGAAGATCGATCAGCGATTCGAGCGCGTATTCGCTCTGGCACACACCAAACCCTCTGAAAGCGCCGGCAGGCGGATTATTGGTATAATATCCATATCCACGGATGTCTGTGTTCTGATAGCAGTACGGTCCGACCGAATGCGTACATGCCCGCTCGAGGACCGGGCCGCACAGGGAGGCATATGCGCCGGTGTCGAAATAGATTTCACAGTCGAGACCGGTGAAGATGCCATCGGCATCACAGCCCAGAGTGAACGTGCCCTTCATCGCATGGCGCTTCGGATGGAAATTGATAGAGTCTTTGCGGCTCAGTTTGCATTTGACGGGCAGGCCGAACTTCCAGGCAGCCAGGGCTGCGAGGTGCTGGACCGACACATCCTCCTTACCTCCGAAACCGCCGCCGATCAGTTTATTTTCAACGACGATCCGGGAAGGATCCCAACCAAACATTATGGAGCATTCTTTACGGGTATCGTACGCGCCCTGGTCCGTGCTGTAGATCTTAACGCCGTCCTTATAGGGAAGCGCCACTGCGCACTCGGGTTCGAGGAAAGCGTGCTCGGTAAACGGCGTCTCGAACGACTCAGTGACAGTAAATGCAGATTCCGCCAGAGCTTTCTTCGCGTCTCCGCGCGTTACATGGCGGCTCTGGCAGAGATTTCCTTTAGAATGGATGAGCGGAGCCCCCTCTGCCGCTGCTTCCTCGCAGTTTCGGACAGGTTCAAGCACTTCATACTCGATTTTTATCTTATCTTTGGCTGCTGCCAGGATCGCTTCATTTTCAGCGACCACCAGACAGATCGCGTCGCCGACGCACCGCGTGATATCTCCTACGGCGATCATAACATCCCAGTCCTGTTGGATGTGACCGACCTTGTTATTGGGAACATCCTCGGCCGTCAGGACACCGATCACACCTTCCATGGCAAGCGCTTCCGACGCGTCAATACTAAGGACACGCGCTCTCGGATATTTCGAGCGGACTGCCGAAGCATGAACCATGCCATCCATCTCGATATCATCCGGGTATTCGCCATAACCCAGGACTTTCGGTCTTACGTCGACGCGGAAGCCTCTCCCGCCGACACCAGTATGACCGCCTGCCTCGACATCCGGATTGATCTTCTCATCGCCCCGCAGAATCGCTGCCGTGAGCATAATACCCTCAATAATTTTCTTGTAGCCTGTGCATCTGCATATGTTGCCCCTGATTGCGGCCTTGATATCATCCTCGGTCGGATTGGCATTTGCATCAAGCAGAGCTTTGGCGGACATGACCATACCCGGCGTACAGAAACCGCACTGGACAGCTCCCTTGACGCCGAACCCGTAGACAAAGGCTTCCTTCTCAAAATCGCTGAGGCCTTCGACAGTAATTACATGCTTGCCTGCTACTTTCTTAGTCGTGGTGCAGCAGGCCTTGGTCGCTTTTCCGTCGATCACGACAGTGCAGGTGCCGCATGCACCCTCTGAACATCCGTCCTTGACCGAATGAAGGTGCAGATCATCCCGCAGGTATCTGAGAAGCTTTTTGTCCTCAGAGACAGAACATTCGAGGCCATTAACAAAAAAAGTATACGTTTCAGCCATTTCCTTCACCTCTCCGCACACCAACCTCCGTTGGCAATAATCCGATAACTGTCTTCAGTTCCTGTTCGAGCACTTCAATTGCTGTATTTCAGCCTAGTCTAATTCTCTCATATACTGGGGTTATGCCGCATTTATCAACTGCGAATTCATCAAAAGTCACGAGAAATCCGCGTTAGAAATCAGATATTCCCTGCGCTGATCGCGTCTCTCACTTCTAACAGAGAATTATAGATGCCGACACAATTCTCTCTGACAAAATCATTCGGTTCTGTGAGATCGACTACCATGATCGTAGCACATCCGGCTGCAATCCCGGCTCTTAGACCGTTCAGCCCGTCCTCAAGGACATAACAATCCTTCGGGTCAACACCGATGTTCGAAGCTGCCATGAGGAAAATATCCGGTGCAGGCTTTCCCCGCGTCAGGCTCTCACCCGAGATTATAAAATCAAACTTGTCATACAGCCCTGCCAACTTCAGCAAATGCTCTATTTTTGACTGCTGGCTGCTGGATGCCACTGCGATCTTTACACCATTTGCCTTGAAGAAATCAACAATCTCGTGAAGCCCTTCCTTTTCCGGCACCGAATCTTTCGTCGCTGCCGCGACTGCCGCCCTCACATCAGCCCGATATGCCACCGCGTCAATTCCCGGGTAATGTTTCCTGATGACCTCAAGCATGTGCTCACCGCTTGTGCCGCACACTTCTTTCGGAAATGCAGGAGCCGGCTCATACCCATACTTAGGCACGATCGTGTTCCAGCTGTCCTTCCAGATCCTCTCAGTGTCAAACATCAGGCCGTCCATATCAAAAATCGCTGCTTTTTTCATTGATCCCCCTTTGCCTCAATTCCTATTTCGCAAGGCCACTGCACAGCTTTGATTTACCAATCATCGCACAATTACATAACGAACATCATCTGGTACAGATACTCATAAGCCAAATCCCACTGGTCATTGGGAGGATATGCAAATGTACTCTGCGGCAGAGTATACACATGTCTGTTCCGCACGGCTGTCATATCTCCCCAGAATTCTCTGGACTCACAGATTGTCTTATAAGTCTTTTCCGCAATTTTTTCCTTTCCCTCATATATCACAAAGATATAGTCCGGGTTGCGGCTGAGAATATTCTCGAATTCGATTTCATTTGCAGGACGGACTTTAGCCTGATCAGTGGCTTCTTCGCTGCCGGCTGCCTTGCCGTCCGTCACCTGGCTGTCGGTTGTCTGGGCATCAGCATCGACGCTGCTGTCGATTTCTTCGACATTTGTCTCCGGCCTGTCAGCTTCCGCACCCTCCGCAGGCTGGCTGTCCGCTTCTGTTCCTGACTCAACGCTGCTGTCTGCCGCCTTACTGTCTGCCGCCTTGATTTCTTCGGCTTTGGCGGCGCTGTCGACCTCCTCTTCCTCCTTTGGAAGGATCACTCTCACCTCTTCATAGCCCGGATTCACGTTAATGAGTCCGAAATCGGCAAACATATTGGATACATAGTCATGACTTCCCTGAATCGTACAGCCCTCCGCATCGACGCGCATGAGCAGCACCGTGATCGACTCACGCTTATCAGCGACCTTCTCAGCATCAGCAGGGTAGGATTCCGCAACTGAATCCAGTCCAGACTCCGTAGTCCGGCTCATATTCGAATCCGAGGCGGACTCTGCAGCCTGGCTCGCTGTCGAAGCATCCAAGCCTGACTCCGCACCCCGGTCCACTTTCGACTCAGAAGCTGTATCAACCTCTGCCGTGTTCGGAGTTTCCATCATCGACTCATCATCGGCTTCCGTCAGGAGACTGCCCTCAGGCAGCGGCATTGTCTGGATCAGCACCTGCAATGCTTCCTGTCCGCGGGCGATGACCTCCGCATTCTTCCTGCGAACATCGATAACTCCCAATTTGTATGCCTCGACATCCTTCGTGTACTTTGCCATCTCAAACATTGAGTCCGCATAGTCATCAAAGCAATGAATGTCTATTACAAGATAAGGCGGAGCTCCCTCCGTCATATCAAGCAGTGAAATCATATCCTGATAGTTCTCTGATACTTTATCAATCAGGATCAGATCCGTTCCAAAATTCAGAACAGCCTCAATATCCGGATCATTCTCCGTCCCGAAAACTGCGTTCTTCGGAACACCGGATGCTTCCTCAACACCGGCGGCTATTTTCCCGCCGGCGATCTTCCACATAGAGGCCGCGTTCCTTGAGAGTGCTGCCACCCGCTCCGGAAGAGCCTTCTCTGATTTCTCTATCTCTTCCATCTCTCTCTCATCCCTGAGTTCTTCCTCAGTCTTCACAGCCTCAATACCGCTCTCAGTCGTCGGTATTTTCTCATCTTTTTTTCCACACCCGGCCGTCAACGCCAGCATGGCGGCGAGTGCCACAGCGATTATTCTTTTTCTCAATATTATAACCTGCCCTGATAAGGATTTGAAAATACGATCCGGCAAAGGTGTATTCTCCATTTCAGTATACCACAGATTCACGTTACATAATCCAATTCATAAAAATTTCAGATAATTCTATGCATGCATTTGTTATAAACCAGTCCACAAGTAAAAAACCCCCGCTTCCCTTTAGGAAGCGGGGGCAGATGATTTTCAATCAGCGATTAAGCATTGACCTTAACGTCGTTGTAGTCATCAGAGTTTGTAAGAAGGAATACGACTGTATCAGCATAGCCAGCCTTATGAATCTTGTCGATATCGAAGTTCAGAAGGAGGTCGCCAGCCTTAACTGTATCGCCTTCAGCAACTGCCGGTGTGAATCCATCGCCGTTCATCTGAACTGTGTCAACACCAACGTGGATGAGCAGTTCAAGACCGGAGTCTGTGGAGATACCGATTGCATGCTTGGACTCTGCAACTGTGGAGATAGTTCCATCGATCGGAGCTACGACGATGCCCTTGGACGGTGTGATACCAAGGCCTGCGCCGAGAACGCCAGATGCGAATGTTGCATCCGGAATCTGATCCTGCGGTACAAGTGTTCCGACTGCCGGAGACTTGACCTTGTCAGCGCCAACTTCGATGACGACCGGCTGAGAAGCCATGTCTACAAGCGGAGCAGCCGGAGCAGCAGCTTTCTTCTTCGGAGCCTCTTCCTTGAAGATAACTGTTGTGATGAAGAATGCAAGACCGCCGGAGATTGCAAGAACGATCGTATAGAGCAGCGGGTTATTAATCGTCAGATAACCCGGGATACCTGTTACACCGTATGCGGAAGCACCGATGCCCATGAATGCTGCAACGAGAGCACCTACAGCACCACCGATCATACCAGCGACGAACGGCTTCATGAATCTCATGTTAACACCGAAGATAGCCGGCTCTGTGATACCGAGAGCTGCTGACATAGAAGACGGAATAGCAACAGCCTTTGTCTTCTGGTTATGAGAACGAAGACCTACTGCAAGGCAGGCGCCGAACTGTGCGAAGTTCGCTGCGGAAGCGATTGGCATCCATGTGTTAATACCCTTAGAACCAAGCATACCGGCTTCGATAACGTTGTACATATGGTGCAGACCCATAACAACGGTTGCCGGATAAATAGCACCCATAATTCCGGATCCAATCGGATTGGCAACAAGCTTCTCTGCACCGCCGAGAACGAGAGTTTCAAGAGTAGAGAAGATAGGTCCAATAATTGTAAGAGTAACAAGACCTGTTACAAGAACAGTGGTCAGCGGTGTTACGAAAAGGTCAATCATTTCCGGAACATGCTTATGAAGCCAAGATTCAAGTTTGCTCATGAAAAGAACTGCGAGCATAACAGGAATAACGTGACCCTGATAACCTACTCTGTTAATCGGAAGGATCGGTCCAAACAGATGCCATTTTGGTATTCCACCGAGTGCTTCTACCGTTACTTTTAAGGGATTTGCACTCCAGTCATACAGATACGGAGTCGCAGCAGTAGCTTTTTCGCCAAAGTTCTGTGCAACCCAAGCAGTCATTTCCGGGGTCACTTTACCAAAGAACTTCGAAACCTGCTCCGCACTACCAACATTCCAGCCATTGAGGAACGCTCCATGAATCATTAACAAACCAATGACAGCGCCGAGGAAGATGTTACCACCGAAGACGCGGGCTGCGGAAATCGCGACAATAACAGGAAGAAAAGCAAAAGCTGTGTTTGCAGCAGTATCGAGGAATGCGAACCAGTCAGTGTCACCGAAGCCAAGACCCGGGATCTTAGCAAGAGCCTCGACGAGACCCATCATAAGACCGGAAGCAACGATAGCCGGAAGTATCGGAACGAAGACGTCGCCGATCGGCTTAAGAAGTCTGATGTACAATGGCTGCTTAGCTGCAGCAGCTGCTTTGACATCTTCCTTGGAAGCTGCGGAAGCGCCTGTGATGGAAAGGAACTCATCATAAACTTTGTTTACTGTGCCGGTACCGATGATCAGCTGGAGCTGGCCATTGGACTCGAACATACCCTTGACGCCATCGACGTTCTCAAGGGCTTCCTTGTTGACCTTGCCGTTATCAGCGATAACAAGGCGAAGTCTTGTTGCGCAATGTGCAGCAGAGACGACGTTTGCGCCGCCACCGATATTATCGGCGATCTCCTGCGCGCATTTTCTGTAATCAAGTGCCATAATTTTTCTCCTCCCTATGGTGAAATTTTTGTGTAGTAGCACTCAAAAGTTACTATTGTATCAGCACCCGGGTCTCACTTCCCGGGAGATGATCACATATATCGGTCATCACAGGCCATGGGTCAATGGACTGCGATTGACCTCGCCCACCGAGCTTTAGGGCAACAGTCCCAATGCCGGTTGAACTTCACAAAAGAGATTATAACATAATGTACAGAGCGATGCACTAATTCATTTGCAAATGTAAGCGTTTTTTAAGCCTCACCCATCCCCGAATCTCATCCTTCTGTACATTATGCCCATGAGCGGCCGTTTATCTGTTATGTTCCAGACTTGCGGCTTTCCTGCAGAGAAGCGTCTGCTTATTATTCTTCAGCCTTGGCTGCCTTCTCGCAGAACAGCGCCTGCTTATTATTCTTCAGCCTTAGCAGCCTTCTTAGTCGTGCGCTTTCTTGTGGCCTTCTTCGGAGCTTCCTCAGCCGGAGCCGCTGCTGCCTTCTTGGTCGCACGCTTTCTCGTAGTCTTCTTCGGAGCTTCCTCAGCCGGAGCGTCAGCTGCCGCAGCCTTCTTGGTCGCGCGCTTCCTCGTTGCCTTCTTCGGAGCTTCCTCTACCGGAGCTGCGCTCTCTTCTGCCTTGACTTCCTCTGCCGGAGCTGCGCTCTCTTCTGCCTTGACTTCCTCTGCCGGGGCTGCAGGCTCTTCCGCCTTGACTTCCTCCACCTTCACTTCCGGCTTCGGATTGAAGTTGTAATACAGCCATACAAAGTCGTGAGCCGGAACACCGACAGCCTTGGCTGCGCGCGGCTGACCTGTCACGAGATCAATATAATTCTCTTCCTCATTGATCCAGGCTGTCTCATCTTCCTCACTGAAGTTGAAGAGAGCAAGGAGCTTCTCGCCTTCATAGTAACGGCCGATGCCGAGGATCTTATCGTTGTATGTCTCAAGTGTCCACGCGTCCGCGTCGCACTCGAAAAGCGGATACTCTTTTCTGATATTCTCGAGCTTCTTGATGGTCTGGAACAGCTTGCCCTGTCTTGTGGTCTCATCATTTCTGAGAGCAGCCTCATCCCAGTTGAAGTTGCCGCGGTGGATGTAGCGGCTGTCCTCGCATTTGACCGGATCATCATGATATGTATAGTCATTCAGCTGGCCGATTTCATCGCCGCTGTAGAGGACCGGCATACCTGTCTGAGTGAGCAGGAACGCGTGAAGCATAATGTCAAGCTTGATAGCTTCCTTCTGCTTGAACTCATTCTTCTCATACTCAGCAGCCTCGATGCCGCACAGAGAAGCGGTCGTGCCGCACATACGGGCATCGCCGAGTCTCGGATCATCATTGTAAAGCTCGCCGCGGGAATTGGATCCCCAGTAAGCGCCCTTCAGATAATCATTGATATACTTCTTGTGAGCAACTTCCTCGATGCCGAACTGCTTGAGGTAATCAAAATCAAGACCCCAGCCGATATCATCGTGGCAGCGCAGATAGTTCAGGAATACGAACTGCTTCGGAAGCGCAAATACAGAATCCAGCTGATGCTTAAGCAGACGCACGTCTCTTGTAGCAACTGTATTCCACATCGTGCACATCGTTGTCGCGTTGTAGAGCATGTGGCATTCCGGCTTGTCAACTGTACCGAAATACGGTGCAAGCTTGGACGGCTCCATAACGACTTCGCCGAGGAGCAGCGTGCCCGGGCAGACAACTTCTGCAGCCATGCGCATCAGGCGGACCAGAGTATGGACCTGCGGCAGGTTGCGGCAGTTGGTGCCGAGAGTCTTCCAGATATACGGAACTGCGTCAAGACGGATGATATCAATACCGTTGTTGCAGAGATTAAGCATATTTGCCGTCATATCATTGAAGACGACCGGGTTGCGGTAATTCAGATCCCACTGATACGGGTAGAAGCAGGTCATAACGACTTTCTGAGCTTCCTCACACCATGTGAAGTTGCCCGGTGCCGTCGTCGGGAATACCTGCGGTACAGTCTTCTCGAACTCGTTCGGAATTGTCCAGTCATCATAGAAGAAATATCTCTGCTGGTACTCGACCTCGCCCTTGCGTGCTCTGACAGCCCACTCGTGATCTTCACTTGTGTGGTTCATGACAAAGTCAAGGCATACGCTCATGCCCATCTTGTGGCAGTCAAGCGCGAGCTCGTACAAATCCTCCATTGTGCCGAGTTCCGGCTGGACCTTGCGGAAATCAGATACCGCATAGCCGCCGTCGCTGCGGTCCTTCGGGCTCTCAAGGAGCGGCATAAGGTGTACATAATTGACACCGCACTCCTTAATGTAATCAAGGTGCTTATGAACACCCTTCAGGTTGCCGGCGAAGCAGTTCGTGTAGAGGAGCATTCCGAGAAGATCATTTCCCTTATACCAGTCCGGAACGAGGCATCTGGCGTCATCCCACTCCTTCAGTACATCAGGTCTCTTCTCATAGTACTCATACATCATCTTTAAGAAGTAATCAAATGCTGCCTGGTCATTGTTGTAGAGCTCGGCGTAAAGCCATTTCATCTCGTCATAGTGAACGTTAAGGCGTTCTATGAACTTAGGATCCCAACTCTGATCGATCATTTCTTTCCTCCAAATGCTGTAAAATGCAATACCAACTTTGTGCACATTGCAATTACATACATATGCAAAATGCACATAACATATATAATTTACTATAGTTTACATGCGCATTTTTTGCAAATCGTTTTTATACTTTCGTTATTTTATTCATACTTTTTTTATTTTTTTGTCTGTTTTGCACAAACTATTTGTCGAAAAGTTAAACGCCTTGCAGTAAAGCAATTTTTAGTACTAAAACACAAAAGTTGAAGGCTATAACGAATACATATAAATAATTTTTACTATTATTGTATACATATAATCCATCCACGCCAAAAACATTAGTGGTCTTTAATCTTTATCTCCTATGATCAGTTGAGCTACACTTTTGCGCATAAGTGTCATACACTACAAATTGACCACAGCATACAGTAATGCCATAAACTTATTCATCAAGTTCGAGGCAGAGGCAGCAAAAATTCTGCTTCTCAGGTCTGCTTGCTGCCTTTGACTCATGGTGGCTTCAAGTCTGGAAAAACCAGGTTGTCATGACAGGTTTTTCTCCATATAAAAAAGCTGCCACAACTACATTGCGGCAGCTTCAAACAGCATATTAATTTGCGGAGCCTTATATGCTCTCATTCACGGCATTATTCAATCCCAAGTACCTTGTAATCCTTATCCTCAACTGCCTGAGTGAGAACAGCATCGTCAACGTCTGCTGTGAGCTCTACGACAGCCGTCCCAGCCTCATGGCTGACCTCTGCCGATGCCACTCCATCGATCTTCTCCAGAGCCTTCTTTACTGTTGCCTCACAGTGCGGGCACATCATACCTTCAATCTTAAGTGTTTTAGCCATAGTGTTTTCTCCTTCTCCGCTATCTTCCGCGGTGTTGTATTTATCAGCAAGAAGCCTTCCGTTCTCGTCCGTCTCCACACGGAACTTCAGCTTCTTATCATGAACTGTATCGTGAATCTTCATGAGGTTGAGCCGCAGCGCGTTCGATACAACGCAGAAGCTCGAAAGACTCATGGCCGCAGCGCCGAACATCGGGTCCATCGTGATCCCGAATGCATGCGCGTAGGCTCCCGCTGCCACAGGTATCAGCAGCGAATTATAAAAGAGCGCCCAGAACAGGTTCTCAAGGATGTTCTTATATGTGTTCCGGCTGAGCCTTATAGCTGCGGTGACATCCGTAAGCCGGCTCTTCATGAGAACAACGTCCGCCGCGTCGATTGCCACGTCCGTTCCTGCCCCGATCGCTATACCTGTGTCCGCTCTCGTAAGTGCCGGCGCATCGTTAATGCCATCGCCGACCATAGCCACCTTGTAATGGTCCGGGGCTTGCCTTCTTAAAATGACATCCGCCAATGTTCTTTGCCGTTTTCCGTGTCCCTTCTCCTGAAGTTCGCGGATGACTGCTTCCTTTCCGTCAGGCAGAACACCGGCAATCACCTCGTCGACTCCCGCCTCTTTTCCGATAGCCTCCGCTGTCCGCTGATTGTCGCCTGTCAGCATGACCACATGAATTCCCATGTTCTGCAGCTCTCTGACCGCCTGTGCACTGTCCTCCTTGATTGTGTCCGCGACAGCAATGATGCCAAGAAGTCTTTTATCCGATGCGAAAAACAGAGGTGTCTTTCCAAGGGCGGACAGCCTTTCTGCCTCCTGCCTCATGTCGGAAGGCACATGAACTTTCTTTGTGATAAAGCGGAGGTTGCCTCCGTAGAGATGCTCGATCTGCTCGTCGCCGGTTTTCAAACCGTCCTCAAACACTCTCCCGCTGTCCGGCTTTATCTCACCATGTCCGCTGCCACGGGTAACCGTCTTAAGCCAATCCCCTGACAGCACAGCAGTAAGCCCATTACCCGGCAGAGCCGCGAACTCCTGCACTTCGGGAGCCGATATATCGTTCTCACCCGCATAAGCCAGGATCGCCCTTGCGAGCGGATGCTCGCTCTTTTCCTCAAGAGCGACAGCTCTCGTAAGTAAATCGCTCTCACTCACGCCCTGAGCAGGAATGATATCCACCACGCGCGGCTCACCGCTCGTGATCGTCCCTGTCTTATCGAGGGCAACGATCTGAACATTTCCCGCTTCCTGCAGGGCTTCCGCATTCTTGAAGAGAATGCCGTTCTTTGCTCCGACTCCGTTGCCGACCATGATCGCTACAGGCGTCGCAAGGCCCAGCGCGCACGGGCAGCTGACTACAAGCACGCAGATCCCTCTTGCAAGTGCAAATCCGACCGTCTGGCCCACAGCCAGCCAAATCAACGTAGTCACTATTGCGATCGCTATGACTACGGGTACAAATATTCCCGAGATCGTGTCCGCAAGCTTTGCCACCGGCGCTTTTGTCGCAGCGGCGTCGCTCACCATGGAAATGATCTGGGCAAGTGAGGTGTCCTCACCGACCCGGGTGGCTTCGCATTTGATGAAACCGGATTGATTGAGCGTAGCGCTGGAAACTTCGCTTCCGGGCTGCTTGTCGACCGGAAGACTCTCTCCTGTCAGGGCAGCCTCATTGACCGCGCTTGTGCCCTCAAGTACGATACCGTCGACCGGGATATTCTCGCCGGGGCGGACCACAAACACGTCACCGCGGCGGACCTGGTCGATATCGACGGTGACTTCTGCGCCATTGCGGATTACATTTGCAGTCTTCGGAGCAAGCTTCATAAGCGACTTCAGCGCGTTGGTCGTTTTACCCTTCGAGTGAGCCTCAAGCATCTTGCCGATCGTAATCAGCGTGAGGATCATCGCCGCCGACTCAAAATAGAACTCCATCATGTACTCTTCGACGAGAGCCATATTTCCATCCGTCTGGGCACGGGTCATCGCAAAGAGCATGATTGTCGAGTAGATAAATGCCGCCGACGAACCCAGGGCAATCAGAGTGTCCATGTTCGGCGCACCGTGAGCAAGGGATTTGAAGCCGCTGACGAAGAATTTCTGGTTTATGACCATGACAATCGCCGCCAGGACCAGCTGTATGAGGCCCATGGCAATGTGGTTGCCGTGGAAAAATGCCGGGAGAGGCCAGCCCCACATCATGTGTCCCATCGAAAAATACATTAAAACGAGCAGGAAACCCAGCGACGTGATGAGGCGCTTTTTGAGCACCGGCGTCTCGCGATCCTTCAGTGCATCTTCTTCCGCTGCCAGCTTGGCCGAATAATCCCCCGAGGATTTCTCCTCGCCTTTCGGCTTCGCTCCATATCCGGCGTCTTCAACGGCTTTAATAATATCTCCCGGCGAGGCTTCACCCTCGACACCCATCGAGTTGGTCAACAGGCTGACGGAGCAGGCAGTGACTCCCGGGACTTTTGAGACGGCTTTCTCAACGCGCGCCTGGCAGGCAGCGCATGACATACCGGTTACTGTGTATTGATCCATAGTGTTTCTTTCTGACCTTTCTTCACAACGTTGTCACTTTGAGTCGGTTCCAATGATGCTCTCACTCATTTCATGAGTTTCTGCAGGGTTTTAACCAGCTCATCGAGCTTCTCTTCGCTGCCTTCCTTCACATCTTCCGCGACGCAGGATTTAATGTGGTTGGCGAGAATGACCTTGGTAAAGCTGTTGAGCGCGCAGTTGGCAGCTGACACCTGATTGATGATGTCAATACAGTATGCGTCCTCCTCAAGCATGCGCTTGATTCCCCGGATCTGACCTTCAATTCGGTTCAGCCGATTCATTAAATCCTTGATTTCCTTCTCATTGCGGACTTTCTTTTGGCAGCAGCAGTTTGACATATCTTCAGTGTTTTCGGCTTTAACGTTCTCGGTTCCGTATGAAGAATTAAATGTTTTATCAGACATTATGTCTTCCTCCTATAGCGCCATGCGGCTGAGCATATACCCCACAAGGGTATCTTCGATTCAATTATACCCCCTGTGGGTATGTTGTCAAGAAAAAAAGGGGCTGTGAAAAAACGTTAATTCGTTTCTTCACAGCCTTTTTGTTGAGTGATAGTGGACGTTGACCGCTCGTCGGTCAC
>JBGUHN010000036.1:0-5512 GCA_045112155.1 Lachnospiraceae bacterium
GAAACAGCGATCTTCACAGATCCTTGAAACGATGGGGCTTTCGCTGCCTGCATATCTCAGAATCTGTATGATCAGGCTTAATAAAGAAAAAGGTATTCCCTTTAGCATGAAACTTGATGACAGGATACCAGAGGAAGGAACAGGCATTGAGCTCCCATCTTAATATATACTTCGCCGTTGCTTTTTCGTTAGAAAATATGTATACTTTTTCTAACGAAAGGCGTAAAAAAATGAAGCGTGAAAAGTATCAGACATTTATAAACAAAAGAATCATGGAAATGCCGCCCGGCAGTGTTTTTGTGACATCCGATTTTGCAGATATAGCACCTTCTTCTGCAATCAATATGTCTCTTTCGCGTCTGGAAGCTTCCGGAAGTATTCGGCGGATATTACGCGGAATTTATGATAAACCTCGTTTCAGCAAATTATTGAATGAACCTGTTGCGCCTGATCCTTCTAAGGTAGCATATGCCATTGCAAGAAAAAACCGATGGTCTATCATACCCATGGGAGACACAGCTTTGAATATCCTGCGTTTATCTACACAAGTGCCAGCAGTATGGCAGTACGTAAGTGATGGCCCATATAAAGAATACAGCTATGATAATGTTCATATTTTATTCCGCAGGACATCGAATAAAGAAGCAACTGGTTACTCTTACATTACCGGATTAGTAATACAAGGCCTCAGGGCGCTGGGAAGAGAACATGTCAGCGAGACTGTAATCAAATCATTACGTGAACGGCTGTCTCCCGAAGAAAAGAAAGTATTGCTGAATGAGGCTCAAGGAACCACTGCGTGGATTTTTGATTATATAAAAGAAATTTGTAAGGAGCACGAAGTATGATTAGGATTGCATCCCTTTCAAAAGGGGAACGGGAAGAGTTGTTTTTAAATACTGCCCAGAAAATCGGTATGCCTCCGGCAATTGTAGAAAAGGATTTTTGGGTATGTTATATGTTGGATTATCTTTTCCACCGCTGCGAATGGAGAGACAGGATTGTTTTCAAAGGTGGAACCAGCCTGTCTAAAGCATATCATCAGAAAAGAAGACGATCGCGTTACTGGATGAATCCTTTGTTCCGATGCTGCAAGCGGAAGTCTCTGCTGAAATAGGGGAACCGGCATTGATATTTCTTGAAAACGACGGCGAGCCCACTGTGAATTTCGCCTATCCGCAGATTTTTTCTCATCCAGACACCGTGATCCGCACTGCAGTTCCTGAAAGAACGTTTTGGGAAAAAATCACCATTCTTCACAGAGAAGCGAACCGCGTACGTGGAGAGTTTCCCCAGAGATATTCAAGACACTATTATGACTTGTTCCAGATGTCCAGGAGTGTGGTAGAATCCAATGCTTTTCAAGAGTTGGATTTATTGAAAGATGTGGTGGCTTTCAAAATGAAGTTTTACAGATGTCCGTGGGCAAAATACGAAGAAGCCGTTCCCGGGACAATCAAGCTGATTCCTCCGGAGAAATCTTTCTCAGAATTGCAAGATGACTATGGTAGGATGAAAAATATGATTTATGGTTCGGTTCCGTCGTTTGAACAGATAATGACGGGAATAAGAGAGCTCGAGCAAGAAATAAATCAGTTGTAGGATGAAAGAATACTTAGCGAAAAAGGGCTTGTGATTTGAAAACAAGCCCTTCTGAACATGTTCTTCCTCATAGTTTTCCCTAATGATCATATATCTATACCTGTGCTCCAAGGATAATGACGCCCATCAGCACGACAAGCGCTGTCACGCCCTTCACCGCTCGTACGCGCGTACTGCCTCGAGGAGAAACTCGGGACTCCCGCGCATATCTACTACAAGTTCGAGGGCAACAACACAAGCGGCAGTCACAAGCTCAATTCCGCCGTTCCGCAGGCCTATTATGTCAAAAAACAGGGCCTCAAAGGCGTGACCACCGAGACCGGAGCAGGCCAGTGGGGTACGGCGCTTTCTATGGCGTGTTCCTATTTTGACCTCGACTGCAAGGTGTTCATGGTCAAGGTCAGCTATGAGCAGAAGCCGTTCCGCCGCGAAGTGATGCGCACATACGGCGCGTCCGTCACCCCTTCGCCATCCATGACGACCGAGGTCGGCCGCAAGATCCTCGCTGATCACCCCGGCACGACCGGTTCCCTCGGCTGTGCGATCTCCGAAGCCGTGGAAGTCGCGGTCACCAACCCCGGTTATCGCTATGTTCTGGGATCCGTCCTCAATCAGGTCCTGCTGCACCAGTCCGTCATCGGTCTCGAGACCAAAGCAGCGCTCGACAAGTACGGCGTCAAGGCCGACATGATCATTGGCTGCGCAGGCGGCGGCTCCAACCTCGGCGGCCTGATCGCTCCGTTCATGGGCGAGAAGCTCCGCGGCGAGGCGGACTACCGCATCATCGCTGTCGAGCCGGCCTCCTGCCCGAGCTTCACACGCGGTGTCTACGCATACGATTTCTGCGACACCGGTATGGTATGCCCGCTCGCCAAGATGTACACACTCGGCAGCGACTTCATCCCCGCACCGAACCATGCTGGCGGCCTTCGCTACCACGGCATGAGCCCCGTGCTCTCACAGCTGTACGACGACGGCCTGATGGAAGCGGTCTCCGTGAAACAGACCGACGTCTTCGAAGCGGCGGAGATGTTCGCGCGCGTCGAGGGCATCCTTCCCGCACCCGAGAGTTCCCACGCGATCCGCGTCGCGATCGACGAGGCCCTCAAATGCAAAGAGACCGGCGAAGCGAAGAACATTGTCTTCGGCCTCACCGGTACCGGATACTTCGATATGGTCGCTTACGAGAAATATCACGATGGCCAGATGACCGACTACATCCCTACGGACGAAGAGCTCGCCGTTTTCCGCGCGAAGCTGCCGCAGATGTAAAGGCTTTATGTGGTGTTAGCCATAGGTGTGCCAAAGAGGTAGCCCCCCTGACACGGTCCTATAAAGGAATTCTTAGTAGACAACACACAACGATACCCCCTTTTAATTCATACCCTTAAATAAAAGCGCTCCTTCCCCCGGAGCGCTTCTTTTCCTCTGTTTTTCATTTCAATGTGCCATCAAGAACAGCGGAATCTGCAGGAGCAGTATAAAACCGATCAGGATGATAAAATAATATTTTTGTCCACAATGAATCCTCCCTGTGCCGAATTTCTTATTCATCATTATAGCGAAAAAAGGCTGTCAGAGGCAAGATATCGTCCTTGGCCAATCTCAGTTACTCCGATTTTTTCGGATGTATTTCTCAGTCCATCGTAAACACTGCGATGCTGTAACCGGGTAATGTCAGCACACCGTCATCGTAAGTGATGTTCTCTTCGCCGGTGTTCAGCACTGCTGCCAACGTAAGGTTATTGTCAGCGCTGCCATCAGCCCCGCCGGCTGCTGAGGCTTCCCCCGAAATCTCTTTCACCGCCGTATCCGCGCGCAGGTTCATCACGATCAGCAGATCGCCGTCCGATGCGCTGTTCGCGGTGCCGCTCTCTCTGCTTCTCCTTATGAACGCCGCCACATTGCTGTCACTGAGGGAATCAACGCTCTCCGTCAGCCCCCTGGCGATCGCGGGAAACGCATTCCGCACGCGGATTACCTCTCTGAACCACGTCCATATCGACAGGTCGTCCTTCATCTGTTCCGCGGCTGAAGGGAACTTCATCGGAATTTCATCCTTGTCCGGCGGTCCGGCGCATATATCCGGGTCATCCGCATCGTCGCTCCAGTACATCGGAAGGCGCTTGTTCTCGTCTTTGCCGGCGCCTTTCATGCCAATCTCCTCGCCATAATAGACAAACGAGTTGCCGGTCATGAACAGGCTCATCGCGTAGGCCATTTTCGTGACAGGGCCTTCATCCGCGCTATAAAACCCCGCGCTTCTGGCCGTATCGTGATTCGTATAGAACGGCGCATCTACATAGTCCGGATTCGCGCTGCTATATGCTTCCTGCGCCAACAGCATTCCTTTGACGTAATCGGAAGCTGCATACGTGCCGTTCACGATGTTGACGATGAATCCGTTGTTGTTCGAGAACGGAAAATCGAACAGCGAATCGATCCCGCTCCCGTAGAGCAGCGCGATCTCGTTCCGGTCTGTCCACGCTTCCCCGACCAAATAGCAATCGGCCTTAATACTCCGCCCCGTCTCCGTAAGGAATCTCAGGAACTCTGTGTTGGCATCCGGATTTCCTGTATAGTAGTATGTCACCGCATCCAGCCGGAATCCGTCAACGCCTTTGCCAAGCCAGAAAGCCATGATATCCCGGATCTCTCCTCTTACGGCCTCGCTCGAAAGGTTCAGATCAGGCATCTCCGACCAGAATCTTGCCTCATAGTACCACTCGGTGCCTTCTAAATGTGCATACCCGTCCGACGGCTGCCTGGTGAAATTATAATAGTCGTAATACTTGCAATAGGACGTATCGGGTTCCCATCCGGAAGGGAGTTCGTGCAGATAATCCGATGCTGCCTTGAACCAGGCATTGTCATCCGAAGTGTGGTTCAGCACAAGATCCATGTACACGCGGATGCCCCGGTCGTGGCACTCTTGGAGCAGGGCTTCATAGTCCTCTAATGTGCCGTACACCGGATCGATCGCATAGTAGTCGTCCACATCATATTTGTGATATGTCGACGATGGATGCACAGGGGTCAGCCAAATCGCGTCAAATCCGAGGTCCTGAATGTAGTCCAGTTTGGAACGGATGCCATTCAGGTCGCCGATCCCGTCTCCGTTCGAATCGCAGAACGAATAGACAAAGATCTCATACGTCGTGCGGTATTTATCATCTCTGTCCACCCGCGTCAGGTCCTTGTTGAAATCCAGCATCTGGACAGCAGAAACAGCGGGCTGTCCGCCCGCTGTCTGATCTGTATTTGGATCTTTGCCGCATCCTGTAATACACAGCATTGCGCAAAGGATCATGCATATTGCTCTCTGTAATTTTCTCATCCCTTGACTGCTCCTGACATGCCTTCGACATAGAACCTCTGCAGGTAGAGGAACAGGATGGCGATCGGCAGTGAGATCAGTACCGCGCCTGCTGCGAAGCAGGTGTACCACTGATAGATGTACTCCTTCTGCAGCATGTTCCACAGGCCGATAGCGACCGTGAACTGGTCGGCATTCGCCCTGCACAGCACCTTCGCGAAGATGAAGTCCACCCACGGCGCGATAAACGAGGTCATGATGGTATAGATGACGATCGGCTTGGACAGCGGCATTGTGATCTTGGTAAAGATCTGCCACTGTGTTGCGCCGTCGATGACCGCCGCTTCATCGATCGCTTTGGGTATCGTGTCAAAAAAGCCCTTCGATATCTGGAATCCCAGACCGGTGCAAGCGCTGTAGACGATGATCAGACCAATCCTTATGGAAGAGCCTTCCGTAAGTCCCATGGCCTTCAAAATGAAGTACTGCGCGATCATTGTCATGAATCCCGGGAACAGGCCCAGGATCATCGCGATGTTCATATACGGTTTACGGAATTTGAAACGCATCCGGCTGAGCGAATACGACACAGAC
>JBGUHN010000037.1:0-74062 GCA_045112155.1 Lachnospiraceae bacterium
TTTTGTGATTAACTCGGTATATCATGGATTTTGTGGATAATTTTTCTGTGGATAAACCACATATAAATAATATCTATGTCAACTTTAGCGCGATGAAATACGCCGAAAAATTTCGGCAAAGTGCCGAAATTTGTGATTTTTGAAATTTTGGCTGTACAAAACTTTATGTGAACCTCCGCTTTTCCCCGCGTACATGTGCGGCTCCCGGGCAGATGCCGATGTAAAAACCGCAGCGCACAGAACCATGTCCGCGCAAGCGGCGCGCCGCAGTAAGCTAATTGTCAAAATTATTGTCTGTTTTTTCGTCATTGTGTACATTGCAAATGGTTTACACTCAGAATAAAATAACATTTGTAGTACACTTGCGAGGAATAATCAGATGACAATAGCAGAAGTTCTGGAAGTATTTTATGACCTCTTCGGCAGCGAAGGGGATATAGGCACGTTTTTCGCCCCTGCGCGTCTATCTCTGATCGGGCAGCACACGGATTACAATGGCGGGCATTGTTTCCCCTGTGCTATTACCCTCGGGATATACGGCGCGATCAGGCTTCGTGAGGATCATAAGATCCGCATGTTTTCAATTAATTTTGATGATCAGGGAATCGTGGAGGATACGATCTATGATCTGAAACCCCTCGTCCGCGAGAACTGGGGATCTTATATAAAGGCAATGATCTGGGTGTTCAGGGAAAACGGACATCCTATTGACTGCGGTTTTGATCTGGTAGTCGGCGGAGATATTCCGTTCGGAGCAGCGCTGGCTTCCTCGGCAGCCCTTGAGTCCCTGGGCGGAGTCATGCTCCGAGATATGTACAATCTTGAAGATATCACCAATGTGGACATTGCCAAGATGGGTCAGATCGCCGAGAGTGACTATATAGGCTACTACAGCGGTATCATGGATCACTTTGCGTGTATGATGGGCATTGAGGACCGCGCGATTTATTTTGACGCAAAGACTATGCGCTATGAGTATCCCCCGTTCAAGCTCGGCGATGCCAAGCTGGTCATCGTCTACAGCCAGATCGAGCACGTTCCGGATCGAAATATGCTTGCCGCGAGAAGAGCGGAGTGCGCGAGAGCGCTGAAGAGGCTTAAACAGAACGTTCATATCAATTACCTGTGCGACCTCTCAATAGACAGATTCGAGACATTCAAGGACATACTGATGGATGACCTCCTCGTAAAGCGTACGAGGCATGTCGTGTATGAGAATCAGCGTACGATCCAGGCGGTCTCTGCCCTTCGCGCTCACAATATCGTGAAATTCGGCCAGTACATGTACGCGTCGCATCTTTCACTGCGAGACGATTACGAGGTGACCTGCGAGGAGATCGATTACCTGGTAGACACAGCCATGAGCATTGACGGCGTCATCGGCAGCCGCATGATCGGCAGCGGTCTCGGCGGATCTACAGTGAACATAGTCAAGGAATCCGCCATTCCATCATTCATGGAGATCATCAGCCGAGAGTACAAGAAAAAGACCGGATTGTCAGTTGATTTTTACGGAGCGTGGCCGGCAGAGGGAGCTAGAGCGATTTTGCCATAAACTCGCACGTTTTAAAGGTGGTAGAAATACCACCTTTATTATATTATATATAGTGACACATGTACCGGGCTTGCTGGAACCAGCCGGTTTCTGCCACAGGTCCAGAGATAAAGCCGGCATCTGCCGGTCGATTTTCGCAGGGTAACACCCGCATGATCAAAGAGAAAGAAGGCAGTCATATGCTCAGCACATCGATTAAAAAACTTATAACATACGGCCTCACATCCGGACTTCTTCCTGCAAATGAAGTCTACTACGCAACCAATCTCCTCCTCGATTGTTTCCACGAGGATTATTACGAAGAGACAGAAGAGACATTTACGGATGTTGACCTTGAGAGCACGCTGGCAGAACTCCTTGACGAGGCAGTCGCCCGCGGCATCATCGAGGACGGCATCGCGTCGAGGGACCTTTTCGACACGAGACTCATGAACTGCCTGACACCGCGTCCGGCTCAGGTACAGCAGACATTCTGGAGCCTGTATGAGAAGTCGCCGAAGGAGGCGACAGACTGGTTCTACAAGTTCAGCCAGGACACAGATTATATACGCCGCTACAGGGCGAAAAAAGATCTTCGGTGGAAAGTGGCCACCGAGTACGGCGATATCGACATCACGATTAATCTGGCCAAGCCGGAGAAGGATCCCAAGGCCATCGCCGCTGCCGGAAAGGCGAAGTCATCGAACTATCCGAAATGCCTTCTCTGCGCGCAGAACGAGGGCTATGCCGGAACGCTGACGCATCCTGCCCGCGAGAATCACCGCATCATCCCCATCACGATCAACGATACGAAGTGGGGACTGCAGTACAGCCCGTACGGCTATTATAATGAGCATTGCATCGCGTTCAACTTCGAGCACACACCGATGGCGATCAACCATGCGGCTTTCTGCAAGCTGTTCGATTTCGTGCGTCAGTTCCCGCACTATTTCCTGGGCTCCAATGCGGATCTGCCGATCGTCGGCGGATCGATCCTGTCTCATGATCATTTCCAGGGCGGGCACTATACATTTGCAATGGCCAAGGCAGGCATAGAAATCCCGTTCACCGTACCGGGATTTGAGGATATCGAGAGCGGTATCGTCAAGTGGCCGCTGTCAGTATTCCGCATCCGCGGCGAGAAGATCGAGAGACTTGTGGAGCTCGCGGATCACGTGCTCGCCGCATGGAGAGAATATACGGATGAGGACGCGTACATTTATGCATATACGGACGGTGTGCCTCACAATACGATCACACCGATCGCGCGGATCGCAGACGACAAGTACGAACTTGACCTCACACTGAGAAACAATATAACAACGGAAGAGCGGCCGCTCGGCGTCTATCATCCGAGACCGGAATACCACCACATCAAGAAAGAGAACATCGGCCTCATCGAGGTCATGGGACTCGCTGTACTGCCGTCCCGCCTGAAGGCTGAGATGAGCGTGCTCGGCACCCTGCTGGCTGAAAAGCGGGCGGAAGGCATGTCCGATGAGGATATAGCATCCTGCGTGGCGGCGGACGAAGTCCTGGAAAAGCATGCAGACTGGGTCAGGGAGACCATCCTTCCGAAGTATAGTGATATCAATGCCGAAAATGTGACAGAAATCATTCGCACAGAGATCGGCCATGTATTCGCGGGAGTTCTGGAGGATGCCGGCGTATATAAGTGGACTGAGGAAGGCCATGCGGCATTCCTGAAGTTCCTCGGTACCCTGTAAAGAGGGAAAGCTGATGCAGTAATCAGATCCCTTTTGCGGGACCTGCGCGGCATGCAGCCGCTGAAGCTGATTTTACAACTGCGGTTTTATGATGATGAGATGTCTCGCACTGAGATATAGATATGGAGGACTACAAATGAGAATTCTTGTTACAGGCGGAACGGGCTTTATCGGAAGCCACACATGTATTGAGCTTATTAACGCGGGTTATGACGTTGTCATCGCTGACAACCTGTATAATTCAAAGGCACTCGTTGTTGACCGCATCGAGGAGCTGGCGGGAAAACGTCCGGTATTCTATGAAGTCGATGTGACGGACAAGCCGGCAATGAATGAGCTGTTCGATAAAGAGAAGATTGACGCGGTCATTCACTTTGCGGGCTACAAGGCTGTCGGTGAGTCAACGAGAAAGCCGATTGAGTACTATCACAATAATATCGAGTCCACGCTTGTTCTCTGCGATGTTATGAGGAATCACGGCGTGAAGAAAATCGTCTTCTCATCTTCCGCGACAGTATACGGCGATCCTGCCTTTATCCCGATTACAGAAGAGTGCCCGATGGGTGAGCGCACGAACCCGTACGGCGAGACAAAGGCTATGCAGGAACGCATTCTGACAGATATCTGGAGAAGCGACAATGAGTGGCAGGTCATGCTGCTTCGCTACTTCAACCCGATCGGCGCTCATGCAAGCGGCCGCATCGGCGAGGACCCGAAGGGCATCCCGAACAACCTGCTTCCGTATGTTGCCCAGGTCGCGACAGGCAAGCTTGAGAAAGTCCATGTCTTCGGCAACGACTATGACACACCGGACGGCACGGGCGTCCGCGATTACATCCATGTAGTCGATCTTGCCAAGGGCCACGTCGCAGCGATCAAGGGTATGGAGACACTCCCGGGTGTCCAGATCTTCAATCTCGGCACGGGCAACGGCTACAGCGTGCTTGATATTATCAGAGCCTTCTCAAAGGCATGCGGCAAGGATCTTCCGTATGTCATCGATCCGAGACGTCCGGGCGACGTCGCTACCTGCTATTCGGATCCGACAAAAGCCCGCGAAGTCCTCGGCTGGGTCGCTGAGAAGAATCTCGAGGATATGTGCGCTGACGCATGGAACTGGCAGAGCCATAATCCGAACGGATACGAAGAGTAACAAGCTGCCCGGAGAACGGGTGCAGAATTTTTTGCAAATAGTATTAGGCGGCACAGGAGTCGGAAGACTTCTGTGCCGTTTTAGCTTTGGAAGCGGGATAACCGCCTCCTGATTGATTCAAGAACCGCACTGACATTTGCTCACATTTGATGTATAATGGCGGCATGAGATTAAGAAATATACCAGAAGCGAAAGAAATAGTGGCACAAAGCCCTTATGTGATCAAGAACCCGGCGGAGCGGAAAGGGATGTGGAAAACCTTTTCGAGGGGACCGCTGTATGTCGAAATCGGGACCGGCAAAGGCCGTTTCCTGATGGAGCTCGCCGCAAGGCACCCTGAAAACGAATACATCGGCGTCGAAATGTATGAGAGCGTACTTATGAGAGCCTGCCAGAAGATGGAGGGAAGGGCGGCTATGGACCCGGCGTCGAGATCTATCGAGGCGATGGAGCGGGAGAAAGAGGTTTGTGACCTGCCGGAAGGCGAAGAAGACGCGGTATTTACTCCTCCGCAGAATCTTCATTTCCTGCGTATGGACGCGCGAGGGCTCCCGGAGGTATTTGCCGAGAACGAAGTTGCAGGTATTTATCTGAACTTCTCCGATCCCTGGCCGAAAGCAAGGCATTCCAAGCGGCGCCTTACATCCCACGAGTTCCTTGGCCTTTATGAGAAATTCCTGATCGACGGGGGTGTGCTGGAGTTCAAGACGGACAACCGGGCTCTGTTCGACTTCTCTGTGGAGGAGTTCAATGAAGCGCCGAACTGGGAACTTCGCGCCGTGACCTATGATCTGCACAATGATATAGTAATGGGAGAGGGCAATATCATGACCGAGTATGAGCGCAAGTTCTCGCTGCTCGGAAATAAGATCAATAAACTCATTGCTGTGTTTAAGAAGCCTCTGTCGGAGAACTAAGCAAAGTCGGTATTCAGGTCTCGCTCACGCTGCCCCGGGAGAATGGAAGAATAAAATTAAATGTGACAAAATATAATTGTCAAAACGAAAGTTTTGTGTTATAGTAAATGTATCACAATTGTTGACCATCAAAGCTAAGAGAAGCGCTCCGAACTGTGCGGATGCGCGTGTTCCGGATGGCTAAGCAAAGGAGGTATAATATGGTAGTAAAAGTTACATCTGATACATTTGAAAACGAAGTCCTTAAATCTGAGCTCCCGGTCCTTCTGGACTGCTACGCAGACTGGTGCGGCCCGTGCAAGATGATGAGCCCGGTCGTGGACAAGATGGCTGAGGTCTTTGACGGCAAGATGAAATTCTGCAAGCTCAATGTAGATGAAGACGGCGACGCGGTCATGGCTTACAGGGTAATGTCTATCCCGAACTTCCTGTTCTTCAAGAATGGCGAGGTCGTACACAATGCAGTCGGCGGTATGGCACCGAAGCAGTTCCAGGATCTCATCCAGAAAGTCATTGGCTGAAGAGATAGTATTGTAAATTCAGATCCCGCTCGCTAGATTGGGAGCGGGAGTCGGATCAGCGCTGGCTGAAAAAATAGGAGGCTGCCGCATTAAGCCGCGGCTCACTGCATACAGTGGGGCTGCTAATGATGCGGCAGCCTGTTTAAACATAAAAAACGGAAAACCTTTCGGTTTTCCGTTTTTCTCTGCCTGCGCCTCCGGGGACTCGAACCCCGGACACCCTGATTAAGAGTCAGGTGCTCTACCAACTGAGCTAGAAGCGCATTTTGTTTTGCGTCTTTCCTTGACGCAAGTGTTATTATATGCGAGTGATGAGCAAAATGCAAGCACTTTTTTTATTATTTTTCAACTTTATTATTACAGCCTTTATAAAAGTTTTATAAATCCTGTTCTATTTCTTGCCAATGAGATTTTTACGTATTATCATTGCTTTATATGGGCGAGAGTCCGTTATTTTCTGATGAAATGGAGTTTTTTATATGGGTAATTTCTTTCGTAGGCTCGGTGACCGCTTCCGCAACTTCATGATCGGGCGCTACGGCACTGATTCATTCGGCATGTTCCTGGTATACGCTCTGCTCGTGATCATTGTGATCTCGATGTTTTTCAGGGGCGGCATCGTCGGAACAATCTTGAACCTCCTTACGTGGATCATTTTCATTTATACATGGTTCCGGATCCTGTCAAGGAATTACGCAAAGCGTTCCGCCGAGAACCGCTGGTACCTTGAGAAGACTGCGGCGATCAGGAAGTTCTTCCGGATCAAGAAGAGACAGCAGTCCGAGCGCAAGGATTACAAGTATTTCAAGTGCCCCGAGTGTGGGCAGGAGCTTCGCGTACCTAGAGGGAAGGGAAATATCAAAATCACCTGCAGGAAGTGCGGTAAGCAGTTCAAAGGTAAGACCTGAAATGAGCTGCACGGCATACACAGGCAAAATCAGGCAGGGCTTGAATAACGGGCAGACAGAACGCCATTCAAGTCGTGCCTTGTTTGTTTTAAGAAGGTGTTTCGCACTTGGCACAGCGCGTCAAGAACGCCGGAGCGTTCTTGACTAAGAGTATAGTTCAATGACAATTGCCGGAGGTACAGCATGTTCGGATATGTAATGGTCAATCAGGACGAACTGAAGCTCAAAGATTACAACCGTTACCGCAGTTTTTACTGCGGTCTCTGCAGGGTCCTTGAGAAAAAATACGGCATATCGGGGAAGCTTGAGCTGACATATGATATGACTTTCGTTGACATACTCCTCAACGCTTACATGGAGCTGCCGCTAAAGAGCGAGCGGCACCGCTGCATGGTCCATCCGGTCAAAAAGCAGGACATGCTGTTTAATGAGATTACGGACTATTGCGCGGACATGACGCTTCTTCTGACATATTATAAGATGCTGGATGATGTGAACGATGACGGAAGCATGATCGGCAGAGTCTTTGTCAGAAAAGAGAAGAAAAAATTCGAGAGAGTTGCAAATGCCTATCCCCGACAGGCGAAAGTTTTCGAGGAATCCATGAGGAGCCTGGCCCAGACGGAGGAAAGACGGGAATACAATCTGGATAAAGTGGCGGGGTTCACGGGCAATATGCTGGCGGAGCTGCTCGTCTATGAGGAGAGCGTGTGGTCGGATGAGCTTCGGAAGCTGGGCTTCTATCTGGGTAAGTTCATCTATTTGCTCGATGCCTTTGAGGATCTGGAGAAGGATCTGAAAAAAGGTGCCTACAATCCATGGCAGCCCAGCAAGGACAGGAAGGATTTCGAAGCTCTGGTGGAGAACACTCTCATGATGATGATCTCCGAGTGCGCAAAGTCATTTGAACGGCTCCCGATCGTTCAGGATGTCGACATCCTCCGGAACATTATATATTCCGGTGTCTGGCAGAAATACGAGGAAGTCAGGGAGAAGCGCGAAAAGAAAGGTGAGGAAAAGTAATGATAGCCGACCCATATAAAGTGCTGGGCGTTGATCCCGGCTGTACGGACACCGAGCTCAAAAAAGCATACAGAGAAAAAAGTAAAAAGTGGCACCCGGATCAGAATCCGGATAACACGGAGTACGCCGAGGCAAGGTTCAAGGAAGTCCAGGAAGCCTATCGCCAGATCCTCGACGCACGCGAGCGCGGGACGAGCGGATACGGACAGCCCCAGGGCCAGAGCTATCAGCAGAGCGGCGGTCCGGGATATCAGAGTTATGCAAATTACGGCAGTGCGGGAGCCTTCAACGATTACTTCAATCAGTGGCAGCAATATTCAGAACAGCAGAGAGCGCAGGAGAGCGCGGAGACCAACGAGGAGAGAGCTGCCCGCAATTATATAAATAACGGATACTTCCGGGAAGCCCTCAACGCGCTGAACGGAGTGCCGGAGCTCAACAGAAGAGCCCGCTGGTATTATTACGCGGCTATTGCGAGCCGCGGTGTGGGCAACAATGTCACAGCCCTCGATTACGCAAAGCGGGCAGCCGACATGGAGCCGGATAACCAGATGTACGCGATGCTGCTCAACCAGATGAGTAACAGCGGCACCTGGTATCAGAACCAGAATCGCTACTACGGTTTCGGCGGCATAAACAACGTCAGCCAGCAGCAGTGGTGCTACTATCTGTGCCTGGCCAACATGCTCTGCAACTGCTGCATGGGCGGCCGCGGGGGATTTTTCTTCTTTTAAATATGTCTTCGCTTTATCGGACCGGTCATTAGACCGGTCTTTTCTATGGTTTTATTGGATCGGCCTCTCCACGAGTTCTAATAGGTCGGTTTCAGTTTGACCGTGAGCAACTCGGACAGGCTGCTCTTATAGTTCAATTCCGGAGCAAAGCATTCATCTTCATGAGAAAAGCATTGCAGGTCCGACTGAGAAGACCAACAATGCGAAGCATTGTTAGGCTCGGAGGGCAGGACCTGCGCTTTTCGATGAAGATGATGCCTGCGACGGATTCTGAGACTTCGCAGCAGCCTGTCGGTGTCATGGAATTTAACACTTTAAAGTAAAAGATGGCTAAAGTGGTTGCAAATTCGACTCATTTACGGTATCATTGACAAATCAGGCAACGGAGCCGGCAAGTTCTGACAGAAAGCTTGTCGGTTTTTTACTGTGGCAGATTCGTTGGCGTAATATCCGCCGAATTTTATCAGACCTGTCACTGCCGTTAAAGAATCTTCAAGAGGAGAGGAGAAGAAAGATGGAAGGTTTTATTTCTGTTCTTGAGGCAATCGACGGTGTCGTATGGGGACCGATCATGCTGGTCATTCTGGTCGGCACGGGTATTTACCTCACGATCCGCACAAATTTCCTCTGCTGGCGCAATCTTGGCCATGCAATCGGAAATACATTGTCCAAAGAGGCTCGTCAGACGAGCGGTGAAGGAGACGTCTCCCCGTTCGCCGCACTCTGCACCGCACTTGCGGCTACGATCGGTACCGGTAATATCGCCGGTGTCGCGTCCGCGCTTGCAGTAGGCGGTCCCGGAGCTCTGGTATGGATGTGGATCTCTGCCGCATTCGGCCTCACATCCAAGTTCACAGAGTGCGCGCTGGCTGTGCGCTACCGTGTAAAAAATGAAAAGGGCGAGATGCTCGGCGGACCTATGGTTTCCATGGAGCGCGGTATTCCGCTGGTCTACGGAGACAAGTTCAAGGGCTTCGGACGCGGCCTGGCTATTGCATTTGCATTCTTCGCAGTCATCGCTTCGTTTGGTATCGGCAATCTTACCCAGGGCAACTCTATTGCCTCCGCAATGCAGACGATCGCCGGCATCCCGATGTGGGTCGTTGGCGTTGTTGTCGGACTTGCTACACTGGCAATCGTTGTCGGCGGACTTAAGTCCATCTCCAACGTGGCATCTGTCATCGTTCCTTTCATGGCGATTTTCTATTTCTGCGGCGCTTTGATTATCGTCGTTATGCACATCACGGCTGTTCCCAGCGCGTTTGTCACAATGATCCGCATGGCATTCTCCCCGGCAGCGGTCGGAGGCGGTGCGGCAGGTACTGTTGTTGCGTCTATGGGCCAGGCCATGAGCAAGGGTGTTGCCCGCGGCTGCTTCTCCAACGAAGCAGGTATGGGTTCCGCTGCTATCACAGCTGCGGCTGCCACATCAGATGATTACATTAAGCAGGCTTATATCAGTGAGACAGGTACATTCTGGGATACATTCGTTGTCTGCTCTATGACAGGTCTTTCAATCCTGACATCCGGTGTCATGGAGGAAGTTGTTGTCGATGGTCAGACCGTTCTTCAGGGTGCCCCGCTCACGATCCGCGCGTTCGAATCGACACTCGGTGCTCCAGGTGCATGGCTCGTCGCCATCGCTCTCGCACTGTTCGCTTTCTCCACTATTCTCGGCTGGGAATATTATGGCGAGAAGGCCCTCGAGTATCTTACACGAAGCACCGGTGCCGCAATGGCATACAGAATCCTGTTCTCAGTAATTGCATTCGTAGGCTGCGTATCGGCATTTGAAGTCGCGTGGGATATCGCTGACATTCTGAATGCTCTTATGATTGTTCCGAACGCAATCTGCATGATTCTCCTGATCGGACCGCTGTACAAGGATATGGTGGATTATCAGGGTAAACTGTAAAACCTCTTATTAGAAATACCGGCAATCCATTTTATTTGGATTCTTCCGCTGAACCGGTGTCACTATCTCACTGCCGTAAAAGCTTATCAGCCGATTATGTTGTATAGTGTTTGGGCATTATAGTGAAAACAGGTTTCAAACGGAGGGTATGAAAAAGTGGATGCTAAACTCAGAAGAGTCTATCAGAACTCTGAAAGGTCGGTGAAAGTGCGCAATGTGAACCTGTTCACGATATATTTCGCCGATCAGATCAAAAAGGAAGTGTCGGATCTTCACAGCTTTATTAAGAAGTCGGGACTTCCGCCGGGGTACGTAAATGAGGTCAGCAAGGGCCTTAGGATCGCTGAATATGTGATCCTGAACGATTCCGGCGCGAATCTTGTGAATTCGCTGATGAAAGAAAACTAAATGGGCACCGCCCCGGAAGCTCAATGCGGCAGACGGCTATAGAATAAGGCCGCCGCAAGGAGCTTTCGGGGCGGTCTTTTTTGCAGCACAGACCCGGCAGAGCGAGTAATACTCGCATTAAAGCATTTTTGCGGGGTCTCAGGAAAAGGCCTTTGTAAAAAATCCTACGAAAAATCCAGTCACGGTTTGGCGAGTTTTCCGGATTGCTCCGGGTAGGCTGAACTGGTATACTGACTATACTTTCTTACGGAGCCGGTTCCGACTCCGAAATTCCCAAAGCGCATTAAACGGAGGTGCAGATGTATGTCGATTGCCATATATCTCTTATTAGTGTACTCTTTTTCAGCCATGCTGTTCGATCTCACAACAGGCAGGATCCCGAATTATCTTGTGGCTGCGGAATTGGTTGGCGGACTTGTCTATCAGCTCTATATCTTCGGACCGATGGGAATATTGTCCTTTCTCGGCGGAATTGCCGTGCCGTTCGTTCTTTCCTATGCCCTGTTCCTCTTTCGAATGATCGGCGCCGGGGATATTAAGCTTTTTATGGCTCTGGGGTCTGTCGCCGGCTATCCCCGGAATCTGAGAATCATGCTGTGGTCAGTTATCTGCGGCGCAGTTATATCTGTGTGCATTATGTGGCGGAGGACCGGTTTTAGGCCGCGTCTTATGTATTTGGCTGCATATGTGAGAGACTTTATCCGGACCGGCGTGAGAAAACCATATCGGAAAGAAGGCGGGGGTGCTGAGAACTTTCATTTTACGGCCGCGATATTTGCAGCGGTCCTCGTAATAGCTGTGACCCGAAAATAGAGGGACTTGAATTAGTGAAGTTATGATGGCGGCAGCAGCCCCATTCAGACTTAATGCAGGCCGCAGAGAAATGACCGATTGAAAAGAAATAAGAGCTCTGCTGCGAAAGGAGGGTTACATGAAGAAAAAAGTATTGGCGATCTGTGATCTTGAGGCGTCTTATGCCGTGAATTTCACGGAGCACGTTAACCGCCGCGGGAATATACCGTTCGAGATACATGCGTTCACAAGTACAGACCAGCTCGGAGAGTATCTGAAGGACCATGCTGTGGAGATTCTTCTCATATCAGAAAAGGCCATGTGCAGCGAGGTCGGGAATTGGAATATCCAGGAGACAGTGATCCTTACCGAGGATATGCGGCGGAAATCTCAGGACCGGTATCCGCGAGTATATAAATACCAGTCTTCTATGAACGTTGTCAGGGAAGTGTTGGCTGCCTACGGCGAGAAGAAGAGTCTTAAGGATCCGGCGGAGAAGTTCCTGAAGCCGAAATGCAGGATCGTCGGCGTTTACTCCCCTGTCGCAAGATGCCTGAAGACTTCGCTCGCCCTCACACTGGGGCAGATCGCGGGCAGAGACCGGGCGGTTCTTTATATGAGCTTTGAGGAATTTGCGGGTTTTGAGGGGCTGCTTCGGGATAAATATGAGAGGAATATTTCGGATGTAATCTATTATATGCGTCAGGAGGATGAGAATATTATTCTCAAGCTGTCGCAGATCATTCAGAAGACAGGAAGACTGGATTACATTCCGCCTGCACATTCGCCGGAAGATTTAAGGAATGTGAAAGCTTCGGAATGGAATGAACTTTTAAGTGCCCTGATCGAAAAGTCCAGCTATGAAGTCATTATTCTGGATATAGGCGACGGCCTCGGCATGCTGAGGGACTTCCTATCTGAGTGCGACGTGATTTATATGCCGACGAAAGAGAATGCATTTGCCAAAGCCAAGATACAGGCTTTCGATGAATGGCTCGAACTGTGGGATTCAGCGGCTGTCAAGTCCAGGATCAGAAGGCTTGTCCTTTCCCCTGCGGATCTGCCGTCCAGCCGGGACAGGTACGTCGAGCAGCTGGTGTGGACACAGCTCGGCGAGACAGCGCGGGAGCTCTTAAAACAGGACCTCCCATTCTTCAACGCATGATACCGGCTGCTGCAGTCATGGGAATAATGTGCTTTGGAATGGACCTTCGGCGGATTGCAGAGCTGCGCAGCTGAAGACACACAAGTGCATCGCGCAGCACACACGCGATCATAGATCGCGGTTTACAAAGACCGTTCTTTTAGACGGTCTTTTGTTTTGCCCAAAAATAATGTACAATTACATATATAAAGACTTGAACCAAGCGGGCAGGTTCTCCGCTTCATCAGGCGGCAGGTAAATCTGAATGTGTATGGGCATGGAGGAACGTATGGCTTTCGACCAGGAAGAAATGCTGAATATGGATGCGCCGACGAAGCCGGTCGTTAAAAGTCTGGGGACACTGATCCGGGAGTACGCGGACAGTAAGACTGCGCCGAATCTCATGAGGCAGATCGCGCTGGGTCCGGACATGCTCACTGAGGAGAAGAGGAGCGAACAGGAGGCCCTGATCATCCGATTTGCTGCAGCCGCGGAGGAAATTTATGCCGGGATGGACGACAGCAAAGTCGGGAAAATCAATGTCGAGGGAATTTACCGCATGCACCCTCTCCGGTATGTGAACTGCCGCGAGTGGAGCGCGCGGATTGCCGCTTCGGCCGAGAAGGAGGCGGCTGCCTACAGGCGGGCGCTGGAAAAGCTGAATGATGCGGATGCCGCATTTCTCAAAGTTGTTCCTCAGATAAAAAGCGGGAAAAAGACCCGGGAAGAGTATGCGAATCACGCGGCAATCGCGCACGAACTGGGCAACTGGTATCTTTTCCCGCCGGGCTGGGCACAGACAGGCAGCCTTCAGACCAGTCTGAACAGCTTTCTTATGGCAGGGGCAAATGCCGAACTCGCGGCAGAGCATGGCTGGAAGATCCTTGAGAAGTGGCGGCCGGAGTTCCTGGAGTTGGATGCAGAAAATCTCGGAGGTCAGCTGAGGGATATCGAAAGCTCCTGGCTTCTTACAAAGTCGCTCGCAATGAAGAAAATGATCGACTGGCTGACGCCGTTTGCGTTAGAGCCGATTGACGAGACTATTCTCGCAGACACATTTGCGGATCTTGCCGCATTCCGGAGAGAACGCAGAGCGGCAGAGGAAGTGATCGACAAATATCGGAATGAGCTTGCTGCCCTCAAGTGCGCGAAGATGGACCGGGCGAGGGGGGTGGTCGGCATGGAGTTCTGCATCTACGATTGGGATCTGGTGCGTACAAAGGCGAAGGCGGCTCTTGCCAGTATGAGAAAGCTCTGGGAACTCACCGGTACTGATGATGTGAGACTTCGCTGCGGCGGAGATCAGATGATTGCATATCAGCTCACCAGGGTCACAAATTCATGGTCCCGCGTGATGGCTGCGCAGAATAATCTTGCCCACACACTGATGATTGATTTTACCGACAACGGACCAAACTGGATCCATTCCCAGCGGTCGATCTGCATGCAGATCGAGAGCCATCTCGATGAGATGCCGAAATGGATCAGTTTCAATAATGCGGTGCTGGATATGTGGGACGCCGGGCTTTACGCAATAGCCGAGATCTGGCACAGAGGGTGCGGGGCGGAGGAGTTGCTGGCTGCCTATCGCAAAGCAATCAGCCGAGACGCGCTCATACAGTATATAGAGAATGATCCGGAGCTGTCAGCCATGTATGGGGATGACCTGACAGAGATCTTCGGGTAATGGAGGATCCCCGGGAAAGAATTACATTCGGTCTCGACCGGCTTAAACTAATAAATGGGAAGTTAAGAACTAAGATGAAGGAGGTATACATGGATACGAAGAATATTACTAAGGAAATGCTTGCAGGAATGATCGATCATACGAATCTCAAAGCCTATGCGACTGACGCGGATCTTGAAAAGCTGTGTGACGAAGCCAGAACGAATAAATTCGCGATGATAGCAATCAATGGCGTTCAGGTCAAACACTGCCATGAGCTCCTTGCCGGCAGCGGCGTGCATGTCGGAGCTACGGTTTCTTTCCCGCTCGGACAGATGACAATTGAGGGCAAGGCTTTTGAGTGTGAGGATGCCATAAAGAACGGAGCGGATGAAATCGACTATGTACTGAATATCGGAAGACTGCGCATGGGGGATCTCAGCTATATAGAAAAAGAGATGCAGGTCATCGTGGATATCTGCAGAAAGTACGGGGTCCTCTCAAAAGTCATATTTGAGAACTGCTATCTCACAAAAGACGAAATTCGCGCGGCTGCTGAGGTAGCCAAAAAAGTCAGACCGGATTTTATCAAGACTTCTACGGGCTTCGGTACCGGCGGCGCCACAGTGGAAGATGTAGCTCTTATGAAGTCGGTCGTGGGCGATTCGGTGAAGGTCAAGGCAGCGGGAGGAATTCGCACCTGGGCGGATACAAGAGCCATGATAGAAGCGGGCGCCGAGCGCATCGGGACCAGCGCGGGACCGAAGATTTTGGTAGAGTTCGAGGCTGAGACGAGTAAAAAATGATACATCGGAATCCGGGAGGCGGCTTGCCGCCTCCTGCTTGATTAGACGAAATGTTGGAGGTAAATGATGGGAATTAAGAATAAAGTTCAGATACTGTTGTTCCCGGTGACGCTCGCCGCAGGTGTTATCACAGGTATCGCTATCGAGAGGACAAAGAAGAGGGCTGCGGGAATTGCCGCAGTTGATGCCGCTCTTAAGGAAGAGCTGCCGGCGAAAGAAGCAGCAGAAACGGAGGATCCGGTGGAAGAAACTGCTGAGAATCAGGCTGAAGACCCGGCCGAGGCAGAGAATCCGGCGGAACAGACAGCGGAGACAGGACATCCGGAGGAGATGCCTTAAGAAATATTAATAATCAGAGAGGGACAGTCGTAGTTCATCTATTTTAACTACATGAAATTTCACGTTCGAGATATCGATATTTCAATACTTGCATTTTTTAATATACATGGAGTATTCAAAGTGTTATGGTCGCCAAACCAACTTGACATGGTATTCTGCAAAAAACTATAATGACAAATAGAGTAATATGTTAACTAATTATGATGGATCAAGTCTCGTTCACGAGACACAGCGCGGGATTCGGATCAGCGCCGGCTGATATAATTCAAGACTGAATCCATGCGTATTGGCTTCTCAGACTTGCTTACAGGAGTTTTACGAACATGAAAATCGGATTTACCGAGATCATAGTAATTTTTATTGTCGCCCTGATCGTGATTGGCCCTGACAAACTTCCGTTTTACGCAAAAAAACTCGGTGCCGGGCTGAGAGAATTCCGCAAGGCGACAGATGATATGACGAAAGATATCAGAGAGAGCGTTGTTGAACCCCTTGAGGAAGCGCAGAAGCCGATCCGGGAAGCGATGGAACCTTTTGAACAGCTCGACAGGGACGTAAGGAATAATTTTAAAGAGACCAGTGATTCCCTGAACAATATAGGAAAAGCCAAAAAGCCGGATAAAGCGGCAGACGGGACTGATGCTGATAAAGGTACGGCAGTTTCGGCTGCAAATGAAACCGGGGAGAAATCTGCGGATGAAGGTCCGGCGGAGGAACTGCCGGATGATATATTTGCAGATTAACATTGACACAATAAACGGAGACATCTGAGAGGAGGAGGAGACCTATGCGAATCGGACCGCAGGAATTACTGATCGTTCTGGTCATTGTCATCATCATTTTCGGCCCGACACAGATCCCGAAACTGACAAAAATGTTCGGGAAGAGTGTAAAGGGATTCCGGGACGGAATGGCAGAAGACGAGGAATCTAAGACCGATGGCGACGGAAACCAGTAAAGAGGCGGAGCGGACGGACAACGGAGGGAGCATGTCCCTTACCGGACATCTTCGGGAGATGCGGAACAGGATCATCGTCTGCATTGTATTGTTCGCTGCCGGTTTCGCTGTATGCCTCGCATTTGCGCCCAGGCTCGTGACACTGCTCACCGAGCTGGGAACAAAATGCAATTACACATTCGTTTACATAGCGCCGCAGGAGCTGCTTATGTCATATTTCACAATCGCTTTCATCGGCGGACTGGTAATCGCGGCGCCGACAGTCGGATATGAGACATACGCATTCTGCAGTCCCGGCCTTACAAAGCGGGAGCGTTTTTATTTTTCTCTCGCGATGATATTCGGGCTTATCTGTTTTGCGGCGGGTGTGGCATTTGCTTATTTTCTTATCATGCCGTTCATGCTGAATTTCCTCATTTCTTTCAGCTTTGAAGTTAACGTGACGGACTCGATCAGTATAGGAAATTATCTGAATTTTCTTCTGACCGTGTTCCTGATTTTCGGCGTGGTTTTTGAACTTCCCGTTGTCTCGGTCATTTTGACGAGGCTCGGGGTCATTAAGGCGGAGTGGCTTGTCAAAGCAAGAAAGGTCATGATTGTCGTGATTTTCTTTATCGCGGCCGTCATCACACCGCCGGATGTTGTTTCTCAGATTATGGTTGCTGTTCCGATGATCTGTCTGTACGAAATCAGTATATGGCTGAGCAGGCTGACGAGGCGCAGAGATTTGGAACAAGCTTCATAATAGAAAGATGACACGAGGATCCGTGAGGATCCGAGAGCAGACTTCAGCAGCAGTATTACTTGGTAACTATCATGAAAGGACAAACGTATGGGCATTTATTCATTCAGAGGAGGAGTCCATCCGAAGGGCTATAAGGAGCTGACAGCCGATAAGCCGCTGGTGGAATACCTCCCCAAGGGGGAGTTGGTCTTCCCGCTCAGCCAGCACCTTGGCAAGCCGGCCATTCCTGTTGTGAAGAGGAATGATCTGGTCAAAGTCGGTCAGCTGATAGCGAAAGCGGACGGATTTATCTCCGCAAATATCCACTCGTCCGTATCCGGCAAGGTGAAAATTATTGAGCACAGGCCGAACAACGCGGGTATTATGGGAGAGTCGATCGTTATCATCAACGATGGGGAGTACACGCCTTTTGAGGGAGTCGGGGAGAAGACCGACTATGAAAGGCTTACTCCGCGCGAAATAATCGACAAGGTCAAAGAGGCGGGTATTGTAGGTCTCGGCGGCGCCGGATTCCCGACATATGTCAAGCTTATGCCGCAGAAACCGGAAGATATCCGCTGGATCGTAGCGAACGGCGCTGAGTGCGAACCTGGCATCACCTGCGACGACCGCCTTATGCAGGAGAATCCGGAGCAGATTGTGGAAGGTCTCAAGATTGTTCTCCGCATATTCCCGACCGCCAAGGCAGTGATCGCTATCGAGACAAATAAGCCGAAGGCTATTGAATCCATGAGACGGGCTGTCGGCAATGATCCCAGATTTGAAATCCTTGAGCTCAAAGTCAAGTATCCGCAGGGCGGTGAGCGCAACCTCGTACACGCCGTTTCCGGTCAGTACATGGAATCGGGTGCGCTTCCGGCAAGTCTCGGAGTTATTGTTGATAACGTTGCTACGCTTGCGGCTATCTATAAGGCTGTTGCCCTCAACACCCCGCTTTATGAGCGCGGTCTGACAGTCACGGGCGACGGTGCTTCTAATCCTGGTAATTATATCGTCAAGTTCGGTACATTGGCCTCCGAGTTCGTGAACGATGACGAAGGCCTTAAACCGGGCACCAAGAAAATCATTCTCGGCGGACCGATGATGGGTGTCGCGATACCGAATACGGATGTTCCGCTCGAGAAGAGGAACAATGCTCTGACATGTTTCCTCGAGGATGACGTTGAAAAAGCTCAGCAGAAACTTACTAATTGTATCCGCTGCGGCAAATGCATCCGTGTTTGCCCGCTCGGGCTCTACCCGCAGATGATGGCGGAAGCGGCAGAGAAGAAGGACTATGAGCGCTTTATCAAAGTTCACGGTCTTGACTGCATCCAGTGCGGAACCTGCAATTATGCATGTCCCGCAAAGCGTCCGCTGACTCAGTTATTTAAACAGATGAAACCGGCAGCAATGATGTACCAGAGAGCTAAGGCAGCAAAGGAGGGCAAGAAATGAGTACAATCGGAAAAGATAGTACATTAAAGCATGTATCCTCCTCGCCGCATCTTCGCGACTCTATCACGACCGGCGGAGTCATGTTCAATGTCATTATAGGACTTATACCGCTTACAATCGTCGGAATCGGCCACTTCGGTCTCAGTTCCGCGCTTGTCATCATCACAAGTATTCTTTCCTGTATGGTGACTGAGTATGTTTTTGATCTGATTTGCCACAGACCTAACACTCTCTACGACGGCTCAGCCATTCTGACAGGTCTTCTTATGGCGCTCTGCCTGCCGCCTTCGGTCCCGCTTTACTGCCCGGTAGCCGGCGGTATATTTGCCATCCTGTTCGGCAAGTGCTTCTTCGGAGGTCTTGGCCAGAACTTTATGAACCCGGCTCTGGCAGGCCGCGCGTTCTTGTTGATTTCTTTCGGCAAGGTCATGACAGACTACAGCTATGACGCAGTTACCGGCGCTACACCGCTTGCTGTCCTTGGCAATGGCGGTTCCGTCAATGTACTCCGCATGTTCCTCGGACTTGAGATGGGCCACATCGGTGCCAGCGTGATCTGCATCATTATCGGCGGCATCTGGCTCATCGTCTCCGACACGATCAGCTGGGAGATCCCGGCAGCCAGTATCGTCAGCTTTATCATTTTCATGGCAGCATTCGGCGAGAAGGGCATGGACCCGATGTTCATCGCGGCTCATCTCGTCGGCGGCGGTTTCATGCTCGGTGCGTTCTTCATGGCGACTGACCCGGTCACTTCTCCGATGACATGGTCCGGTCAGCTGATCTTCGGATGCCTGTACGGATTCCTGTCCGCGATCTTCAGATGCTTCGGCAGCATGGCTGACAGCTCGACATACGCAATCATCATAGCTAACCTTGCTGTTCCGCTGATCGACCTTATGCCGGTTCCGCAGCCGTTCGGCATCGGAAAGAAGGGCGCGAGCGTAATTCCGAGTGTTGAGGAGATGAACGCTCCGAAGAAGAGCGGTATTGCGATTCCGCCTTCGGCAATCATCCTCACTCTCATCACTGTTGTCGCCGGCGGCACTCTTGCGGGCGTCAATATGATGACAGCGGATCAGATCGCCGAGAACAAGCTGGCCAAGGCTCTCGAGGCCTATGAGGCAGTTGTTCCGGATGCTGATTCATTTGCTTATGATGATGCTGTTACCGCTCAGATCGAGGAGATGAAGGCAGCCGGCTATTACGCTGACGGCGCTTTCGGAAAAGCCTATATCAATGAGGCGGTCCAGGCAGTCGATGCTTCCGGCAATATCGTCGGATATGCGATCAACTGCTCGAGCATGGAAGGCTATGACGGCGAGATTGCCCTGTCCGTCGGTTTCGACACTGAGGGAACAGTCATCGGCATCTCTTTCACGACTCTCACTGAGACAGCCGGTATGGGTATGCTCGTCGACACAGACGACTGGAAAGCCCAGTTCGCGAACGTTAAGGTGGACAGCTTTACTCTCAACAAGGCCGGCGGATCCACAGCAGATAATGAGATCGACTCCGTCTCCGGCGCGTCCACGACAAGCCGCGCTGTCGTCAATGCGGTCAATGCAGCTATCGACTTCTACAACAATTATCTGATCGCAGGGTAAGGAGGGCAGTTGTGAATAATTATACAGAACGCATTTACAACGGTATCGTCAAAGAAAACCCCGTCTTTATCATGATGCTCGGTATGTGCCCGGCGCTGGCCGTAACAACATCGGTTACGAACGCCATCGGCATGGGTGCCTCGACGATCGCCGTTCTGGTCATTTCCAATATCGTTATCTCCCTTGTCCGCAATATTATTCCGGATGAGGTGCGTCTGCCGGCTTTCATCGTCATCGTGGCATCGTTCGTCACGATCGTACAGCTGATTATGCAGGCATACTTCGTAGCTATCAATGATGCCCTCGGCGTATACATTCCGCTGATCGTTGTCAACTGCATTATTCTCGGGCGTGCCGAGGCGTACGCTTCCAAGAACGGACCGATAGAGTCCGCAATGGACGGTATCGGTATGGGCCTCGGATTTACGGTCGGTATCATTGCCATCGCGTTCTTCCGCGAACTGTTCGGTGCCGGAACTCTCTGCGGTGTGCAGGTCATGCCGTCCTTTTACAAGCCTATGGATCTGCTGGTCAAGGCACCGGGCGCGTTCCTTATCCTTGGACTCATCGTTATGTTCATGAACGCGATGAGTATTCAGACCCGCGCAAACGATCTTGTTGACGGCGGATGTGAAGGCAGCTGCGCGACATGCGCTGTGGCAGACAAAGAAAACTGTGATAAGAAGGAGGCGAAAGCATGAGTGGAAATACGTCTCTCTTTATGATTATTATCGGGGCAGCTCTTGTCAATAACGTCGTCCTCAGTCAGTTCCTCGGAATCTGTTCTTTCCTCGGCGTTTCCAATAAGATCAAGACGTCTGCTTCCCTCGGCGGCGCGGTCATCTTCGTCATCACGATTGCTTCCGCGGTAGCCAATCTTCTGTACACATTCATTCTGAAGCCATTCGGCCTTGACTACCTGCAGACGATTGTCTTCATTATCGTCATTGCTGCCCTGGTCCAGGTTGTTGAGATGTTCCTGAAAAAGACATCTCCGGCACTCTATACAGCACTCGGCATCTACCTTCCGCTGATCACAACAAACTGCGCGGTCCTAGGTGTTGCTCTGAACAATGTAAGTGACGGTTACAACTTTATTGAAAGTGTCATTTCCGGTTTTGGTACCGGTGTGGGTTATACAATCGCGATCGTACTTCTCGCCGGTATCCGTGAGAAGATGGAGGGGAATGACATCCCTGCTCCGATCAAGGGAGCTCCGCTTGTTCTTTTCACCGCTACGCTGATGGGAATGGCTTTCTTCGGATTCAGCACGCTTAGCTAAGGAGGCAGGTCATGAGTGGAAGTGCATTATTAATTATTACTATTATCCTGCTTGCCGTCGTATCATTCCTTGTAGGTGTCATGCTTGTGTTCACCGGCAACAAGTTCAAGGTCGAAGTCGATCCTAAGGAGACTGCGGTCCGCGGATGCCTCCCGGGCAACAACTGCGGCGCCTGCGGTTATCCCGGCTGTGACGGTCTTGCGGCTGCCATCGCGAAGGGCGACGCTCCGGTCAATAAGTGTCCGGTTGGCGGCGCTGCTGTCGCTGAGAAAATCTCTGCGATCATGGGCGTCGAGGCAGGTTCAATCGACAAGAAAGTAGCCTTCGTCAAGTGCTCAGGCACATGCGAGAAAGCTTATGACAATGCCAACTACATCGGTATCAATAGCTGCGGTGCTGCAGCCGCGATACCCGGCAAGGGAACAAAGATGTGCCAGACCGGCTGCCTTGGTCTCGGTGAGTGCGTATCGGTATGCGAGTTCGACGCTATCCACATCGTGGACGGTATCGCAAAGGTCGACCGCACGAAGTGCGTCGGCTGCGGCAAGTGCGCTAGTGTCTGCCCGCAGCATCTGATTGAGATCATTCCGGACAAGCAGATATATGCCGTCGCATGCGCAAGCCAGGAGAAGGGTAAGGCGACAAAGGCTCAGTGTGCTGCCGGCTGCATCGGCTGCAAAGCCTGCACGCTTGTCTGCGACAACAACTCGATCAAGGTCGAGGACAACATTGCCCACATCAACTACGCTACGTGTGTACAGTGCGGCAAGTGCGCATCCAAGTGCCCGGCAAAGGTCATTATCACAAGGCGAGAGGCAGAGACTGCCTGATTCTGAAATACGATACAGGCATATTCGCTGCTGCAATAAATATTGCTGATGAAATAAAAGACCCCGATCTCCAGGAAGAATGGAGACCGGGGTTTTTTAACTCTGTAGGGGAAGAAGGGCAGCGGGTGCGCGCCCTTGCAGAAATCTCAGCCGATGTTAACTTCAACGTTAACGGTACTTCCGGCCGGAGCCACCGGCAGGACATTCGTCGCTGCCTTTGAGCCGTCCACTGTGACGGTGTAATCAACGGATTCAATATTTTTCGGGTTCTTAACAGTTATGTGATAGGTTGCGCCGCGGAATTTTCTTGTCACCTTGAATTCAGACCATGAAGCCGGAATGCACGGGCGCACGCGGAGTCCGTCGAAATCCGGATAGATGCCGAGAATGTACTGCGACGCGTCCACAAACGTCCAGGAGGCCGTGCCTGTCAGCCAGCTGTTCTTGCCCTCGCCGAAGTTCACTGCGTCGCGGCCGCCGACCATCTGGCAGTATGCGTACGGCTCTGTCCTATGGATCTCACCCTTATCCTCGAGATAGGAGGGGGTGATTTTTTTGTATATGCTGTAGGCGCGGTTGCCGTGGCCCATCTCCGCCTCCGCTATGGAGACCCAGGGGTTATTGTGGCAGAAGATGCCGGCATTTTCCTTGTAGCCGGGCGGGTAGGAGGATACTTCGCCGAGATTCAGGTGATAATCCCTGTAAGCGGGCTGAAGGATCATGATGCCGTATTCGCACTCAAGCCTTTCTCTGGTGCTGTCCAGGGCTTTCTGGGCTTCGCCTGTATCCTTTCCGATGCCGGCCATGACGCAGAATCCCTGAGGCTCGATAAAGATCTGGCCGTCCTCACATTCATGTGATCCGACTTTCTGGCCGAAGGCGTCGTAAGCCCTGAGGAACCACTCGCCGTCCCAGCCCTCGGTGAGGACTGTTTTCTCCATCACCGCAATCTCTTTCTCCGCAGCAAGTGCCTTCTCCTCATCGCCGATATGCCTCAGAATTTCCACATACTCTCTGCCATACTTGACGAACATTCCCGCGATGAAGACGGACTCGGCGACCGGACCTTCGCTCGGACCTGTTGTCTGGAAGGATTCTCCCGGTTCGTCGGAGAAGCAGTTGAGGTTCAGGCAGTCGTTCCAGTCGGCACGGCCGATGAGCGGAAGACCGTGGGGACCCTTGTGTGTCACGGTGTAATTGAAAGACCTGTGCAGATGCTCAAGGAGAGGTGCTGCCAGCGAGTCGTCGTTATCGAACGGTGTCACCTCGTCGAGAATCGTGTAGTCGCCGGTCTCACGGATATAGGCGGATACGCCTGCTATGAGCCACAGCGGGTCATCGTTGAAACCGCTTCCGACATCCATGTTGCCGCGCTTTGTGAGCGGCTGATACTGATGATAGGCGCTGCCGTCCGGGAACTGGGTAGCCGCAATATCGAGAAGTCTCTGCCGCGCTTTGTCCGGGATCAGATGAACGAAACCGAAGAGGTCCTGGCTTGAGTCGCGGAAGCCCATTCCGCGGCCGATGCCGGATTCATAGTAGGATGCTGAGCGGGACATATTGAAGGTCACCATGCACTGATACTGATGCCAGATGTTTACCATGCGCGTGAACTCGTTTTCCGGCGTGACTGCCGAGAAGGTGGAGAGAAGATTGTCCCAGTAGGCCTTAAGAGCTGCAAATGCAGCGTCGACCTGCTCGTCGGTCGAATACCTGGAAATGAGCTGCCTTGCAGGCTCTTTGTTGACGATTCCCCGGGATTCCCATTTCTGATCTTTCGGTACTTCCACATATCCGAGGAGGAAGATGAAGGATTTTTCTTCTCCGGCACTGAGAGTAAGATCCAGCTCATGGGCTCCGATCGGAGACCAGCCGCTGGCTTTTTTATTGTTCAGCTTTCCGGCAAGGACCGCCTCCGGAGCATGAGGACCGCCGTAGACGCCGAGGAAGCTGTCGCGGTCTGTATCGTAAGCGTCGCAGGGGGCGTTTACTGTAAAGACTGCGTAATGGTTCCTGCGCTCGCGGTATTCAGTCTTGTGATAAATCGTGGACCCGTCGATCTCAACCTCGCCGGTGCTGTAGTTCCTCTGGAAATTCGTCATGTCGTCCATTGCATTCCAGAGACAGAATTCCACATAGGAGAAGAGCTTGAAACTTCGGGAGACCGCATCTTCATTCTTGACCCTGACCCGCAGGACTTCCGCGGAATCGCCGATCGGCACGAATGCGGTAACCTCGGCTGAGAGCTTGTTCTTGCTGCCCTTTATGACTGTATAGCCCATGCCGTGACGGCAGGAGTAATCGTCAAGTTCGGTCTGAGTCGGCTGCCAGCCGGGGTTCCAGATTGTGTCACCGTCTTTAATATAGAAATAGTGCCCGTTGGAATCCTTTGGCGTATTGTTGTAGCGGAATCTGGTGAGTCGGAGAAGCTTGGCATCCTTATAGAAGCTGTAGCCGCCTCCGGTGTTGGATATGAGCGTAAAGAATTCTTCGCATCCCAGATAATTGATCCAGGGGAGAGGGGTCCTGGGGGTGGTGATGACGTATTCCTTATTTTTGTCGTCAAAATAACCGTATTTCATGGCAGCCTCCTTTACTGATAATAATGTAAGTCTCGTTATGAGATGAAAGTGCGGTTTTCGAGTCAGCGGATATCTTCCTGACTCTGCCCGGATCCCTGCAGCGTTCGCGCTGCAGGCTCTGGGTATCCGATGTCCTTTGGGTTTTGCGTATATCTGCCGGACATACTGCGCCATGCTCTATTTAGGGACAATATAATTGATTATTGCGAAAAAATCAATAGGATTTTCGTAATTTATTGCAAAAGTAGCGAAAACGATAGTAAGAACAATTACGTAGTTTTGGCTGAATTTTCAGAACGACTGTGAAAAGTGCACATATTTTGGTCGGATAAATGTGTTAAAATGACAAAAACATAATTTTTTGGCATTCTGTATTGACAAAATTTTGGAATGAGATATGATGAACTTACGAAAACGATTAAGGGAGTTCGAAGAAGGGGATGCACCATGGTTTCGTTAAAAGATATCGCGGCGACCTGCGGAGTTTCCGTGGCAACAGTGAGCAAAGCTTTAAATAACCAGAGCGATATCAGCGAAGCCCGAAGAGCTCAGATCCGAAAGACAGCCAATGAAATGGGTTACCTGCCGAACATGGCAGCGAGGGCACTGAAGACGAAGGCAACGCATGATATCGGAGTGCTATTTGCAGACGGACACCGAAGCGGATTGACACACCCGTTTTTTTCGGAAGTCCTTGAGGGACTCAGGGTCCGGGCAGAGAGCCAGGGATATGATATTACGTTCATCAACATGCAGCTTCAGAAAAAGAAAGTGACGTATCTGGAGCACTGCAAGTACAGAAATGTGGACGGTGTGGTGATCGCCTGTGTGGATTTCACCCAGCCGGAAGTCCTGGAACTGGTCAACTCAAGTATCCCGGTCGTCACGATCGACCATGTATTTGACAGATGCGCGACAATTTCTTCCAATAATCAGAAAGGAATTCAGGAGTTGGTCAGATACGCTGCATCGCTCGGCCATAAACGGATCGCCTACATTCACGGAAAATCGTCTTCGGTCACCGATGACCGGATCGCAGGATTCTTCGGTACAATGGAAGAACTCGGACTGGAAGTTCCGGAGGAATATGTGATGGAGGTAGCCTACCTCGATGACGAGGCTGCCGGCGAGGCCACACGAAAGCTGCTGGCTCTGAAGAGGAGGCCGACCTGCATTTTGTATCCGGATGACTACTCGTGTATAGGAGGCATGAACGCCATACGGGACGCAGGGCTTTCAATTCCGGAAGATATTTCGGTCGCCGGGTATGACGGAGTGACGATCGGACGTCTCTTAAGTCCGAAGCTGACGACCTACTCTCAGAATATGAGAGGGCTCGGCGAGGCGGCAGCCAGCAAGATTATTGAACTCATCGAAAAGCCTCGGACGACGCTAAAGGACAACACGGTGCTCGACGGATATCTGGTGAAGGGTGAGACACTCGGAACAGTCAATTAGTTAACATTTGCATTCTATGCAATGAAAATAGTTTACAAACCATAATTTAAACAGGAGGGAATCCAAAATGAAGAAAAAATGGCTTGCACTTGCATTATCAGCAGCAATGGTTACAGGTCTGGCAGCCTGCGGCGGCTCATCAGCCCCGGCACCGGCAGCAGAGCCGGCAGGCACAGACTCGACAGTAGCAACAGCAGAACCGGCCGGCGATGAGGGATCAGTCCTCAATGTCCAGGTATGGAACGAGGAATTCATCAACCGCGTAGCAGATCACTATCCGGGATATGAGAAAATCGATGCTACGACCGGCAAGATCGGGGATGTAACTGTCAAGTTCACAATCACAGCGACCAAGGACAATGCATATCAGAATAAACTGGATGAACTGCTTCCGGGCAACGCGGACGCAGCAGCTGATGACAAGGTAGACTTATTCCTGGTAGAAGCTGACTATGCGCTCAAGTATGTAGATGCCGATGTCGACGTGGCTATGCCGCTTTCCGAGCTGGGTATCACAGACGCTGATCTTGACCAGCAGTATCAGTACACCAAGGATGTTGTTACAGATGCCAACGGCGAGCTTCGCGGCGCTTCATGGCAGGCATGCTCGGCCGGTCTCATCTATAACAGAAAGCTTGCCCAGGAAGTTCTCGGCGTATCTGAGCCGGAAGAAGTCCAGGAATTCGTCAAGGATTGGGACGCATTCAATGAGACAGCTGCCAAGATGAAGGAGAAAGGCTACAATATCACATCGACTGTCAACGACACATACCGTGTATACTCCAACAACGTATCCGCACCGTGGGTAGTTGACGGCAAAGTCGCGATCGACCCGAACATTGAGAAGTGGGTAGAGGACTCCAAGGCTCTCGTAGATGCCGGCGAGACGGGGACCGGCAGCCTTTGGTCCGATGACTGGAACAAGGGCTTCTTCGAGGAGACTCCGGTATTCTGCTACTTCGGACCGGCATGGCTCATCAACTTCTGCATGCATGCTGATGAAGACGGCTCCGTAGGCAAGGCAGGCGGCTGGGCATTCACAACAGGACCGCAGAGTTACTACTGGGGCGGAACATGGATCTGCGCAGCGCGCGGCACAGACAACCCGACACTCGTAAAAGATATCATTCTCACAATGACAACTGATGAAGCTGTCCTTGAAGACATCGCTGTTAAGGATTCCGACTGTGTCAACAATAAGGAAGTCCTTGCAAAACTTGCCGGCGATGAGAGCTTCGGCAATGATATCCTCGGCGGCCAGAATCCGTACGCTATGCTCGCAGAAGGCTCTGAGCTTGTAGACATGAGCAACATCTCCATCTACGATCAGGGCTGCAACGAGGAGTTCCAGAATGCTATGCAGAATTACTTCGAAGGCAACGCTACATATGATGAAGCTCTGGCTCAGTTCAACACAGCAGTTGTTGAAAAGTATCCGGAACTCGGTTGATACTCTCTTTCAGTAATCATCACAGGATAATAATGGGGTGTCTGCCCGCGGACGCGGGCAGGCACCCTTCTCAGAGATAATAACTTCAGGACCGGCAGAGTTTTTCCGATATGACAAGCGGCAAGCCGGAAGGGCGCTGCGGATCCTGAAAGAGCCAACTATAGTGTTTGGAGGAAACGCAATGGGCAGCAAGAAAAAGAACGCAGTAATGGGCTATACAAAATGGGGTTATATTTTCCTCATACCGTTCGCGGCGGTATTCATCGTCTTTCAGCTGATACCGCTGGCAAGCACTATTTACAACAGTCTGTTCGAGAATTATATGTCAGGTCTTAAACATATCGGACCGAATTTCGTCGGCTTGGCCAACTACACAAAACTGTTCACGAGCGGCGATTTTATGAAGTACTTCAAGAATACAATGATCATGTGGATTCTGGGCTTTGTGCCCCAGATCCTCGTATCCCTGCTCCTCGCAGCCTGGTTCACGGATCCTTCCTTAAGGCTCAAAGGGCAGAGAGTATTCAAGACAGTCATTTATCTGCCGAACCTGATCATGGCCTCCGCGTTTGCGATGCTGTTCTTTACACTGTTCGCGGATACAGGCCCGGTCAACTCCATTCTGGTGAACATGCATGTATTTGCAAAGCCGTTCAAGTTCATGTCCAATATCTGGAGTGTCCGCGGACTTGTGGCTTTTATGAATTTCCTGATGTGGTTCGGCAACACGACGATCCTTCTCATGGCAGGCATGATGGGTATTGACACGAACCTCTTTGAGGCGGCTCAGGTCGACGGAGCGACTGCGACGCAGATCTTCTTCAAGATTACCCTGCCGCTGCTGCGACCGATCCTGATCTATGTCATGGTCACGTCGCTGATCGGCGGTCTTCAGATGTTCGACGTCCCGCAGATCCTGACTGACGGCAGCGGCAATCCGGTGCGGTCTTCCATGACTATGATCATGTACCTCAACAAGCATCTGTACAGCAAGAACTTCGGTTTGGCCGGCGCGCTCTCCGTGATCCTGCTGATCATTACCGGCATCCTGAGCATGATCATCTTTAAGGCGACCGCTCAGTCGGAGCATAACTAAGGAAAGGAGGATATCGCAATGAACGCAAATAAATCAAACGGCGTCAGCATCAGCGCAAGACGCGCAATCGCTTATATAGCCCTGATACTTCTCTCTTTCCTCTGCCTGTTCTGGTTCTATGTACTGTTCATCAACGCTACGAGATCGAACGGCGAGCTCGGCAGGGGTTTCGCTGCCATCCCAAGCACGCATCTTATTGAGAATCTGACAAATGTCTTCCACGGGACACTGCCCATGGTCAAGGGAATGAGAAATTCTTTGGTCATATCTTCGCTGACGGCGCTGTGCTGTACGTATTTCTCGGTAATGACGGCATTTGCCATTCAAGCCTATCCTTTCCGGGGACGTCAGGCGGTCTTCAGCTTCATCCTGGCGATTATGATGATTCCGACACAGGTCACAGCACTCGGTTTTGTACAGCTCGTTAATAAGATGGGACTCGAGAATAATTTCATTCCGCTCATTGTCCCGGCTATCGCCTCACCGGTCACCTTCTTCTATATGAAGCAGTACATGGAAGCAAACCTTCCCATGTCGCTTCTGGAGGCTGCCCGGATTGACGGAGCGGGTGAGTTCTTCATCTTCAATAGGATCGTTCTCCCGCTCATGAAGCCGGCGATTGCGGTCCAGGCTATTTTCTCTTTTGTTTCGAGCTGGAATAATTATTTCACGCCGGCTCTCATTCTTCACAAGGAAAATGTGAAGACGCTGCCGATCCTGATCGCTCAGCTCCGCGCGGCTGACTGGCTGAAGTTCGATATGGGCCAGGTCTACGCGGCCATCGCGTTCTCGATCTTCCCTGTCATTGTTGTCTATTTGCTCCTGTCGAAGTATATCGTCGGAGGCGTGGCGGCGGGTGCCGTCAAGGGCTAAGTTCAGAAGCTGGCGATAGTTCAGGCCGGCTGCAGCTAAGTTCAGAAGCCGGCGATAGTTCAGGCCGGCTGCAGCTAAGTTCAGAAGCCGGCGATAGTTCAGGCTGGCTGCAACTAAGTTCAGAAGCCGGCGATAGTTCAGGCTGGCTGCAACTAAGTTCAAAACACGGCGCAAACATCATCTTCATCGAAAAACGCAGGTCCTTTTCTGTGAGCTTAAAAAAGCTAAAGCTTTTTTGATCTCACCGGGAAGGACCTGCAATGTTTTTCTCACGAAGATGAATGCTTTGCGCCGGACCCGAAGCACAAGCGCAGCCAGCCTGAACTGCCGCCGGACCCGAAACACAAGTGCAGCCAGCCTGAACTACACTGCATGAACCGTAACGCAAGTGCAGTCAGTCTGAACTGCTGCTCAGGCAGCTCATTTTTTACTATAATCCGGCCAGCGCGGGATGTATAATGTCTTTAGGTGCTGTCCCCAGGTGCGGGCAATTTATGGAATAATCGGATACAACTGTAGCACGAGAGAGAGGTGTTAGGATGCTGCTTATTAAGAATGGTTTTTTGATCGACCCGAAATCGGGCATTGAAGGAAACTATGACATTCTCTCGGAGGACGGGAGGATCACAAAAATCGCGGAAAACATTGAGGCGCCGGAGGGATGCGAGGTCGTTGACGCGGAGGGGCTCACTGTCGGTCCGGGTCTTGTCGACGTGCATGTCCATTTCAGAGACCCGGGATTCACGTCTAAGGAAGATATCTGCACCGGAGCGGCGGCCGCCAAGGCCGGCGGTTTTACGACAGTGGTCATGATGGCCAACACCCGGCCCACAATTGACTCGGTTGATACTCTTGTCTACTGCCTGGAGAAGGGGGCGGCAACAGGGATTCATGTTGCTTCGTGTGCAAATGTGACCTGCGGCATGATGGGTGAAATAATCACAAACATGGAGAAACTCGTGCGCGCGGGAGCTGTGGGTTTCACCGATGACGGTATTCCTCTGAGGAACCCTGAGATTGTGAAGGAGGCCATGATTCGCACGAGAAATCTGGGAGTTCCGATCAGCTTCCACGAGGAGGATCCTGATTATATTGAAAATAACGGAATTAACCACGGAAAGGCAAGTGAGTACTATCATATCGGAGGCTCCGACAGGATGGCGGAGATCGTCATGGTGGAGAGAGACCTTGGACTCGCCCTTGAGACCGGGGCCAGCATCGAGATACAGCACATCAGCACCAAAGAGGCGGTAGAACTTGTTCGAAAGGCTAAGGCGAAAGCTGCCCTCGGCAATATTCACGCGGAGGCAACACCGCATCACTTTTCACTGACCGAGGAGGCTGCGATTCGATATGGCTCCTACGCGAAGATGAATCCGCCGCTCCGCGAGGAGGCGGACCGCATGGCCATCATCGAAGGTCTGGCTGACGGGACGATCGATATTATCGCGACTGATCACGCTCCCCACACGACAGCGGAGAAGAAGGAGCGAAAGCTCACGGAAGCCCCGAGCGGCATTATCGGTCTTGAGACTTCCCTTGCCCTTGGGATAACGGAGCTTGTTCATAAAGGGTATCTTTCCATGCGGACCCTTCTCAAGCGCATGTCTTACGCACCGGCGAGCATGTATCATTTTGACGCCGGCTACATTGCCGAAGGCGGTCCCTGCGATCTTGTGATATTTGATGAAAATGAGATATTGACGGCAGGAGGTTATGCGTCAAAAGCAGAGAATTCTCCGTTCACAGGTATGGAACTGACCGGGCGGGTGCACATGACGATCTGCGGCGGCAAGGTCGTGTATAAAAAGGTGTGATCGCACGTGCCGCGGCAGATACAGCATAGAAGCGATGCGAGAAATGGAAATTGGAATGTGGAGCCTGGAAGTTGCATTTGGATACGATGGTAGTTAGGATGTGTTGTCTGAAAGTTACAGAAGTACTGGTATGGTATGTGACAATGTGCTACAATTTGTACAATGAATCAGTTCTTTTCAAATAAATATATAAATCACAGGAGGCATTTATGCTGAAAAATTTTGTTAAGACAGCGCAGCCGGAGAAAGAAGCCGTTAAAGCTGCACTGAAGGTAGAACAGGCCAAGCTCGCTGCTAACCAGATGAGAATCAAGGAAGCCAAGCTTCCGGTCATGGTCATTTTTGAAGGATGGGGCAGCGCCGGCAAGGGAAGCGTGATGGGAGAAGTTATAAAGAGCATTGATCCGCGCTTCTTCAAGGTCGCTACGATGGATTCCGCTCCGACAGAAGAGGAGAAGAGAAAACCGTTCCTTTATCGCTATTTCCTTGAAATCCCAGAAGCCGGCAAGTTCAAGTTCTTTGACACATGCTGGATGGAAGAGGTCACGGACGGAGTGCTTGAAGGGACCATCGACGAGGAGACGTACGCTAAGAGGATTAAAAGCATCAATATCACAGAGCGCCAGCTCACGGACAACGGCTATCTTGTCATGAAGTTCTTCTTCCATATCAGTAAGAAGGAGCAGAAGAAGAGACTCGACCTTCTCCTTGCGGACAAGAATACAAAGTGGCGCGTCGACAAGGAAGACCTCTGGGAGAATGAGCACTATAATGAGTGCCTCGATGTGTACAATAAGTATCTTGAGGATACGAACCGTTCAAATGTTCCGTGGTATATCATCGATGCCAAGAACAAGAAGTGGGCAGAACTTCAGGTCCTTCAGTTCCTGAATCTGGGCATTGACACAGCCATCAAGAATCATTCTCTGGCCGTTCCGATCCTGCAGAATACATTCCCGCTGAAGCCGATGCCGCTTCTTGATGAAGTTGATCTCAGCAAATCTCTGACGGACGAAGAGTATAAGAAGGAACTCGACCGCCTGCAGGGTGAGCTCCGCGCTCTTCACAACAAACTGTATCGCAAGAAGATACCGGTCATCATCGCCTACGAGGGAATGGACGCAGCCGGCAAGGGCGGCAACATCAAGAGAATTACCGCAGCCTTAGATCCCCGCGGTTATGTCGTTGAGCCGATCGCGAGTCCGGAACCGCATGAGAAAGCCCGCCATTATCTGTGGAGATTCTGGAACCGTCTGCCAAAGACGGGGCACATCACCATTTTCGACCGCACCTGGTACGGCCGTGTCATGGTAGAGCGTCTCGAGGGATTCTGCTCCGAGAACGACTGGCAGAGAGCTTACAATGAGATGAATGAGTTCGAGCGTGAGCTCACGGACTGGGGCGCAGTAGTCATCAAGTTCTGGGTACAGATCGACAATCAGACTCAGCTGGAGAGATTTACCGACCGCCAGAACACACCGGAGAAACAGTGGAAGATCACCGATGAGGACTGGAGAAATCGTGAAAAATGGGATCTCTATGTCGACGCGATCAACGAGATGCTCCAGAAGACGAGCACCGTCACCGCTCCGTGGTACATTCTTGAATCTGTTGACAAGAAGTATGCCAGAATTAAAGCCCTTCAGATCGTTGTCGACGAGCTGAATAAGGCATGCAAGAATAAAAAATAAATGTTCGGCGATAGATGACCCTGCTTCTTCGGCGTATGGGTCACAGAGCGACACATCAAGAACGCCTCGGCGTTCTTGCCGCGCCGCGCTCAGAGATTAAATTGCGACCATGAGGGGGCTGTCGGCGACGGCCCCCTTTGTCGTTCAGGCAAAGGCGGCAGGCGATGTTCATTGCTTCAGGTCCGAAAGTCGCCGGCGAGTCGGGCATCCGGCGGATCGCGAGGGTAATCAGATTTTAGAGAGGATGGCGTATAATGGAACATAAATTGAGACGACTCGACAGGACACTGGCTTACAAGGGCGGCGTCCTCACATTTTACAGAGACACGATGGAACTGCCTGACGGAAAGATTGAACAGTGGGATTTTATTGACCATCCGCGCGGAGGAGCCTGTATTGTGCCTGTTCTCCCGGACGGAAGGATCCTCATGATCCATCAGATGAGGCCTGCCATCGACCGCGAGACGATAGAGCTTCCCGCGGGAGCCAGAGACTCACTCACTGAGGATACCGCTGACACCGCTGCACGCGAGCTTCGCGAGGAGACCGGCTACACAAGTGACAAGATAAGCCCGCTTATTAAGCTGAAAACGGCGGTCGCCTACTGCAGCGAGTTCACGGATGTCTACCTTGCCGAGGATCTGGTCCCGGCGGACGGGCAGCACCTCGATGAGGCCGAGGAAATCAATGTGGAGGCATTTGAACTCGAGACACTCATGGAGAAGATCTATGCGGGTGAGATTCAGGATGCGAAAACAGTAGCCGGTATTATGGCCTACGCGGCAAAAATCAGCAGAGATCGCAGCCGGGATTGAGACCGTGACGGCGTGAACACTTTTCAATGTGAGAGAGTTTCGCCGCTGCAGATGAAGGAAAAGCAAATGAGTCCGAGGAAAGAATATATGACATTTAGGGAAGCTCTGGATTTTATGAACAGGTGGCACGGGAGCCGGCTCGGTCTTTCGCGGATGCAGGAGATGGCGGAGCGCATGGGGCACCCGGAGAATAAGCTTCGGTATGTCCACGTTGCCGGGACGAACGGCAAGGGTTCGACCTGCGCTATGCTTGAGTCTGTTCTCAGGGCAGCCGGGTATAAGACCGGCATGTTCACTTCCCCGTATCTTGAGACGATTCTTGAGAGTATAAAAATAAACGGACAGAATATTTCGGAGGAGGATTTCTGCCGGGCGGTGGGAGAGGTCCGGACCGCTGTCTGCGGCAGCAGGCAGGGGCTTTCTGAGATGGAGGATAAGCCGACGGAGTTCGAGATACTGACGATGGCGGCATTTGCGGCATTTGCGCACGCATCCTGCGATATTGTCGTCATGGAAGTCGGGATGGGAGGAAGGCTTGACTCGACGAACATTATTCCTCCGCCCGAAGTATGCGCAATTGTGAATCTGAGTCTCGAACATACGCAGTTCCTCGGAGATACACTGGCTGAGATTGCTTTTGAGAAGGCAGGTATCATTAAGAAGGGCTGCCCTGTGGTCACCTACCCTGTTGACATCGAGGCCGAGGAGGTCTACCGGAAGATATGCAGTGAGCGGGGAGCGGTATTTTGCCGTGCGGATATGGGTTCTGTGATTTTGGAGGACGAGGCAGATGCCTGGCACGTGCGAGCACAGACCGGAGCGGCAGATGTCGGGCAGGTGCGGGCACAGATTGGAACGGCGGATGTCGCGCTTGCGAAAGCACTGAGCGGGGCTGTAAAAGGAAAAGTGATGGGACAGCTGTTTTCATGGCACGAGTACCGGAATATTTTTACGGCGCTCCCGGGCAGACATCAGGTTTTCAATGCGGTCATGGTGCTGGAGATTATCGGGAAGCTGAAGGAAAAGGGATGGAGTATATCCGAGACAGCTGTCAGAGAAGGCCTTGGCACTGTCACCTGGCCGGCCAGGTTCGAGATCCTGCGAAAGAAGCCGCTCTTTATATGCGACGGTTCCCACAATCCTCAGTGCATTGAAGCCCTGGAAAATAACCTGTCCACGCTGCTTCCGGATGAGAAAATCGTATTTCTCATGGGAGTCCTGGCGGATAAAGAGTATGATAAAATGTTGAAATATCTTCTCCCCCATGCGAAAGCTTTTGTGTGCGTCACACCGGACAATCCCAGAGCTTTAGCTGCGGAGAAGCTGGCAGAAATCATCAGGACATCGGCAGGTGACCTGAGCCGCAGGGTGACTGCAGCGGAGCTGTCTGACCGTGGTTCGGGCGCCGATCAGAGGGATGAATGCGTTTGCGATGCGGTTGCATTTGCAGAAAAAAGTATTGCGGACGGTGTAAAACGCGCTCTGCTCCTGGCGGGCGGAGGACCGGTCGCAGCCTGCGGATCGCTGTATATGATGGGAGATGTCAGAAAGGAGTTCTCAAAATTGACTGACAAAGAAAGACTGGACAATTTCTTCAGATTTATACTGGAGATCGATAAGGACAAGTTCATCGGAAGGCAGACCTATCTGTCGGACGGTGTTCGCAAAGAAAATGATGCCGAGCACGCATGGCACATGGCCATTATGGCATGGCTTCTTGCGGATTACGCAAATGAAAAAATCGATGTTGCAAGAACAATGATCATGGTCCTCATTCACGATCTCGTGGAGATCGACGCCGGCGATACCTACGCCTACGATGAGGCAGCAAAGCAGAGTCAGGCGGAGAGGGAACTTGCGGCAGCAGACCGCATTTTCGGACTTCTTCCCGAGGATGCGGGTGCGAAATTAAGGGCGATCTGGGAAGAGTTCGAAGCATGGGAGACGCCGGAAGCAAAATTTGCCCGTGCCCTGGATAATTTCCAGCCGCTTATGCTTAACAACGCGACGGACGGGATATCCTGGGTCGAGCACGGTGTGAAGCTCTCACAGGTGCTCAGGAGGAATGGACGCTCAAAGTTCGGGTCAGAGGAGCTCTGGGAGTATGCTTACAATAACTTTATCTGTCCGAACGTCATGAAGGGCAGGATTGCAGATGACGTCCCGGATGAGGAAAAACCGCAGTTCTGAAACGAATCCTCTGCATGGTGAATAAACAGAGGCGAATCGCGAGAAGGGAGGACAATGTATGGCCGGACCCGGTGGACACGGAGGAGGAAGAGGGGGACGCTACCTCACTGAGGAGGAGAAGGCGGCCGCTCCAAAGGTGACTAAAGAACTCATATTAAGGATATTTTCTTATCTGAAACCGTACTGGAAGCAGATGCTGCTCGTCCTTGCGGCTATTTTGGTGTCTTCGATTTTTACGCTGGCTCCGTCGGTCCTGACAGGACGGATCATCGACGAAGGTTTGATCGCCAGGGATATGGAAGCTCTGATCAGGCTGATTCTGCTGTCTCTCGCGGTCACATTTGCAGCCAACCTGATCGGCGTGCTCGAGAGCTATCTCAACACATGGATCGCGCAGCACATCACGTTCGACATGCGAAATAAGATGTACAGGCATCTGCAGAAAATGTCGCAGCGCTTCTTCACGACCAACAACCAGGGCGACATCATCACCCGCATGACGAGTGATATAGACGGCGTGCAGCGCACGATCACGAACACGATGACCAGCATTCTCTCCAATGTCATCACGCTGACGGTGGCTGTCGTTGTGATGTACCGGGAGAACTGGATCCTGGCCACGGTTGGCGTGCTGATCATTCCGCTCTTTGTGATCCCCACCCGCCGAGCCGGAAAGACCAGATGGGATCTTACCCGCGAATCGCAGGAGTGCAATGACGAGATCAACGGCATCCTGAACGAGACTCTGTCCGTCAGCGGGCAGCAGCTGGTTAAGCTGTTCGGCAAGGAGCAGGCGGAGTATGAAAAGTATGAGTCTGCAAATAAGAAAATGATCGGCCTCAACATCAGAGAGAGCATGGCGGGCAGGTGGTTCATGGTGGCTATATCTACATTTGCAAGCATCGGCCCCATGCTGCTATATCTTGTCGGCGGAATCCTCATGATGAAATACGATTCCACTCTGACAGTCGGCGATATCACGGTCCTGGTCGCCCTGCTCGGCAAGATGTACGGTCCGGTCAACCAGCTGCTCAACATTCAGGTCGACTGGATACGGTCTATGGCCATGTTCACCAGAATTTTCGACTACTATGACATGCCGGTCGAGATCGAGAGTCCCCCGGATGCAGTCATACCGAAGGAGGCGACGGGCCGGGTGGATTTCGAGCACGTCGAGTTTTATTATGAACCCGAACGCAAGATTCTTAAGGATGTGAACTTCTCTCTTGAGAGCGGTCACTCGGTGGCTATTGTCGGTCCTTCAGGCTCGGGAAAAAGCACCATGATCAATCTGATTCCGCGTATGTATGATGTCACGGGCGGATGCGTAAAGTTCGAGGGAGTGGATGTCCGGAAGATCGATCTTGAATGGCTGCGCAGAAATATCGGAATCGTATCTCAGGAGACATATCTTTTTAACGGTACGATACGAGAGAATCTTCTCTACGCCAATCCGGACGCGACCGAAGATGATCTCATCGAGGCCTGCAGAAAGGCAAATATATATGACTTTATAGAAAAACAGGAGCTTGGTCTTGACACTATGGTCGGCAACAGAGGACTTAAGCTGTCAGGCGGCGAAAAGCAGCGAATCTCTATTGCGAGGGTGCTGCTCAAGGATCCGGCGCTGCTGGTCTTCGACGAAGCCACATCCGCGCTGGATTCGATTTCGGAGAATAAGATTCAGGAGGCCATCGACCCTTTGATTGCTTCGCGGACAAGTATTCTTATCGCTCACAGGCTCTCCACGATCCTGGCGGCAGACGAGATTCTTGTCGTCAAGGACGGCGAGATTGTTGAGCGGGGTGAGCACGAAGTTCTGGTCGAGAAGGGCGGTGTGTACACCGAGCTCTATGAGACACAGTTCAAGAAAGCCCTCGAAGTCGAGGGCAATCGCGAAAAAGGATGGGACGGGACCGTCTGGGACGACGGTCTGTACGAATAGCGAGACATGAACTCAGTGGGGGAAGACCTCCGCTATTCGTTATCAGAAGAAAGAGGCTGATCCTGATCTACCTGCCAGCGGCGCAGCTTGCCTGCGTGCGTGCGGGGCAGAGGAGCTTCCTGCAGGATGACATCGTAGACACGGCTGCTGTGCGGCTGCATGCTGTTAAAATCCTCAACGATATTGACGATCTGCTGATAGTAGTCTGATGACATGCCGCCCACGATGAGAACAGGCTTATGATCGCGAAGGACAAGCGCAATATCATCTGTCCCGATCATAGGCGCTAGAGCGTTCTCGTAATCGGGGCAGAAAATCTTCGTGCCATCAGGCAGTATGAGCAGATCTTTTTTGCGGCCTGTAAGGACGAGCGCGCCGTCCCGGGTAAGAAATCCGAGATCGCCGGTGTAGAAACGTTCTCCCCTGGCAGGGGTGAAACTCTCATTCGCTGCAAATGTAAGATAACCCTCCATCATGCATGGCGTTGTCACGGAAATTTCACCGTCAGCTTCTATGCAGATGTCGACATCCGGACACGGATACAGTTCGTTCGGTTCGGACAGCTTCTGGGTGATGGCCAGACCACTGGATGTCTCAGTGAGCCCGTAACCGATATATATTTTTCGGCCTGAGCTGCCCAGCGCGAGCATTGTCTCCGTTGTCAGGGGAGCTGCACCGATGAGCACGGTCGATAGCTCCCTGTTCAGGCAGCCGCGCTGAACCAGGACATTGATGATTGACGGTACGGCGGGAAGGATTGTCGGTCTGAAATGTTCACAGTCGGCAAGAAGATATTTTGATCCCCGCCCCAGAGCAACAGCCGCTCCGTAAGCGAGACTCCAGAGAAGGCCGCACACAAAGCCGAAAACATGGGAGAATGGCAGAACGGAGAGCAGGATATCGCCGGGATGACAAGCGAGCATACACTGGCCGGAGTATGTACAGCGTAGCAGCGATTCCGGCGTCAGGACCACTGCTTTTGACGGGCTCGTGGTTCCGGACGTGAAGAATATCAGGAAGCCTTCCTCGCCGGGCTTTTTGTGAGGAAGCGCTGAAACGTGCTGTCTTGCCGGCAGATTTTCACACAGATACTCATAAAGGTCTCTGTCACTGCAGTGGATGCTGTCCGGACAGACCGCTTTAGTGACGGCGGCAAGCGTTCTGTCGCTCAGAGACTCATCTGCCAGCACCATGTCACAACCCGCAATCGCACAGGCGATTATTGTAACGATGGTCCTCACTTCGTGATCCGTCACGATCAGACGGCGCACCGCTTTTTCATTGCGGATCTTCTCTGCTTCCTGCCGGATGAGACCGGCAAGTTCGCTGTATGAAATTGAGGATATGGGATCACCAAAGAGCAGGGCGGGAGCGCTGCTGCGCGACCAGTCCGCAAGAAGTTCTGAAAAAGATTTATAAATCAGCATGGGAAATCCTCAGTACATTTGGTCATATTGCTAATTCTATTTTAATACATTCGGGAAATTCATTCCACAAAAAAACTGGTATTTGACGGATAAAGTACGAAATACTATAATGTGTTGCGTTACACGGACCATCAGAGCAGAAGAATAAATGGGGAACTGACATGAATTACAGACGTATATTAAAAAACCTGACGGTCGCATTTGCAGTGTGCCTTGCCGGCAGCATGCCGGTGTACGGTGCCGGGGTGTCGGATGACTGGCTTTTGGCAGGCACTGCATGGGAGGTATCAGCTGAGAGCGATGCGGCGGAGACAGATAATGTGTCCGGAGAAGAATTGATAGAGACGGAGGCAGAGGACGTATCCGGAGAGGACCCTGAACAGGCGGAGACTGACGCTCAGAATGTAAATAAAGAGGACCTGGAAGAACCGGCAGCATTTGATATGTCAATGGTTCCCGAGGAGCTTACAGGTGCCTACTGGTATTACTTCCTCGAGACCGGAACTCAGTATGATTTCAAGTGCAGCAACATAACAGACTATAATTGCTATATGTTCACACCGGAAGAGGCCGGGACATACCGTGTGGATGTGATAAAGACGACAGGCCGGGTATACGGGACAGTGTATACGTCTGAGGACGCTGTCTCAATGCATGAAACAGATGCATGGACCGAATATTATGATGAGAGCGGATATCACATTACCATCAGAATGAAGGCTAATCTGAAATACGTTTTCTGCATATATCCCGACTCGGACAGAGCCGACAGAGGAAAATTCCGGATCAATAAGACGACAAAAGACGTTGTGTCGGCGGAAGCTGTCCTGAAAAGCGGCAGATTCCTGACAGTCGGAAACTTTGAGGACGGCGCGTGGCACGTGAACGATGACGGAAGCATTGATTACAACGTGTGGGATTTTAAACCGGAAAGGATCCTCGATCTCTATACTGTAGAGATTAAATTCACTGATGGATCAAGCTTTGAGTGGTCGTATTCTGATAACGGGGCATATGTCGGTTCTACCTATTATGTGATGAGGGTGACGCAGGATACTGATAACTGGGTCGTCGGGGAGGATGCCTACTGTGATCTCTGGTTCTGTGACGAGGTCGTAGGCCTGCGTGCCGCTATTCCATACCTGCTCTTCACGGATGTTCAGGATCCGACAAACCCGTATTACAACGCAATATACTGGGCAGCGTCTAACGGAATTACAAAAGGCTACAGCGACAACACTTTCGGGATCGACAGGACCTGCACCCGGGGCGAAGCAGTAATGTTCCTGTGGAGGCTCATGGGTAAGCCGGAACCTAAGTCTCAGTCAAAGAGTCCGTTCACGGATGTCAGTAAAACACATGCTTTCTATAAAGCAATCCTTTGGGCTTCCCAGAAGGGCATCACCAAGGGATTCTCTGACGGTACATTCGGTATCGATAAAACCTGTACCCGCGGTCAGATCATGATGTTTATCTGGAGGGCCAAAGGCATGCCTGCTCCGAAGACTGTCGCAAAGTCTCCGTTTACTGATGTTCCTAAAACACACGTATTCTATAAAGCTATCCTCTGGGGATCCCAGAAGGGGATCACCAAAGGCTTTGCCGACGGCACGTTCGGAGTTGACAAAAACTGTACACGAGGTCAGATTGTGACTTTCCTTTACCGAATAAAGTAATTATGATCTGCAGGCTGCGCTCTGCGGACAATTGAGTTTCAGAAATGATCACCGAGCTCAATAGTCCGAATGAGATGCAGCCTGTATTTTTCTACCATTGCCTGTGCTTCTCCGAGTGACCACGGATTCCATACCATGTCCGGGGCATGGGCGTCGGCACCGTAAATCACGTCGCATCCCACCTCGCCGGCAATCTTCCAGAACTGTGAGTTTGGGTAATTTCTGCCGTCATAGAGACCGAGGAAGTTGATCTCGAGCGGGATGTGAAGGGCTTTAGCGCTCTCGCAGAGCTCACGCATATATCTGTCGTAAATATCGGCCGGACCGATGAAATTGAACAGGTCGGGATGGGCAAAACAGGCGAAACGTCCGGTCTCCAGGGCTTCTTTCGTCTGCTCGACATAGCGGGCGAGCTTTTTCTCGCTTGCTGTCGGCAGACCGCTGTAGGAATCGCCGCGCTCATTTCCGAGGAAGTGCTGGCCGAGCAGCAGGTATTCGATCGGATAATCATCGAGCAGACGGAGCAGGTCACCAAAATAGGCGGGGTAATACTCGGCCTCAAAGCCTATGTGGATCTCGATGTCATCCCGGTATTCCTCCCTGAGCATTTCCAGCGTCATTACATAATCGTCAAGCTGGTCGACATGCATCCGGAATCCTGATGTGTAGCCGTCGGGGAAAGGGTAGGGCGTGTGATCCGAGAACCCCAGTATTTTAATTCCGTGGTCGATTGCGTTTTCAATGTAATCACGCTCGGTCCCCGATGCGTGGCGGCATCGCCAGGTGTGTGTGTGATAGTTGGCTTCCATTTTAAGATCTTCAGTTCTATAAGCTCTTGATTTACCTAACATACGTTTTATGAATCTCTCCGGGTGTATGACCATGATTCACTCCTCCATATAAATATGATACTTCCCCGGAGCCATATGTGACAAGCGATAACAGACAAAGCAGAAGGATTTTTGTGATCTCGTGCTGCGTGAAGATGTGCAGGGATTCGGTTCGGTATCACATCAGCTGACGCTGACCCGAATCACGCGCCAAGTCTCATGGGTGAGACTTGAATTAGATCCGCTCAGATGATACTATGTGTTAAAGCCTGGTAAGAGGGACTCTATACAGGATCCGGGCTATGCTGGTATAATAGGCAGAATAAGTTACACGATGAGAAACGCGCAGTATCAGATATAAGTTTGAAGGAGAACGATCGTGAAAAAAATATTTACAAGAGCTCTAACTGCTGCATGTGCAGCTATTCTCTGTTTCTCGGCAACGCTCACGCCGGTGCATGCCTCTGTGTTGACGGAGGAGGAGGCTGCCGCCATCGTGACAGATGCGCCGGAAGTATCGGATGTTCCGGAGATGACTGACACGGCTGAAGTATCGGATGTTCCGGAGATGACTGACGCGGATGAGATAAGGGATGTTCCCGAAACAGCCGACGCGACAGAATTATCGGATATGCAGGAGATCCTGACAGGTGCTTCAGAAGGCACATGGAATGTCGGAGACAATGTAGAAGCCCGGATCAGCTCAAAAAATCTGTATTTTATTTCGAATAACGGACAGTTGGATGCTGACTGGAAGGAAATAATCGGCGATGCTGTGCTGACAGTTGAAAACGTCAGTGTGAGCAGCGGAAAAATGTATCTTCCCGAAGACTCATCGTTCTTTTTCGAGGACATGACCGGGATTAAAAGCATAAATACCTCAGGGATGGATACATCGCGCGTCACTGATATGGCAGGTATGTTCGCGGAGCTCTCTGCATTGACACAGCTCGATCTCAGCGGATTTACAACGACCAATGTTACGGATATGTATCAGATGTTTTATGGGTGCAGCGCTCTCGCTGAATTGAATCTAACCGGGGTTTCCACGTCAGGTGTTTCGGATATGGAGGGTATGTTCTGCGGCTGCGAGAGCCTCACCCGACTTGATCTCAGCGGCTTTAATACATCAAAGGTTGAGGATATGAGTTCGATGTTCTCGGGCTGCTCGAATCTCACAGAACTGGACCTGAGAAATTTTGACGCGAAAAAGGCTTCGACAGAGGATATGTTCCTTAAATGCTCTAAGCTTGCCAAATTGGTGACACCAAAAGCAAGCAGCAGTTCCATAGCGCTTCCCGGGACAATGTATGACGCATCCGGAAAAGCGTATACGTCGCTGCCTGTGCTCAACTCAAGTATGACCCTCACTGCCGATAAACCTGCCCAGACCGGATATGCATTTTCTGATGTTCAAGATCCGCAGCATGCCTATTTCAAGGCGATCTACTGGGCTGCGGATGCCGGCATTACCAAAGGCTATCCCGATGGCACATTCGGTATCGACAGATCCTGCACCCGCGGTGAGATGATGATGTTCCTGTGGAGGTATGCAGGTAAGCAGGCCCCGAAGACTGTGTCGAAATCTCCGTTCAAAGATGTCCCGAAGAACCATGCATTTTACAAGGCGATTCTCTGGGGATCTCAGAAAGGGATCACCAAGGGATATTCGGACGGGACGTTCGGTATTGACCGCAATGTGAGCCGCGGTGAGTGTATGATGTTCCTGTGGAGACTGAAGGGAAAGCCGGCTCCGAAGGCTGTAGCAAAGTCTCCGTTCACGGATGTCCCGAAGAATCATGTCTTTTACAATGCTATCCTTTGGGGTGCTCAGAAGAAGATAACGACCGGCTATACATCCGGTCCGAAGAAGGGGATGTTCGATGTCGATGCGAACTGCACGAGGGGACAGATTGTAACGTTCCTCTACAGAGCAAAATAATATAGACTTGTGAGGCTGCCGCATCAGGGCGCTCCGCCTCTGCCTATAGCAGTTATTATCTGTGAATATCTGCGATGGGCGGTGGCGGCAGTGTCTTGTGCGGCAGCCTTTTTTACGTCAATGCAATTTGAATCGGATCATTGACCGATGGTAGAATTTTATGGAATTATGCCCCAAAATGGTAGGATATTACGGACTTTGATAAAATCCATTTACATAATATCTCTTTTTTGCTACTCTCTTTACACGAAATACTGAACGACATTTCCGCCATTTTCCCGATTCTAAACAACAGAACATGTAAATCCGGTCAGAGTAAGGCTAAGCCGACTCAATAAAGGACTGGAAGCAGCTGCGTATGGATTCCTGTCCATAGGTCTTTTAAGTGCACCCAAATTTAAGAACGGCAGCCGCAATGAACTGCAGATGAAGAAAGGAACAGCCATGCAGGATCTCTACCGTAAGCTCCGAAAAGAATTGATGGCCCGTCTCGCCCTGACGGGTGAAGTTACCGACAAACAGATCAAAGGCATAATCACAGAACTGGTCATAGATGCCGGAAAAGAGTGTTATATGACGCTTGAAATGAGATCTGAAATCTCACGGGAGCTTTTTTACTCCGTGCGCAGGCTGGATGTGCTGCAGGATCTTATCGATGACCGGCATGTCACAGAAATCATGGTCAACGGTCCGGACTGTATCTTTGTGGAGCGGGCGGGCAAACTCACCCGTGTAAACAGCAGATTTTCGTCTCCGGAAAAGCTTGATGATGACATACAGCAGATCGTCGGCAAGGTGAACCGCGTTGTCAATGAGAGCAGTCCGATCGTTGACGCGCGGCTGCCGGATGGCAGCCGTGTGAATGTGGTCACGGCTCCGGTCGCGCTTGAAGGCCCTATTCTCACGATCCGAAGATTTCCGGAGGTGCCGATTACCATGGATATGCTGATTAATTACGGCAGCATCAGCGCGGAGGCGGCGTCTTTTCTCGAAACACTGGTCAGATCGGGCTACTCCATCATTATTGGCGGTGGAACGAGTGCCGGAAAGACAACTTTTCTGAATGCGCTGTCCAACTATATTCCGAAGACAGAGCGCATCATTACCATAGAAGATAACGCAGAGCTGCAGATCCAGGGCGTCCCGAATCTGGTCCGCATGGAAGCCAAGCAGGCCAACATGGAGGGAAATGCGGAGATTACGATCCGCGACCTGATAAAGTCGAGCCTTCGGATGAGACCGGACCGAATCATCGTCGGCGAAGTTCGCGGCGGGGAGGCTGTTGATATGCTGCAGGCTTTTAACACAGGACATGACGGGTCCCTCTGCACCATTCATGCTAACAGTACCTATGACATGCTCTCGCGTCTTGAGACCATGGTCCTCATGGCATTTCCGCTTCCGCTCGCGGCTATCCGCCGCCAGATCGCCTCGGGTGTCGACATTTTGATTCATCTCGGTCGTCTCCGCAATCATTCAAGAAGGGTACTCGAGATTGCCGAGATCGACGGCATGGACGGAGATGAAGTCAGGATCCACAGTCTGTTTTCATGGAACGATGAGAAGGAAGTGTTCGAGAAGAACGGAGAGCTCATACACCGCCTGAAACTGATAAGAAACGGAGCTGCAGCTGAGCCGTGACGTGGGAGACAGTAAAAGGGCACATGATTGTATCGGGAAAGGAGGGGAGAATGAAACACAGCGGATCTAAGGTTAAGAGAAATAGCAGAAAAAGAGTTTTCGGCGGAATGACAAGAGAGTATCTGGAGGGAGGAATTCTCGGGGCTTTGCTGGTATTGGCCGTGAATTTTCTCTTCTATCGAAGATGGTGGGTCACCTTTCTGCTTGTACCGCTCGGGGTTTATGCTGCGCGGATGTATATGAAATCACGTCTTGAGAATAAAAAACGGCAGCAAAGGAGCGAGTTCCGTGAGGCCCTCGGCTGCCTTTCAGTCTCCCTGCGCGCAGGTTACTCCGTTGAGAATGCCATCAGGGAGACAGCTAAGGACCTGGCCAATATTTTGGGACCCGAGGCTGACATGACGAGAGAATTTTCCTATATTTACTCCCAGCTTCTGGTCTCGGTCCCGGTCGAAGTGCTGCTCCTTGATTTTGCGGCAAGGTCAGATTCGGAGGACATTGAGTCATTTGCAGCAGTATTCGCTGCGGCAAAAAAGACCGGAGGAAGCCTGGTGGATATTATTTCGCGGACTGCCCGCATCATCAGCGATAAAATCGATGTTGAGCGGGAAATCGAGACATCCCTTGCCGCAAAAAAATATGAACAGAGGATCATGTCGGTGATGCCCTGCGGAATTATTATCTACATGGAGGCGGCATCCCCGGGGTTCCTTGATGTCATGTACACGACGACATTCGGACTTCTGGCTATGACGGGCTGTCTCCTTGTCTATGCGGGAGCGGTTTACTGGGGATCCAAAATAGTCGACATAAAAGTGTAGGAGGTCATTATGAGAATGCTGATGATTCATGGAGCTGTGTGTATCGCATTTGCTGTACTTTTTGTGTGGAGCGGAGGAGCATTTTCAGCTTCCGCCTCACGCATCAACAGATTGCTGCTCGCTCCGCTGGAACTATCCGATGAGACGGTGCGGACAGCCCTGCTCATTATTTTTGCCGCCAATATTCTTGGCGCATGCGCCATCGGGAGCGAATGGTCAAGCAGCACAGTCCGGAGCGGCTATCTCATCCGCGAAGAATACGGAGGAATTTCATATACAGAAAATCTGGAAGTGGATGTGGGAGGGGAGAAGGAGAGCGTTGAGCTTAGTGTCCCGCCGAGGATCAGAACGGAGGAAGAGGTTTCAGCGCTCCTCGCCTCCGCCTGCGCAGATCTCCCGGACATTGTTCTTGGGGGGATGCCCGCCTCTCATGTGGACAGGGATCTTCTGCTGGTCAGCAGTCTGGGCGATGAGGGAATAACGGTATCGTGGATGACGGGCAATCCGTCTGTCATCGACTGGGACGGTAAGATTTGCCGCGATGTGACACCGGCAGGCAGTGATGTGCGCCTCACCGCAGAACTTTCACTGGATGGATATACGAGGGAACTTACTATGGACGTCACAGTCTATCCAAGGAACCTTACACCGGCGGAAAAGCTGCGCGACGAAGTGGAGCGTGCGGTTGATGCTGAAAATGCTTCATCAGCGGGAGATGAAAAGCTCCTTCTCCCCGGGGAGATTGACGGAAGACCTGTCAGCTGGTCCGTACCCGCTTCATCGACCGGACTTATGATCCTGGTTATGGGGATACTCTCATCTGTTCTGTATATTTTTTCAAGGATACAGAACCGAGGAATCGAACTGGATAAGAAGAGGCAGCAGCTTATGTGCGATTATCCCAATGTCATAAGCTACCTTGTACTTCTTCTCAATGCAGGGATGAGCATGCGTATGGCATTTGCACGACTTGCTTCCGATTACAGAAAGAGCATTGACAGGGGAGGGAAGGAAAAAGTGGGCTATGAAGTAATTGCAAATGCTTCTGCCGAGATGGAAAAAGGCGTTTCTGAGATAGATGCATATACACACATCGGCAAGAACACACCGGAGATCCGGTATAAAACGTTTTCAACACTGCTTGTGCAGAATCTGCGAAAAGGGAGTCGGGAACTCACCGGTATTCTTGAACGGGAGGCGGCGGAAGCGTTTGAGGAAAGAAAAAAGCAGGCACGGATCCTGGGTGAACAGGCCGGAACTAAGCTCATGTTTCCTATGCTGCTCATGCTCGGCGTTGTTCTCGTGATCCTTATGGTGCCTGCCTATCTGTCCTTCCAGTGATTTTCTGTCTTTGTCTGAATCACCTGCCATAGTTATCAGTATGTGCCATCGCACGGAGATAATTCTGCAAATTCTGCAAATGCCGTATCCGGCAGCACAGGTATTACCGAGCAGATCATAGAAGTCTGCCGTGCTTTATTACCTGTCGTACTGTGAGATCATCGGCATCGAGCAGCACGACATCCGCGTACTTGCCTGTTTCCAGAGTTCCGTAATCATCAAGAATACCGAGAGCTTTGGCTGGATGGGATGCCGCGCAGGCGACTGCTGTCGTAAGCGGTATGCCCATCTCAAGGACGGCGGTGCGCAGGCAGTCCATAAGATTCGAGACAGAGCCGGCAATCGTTCCGTCTATCAGCCTGCAGTAGCGGCCTTGCTTTGTGATCGGCTGACCGCCGAGCTCGTATTGACCATCCGGCATACCTGCCGCGCGAAGACTGTCGGAGATCAGGACCATTCGCTCCGGTCCGTTGAATTTAAAGGCAGCTCGAACCATGGACGGATGAATGTGAATGCCGTCAGTGATTATTTCCACACTCGCGTGTGGACTGTCAGCGACAGCACCCGGAACCCCGGGCTCCCTGTGAGTGAATCCGGACATGGCGTTAAAGAGATGGACCGCATGGCAGGCTCCCAGGGACAGAGCATCCATTGCCGTATCATAGTCGGAATTGGTGTGGGCCAGGGAGACGTTAACGAAGTCACTGACTTCGGCAATATATTCCCTGTAATTAGGGTTGCACTCCGGCGCCAGCCCCATGAACCTGACAAGTCCTCTTGCCGCATCCTGGAACTTGCGTGCAATTTTGGCGTCACACGGAATGATATAGTCCGGATTCTGAGCTCCTTTTTTTGAGTCGCTTATGAAAGGACCTTCCATGTTGATGCCGACCAGATCGGCGCAGTCCGCATAGGTCTCCGGATCGGCGGATGCGGCGTCCCTGAAATCAGCCATATTGGAAAGAATGCCGCAGAGCTCGTCGACCGGCAGAGTCAGGGTGGCCGGACAGATTGCCGTAATACCGGAAGCCGCTTCGTACCGGGCAATCTGACGCACTGTCTCAAAGCCGCCATCGCAGACGTCGAGGCCGAGCGCTCCGTGGAAATGGACGTCGATGAGCCCCGGAACAGCATAAGCTCCGAAGCCGTCTACGACAACCTCACCCGGAGAATTCTCTTCATCGTTTGGTACGATTCCCACTATTCGGTCACCGTCGATCCGAAGTGCCCTGTCGCTGAATGTTTCGTCTGCTTCGTACAGCTTTATATTTTTGATGATCATGATTTATCCTCCTGAAATGTGAAGCAAAACCTGTCCTCCCGGAAAGAGGGGCATCTTTCATTATTATAGACATATCTTACTATAAAATCCTGCGCTTCGTCATCAGATGGAGAAAATATTCGTTAGGTGGATATACATTTAATATGCACGAATTTGCAAGAAATATACATTTTTCGATCCCGCAGGCAATGGTATGCCGTTTTTATGCTATAATTAATAGAACTATTAGTGTGAAAAGCGGAGATGACCATGCCGAAACAGAAAGAAATAATCGAACTCAGATACTATAATATCCCCGACGGTTCATATGTGCTTCCGAAGATAGGCGAGGGATGGGAACAGGAATACGGGCTCGGTATGAACGGGATGCTGCATTTTCACAACCTTCTGGAGATCGGCTACTGCTATCATGGGAGCGGAAGACTTATTATTGAGGACCGTGAGTACCGCTACAGTGATAATATGTACACATTTATCCCTAAAAATGTACCGCATACGACGATCAGCGACCCGGGAAATATATGCAGTTGGGAGTTCCTTTTCATCGATCTGGAGAGATTCATACGTGACGAGTTCAGGTCCGAATATCTGTCAAAAGAAGATACTCTCCGTATCACAAGCAAGCGGGGCACGCTCAAATCGGTGAAAAATCATCCTGTTATGGGAAACCTTATCAGGAATATACTGAGAGAGTGCCATGAGCCCGATGTCTACAGTCAGGAGAGTATAAAGGGATATCTGTATTCTCTGATCATCGAGGTCCTCCGGCTTGACGAGGAGCGTGAGAGTGCCAAGCGCACGAGCAGGATCAATCGGTACATAAAGAGCGCTGTCGACTATATAGGGCAGCATTATACCGAGGATATCAAGATACGGCAGCTTGCAGAAAACTGCGGTCTCAGTGAGAGTCATTTCAGGAGAATATTTATCGAGAGCATCGGCATGAAACCGGTCGAGTATCTGAATCTAGTGAGGATCGAGCAGGCCTGCGCGCTTATAAGAAAAGGTGAGCATTCAATCGAGGATATATGTTACGAGGTGGGCTACCAGACTCCGTCGACGTTCAACCGCAATTTCAAGATTGTCATGGGGGTATCGCCGAGTGTTTTTAAAAGTATGAAAGGAACGGCAACACCCCTCACAATGTTCAAGATATCAACTAAAGAAGGCTGGGAAGGCTATCATTTCCTTCCGACTGAATGATCGAATATGCATAAATACGGGTTGATAATCAGTAGAATTTCGGTACCGAAAAAAGTATAATGACAATTAGATTAAAGGAAATAGTCCGAAAGACCGTCAAAATGCACAAATTAATGTGCAATTTTGGTTTTTGGACAAAAGAAAAAGGAGGTATCTATGAAGAAAAAACTTTTATCAGTTATGCTCGTAGGAGCTATGGTCGCTTCTCTGGCAGCATGCGGCGGATCATCGAGCTCAGGCGGAGCCGCTCCGGCAGCAGGTGACAGCACAGCGGCGGCAGTCACAGCCGGCGGTGAGCACACACTGACAGTCTCCGCGTGGGACCACAACTTCAACATCCCGGCTCTCGAAGCGGCAGCAGAGGACTACAAGGCCAATGTAGATCCGGACTTCGAACTGGTCATCAATGAAGTTTCAGGTTCTTCCGACGTCGAGACAGCCATCACAACAGGCGGCAGCGCAGGCGATTACAGCCAGCTGACAGACATTGTCCTTTTCCAGGATCATTACATTCAGAGATATGTTGCCGATTACCCGGATGCATGGGTACCGGTTGAGGGCGCAGACATTGACTGGTCCGATTTCGGTGAGGAAAAACTTTCCTACAGTATCATTGACGGACAGCATTATGGTGTTCCGGTAGACAACGGCACAGCAATCTTCGCATATCGCGTGGATATTCTTGAAGAGGCCGGCTATACACTTGACGATGTTACAGACTGCACATGGGCAGACTGGATCAAGATCGGCGAAGACGTCTACAACAAGACAGGCAAGTATCTTCTCTCCATGGACGGCGAAGGCAATGACCTTCCGTACATGATGCTTCAGGCTGAGGGCGCTTCTCAGTGGAAGGACGGCGAGCCGTACATTACTGAGAACGAGACAATGGTCCAGATCATCAACGTTATTGTTGAGGCAGTTCAGAAGAACGCGCTGTATCTGGCAAATAACTGGTCTGACTATACAGATCAGACGATTCAGGGTGACATGGTCGCAGGCGTTATGAACGGCAACTGGATCATCCCGACGATCAAGCAGGTTGAAGAGAACTCCGGCAAATGGGAGATCACAAATATCCCGACACTGAACGGCGGCGGCGGATATGCAGCCAACGGCGGTTCCTCCCTCTACATCACAAGCAACTGCGCGAATGTTGACCTTGCCAAGGATTTCCTTGCCAAGACATTCGGCGGCTCCACAGTTACATATGACAAAGCTCTGACAGATGGCGGCGTCATCACATGCTGCATCTCCGCAGGTCAGTCCGAGATTTATCAGGCAGGTGTTGACTACTTCAACGGCCAGCCGATCTACACAGACATCGTTGAAATGGGCGCCCATGTTCCGGTCGTCGAGCAGAGCGATTATCATTACAGCTGCCGCAGCCTGATTGCTTCTGCAATCATCAATATCGCACAGGGCGGTGCTTCCACAGAGGATGCTTTGAAGGAAGCAGAGGATCAGCTGAGATTCGAGATGGGTCTGTAATCGGACGAGAACGAATCGCTCCGGATATGTGAGTTTACAAAACTTTATGCATAATTGTTGCTGATCGATTTTGACAAATAAAACGGGGAACCGGTTTTCCGGTTCCCTGTTCAAGCGAAAGGGGGAAAACGCCTTGAAACATAAGAGCGTAACCGCTAAGCAGGAAAGATGGGGATGGCTGTTTCTTATGCCTGCGACGATTCTCATCTGTATCATGAGTTTCTATCCCATCATTCAGGCTCTTTTTACATCCTTTAAAACAGGCTCCAGTGCCAATATGAAATGGGCACAGCCGATTGTCTACAATTACACCAGAATGTTCTCGGACAAACTCTTTATGAGATCCGTTGGAAATACATTCTTATATCTGATCATTCAGGTCCCGATCATGCTGATCTTCGCGATCCTGCTTGCTCAGCTTCTCAACAACAGGGACCTTAAGTTCAGAGGCCTTTTCCGTACGTGCGTATTCCTTCCGTGCGCGACAGCTCTGGTTTCCTACTCTCTGATATTTAAGTCTCTGTTCGCGACTCAGGGTCTCATCAATTCAATCCTGCAGGGGCTTCATATCACGAGTTCGAATATCAATTTCCTGGGAACGGCGTGGACTGCTAAGATGGTCATTATCCTCGCACTGATCTGGAGATGGACAGGCTACAACATGGTCTTCTACCTTGCGGGTCTGCAGGGTATTGAGTATTCGGTCTACGAAGCGGCCAAGATCGACGGCGCGAACGGCTGGAAGACTTTCTGGAATATCACCGTTCCGCTTCTTCGTCCGACGATTATCATGACATTTATTATGTCCATCAACGGCACACTGCAGCTGTTCGATGAGTCGGTCAACCTGACAGCCGGCGGTCCGGCTAACTCGACGATTACCATGTCCCACTATATCTACAATAACTCTTTCGGACAGGGTGTCGCGAACTTTGGCTACGCTTCTGCAATGTCATTCTTTGTATTTATCCTTGTGGCAATCCTTGCCGCCATTAACCTGAAAGTAGGTGATACACGTGACTGAGTATAAGAACCGTTCCATGATTCAGAGAAGGCTTATTCCTTCCTATATCTTTCTCACTATCGTGTCATTCATTTCAGTATTCCCGCTTTACTGGATGATCACTGCAGCAACGAATAAGAGCGTTGATGTAGCCCGCGGCAAGATCGTTTTCGGGAGTTATCTTATGGAGAACTGGGCAAGGCTGAACCAGCTGCAGGATCTTGGCGGAGCTATGAAGAATTCATTTGTCTATGCCCTGGTCCAGACGATTCTCGCCCTTTTCATCTGCTCCCTCGCCGGTTTCGGATTCGAGCTTTACCATGATAAGAAGAAGGACTTCCTGTTCGGCGTTCTCCTTATGGCCATGATGGTCCCGGGTGTCGCTACTATGATCCCGCTCTTTAAGATGATGTCTAAGCTCGGCTTCCTGAATACGGTATGGGGCTTTATGCTTCCGGGAATTTCCACACCGTTCCTCATCATGATGTTCCGTCAGAATTCGAGAAACTTCCCGATTGACATCATGGAGGCAGCCCGTATTGACGGCCTTTCCGAAGTTCAGATTTTCTTCCGGATGTATCTGCCGGTCATGAAAGCGACTTACGCGGCAGCGGCTGTTATCACATTCATGAATGCGTGGAACGCATATCTTTGGCCAAGAGTCATTATGACAGATAAGAAAGCCCAGACAATGCCGATGCTGATTGCCAATCTGGCGGCAGGCTACACCATTGATTACGGCGTTCTGATGCTCGGCGTTCTTTTCTGCTCAATACCGACAATGATCATCTTCTTCGTGCTGCAGAAGCAGTTCACAGAAGGTATCACAGGCGCGGTCAAGTAAATACCAAGACTTTCCGCACGCAGCTTGAGCAGCAATACTATTGCGCAATATCGGCAGGCGGATCGTTCGAAACAGGCATTAAGACGGCGGGGCATATGCCGCATACGTGTGCCCCGCTATTTTTGTACGCAAAATCAGGATATTTTGAGAAATAACCGGCTAGGATTAGCTTAGAAGGGGTATGAGCATGGCAGAATTTAGGTATGATATTGTTAAGAATCCGGAAATATTTATGGAGAACCGGCTCACAGCTCACTCTGACCATGAATATTACAGCAGCAAGGAAGCAGCGGAGGCAGGCGTTTCGGATTTTAAGTACAGTCTGAACGGAATCTGGAGATTCGCATATGCCAGAAATTACGAACTCGCTCCCAGGGATTTCTGGAAAAATGAGTCAGATACGAGAAAATGGGATACGATCAGAGTCCCTGCCCATATCCAGATGGAGGGGTACGGACATCCGCAGTATGCAAATGTACAGTATCCCTGGGACGGTTATGAAAATATTTGCCCGGGCGAAATTCCCGAGAGTTTTAATCCCGTTGCCAGCTATGTAAAGTACTTTGATCTTCCCGACTTTATGAGAGGAAGAAGGGTGTTTGTATCTTTCCAGGGAGCGGAGAGCGGTCTCGCGCTGTGGCTGAACGGGCATTATATCGGCTACGCGGAGGACAGCTTTACGCCATCCGAATTCGAGCTCACGGAATTCATTGATCCTGAGGGCGAAAATAAGCTGGCAGCCCAGGTTTTCCGATTCACAGCGGGCAGCTGGTGCGAGGATCAGGATTTCTTCCGGTTCTCGGGAATTTTCAGGGATGTCTATCTCTATGCAATTCCGGATGTACATATAAGAGATCTTAAAATACAGACGCTGCTCAGTGAAGATTACCGTGATGCGGTTCTTTCCGTGGATTTCGACTGCATCGGTGATGGCAGGGCGGAACTGAAGCTGTATGACGGCGATGAAGTCATAGCCCGCGGAAAAGCAGCACTGACCGGGGGAACTGCCCATGTATCCGTTCCGGTCGCCGCGCCGAAAAAATGGAGCGCTGAGAAGCCGAATCTCTACAGGCTTGAGATCGAGATTTCTGACGTATGCGGAACGCTCTGTGAATTTATTTGTGAGAAGGTCGGATTCCGCAGGTTTGAAATAAAAGATCATGTGATGTGCCTGAACGGAAAGCGCATAGTGTTCCGCGGCGTCAACCGGCATGAGTTCTCGGCCAGGAGCGGGCGCGTAGTCACTTATGAGGATATGGTGACAGACGTCAGGACGATGAAGCAGAATAACATCAATGCGATCCGCACAAGCCACTATCCAAATCGAACGCAGCTTTATAGGCTCTGCGATGAATATGGAATCTATATGATCGATGAGACCAATTTGGAGACTCACGGCGTGTTCAATGCGGTGGGCAGGGGGCTTGAGCCACTTGAATTTGCAGTGCCCGGAAACAGACCGGAATATGTGCAAATGCTGATCGACCGCGCCAGATCCATGTACGAGAGGGACAAGAACCACCCCGCCATTCTGATTTGGTCCTGCGGAAATGAATCATTCGGCGGCGAGGTCATTTTCAAAATGCATGAGGCTTTCCGTGCGTGGGATCCAACAAGGCTGGTCCACTATGAGGGAATCACCTGGGACAGAAGATATCCCGATACGTCCGATATAGAAAGTACAATGTACGCGCCTGTCAGCGATATCATACAGTACCTGAGCCAAAACAGAGATAAACCCTATATCAACTGCGAGTACACGCACGCGATGGGCAATTCCTGCGGTGCCATGCACAAGTATACCGACCTCACAGTGACCGAGCCCCTCTTTCAGGGAGGATTTATATGGGATTATATCGATCAGGCGATTCTCACAAAAGACCGCTTCGGCAGAGAGTTCCTCGGCTACGGTGGAGATTTCGGTGACAGACCTCATGACGGCAGTTTCTCAGGCAACGGTATTGTGTATGGACTTGACCGTGATCCGTCGCCAAAAATGCAGGAAGTTAAGTTCAATTATCAGGCCATTAAAGTCAGATTCGAAGGGTCGGATCTTATCATAAAGAACAACAATCTGTTCACGGACACTGATGAATACAGGTGTGTGTGCAGACTGGAAAAAGAAGGAAAGCTGATAGAGCGAAAAGAAATTCGGACGGACGTGCCTCCGCTGTCGCAGCAACGCACACCGATTCCGTTCGATGTGAGCGGCGGAGAAGGAGAATATACCATCACGGTCTCCTTTGAACTCAATGAGGATACAATCTGGGCGAAAGCAGGTCATGAGGTGGCTTACGGCCAGACGACAGTGGGAACATACAGGCCGGCTGTTCACAGGAAAGCCTATATGAACGTCATTGAGGGCTGGGACAATATCGGCGTCAGAGGAGATGAGTACGAAATCCTTTTCTCTAAAAACGCCGGAGGTCTTGTGTCCTACCGTTTTGGCGGCAGGGAGCTGCTTGACCGAATTCCGAAGCCGAATTTCTGGCGGCCGATGACGGAAAATGACAATGCTGCCCTGCTTCCGTTCCGGGCAGGTGACTGGAAGCTTGCCAGCATGTATGTGACCCATAAATCGCATCACGGCCGCAAGGCGGCAGAGCCGGAGTTCGACCCGGAGCAGGTAAAGATTACCTACACCTATAATCTGCCTACTAAGCCGGCTATGCAGTGCACTCTCTCCTATAAGGTGCACAGTGATGGCGCTGTCGACGTGAATCTTCACATGGATGCGTCCGACCAGGTGGGTGAGCTTCCGGAGTACAGTGTGATATTTACGGTCGATGCCGACTTCAATAATCTTACATGGTACGGGCATGGCCCGGCTGAGACCTACGCGGACCGCGACCATGCAAAGCTCGGTGTATACAGGTCGAGCGTTTTGGATACGGTGGCCGGATATCTGGTCCCGCAGGAGAGCGGCAATCACACAGAAGTGCGCTGGGCGGAGGTGACTGACGATCTTGGACGCGGAATCCGCATTGAGGGAGATAAGCTCAGTCTCTCTGTCTCCCCCTGGACACCTCACGAGATCGATAACGCGCTTCATCCCAATGAGCTGCCACCTGTGCTCCACACGTATATCCGTGTCGGCCTTGCCCAGATGGGCATCGGCGGTGATGACACCTGGGGCGCTCTTGTTCACCCGGAGTACATGATTGATAACTCCAAACCTCTGGACCTTACGTTTACATTCCGGGGCATTTGATATCTCAGTGTGAGATGGCCCACGCCTCTATAGGCGGTGGGCAACAAACTGATATAATTGAAGATGGCAATTGCAGAATTTAGCACGGAGAGGTAGTGTATGTCCAATTCAAACAATCTGCACAAGCCTTAGAACTTCTTCATGAGCGCAAGATGTGAAATGAGCAAAAACCATACTGTCTGAGCGCAGCGAGTTTATGGTTTTTGCGAATGCTTCTTCACAACTTGCGCGAATGTTAGAAGTTCTTGGCGCGGAAGCCGTTTGAATTGGACATACACTTACCTGAACGTGCGATGTTCCGCAATTGCCAGACAAATGTAGTTTATCGAAAGGAGCAGTGATGAGTGACTTCATAGTGAATATTATCCATCGGCCCGAGATGGTGCCGGAGTACTCGGCGACAGTGACCGGCCACGGGAAAAAAGAGGACATCGGTGATAAAAAGCTGCTTACGGAATCTCTCGATATTTTTAAGACGCAGCAGCGCATCGCCCATGAGAACGGACTCAAGGTCACGATCCAGATGACATACGCGTCCCTCTTCAATGAGGAAGCTGTGCAGATCGCGAAGGACGACCATGAAAAATTCGGCGATGAAATCGCCCTTTCCCTTCTCGGTCTGCCCTGTGAGCAGTTCCGCAAGAAGTATAAGACAAAAGATTTCTGCATATGGATGTTCTCAATGGAGGACAAAAAAGCCATCGTGAACGATGTGTTTGAAAAGTTCCATGACGCGTTCGGATTCTACCCGGAGTCAACAGGTTCCTATTATCTTGACGCGGAACTTATTAACTACATCAAAGAGGCGTATCCGTCAGTCAAGTGCGCGGTAGCTACCTGCTGGGAAGAAGGGCCGAAGGCTTATCACACCTGCAATAACAGCTGGTATACGTTCATGGACGGAGGACCGTGGGCACCGTGGATCCCGTCAAAGGTCAATACACATGCTCCGGCCGCAAATGAAGCCGAGGATTCCGGCATCGTTGCAATTCCCCATCTTTCCCGTGATCTTCTCGCGTGCTATGACGGCAACGGTTCGAACTTCGGAACACATCCGCAGAATGTTCTTCGAGGTATGATTTATGACTCAAAGACGTGGGAGTTCCCGTATCTCTTTAACCTGATCGACCAGTACAGAAGCCTTGAAAAGTACAATAACGGTTACGCTTACAATATGATGTTCGTCGGTCCCGGCTGGATGAATAAAATGGGCAGGTGGGAAGCGCCCTATGAGCTGCTGGAAAAATCCTATTCTGAGGGCTGCAGGTATTACGGCGATCTGAAAAAAGAGGGGAAGCTCCTTGATATGACGATGGCTGAATTTGCTGACTATTACAGGCAGAAGAAGTCCTACACGGAGCCCGAGTGCGCTTTGTGGAGAGACATTCTCTACGGCTCTGACAAGCAGCTTTTCTGGTACTGCGACCCTTACATGAGAGCCGGCGTCAATATGGATCAGGGCGGCGCAATTTTCGATCTCCGTCCGTACGCGGCTAAACTCGAGTGGCCGATCGGCATCGGTACCGATCACATTCAGGATGCGTCCTATCCGTTCTTGATCCAGGAAAAGTACCGCGCAGGCTACTTTACACATTATGCGGGTGAGGGAACTATCAGGAGCGCGAAAGTCTGCCGCGGGGGTGAGGAAGTCGACCTCTGCCTGACGAGGACCCACGCCCATTTTGCGGAGGAGAAGGTCCTTGGTGAAAACGGAAAATCCAAAGCCGGAGCAAAGAGAATTCTCACGTTGGATCCCGTCGACATCGAATTCTGCGATCTGACAGTCAAACTTCAGACGGTGATTACATTTGAGGAGGGTTCCGGTGAGATCAGGATCGACAGGAAAATTCTTGAGATGAGTGATCCGGACGCGGAGATCGAGATTCGCGAGTACATGGTCGCCTGCTACGGCACGACAGAGTACACGGAAAACATGACAGGAATTACACTCGGTGCGGTCGATGAAGCAGGATGCAGGCAGTACATTGACTATGAGTATAAATGCCGCGATCTTGCCGTGCCCGGCGCGGAGTGTGTGAGCGCGTCCGTTCCCCAGATAAAGACGAAGGTATCCATGCGTTCTTCCGGCGGCGCGGTCGGTATAGTGCGGGAAGGCTATGCATTTTCGCCGATGTTCACACTCGGATTTAATAAGAATGTCAGGAATAAGGAGGTGTTTACAACATGGCTCAGGCTGGAAAGGGAAAACTGAATTACAGATGCCCGTCGTGCTTTATGAGGGATCTTGACATTGATATGTTCTATGACAGAGATAGGAGGGAGTACTATTGCCTCCGCTGCCAGTTCACAGGGACAGAGGAGAAAATCTTAAAGTGGAACGAGCTGGTGAGGCTCCGCTATGGCGCGATGAATAAGAGAATTACAAAGTTCGACTTCGATTAATGAAAAAAGAAAAAACCACGGCGTTTCTATGACCGCGGCTTTTAGTGAGACGTAAAGCGGGCAGAAATGCCCGTTTTATTCTTTTGGCTGAAAGAAAAAAGCAGGTGTGATTGATAAATAGTTACAAATTTTGAAAAATCCTCCCATTGACGGAAGCATTTTTCCATTTTCAATTCTGTTGATGTAGCTTGCGCTTTGTCCAAGCGATAGACTCATTTCACGTGCTGATACACCTTTTTCAAGGCGGAGTTCGCAGAGTCGCTTTGAGAACTCTTTCTCGTACATATTATGTCACCTCCAAGTATGCCTGCCGATTGCGACTTAACTGTAAACAGTCGGTTTTATATTATCGACATATAAAGTATAGTACAAGTTCTCATTTACAGCAAGTGTTCAGCGCACTTAAAAAATTACGAAACAGAAAAAAAGAATAGTCAGAACGGATTGGAAATGGTAGTATGTAGCGTATAGGTCCTTGGAAGATCCTCCGGGGACCTTCAGGATGGAGATAATTATTCCCTAGGAGGAGAAGGAAATGCAGCAGATTTTGATATTTCTGATGTTCGTAGCGGTATTCGGACTGATAGCCGGGATGCTGCTTTTGACTCTGGCCTTACTGTCGCCGAAGAACGCGAAACCGGTCATTCCGATCACTACATGCGCAATCATCCTCACAGGATCGATCGTTCTGGCTACTTTGTGCGTTTCACTTTTAATGATGACGTCCGGTTGAACGGGGGTTAACATTAGAGCGACCTCGCTGCATATGGCAGACATTTGCAGATAATGTCTGCCATATGCAGCGAGGTCGCTGTTTTATAGCCTTCTTATTTATTGCTGTTTTGTTCGAGACGCCCGTGGGTGTACTCGGCCCAGCTGTACTGGGACATATATTCTCCGCGGTAAGTACTGACTATATCGTCTTTCGCACTTCCCTTCAGGTAATTAAAGTAGTCACAGTCCACCTTATCCGGAATAATAGCCAGACCGCCTCTGACTCGAAGGATTATATCGTCGCAGTCAAGTTCTGCCAGCGTGGACAGAAGGTCTGAGCGAATGTTTTTCAGGTAGGAGATATGGCTCTTCTTGGACTCATCCTCCCAGAGAACGGAGAGCATCTCGTTTATGGTGGCGGTGGTGCCGGTCCTGTCCACCAAGTATGCTATAAGCTCCTTGGTCTTTGTGTACTGGAATTTAATCGGCTTGCCGTCCGCATAGATCTCAAAATTGCCGAATGCTCTTATGCGCACACGCTTCCGGGCAGAATCGGACACCGGAAAGCGCAGCTCATCCAGCTCATGCTGGATCTTTGCCTGGGTGACGGGCTTTAAGACATATCCGCTTGCATGCAGTTTGAAAGCATCTACCGTGTACTCACTATAGCCGGTCGTGAAAATTATGTTGAGCTTTGGGTTAATGGACCGGAGTTCATTTGCAAATGCGATTCCGCTCGCTCCTCTCAGATTGATATCGAGAAAAGCAATATCACAGTGGTTAGCTTCGATAAAGGCCTGCGCGTCCTTGGCCTTTCTGAAACCGTGGATATCCGCATCCGGCACACATTTGCGGATTGACTGAATCAGATTATCGAGAGCAATTTTTTCATCGTCTACAGCAAGAATTACCATGATACTTCCCTCCTTATACTTTGGCGAGACCGGTTGTCTCTGCCTTGGCGGAAATAAGGTATGTGACTATTATACTCCGCCTTGATGGTAAAAATCATCACCCAATGAGACGGATTTTGTATGATCCTTACCATTATGGTGGATATTTTATAAAATTTAGATAAAAAAGTATAATTTCCCCCTTTTTTGTGTCCTCCTTGTGTCCATCCGTTTGATAGAATACCAATAATATTAAGAAACTGTAAGGTTGCGTGCGCATTGCGGAGACTGATATTTATCCGTGTGCACTTGCAGTATGAACCAGAAAGGGGGGTGGATAAATGGCAGATCGTCATACAGTTTTAGTTGCTGATCATAATGCCGTGGAAGCAGAGACATTTAAAAAGTGCCTGCAGGCTAAAGGCTACCGTGTACTCTGCGCCTCGAACGGGGATACAGCATACGGAATATCGAAAAATGATGCTATTGATGTCGCGCTGATTAATCGTGATATCCGTTCAATGGATGGCAAATCTCTGCTTTGCCGTATCCGTGAGAATGGAAATATTCCAATCATTGTGTTTGCCGATGACCTGTCGGCCGGCGATAAAATCGCATGCCTTGATCTTGGAGCGGATGACGTTCTGGAAACGCCCGGTGATCCGCTGGAGATGGTCGCCCGTGTCGGAGCTCAGACCAGGAGGTATTTTCTTCTGAATCCTGCCTGGTGCGGCGGCGATGATGAGCGCAGGCTGCGGATCGGGGAATTATGTCTGGATACTGAAAATCTGACTCTGTCAAAGAACGGGAATGTGATCCAGATAACTCCGAACGAGTATAAAATCCTTCATACAATGATGCGATGTCCGGGAAAAGCTTTCTCAAAGGCGGATCTGTGCAGAGCAATCAACGGGATGATCTACAGCAACTATGAGAATGCTATCATGGTACATATATTCCATCTCAGGGAAAAAATCGAGGAAGATTCCAAAAAACCTAGATATATTAAAAATATCAGGGGCGTAGGTTATATGATGAGCGATAAATAAATCAGTCACTAAAGGGGTCAGGGGCTGCCGGTCACGGCAGCCCTATTTTTGTAACGGTTCCGACAGGCTGTGCGTACTTCCTGATTCGGCGCAAACACCATCTTCATCGAAAAACGCAGGTTCTTCCCTGCGAGCCAAAAAAGCTAAAGCTTTTTGGTCTCTCAGTCGAACCAGCAATGTTTTTCTCACGAAGATGGATATTTGCCCCGTTAACGAACTATGATAACAGCCCGTCTGAACTGTTACCGGTGTCTCTTATCGGCTCATTATCAGCAAAGCATCATTTTATTCTTTCAAATTGTACGAAATATGGTACAATATTATCCGTGCAATTACAACTGTTATGAGGAGTATATTATGCCGATTTTGTTTTTTACGTTGTGGGTCATTCTTAACGGGCGTATTACCCTCGAGATTGTTCTTTTCGGTATCGCCGTGACGGCGCTTATCTACATATTTCTTATCAAGGTTCTCGGGTACTCGGTTTCTTCAGATATCCGGATCGCCAAAAATATCCCTATAGGTGCACTATATATTTTAAATTTAATATGGGAAGTTATTAAAGCCTCGGTGAATGTGATCGGGGTAGCCCTTGCGCCGGGTGCACATCCGGATCCGGTTCTCGTGGAATTTCATTCCGGTCTTCCGGGAAACTTTCTGAATGTGCTTCTTGCCAATTCAATCACACTGACCCCGGGGACTATCACGGTCTTTCGGAAGGGTGATCATTTCGTGATTCATGCCCTTCGCCGCGAGTATGCGGAGGGACTCAGTGAATCCAGCTTTGTCAAATTACTCAGGAGGTTCGTATGACAGTAGGGGAAGCCTATACCTGCCTGTATACAGGCGCTCTTGTCATTCTGGCTGTCCTTATCGGAGTCATGCTCATACGGTCGATCCGGGGTCCGGGCGTGACAGACAGAATTTTATCAATCAATATGATAGGGACCATGGTCATCTCATGTATTGCAGTCCTTTATGCTTATCTCGGTGAGAGCTATCTGCTCGATGTAGCCCTCATATATACAATGATCAGCTTTGTGACAGTCCTGGTCCTTGCAAGCGTGTATATACCGGCAAAACCGAAGCGAAAAAAGTTTGCGCATGAGAGCGATGCAGCATCCGGCATCGTTTCCGGAAGACCGAAGACGAAGAAAAAAGAAAGGGGAAAGCGCCTATGATGGAATGGATCCGATTTTGGATTACAGCGGTGCTCCTTGTGTGCGGCCTTGTATCATTTGCAGCGGGTGTGATTGGAAACTGTCGTTTTAATTATGTCATGAACCGCATGCATGCCGGCGGTGTCGGCGATACGCAGGGGCTGTTTCTCATTGTCCTGTCGATTGCGGTAAGTGCCGGAAGTATAATGGATGCTGCCAAGCTATTTCTTCTCGTGGTCTTTATGTGGAACACGAGTCCTGTATCATCACACTTTTTGAGCCAGATAGAGTATTACACGAACCCGAAGCTTTTCGATCATATGGGGCGCCTTTAATGAGGAACTGTTATGGATCTTTCTGAAATTTTCAAAATTATACTGATCGTACTGCTCATCGGCTGCGCAATCGCGGTCAACCTGACTCCGAGCCTTCTGCAGGCGGTGATCATTTTTATGTCTTACAGCTCTGTGATGTGTCTGCTCTGGATCCTTATGGAATCTCCGGATCTGGCAATCACGGAGGCCGCTGTCGGAGCCGGAGTTTCCGGTCTGCTCTTTTTGCAGACGCTGAGAAAAATTCGTCGGGAAGATGAGAATGCCGAGCCGGGTGAGACCGAACCTGCGGATGGAAAGGGGGGGCGCCGATGAAAAACGCGTTTCAAAGGTGGCTGGACGGCGATATCGACCTTATGGAAGGCATCTCCGACGCAATCCCGGAGCATGATCACGCGAGAGAGGATATAAAAGAACGGGACAGGAAAATCGCCCGTGAAATCGACAGCCGGAGGGAGACTGCCATCCTGATCGCGAGGGAGCGAAAGGGTCTGAAAAGGACTTACGATGTGATCGCGGTCATCTGCTGCGTGCTGGTCATCCTTGTTTTTATGTATATTATTGCGCAGCTGCCGCTCTACGGCGTGGAGAATGTCCGTGCGACGACTGTTGCCCAGCGCTATATTGAGCACGGTCTCGAGGAGACCGGGGCAATTAATATCGTCTCCGGCATGATTCTGGATTATCGTGCTTTCGATACACTTGGCGAGTCCCATGTGCTATTCACTGCCCTCATCTGCGTCATGATCCTGCTGCGTGTAGACAGCAAGAATCAGCGGCAGGGATTCGAGGACTATTATGCCACGATGAGCGAGACATATTTCGCGAGTGAGAAAGATACAATTTTGAAGACGATAGGCATATTTCTTGTTCCGTGCATCTTCATCTACGGCATATATGTGCTGCTGAACGGACAGAATTCTCCCGGCGGAGGCTTCTCGGGCGGCGCAATTATGGGAGCCGCGATGATCATATTTACCTCCGCGTTCGGATTCGACCGGGTGGACAGATTCTTTACTCTGAAGCTGCAGACCTATGTTACCTTTGTCGCACTGTCCTTCTATAGCTTTGCCAAGGGCTACGTGTTTTTTACAGGTGCAAATGGCCTTGAGAACCACATCCCCAAAGGCACCCCCGGAGCAATTCTCTCCGGCGGTCTGATCCTGCCTCTGGATGTGGCAGTAGGACTTGTTGTTGCCTGCACGATGTTCGGCTTCTACAGTTTATTCAGAAGAGGGCAGATCGGCGGTACTCCCGGCAGGCTGATTTCCTGAAAATCAGCGACCCATGCCCGGCATTGCAGATCGGAAAGGAGAGCATTTTTATGCTTTTGACACTGCTCAATAATTATGAGGAAGCGGCGGCAATCGTGCTGTTCGGAATTGGCTTCACGATGCTTCTGCTCCACAGAAATCTGATAAAAAAACTGATCGGAATGAACATCATGGACACGGGAATCTTCCTCTTTCTCGCGTCCATGGGTTATATCCGCGGCAGAAAAGCGCCCATCATCACGGATGGGGTGACAGATGTGAATGCCTACATAAATCCGGTCCCTGCCGGACTCGTGCTGACAGGCATTGTCGTCTCGGTCTCGGTCACTGCGGTCATGCTATCGCTGGCTATAAGGCTGTATCGAAGATACCACACGCTTGACCTCGATGACATCTATCTGCTCTCGAGACATCAGACGGAGGATCGCTGAAATGGACTTTATCTGTAATTTTCCGCTCTTTACGATCGTGCTGAGTCTCTTTTCCGGAGTCCTGTGCACGATGCTTAAGGGGCGGACGGCTAAATACTATACATTGATATATGAAGCGGTTCTCATTGTCATGCTTGCCGAGGTACTCAGGTATACATCGCTGAACGGAGACTTTACCTATGTCATGGGCGAATTCCCTGCCCCCTGGGGCAATGAGATACGCGCAGGCGTGCTGGAATCACTGATGGCAATGAGCTTCATGGTCATTATGATGAGCAGCATACTAGCCGGGTGGAAGTTCCTGATCATCGATATCGACGAGACCAAGATAAATCTCTACTTTGTCCTCATCAATCTTATGACGGCCGCCCTCATGGCGATGATATGGACAAATGACATATTTACCGGTTATGTATTTCTCGAGATACTGACACTGACATCCTGCGGGATTCTGATCGTCAGGGAAATCGGCCGGACAACGCTGGCTGCGGTCCGCTACATGTGCCTGAATCTTCTCGGCTCGGGACTTTTTCTGCTCGGTGTCGTGCTCCTTTATGACATCACGGGCCATCTTCTCATGGTGCCCATGCATCAGACGATCGCGGAGATTTTTTACTCAGACGCGGCTATGAAGCCGGTCACTCTTGCCCTCGGCGTACTGACAATCGGTCTGTCCATAAAGAGCGGACTCTTCCCGTTCAATTTCTGGATGCCGGATACGTACGGCTGGGCGACTCCGACTTCAGCAGCGGTCCTGTCTGCCCTGGTTTCGAAATCCTATATTTTTCTCCTGTTTAAGATTTATTACAGGGTGGTCGGCCCGCAGATCTTTGAGACGCTGCCGATCAGAAAAATCATTTTCATCCTGGGTATCCTGAGTATGGTCTTTGGATCTATATCCGCTATGCGGAAGAAGAGTATTAACCGCATGGTCGCTTTCTCATCCGCTGCCCAGATCGGCTATATTTATATGGGCATAGGTATCGGGGGGACGCTCGGTTATGCCGCGGCTATGTTCCAGATCCTCGCGCATGCGTTCACGAAATCTCTGCTTTTCCTGACCACTCCCCGCCTTGCGGAGGTCTCAGGGGACAGTCTTCTGTTCAAAAATTTGCAGGGCAGCGGTATTCGCCGCCCGGACGCCGGTCTCTTCTTCCTGGTGGGCGCGCTTTCAATGGTGGGCATCCCGGTATTTGCCGGATTCTCGGCAAAACTTTTCTTCGCTCTCGCTGCGGCGGATGCCGATAATATGAAGATCCTGTTCCTGACCATGGTGGCACTGGCGGTCAGTTCCGTCCTGAATGCGCTGTACTTTATACGAACGCTGATCCGGATTTATTCCAGCGGAAGAGGCGGGGCGGATATATCGGCTCCGCAGCAGTTTGCGCAGATGCACAACCTGGAGTCAGATGTTCCGGACTCGCGGGAACGCGTCGAGACTGCGGCGGGGCATCTCGAGTACTGGATACCTATGCTGGCCCTTGTGGCCGCTAACCTGTTTCTGGGACTTAACTCATCTGCGGTGGCGGATCTCATACAGCGCGGCCTCATGATGTTCGATTAATGTGAAAGGAGCTTTATGGCAATGCTTATATCAGCGACTATTCTTGTGCCAATCATTGCGGGCATTATTATATCTGTGCTGCGTATGGAGGATAAAGCCCGGCATCCGTGGTATGCGGGCACGATCTTTGCGACAGACGTCCTGGGCATTCTTGCTATGATGTCGGGAAGTTCGCTGCGGCTCTTCTCATTTGCCGAGGGGATCGATCTCTATTTTGAAATCGACGCCATAGGCAGGTTCTTTATGGTCATGGTCATGATCCTTTACACTTGCGTCATTTTCTATGCATTTGAATACATGCAGATGGAGGAGCGGGAGAATGTGTTCTTCGCCTTTTTCGTCGTCTCATTCGGTGCGCTGCTTGCGGTCTGCATGGCCGGTAATCTGGTCACCATGTACCTCTGCTTTGAGATGGCGACACTCACATCGATGCCCCTGGTCCTCCACGAGATGACAAAGGACGCTGTGAACGCGGCTCTTAAATATCTCTTCTACTCGATCGGCGGTGCGCTGCTGGGACTTCTGGCCGTGTTCTTTGTCTCGTACTACAGCACGGAAGCGCGCTTCGCATTCGGCGGCGTGCTCGATGCGGCAAGAGCTTCTGCTAATGAAAAAGTTCTTCTTTTCATTATTTTCCTCGGAATCATCGGTTTCGGCACGAAAGCCGGTATGTACCCGATGCACGGCTGGCTGCCGACGGCACATCCGATCGCCCCGGCGCCCGCATCCGCCCTGCTTTCCGGTATTATCGCCAAGGCAGGCGTCATCGCGATCATCAGACTGGTCTATTTCTCAGTGGGTCCGGACTTCATCCGGGGTACGTGGGTCCAATATGCCTGGATGACGCTCTGCATGCTCACGATTTTTATGGGATCCATGATGGCTTTCAGGGAGAAGGTCACAAAAAAGAGACTGGCATACTCCACGATCAGCCAGATATCCTACATTAATCTCGGTCTGTCGCTTCTCAGTCTCGAGGGACTCCGGGGAGGACTGCTTCACGTCGCTGCCCACGCCGCGTCGAAAGGATGTCTCTTCCTCTGCGCCGGTGTCTTTATCTACAAGCTGGGCAAAAGACGGGTCAGTGAACTTCGCGGGATCGGTCGTCTTATGCCGATCACCATGTGGTGCTTCCTCATCGCATCCCTGTCGCTCGTCGGCATTCCTCCGATGGGAGGCTTCACAAGCAAATGGCATATCGCGCTGGCAGCCATCGGCGACGGAATGGGGATTTACGCAGTACTGCCGCCTGTCATTCTGCTTATATCAGCCCTGCTCACTGCGGGATATCTGCTTCCGGTAGTGGTGGACGCGTTCTTCCCGGGTCATGAGGAGGAAGGATACGGCGAGCACACAAAGAAGAAGGCGGATGAGCCCGCCTCCGGCAGCAAGGAGCCGACTCCTTACATGTGGGTGCCGATGATTGTCCTCTGCCTGACAGCCCTCTTAGTCGGTGTATTCGGAACAAATCTTGTCACTATGATCATCTGAGGTTAAACGATGCTTTCACCTTTATTTATTCTTGTGCCTATAGCGCTCGCTGTCTTCGGAGGGGCGGCAATTATCCTGATCCATTTCCGAAGCGACCGCATAAGAAATATCTACGCAGAGACCATCACGATCCTGACCAGTGTCTCTGTGTGGATCGCTCTTGCCTTCTGCCCGAGAGAACCGGTCATTGTCTACAGCTTTATTGAAGGATTTTCGATGTCTTTCAAAATTGACGGACCGGCGATGCTCTTTGCGGGCATGATTTCGATCATGTGGCCGTTCGTTATCCTCTATGCATTCGATTATATGGAGCATGCCGCCCGCAAGAGTGTATTCTTCGCTTTTTACGTGATGACATACGGCATCACCCTCGGAGTGGCCTGCGCTCACAATCTGGTCACGATGTATGTGTTCTTTGAGATGCTGACTCTGGTCACGATTCCGCTTGTCGGCTTTTATGAGGACCATGAGAGCATGTTCGCCGCAAGACGTTACGCCGCCTACTGCATCGGCGGCGCATCCATGGGCTTTTTTGCTGTGGTCATGGCGACGCTCGACGGCGGTGGTGAGTTTATTTACGGGGGAAATCTCAGTGATATGTTTCCGGACACACTGATGAGGGTCGTCTTTCTCTTCGGCTTTTTCGGATTCGGGACAAAAGCAGCCATTTTTCCGCTGCACAGCTGGCTCCCCCTTGCCGGCGTCGCTCCGACGCCGGTCACGGCTCTTCTGCACGCAGTGGCTGTCGTCAACTCCGGCGTGTATGCCGTCATGCGCCTTACCTGGTATGATTTCGGTCCGGAATTTCTGCTCGGTTCGGGAATACAGGAGTTCTGTGTGCTGGTTTCAGCCTTTACGCTTGTTTTTGCCGCAGCAATGGCCCTCAAGGAACGCCATTTTAAGAGGAGACTGGCTTACTCGACAGTGAGCAATTTGTCTTACATGCTCTTTGGCATAATGCTGTTGACCCCTGAAGGACTTCTCGCCGGTATGGCACACATGCTGTTCCACGGGGTTATCAAGATGTCGCTGTTCCTGTGCGCCGGCGCGTTCATGCATGTCACGGGAAATGAGTATATTTATGAAGTGAACGGAGTCGGACGTCGGATGCCGCTGACATTCACGTTTTACACTCTTGGAGCGCTGTCCCTGACCGGCATACCTCTCTTCTGCGGATTTATCAGCAAATGGCGGCTTCTCCTTGCCGGAGCTGCCGCCGGCACAATGTGCGGTGTTGTGGGAGACGTGTGCCTTATTGTCGCAGCATTTCTCTGCGCGATGTACACGCTGAGTATCAGCATCAGGGCTTTCTTCCCCGTGAGGGGAACGGATCGCTATCCTTACGGTCTCAAGGAGGCAGGTTGGCGGATGCTTGTGCCGATCGGCTTTTTTGCCTTCCTCAATGTTTTATTTGGCATCTGGTCGGGACCGGTCATGGATTTTATAAGCCGTATCTCGGCAGGGCTCATTTGATGCGACCGCATTTTCGTCCCATGATTGGGAATCTATTATGACTTTGTGAAAGGAGGCTTTCATGGTAATTGCGGCTCTTGTTTTTTTACCGATTATCATATCGCCATTCTTTTATATACTGGGAATCCGAAATGAGGATCTGCGCGATAACTGCGCAATAGGGCTCACGTTCTTCGAGCTTATACTGTCTTTGCTGCTTGCCCACCGGGTGATCATAACCGGCGGAGCAGGGCTTGACATTCCGGGAGTATTCTGGGGAGGCCTGCATTTTGACGTGGACGGATTCCGATCGATCTACAGCATCATCACATCCGTAATGTGGGCAGGGACGACGCTGTTCGCAAAAGAATACTTCCGGCGCGAGAGGGAAGGACTGGCCCGCTACTGGCTGTTCGTCATCCTGACTCTGGGAGCGACGCAGGGTGTCATGCTCTCGGCAGACCTCATGACGACGTTCGTATTCTTTGAGATCCTGTCTCTCACCTCGTTCACATGGGTCATCCACGAGGAGACGAAGGGCGCGATACGCGCTGCCTATACATATCTCTTTATTGCGATCATCGGCGGTCTCATTCTTTTTATGGGCCTCCTGCTTATGCAGGCGACTGTCGGCACTTTGTACTTTGCGGATATGAGGAGTGCGATTGAGCATGTGATATCAGAAGGATTGCATGAAGGCGCAGCAGGAGACGGGACAGCCGCCTCTGTCAGTGCAGCTCCGATTATTCTTAGCGCGGAGGCCTGCCGGCGAAGAATCCTTGCTGCCGGTATATGTATCCTGCTCGGCTTCGGGGCCAAGGCGGGTATGTTCCCGGTACATGTCTGGCTGCCCAAGGCACATCCGGTAGCACCGTCACCGGCTTCGGCTCTCCTCTCGGGAATCCTGACCAAGGTGGGTGTTTTCGGAATTTTGATGACGGCGACAAAGGCTATGGTCACGAATCTCACGTTCGGTACTATTATTTTTTCTCTTGGCGTGGTCACAATGTTCCTCGGAGCTCTTCTTGCGCTCTTTTCCGTCAATCTGAAGCGCACCCTCGCCTGTTCATCCATGTCCCAGATCGGATTTATACTGGTCGGCATCGGCAGCAGTGTACTTGCCCGATCATTATTTGAAGGTGGGGGAGAAGCCTTTGTTCTCGCTTATTCCGGAACGATGCTGCATATGGTGAACCACTCGCTGCTCAAGCTGGTCCTCTTTATGTGCGCCGGGACAGTTGTCATGAACATCCATGCGCTGGATCTTAATGCAATCCGGGGCTACGGCAGGAACAAGCTGCCCCTCAAGACTGCATTTCTGCTCGGAGCTGTGGGTATCGGCGGCGTCCCGCTCTTCAACGGTTATGTCTCCAAGACGATGCTGCACGAGGGGATTGTTGTACTCTACGAGATGATAGAGGAGGAGCTTCCGGCTATTGAAAGCGCTGTCGGCCTTCTTCAGTGCGCGGAGTGGATATTCCTTATCTCAGGAGGACTTACCTGCGCATATATGCTAAAACTTTTTATCTGTGTGTTCGTTGAAAAGAATGAAGACCCTGTCAGGCAGGCATTCTTTGACGTTGATGACTATTGCATGAACACTGCCTCAAAAATCGCGGTGTGCGGCGGTTCTGTTTACATGGTACTTCTCGGCATCCCCGCGGTAATGAAGAACCTGGCGGCATTTATGACCGGAGAAGAGGAAATTCTGGAATTCCACGCGTTCACATTCGGAAATCTGAAGGGCGGCGGAATTTCCATTCTGATAGGACTTTTTGTTTACCTTGTTCTTGTCAGGCATGTGTTCATAAGAGACGGCCGCTACGTGAATCTCTGGCCGGAAAAGCTCGATCTCGAAGATTTACTGTATCGTCCGCTTCTGACTTTGTGGCTGCCGAATATCTTCGGTGAAATCGCAAGGGTCTTCGGTGAGGATATGATCCTTAAGCCGCTCGCGCACGCCGCGGTCTTTGCAGGTACGCTCATAGGCCGGGTGCTCTCAGACAGCCTGGATGCTGCTGCCGTGTTCCTTAGAAAGACAGTTATGAGGGAAAGGCCTGTAAAGGGAGCAGGTCCGGGCAGACGCAGCAGGTTGAAGATTTTCATGCGGCAGACAGAAAACGCCGTCGTACCGCTATTTGCCAACTTCTCATTTGCATTGCTCATGACATGCATGGGAATTCTTGTGATCCTGGGCTGTCTCATGTATTATATGCTGCCGTGATAAGTAAAACGTGGAATTTGGATCGGGTCCCGGAGGATTACAGATGAACGCATCACTCAGCACGCTGTGCTATATTGAAAAAGAAGGAAAATATCTGATGCTTCACCGGACGGTGAAGAAGAACGATGTGAATAAGGATAAATGGATCGGAGTCGGAGGACACTTTGAACAGGACGAGAGTCCGGAAGAATGTGTCATAAGGGAAGTTTTTGAGGAGACCGGTTACACACTGACGAGCTATGCGTACCGGGGACTGGTGACATTTGTTTCCGGCGGCGGGGTGACAGAGTATATGTCCCTCTTTACAGCGGACGCTTTCACCGGAGAACCCCATGACTGTGATGAGGGAGAACTCTGCTGGGTCGACCGGGAGGCTGTTTTTGATCTTAACATATGGGAGGGAGATAAAATATTCTTCCGCCTTCTCAATGAAGGAGTCCCATTCTTTTCTCTGAAACTGGTCTATGACGGAGGTGACACTCTTGTACGCGCCGCATTGAACGGACAGGAGCTTGACCTTCAAAATGACCACATGTAGTTTATGAGCAGTCTCATTGCAAAAGAAAAGGGGCGCCGCATTGTTATATGCGGCGTCCCGTGTTTTTGCTATCAGTCTGCATCGGATGCGTTTCCCAGAGCGGCAGACTTGGGAGAAATATCAAGCTCCTGAAGTCTGTGCATATGCTCCTTGAGACGCTTAAATGTCTCATCACTGATATCATGCTCTATCTTGCATGCGTCTGCTTCGGCGTTATTGTGACCGACACCGATACTCTCAAAGAATGTCGTCAGCACTTTGTGGCGATTGTAGGTGTGCCGAGCAATCTTGGATCCTTCATCTGTCAGTGTAATGTAGCCGTCAGCATCCATATTGATGAGACCTTTTTCACGAAGCTTTTTCATTGCTATGCTGATGCTGGGCTTGGAATAGCCAAGCTTATAGACAATGTCAATTGACCGGACTTTGCCGAGCTGCTCTCTGAGCATCAGGATGGATTCAAGATAATCTTCTGATGATTCATTATAATTCATTTTGTTACCTCCGATATCGGAATTCTCAATTAGCATACCATAATCGAACTGCTATTTCAAGTCTCTGCAGGTATGCTGAAATGGTGTGTCCTCGGGCTCTGAGACAGTTCAGACGGGCTGCCTCCTGATTCCGAAATCCGACGCAAACATCATCTTCATCGAAAAACGCAGGTCCTTCCCTGCGAGCCAAAAAATGCTTGCGCATTTTTGGTCTCTCGGTCGGACCTACAATGTTTTTCTCACGAAGATTAATGCTTTGCGCCGGACACGCACATAGAGACCAGCCCGTCTGAACTGCAGCGAACATCAGATTCAGCAAAGTGAAAAAGTGTTATTGCAAATGTACTTATACCGTGTCAATCACTTCGGAAAAGTGTATAATAGTTTAGAGATGATTATTGCGCGAAGGAGACAGGAATGAAGAAACAACCGCTTGACAGGAGCTTCGGCTATGCGTTCGAGGGTATATGGAACACTGTGAAGAGCGAGCGCAATATGCAGATCCATCTGGGCTTCACTGTGTGCGTCATCATTGCCGGCTTCATTTTCAGGATATCAAAGATCGAGTGGCTGTTCTGCCTTGTCCTTTTCGGTCAGGTCATGAGTCTGGAGCTGGTCAACACCGCCCTGGAAGCGGCGGTCGATGTGGCGACGGATGAGTGGAAGCCGCTGGCTAAGAAAGCCAAAGACGCTGCCGCCGGCGCGGTCCTTGTGTCGGCAATCATTGCGGCGGTCATCGGCCTCTTAATTTTTATCCCCCGGCTCTTTGATCTGATTCATGCGCTCGCGGGGTGATATATAATATGAACAGTGTGGGATTTTATTGAATGCTGATGAATAAAAACTTCCCACGCATTATGCAGCGAAGCAAGTCGAAATCGAAAATATTGCTTTCGAAGGGCGTCGTCGAGCGGCCGGTACTTTAAGGTTTCGAGCGAAGCGAAGAAAGCTTATTAGTACCGCTGCCA
>JBGUHN010000038.1:0-25436 GCA_045112155.1 Lachnospiraceae bacterium
TAAAGTTGACATAGATATTATTTATATGTGGTTTATCCACAGAAAAATTATCCACAAAATCCATGATATACCGAGTTAATCACAAAATTATCCACATTATCCACCGTTTTTGGGTGATTTCTTACGTCAACCACACTTTGTCAAGCAGAACATTTATTTTGTGGATTTTTCCAAGTGACATAATGAGTTACCCGGAATGGCAAACATTACGTCAACACTTTGTGTATTCTCAGGGTGCATAGATATTCAGCCAGGCACCTTAGCCCCACACGCACATAGAAAAAGGCTGCCGTCTCCGGCAGCCTTGTATACTCATATCATCTTTTCATGTCATCTTTTAAGAGGTCTTCCGTCCCCGTCCGTGCTGATGCTCCCTGTCAGCAGAAGAATGAACTCCACGAACGCCCAGATTCCCACGGCAATACCGGAGAGTCCGAGAGTAAAGATGGTCATAAGACCCATAGCAAGCTGAATAACAGCCTTTCTTGTATATCCCAGATAAAAATTGTGAGCTCCGAAGGCACCCAGGAAGAATGCGAGGAGAGCTGCGGCAATATAGCTCTTATCGCTGTACTGTGTCCCATAGACATCATACATATTCGGCGCCTGTCCCCCTTTGAAACCATACTGAGGCTGATTATAGAACGGCTGGTCAGAGAACTGCTGCATCGGCTGACCGTTCGCATTCTGCTCACGGAATTTATCACTGTCCACATGATCTCTCCAGTCTGTCGAGTTCTTCTTGTACTCTTCAGCCTTTGACGGGCGATCGAGCTCAGCCTGGGCTGCCCGGATGGTATCCTCACTGTAGCCATAATCCGGAGCATACTGTTTCGCCTGATCTACAGTCTGTGAATTAGCGAATCCCAGATCATTCGCTGTGCTGTAACCGAAGCTCCCGGATTTAAGCCCTCCGAAAGAGATATCCTCAGCCGGTCTGCTGTAACTGTCATCGAAGGGCTGATTTTGCTCCGCTGTCTTAGCCTTCGCAGCCGGCTCTTCTTCAGGAAGATATGCAAATGCCATGCCGCCCTGCTCCAGTTCCTTTTTATACTTATTCTGTACTTTTATATTGACCGCCGCTCCGCATTCAGGACAAAATTTTCCACCGCCCGTAAGGAGTGCGCCGCAGTTTTCACAATACATATTATTACCTCCGTGCTTATGTACATAAGTCTTACCATTTCTGATCAGGGCCGTCTATACGAGGTTGTTCAGATGGTTACATACATATTACCATAAAAAACAGCGAGTCAACTGATTTTCAGGATTTTTAATCATAGGTTAAGGAAAATTTCATCTTTTATTAAATCGCGATCTCTGATCGCGCGCGAGCTGCGCTGTAAGAGAAAAGAGTTTTTGTAAAATTATATTTTATAAAATATTTCTCTTTATTCTTCCGGTCTTTCATGTTAAAATATGCGAAAAGAATATCAGACCTTTAAATGACTTAAGTATAAATAAAGGAGGTTCACATGTACGATTTAATTATCATCGGATCCGGCCCCGCCGGCCTTTCGGCAGCCATCTACGCGACCCGCGCAAAGCTCGACTTCATTATCATCGAACAGAACTTTATGGGCGGCGGCCAGGTCGTAAACACATATGAAATTGACAATTATCCGGGGCTCCCTGGCATCAGCGGACCTGATCTGTCCATGAAAATGCAGGAGCACGCACAAAACCTCGGTGCTGAGTTCGTGACAGAGACCGTCACAGAGCTCGACCTTGACGGAGATATCAAGAAAGTCACCACAGACATGGGAACATACGAAGCGCGGACCGTCATCCTCGCAATGGGGGCTGAGCACAGAAAACTCGGAACTCCCGGTGAAGATACTTTCGCCGGAATGGGCGTATCCTACTGCGCTACCTGCGACGGAGCCTTCTACAGAAAGAAGGATACAGCCGTCGTCGGCGGCGGCGATGTTGCGGTCGAGGACGCGATCTTCCTCGCGCGTCTCTGCAACAAAGTCTATGTCGTACATCGTCGTGATGAGCTCCGCGCAGCCAAGATCCTTCAGGAACGACTTTTTGCCATGCCCAATGTAGAGATGGTCTGGGACAGCACACTGAAGTCTATCGACGGTGACGGTCAGGTCAGAAGCATTGTCACTGTCGACAAGAAGGATGGCTCCGAGCGCACGATCCCGGTAGACGGTGTATTCATCGCGGTCGGCATTCAGCCTATAAGCGAACTTGTCTCAGGAAAGCTGGATCTTGACCAGGGCGGCTACGTCATTGCCGATGAGACCGGGGCAACATCTGTTCCGGGCGTATTCGTCGCCGGTGACCTGAGAAAGAAACAGCTTCGCCAGATCATCACAGCCTGCGCTGACGGCGCCAATGCAGTCACGAGCGTTCAGGACTACCTGATCAGACATTGATTCCGTCCCTCGGAACGCGATCGCGGACGTAGGCGCAGGGCTTTCCGCAAATATGAATACCCCGAACAGGAACTGACATGAACCTGTCCGGGGATTTTTTGTCTCATCTTTTCAATATTCCGGAGCCTTGCTGCGCATGCTCCATCGAGCGAGAGAACCGTCGCTCAGGCGCTGCCTGCCTTCTGCTTCCTCTGCTTCTGTTTTTTTATGACCTTGAGCCGCGTGAACTCCTCACGCTCCTTCTCCTCGAGCGCCGCTCCAATAGTCTTCGCGAGCTCCTCATAGTGAGGAATCGTGATATTTTTCAGAGCGTTGGCCCGCTTCTGCGTCTTCTGGATATTTGCCGCGAGCCGGTAAGCCGCCGTCTCCACCTGGGCAAGCCTCACGGTCAGATCCTTGACGCGGGCAAATGCAGCCCTCGCCTCGTCCAATGAATCGCGCGTCCTGAAGAACGCGTAAGCCGGCCGGAGGTTCTGCTCCGCGTCATAGCGTACCAGCGGAATTTCCGTGCCCATGACGCTTCGAGTTTTGACTTCGATCGACATGTCGACCGGCAGCGTCTCAGCGATTGTCTGCACGTTCTCTATTCCCATCTGCATATTGGCTTTCTGAAGCGAGGCGTAGGCCTTGCGATAGGTCTCGTTAATGACCTCCTGGATCTCCCTGGCCTCCTCCGTGTAGGCAGTCAGCTCCCGGATCAGGATATTCCTCTTCTTGTCCATAAGGTCATACCCCTGTCTGGCAAGCTTAAGGGAATTCCTGGCCCGCATCAGATTTCCTTTTGTCGGGACCTCATTCGGATCCATACTCTGCCCTCCGTATTACTTCATCTCTCTGTAGTACTTATCGAGAATCGCCGAGTCTACACGGTCGAGCTCCGTCTTCGGAAGTATACCGAGGAGCCTCCAGCCGATATCCAGTGAAACACAGACCTGGCGGTCCTCATAGTGACCCTGACCGACGAACTCCCGCTCGAAGGCCTCGCCGAACTTCAGATATTTCTTATCGATGTCAGACAGCTCATCCTCGCCGATGACGGACGCGAGGGATCTCGCGTCTGTGACCCTGGCGTAGGAAGAAAACAGCTGGTTCGCTACTGCCTGATGGTCCTCGCGCGTGTACTTAGCGCCGATACCGTCCTTCATAAGTCGCGACAGCGACGGCAGAACAGAGATCGGCGGATAAATTCCCTGACCGTTCAGATTCCGATCGAGAACAATCTGGCCTTCCGTGATATAGCCGGTAAGGTCAGGAATCGGGTGGGTGATATCATCGTTGGGCATTGTCAGGATAGGTATCTGAGTGACAGAACCCTCCTGGCCGGCTACGATTCCGGCTCTCTCATACATGGCCGCAAGATCCGAGTACAGGTAACCCGGATAGCCCTTGCGGGACGGAATCTCGCCCTTGGACGAAGAGACCTCGCGCAGAGCTTCGCAGTAAGAAGTCATATCCGTCATAATGACCAGGATGTGCATATGCTTCTCGTAGGCTAGATACTCCGCTGCCGTCAGCGCGACACGCGGGGTGATGATGCGCTCGACGACGGGGTCATTTGCAAGATTAAGGAACATGGTGACGTGATCGGACACGCCGCTCTCCTCAAATGTCCTCCGGAAATACTCCGCAACATCGTATTTAACACCCATAGCGGCAAATACAACACCGAACTTCTCATTGCTGTCCCCGCCAAGGTTAGACTGCAGGACCAGCTGAGCCGCCAGCTCATTGTGAGGCAGGCCGTTGCCCGAGAAGATCGGAAGCTTCTGGCCGCGGATCAGCGTTGTAAGCGTATCGATCGCGGAGATTCCCGTATTGATATAATTTCGCGGATACTCACGCCGGCAGGGATTGAGCGGCATGCCGTTCACATCGACCCGCATCTCCGCGGCAATCGGCCCCAGATTGTCGATCGGGCGGCCGATACCGTCGAAAGTCCTGCCGAGGATATCCTCCGACAGAGCTATCTCCATCGGGTGACCGGTCAGAACTGTCCGTGTATTGCGAAGGGACATGCCGTCCGTGCCTTCAAATACCTGGATGACAGCCCTGTCCTCATAGCACTCGATAATTCGCCCTATGCGCTTTGTGCCGTCCTCCATCCTGAACTCGACGATCTCATCATAAGCGGCTCCCCGAAGGCCTTCCAGAACGACCAGGGGACCGTTGATTTCACTCAGACCAAGATATTCAATTGACATATGATCCCCCTTTACGCATTCCGCTTAAGTACGTTCTCGTAGAACTCGTCGATTTTCTTTTTATAATCGTCAAAGAGATCCAACCGGCTGTTTGGCACGTCGTACTTGATTGCGATGACTTTTTCAAATATTGTATCCTGCCGAAGGATCGACATCGGATGGCCTTCGGCGACCAGCCGTCTCGCATTGTCATAGAGGTACAGAATCGTTTCCATCATCTTGAACTGTTTGATGAGAGGAACATTCTGATCCTCCGGGTGGAAAGCATTCTGCTGCAGGAAGCCGAGACGGATGACCCTGGCGATCTCGAGCGTCAGCTTCTGATCGTCCGGGAGAACGTCAGAACCGATCAGCTTGACCGTCTCCATGAGCTTATCCTCCGCGTTAAGTAGCGCGACGATGCGGGTACGGTACTCATTGAACTTCGGATCCACATTGGTCTTATACCAGGCGGAAAAGTCCATGCCGTACTCACTGTAGCTCTCCATCCAGTTGATGGCCGGATAATGGCGGGCGTAAGCCAGAGCCTTATCGAGTCCCCAGAAGCATCTCACGAATCTCTTGGTGTTCATCGTGACAGGCTCGGAAAAATCTCCGCCCTGAGGAGAGACCGCGCCGATAATGGATACGGATCCGACAGCTCCCGAAAGAGTGGTCATCTCCCCTGCCCGCTCATAAAAAGCTGCAAGGCGCGAGGCCAGATAAGCCGGGAAACCTTCCTCCGCAGGCATCTCCTCCATACGGCCCGACAACTCGCGGAGCGCTTCCGCCCAGCGGGACGTGGAGTCGGCCATGATTGCGACGTCGTAGCCCATATCGCGGTAATACTCAGCCAGAGTAACACCCGTGTAGATGGATGCCTCGCGTGCCGCGACCGGCATGTTGGACGTGTTCGCGATCAGCGTCGTGCGGGCCATGAGCTTGTTGCCGGTCTTAGGATCTTCCAGTTTGGAGAAATCCTCGAGGACTTCTGTCATCTCGTTTCCGCGCTCGCCGCAGCCGATATAAATGATGACATTGGCATCTGAGAATTTTGCGATCGCGTGCTGCGTCATTGTCTTTCCGGTCCCGAAACCTCCGGGGATAGCTGCTGTGCCTCCCCTGGCGATCGGAAAGACCGTATCGAGGACTCTCTGTCCGGTGACCAACGGATGGCTTGCCGGAAGTCTTCTGGCTGTCGGTCTCGGAACACGGATCGGCCATTTCTGGGCAAGCGTGAGCTCCCTCATCGTGTGGTCCGGCAGCTCGACAGTAACGATCGTATCGTTTACCGTGTACTTACCGTCCGGCATAACTTTCCGGACAGTCGCCTGTGTTATCATCGGAGTCATCATTGACCTGTGGACGATGGACGGGGTCTCCGGGCACTCCGCGATGACCGCGCCGCCGCATATGACGTCGCCCTCCCTGACCTTCATGGTCACATCCCACAGTTTATCCGGGTCCAGTGAGTCGACAGCGACGCCCCTGGCAATATACTTGCCGGACGACTTCGCAATCGCCTCAAGCGGTCTCTCAATACCGTCAAAAATGTTATTCAGGATACCGGGCCCCAGCGTGATGGACATGGCATCACCTGTTCCGTAGACGATCTCACCGGGCTTTATTCCGCCGGTCTCCTCGTAGACTTGTATGGTGGTAATATCATTTGCAAGAGAAATCACTTCGCCGACAAGACGGTCTGCTCCTACATAAACCATCTCCGCCATCTTGAATCCGACAGCGTCTTTAAGGTAAATGACAGGTCCGTTGATGCCGTAGATCACACCTGTTTTTTCTGCCATCAGTCACCACCTCCGACCCATACATAGCCTTCTTCGGCATCCGCAGTCAGCGTCTTAAAGGAATTGTCCATGAGCACATTCCGATTCCTGATGACCGCACGCACGCCGCCGTCAAAACTCTCCTCCGAAATTATCGGCTTTATTCCGGTCTTTTTTTCGATGAGCTCTGCGTACTTCTCGTCCGCCGGATCAATATAGACCAGAGCCTCATCGCCCTCCGCGAACTCTTTGACCTCCCGGACCTTGCGGATGAGATACTCCGCATACTCCGGCTGCTCCCGAAAGGCTTCCAGTTTTTCCCTGACCAGAGTGAACATAGTCATCCTGATCTCATCCTGAATTTTCGCCATCTTCTGGCGAATTTCCTGCTGGCGCTCGGAAAACTCGCGGTTGGTATCCCTCACGATCGCGGCAGTCTCCTCCTTCAGCGTCTGACGGTCCCTCATCTGCCGCTCCGCGACATGCTCATTATACAGAGCGTCGAGGGACTGCTGATACTCTTTAAGCAGGGCTTTTCCTTCCGCGCGGGCGTCTTCCGTTGCCTGCTCAAAGAGAGCATCTAATTTTTCATCTATCGTCATAATTTTAATCCTATCGCCTCATTGACATATGCGGTGATGAAGTCGCTGCGGCGTCCGGAACCGTGGCGGTCCGGCACGTCTATGATGATCGGCATTTTAGTCGACAGCTTTACGCTGTTCACATAGTCCGGAAAATCTCTGCCGAATTTCTCAGTCAGCAGAATGATACCGATCTCCTTATCAGCCAGAGCTTCATCAAAAGCCCGCATGAGTTCGTCCTTCTTGTGCACCACGACACCGGGGATGCCCGCAAGGCGCATGCCTGTGAGGGTATCCACGTTGTCGCTGATCAAAAACATTTTCATATAATGCTCCATACTTTGTCCCACCTGGGGGACATTCACTGGTACACTGCCAAAAAGATCTGCCTTAGCCCAGCTGACCGATGATCATGAACGAAATAATAAGACCGTAGAGGCATACACCTTCTGCCAGACCTACATAAATAAGTGATTTACCCAGGATGCTCTGGTCCTCGCTGATCGCGCCGAGCGCCGCCGAGGCTGCGCTTGCGACTGCGATACCGCCGCCGAGGCACGAGATGCCTGTGGAAAGAGCTGCCGCGATATAGCCGAGACCTTCTTTAAGTCCCGATCCGGCTGCCGCCTGAGCTTCGTCTGCAAATGCCGGAGCGGCGCCCGCGAACAGAGCTACCGTCGCGATGATCAGCAGACCGAAGAATGTGAACAGGTTAATTGCGAGGGCTGACTTAAATCTTCCCTTTGTCCTCTCACCCTTAAGGAAAACGAGTCCCGGGATAAAAATGCTGAGAATGAGTGCTGCGCATAATGCGATCTGAATTGCAAGTGTCATGATATGACCTCCTATTATAATTAATTATTTGCGCTTTTCGATGAAGATGGTGCTTGCGCCGGTGTGTTGAGCTTCGCTGCAGCAGTTCAGACCGGCTGCATTCACAGTTCGTTATCCGGCAGTGAACATCCATCTTCGTGAGAAAAGCATTGCGGGTCCGACCGAGAGATCGCGTGGCGGCGGCTTGCCGCCTGCGCTAGCTCGCAGGGAAGGACCTGCGCTTTTCGATGAAGATGATGTTTGCGCCGGTATATGGAGCTTCGCTGCAGCCCGACTGAACTGCTGCCGATCTGCCCTGTTATCCTTCGGACTTCTCCTTCATACGAAGGGATGAGACAAACGGTTTACCGTCGCCCCGGTAGTAGCGCGAGAAGAGCTCATAGAACTCAAGGCGCAGTACCTGGATACCGACGATCAGGCCTTCGATTCCCATGACGAACAGGTTGCCCAGAACAACGACGACCCAGTTCGGACTGCCGCCGTTCTCCGCTCCCGCAAGCATGAGCACGACACTCATCATTGCCGCATGGCTGACGGCGAATGCGCCGATACGCACAAAGGACAGCGTATTGGAGAAATAGGACAGGCAGACTTCGAACATTTCGAAGAAGCCCTGGACCAGGAACATGACCATGCCTCCTTCAATCTTCGGACCCTTTTCCTTCTCAATAATCTTAGTGAGCGGCTCCTTGAAGAACATGGCCAGAGCCGACAGAGCAATCAGCACTCCGAAGAGAGATGCCGCCGGCACCGTGTGGCCGCTGAATACCAGGATGATCATGACTACGACAAGACCGTAGAAAATGATTCCTGCAAATGAGTTCGTTCCGAAATATGTCTCCTCTACATTCTTCTGCTTTGAGTAATTCATGATGTGCAGCACCATTGTGACCAGGGTGAGGAACATTCCGAAAACAATCGCGCACACGAGGATCGTGTTGATCGAACCGACGCCCGGCAGCGTGATCATTTCCTCGCGCGGTCTGAGCCAGAGCGCAGGTATGACTTCCTCGAATCCGAAAATACTTCCGAACATGAACCCGAATATCGTCGAGAAGATTCCGGCCATCGAGATAATTCCCGCAAGGTCGCTGTGCTTCTTCTTATACAGCAGGAATCCTCCTATCATGAGGCATAATCCCTGACCGACATCGCCGTACATGATGCCGAAAATAAACGAATAAGTGATGGCCACAAGGATCGTCGGATCGAACTCATTGTAATTCGGCAGACCATACATTTTGACATACATTTCATATGGTTTGAAAAAGGCAGGATTCTTGAGTTTCGTCGGCGGCTCCATGTTCACCTTCTTCTCATCTTCCTGGACAAGGCAGACTACTCTCGGATCATCGGCAATGTCATTTCTGAATTTCTCGACATCATCCGCGTCCATCCATCCGCACAGGATGTAGAAGGTATCTTTCTTCGACTCGGTACATGCCGCCATTCGGCGCACATCAAAGTTGGAGGACAGATCCCTGATCTTCTTTTCAGCTGCCAGAAGGCTCCCGCCTTCTTTATCCAAAAGATCAGCCATCTCCTTCTCTACCCCGGCCAGTTCCTTCTCCTTCTCCGCCACCTGATCGCTTAAGATCCTGTAGGCAGCCTGCGGAGTTCCTTTGTACTCATCTGAAATAAACAGTCTCTCAAAGTGCATCGAGGCGTAAGTCGCGTCCACTTTGTGAGATTCCTCCTTTGAGACAAAATACACGCCATAGACATACGTCTCGTCCTCACCGGAGACAAGGAAGATAGCTCCGGTGTTCTCATCCACATAGGTCTTGAACTTCTCGAAATACTCTTTCGGCAGTTTACCGAAACGGTACGAGATAAAATGGAAGTCAAGGATTGCCCTCAGATCATACTCAAGTCCCTGATAGGGCTCGATCTTCTTCATCGACTCGCGCAGCTTCATAAGTTCTGCGTCAAGTTTACTCTTTTTCTCCCGAAGGCCCGTAAGGCGTCCGTCCACCTCACCGATGAGATCGATCGCGTCTGTAAGCGGGATTTCGGGTCCCGCCGCGGTATCCGGAGGAAGCAGCTCCGTGTAAATACCCGCGGTAGCAAGAAGATCCTTATACGGATTCTTCTGCACATAGGGCACAAGGTGCTGATCCTCCCCGAGCGCTGTCAGCGCGTTCTCCAGATGTATCTCATACTTGGAAAGGTACTTATTGACCATTCGGTCAATATCCGCCTTCGGACCCGAGAGACTGACGAATTTCATTTTCGCTATCATATTTTCCCCTCCGGTCTTTACACTGCGTTAATATATTTAAAAGCCTCGTCGGGATCGATGCCGTAGCGGACGCATTCGACCGCTGCAATGAGCTTCTCTCCCTCGTGCTCCTTAAGATAAAGATATCGGTACAGAGTAGCCGCTGAATACGGGTGCTTTTTTGCCTCCTGACGAAGAACATCCCTGAGAACATATCCGTACATGTCCTCCAGATTGTCCGGCGCCAGATTCTCGTACTGCTTTCCGTAGAAGGTCTGGGCAAGAGCCGCCGCGAACTGGTCTTCACTCTCCGACGTGACCAGGGCCCTTATGTCCTCCTGTCTGAGTCTGTAGAGCACCGGGATGATAAGTGTGTAGATCTCCGCCTCCGGCATCTCATAGTATTGCTTGGCCCGCTTGATGAACCATATATTCAGCATATCAAAGCGGCTGCCGTAAATGCGGCTGATCGCTTTCACGCTGTCCCCCGAGACGATCCTGTCTCTGTCTTTCCATATCGAACTGAAATGGTACATATCGAGGGCAGTCTCATAGTCAAAGCCTTCCGCCCTGCCGCTCATTCGCACTTTCATGAGCACGGGATAGTACTCGGTGCCCTCCAGCGCTTTCAGAGTCATATCCAGCGACGTGCACTCGTGCAGGGCTTCCACATCGAGACTCAGGAACTTTTTGAAAAAATCCTTGTGCCAGAGAATCTCGTCCCCCGGAGCTTTGCCCGCTATCGCGTATTTCAGGCATTTCTTCAAAAGTTTGATCTCATACCTTCTCGCGTACTTCTTCAGGAACTTTTCCTGATCCGGATCCGCAAAGTTGTATATTTTCGCGAAGTCGCGGTAGACATTGCTGCCGAAGACAGCTTCCAGCGCCTCCCTGTGAATATCGTTCTCATTGATGTTGCTGAAAGCCTCCGCATAAGCCGGATTCTTTTTCAGGTAAGCCTCGACCGCCGCGACATCCGGCATTGCCACTATCTCACGGAAATCATCATCCGTGAGCAGGTTCTTCTGCATCGCCCGGATCTTCGTGACGACTCCGCTGTATTCCAGCAAATTATTCATTTCAGGATCTCCTTAACAATTTCATCCGCATCCTTTTTCATCTGGGACGCGAATTCCTTATCAAGCATTCGAAGAGCCCTGCTCATATCCGCTTCCATTCTGTTCGTACTTTCGCTGTGTTCCCTGACGATCCTGGTCTTCACGGCACTGAGCTTTGCTGAAAGCTCGGCGTCAGCATCCTTGTCAAAGGCGGTTATCTTTGCCTCAAGTTCCTGTCTCCGCTTTTCCTTCTCCGCTTTAGCTTCATCATAAATAGACTGCGCGTCCTGCTCGATCCTGACCAGGCGTTCAATAATCGTTTTATCATTATCCATCGAATCACCTCCCTTATCGGTTTGGTATTCTGTCAGCTGACGCTGACCCGAATCCCGCGCCAAGTCCCGCGAACGAGACTTGAATGTGATAATTACGTAAATCCTCCATCTCAGAAGGCAGAGCATCCCGAGCTTTATTATACTATAAGTCTTCTCTTATTGCTTAAAAAATCAGTATTGTAAGTATAAAAAAGACAGCCGCCATTAGTCTGGTAGCGGCTGTCCGTATAGTCTTTTAGTTTGCTGCGCTCTCCTCGGGTGCAACGGATGCGTCTGCTGCGCCATCTGCGACAGAATCATCTGCCGGTGCGGACTCAGCTGCCGCTGCTTCCGAAACTGATTCTTCTGTCGACTCGGACGCGTCGGCATTCTCTGCAGCTGCAGCGACAGAGCTGTCATCCTCCGGAAGGACATCCTTGCCGAATGTTATCGGGTTCATATCACTGATGGTGAGTGTCGCAAGGACTGCCTCATCGACTGTGATCGTCGCAGAGTCTTTCCACTCTGTATAGAGTGTGTCATAAGCCTCCTGCTTGCGGGCAGTGACTTTCTCTTTCTTGATTTCCTCTGTTGCTGCCTCATCATAAGCGGCGTCAAATCTGACAACGAACCAGGCCGTTCCGTCGGAAGACTCAACAACATGGTCGACCAGTGTGCCGTCAGCAAGACCTGCGACTGCCTCAACGATTGCCATATCGAGGACGGTATCCTCAGTATTGTATGTCGTGAACTGGCCGTTCTGAGCGTAGAGATCCTTATTGACCTCATTTGCAATCGTGGTCATATCGGCTTCCGCGACGTTGCCGGATGCCTGAACTGCCGCGAGAACAGCCTCTGCCTGACTGAGCTTTTCTGCATTTGCAGCTTCCACCTGAGCAGCAACATCAGTATCTGCAGCCACAGAAGAATCTGCGAGAGAGGACTCGTCGGAATTATTGTCCGCAAAGTCTGCCTCCGTTGCCTTGTCAATCTTGACATAGGTGACGCCGGACTGCTGTGCTTCCTCATCGGAGACCTCAGTGTCGGCATTAGCTGCCATGGGCTCCAGCATCTTGCTCTTGATGAGCTGAAGCTCGAGAAGCTCAATAACATTCTCCTTGGAAGCTCCGACAGCAGCGCGGACATCCTCGGAATTCTCATCGATATAAGCCTGCGCTACCTTGTCGATCTGCTCCTCTTCCTCAGCAGTCAGAGCAACACCGTACTCCTCGGCGTGCTGGCGAAGAAGGACCATCTCCTCGATCGAGTCGAGAGCATAGCCTTTCAGAGTCTCGCCGTAAGTCTCACCGGACGACTCGTCCATGACCATATCAAAAATCTCGGCTGCCCCGAAATATGCTGTATACATTGCATACATCTGAGCCTGCTGATATTTTGCCAGGAAGCTGAGCGTACCGAGCGGCACCTCATCCTCATTGATCGTTACGACAGTTTTAGTTCCATCGATCTGCGCTGTATCCGCAGTGCTGCCGCAGCCGGCAAGAAGACTGCCCGCGATGATAACGGAAAGACCTGCCGCTGCAAGTTTTTTAAACAATTTCATAATAATTAACCTCCATGCTTCGGAAAGTTTCAATGCGCTTAACAAAAAGTCATTGCTCATTATAACCACTTTGTGCGGTTCGGGCAAGTTCTGATGTGAATCTTTTCAAATTTGCGATCATCTGCCTTGTACCCCGCTCGCCGTTATAGACGAACACGGTTCCTGTCGGGTAATTCCGGACACCGAACATGCCGCCGAACGATCCTATGATCCTCGGAACTTCCGCACGGTCAAATGTCGGCTCGGCCAGCACCGAGAGCGCAATCTCCCTCGGCCGCTCCTTGATCTCCGTGATCGAAGCTGCATGAGCTGCGGCTTTCAGGTCCGCGATTGCCAGCAGGTTCTGAACAGGCTGCGGCAGATTACCGAAGCGATCCATGAGTTCATCGGACATATCTTCGTAGTCGTGCTCATTTTCAATGGCCGCTATCTTCTTATAAAAATCAAGCTTCGTGAACTCGTTCGGAATATAGGTGTCCGGGATGAACGCGTCCATGACTACGTCAACGACCGTCTCGAATTCCTCCCTGGCCGGGATGCCCTTGGCCTCCCTCACCGCCTCCGAAAGGAGCTTGCAGTAGAGATCATATCCGACCAGATCCATATGTCCGTGCTGCTCGCTGCCGAGCAGATTCCCGGCCCCGCGGATCTCCAGATCGCGCATGGCAATCTTGAAGCCTGAACCGAGTTCCGTGAATTCGCGGATGGCTGCAAGGCGCTTCTCCGCAACTTCTTTCAGCTGCTTGTCTCTTCTGTACATGAGGAAAGCGTATGCTGTCCTCGCCGAGCGGCCGACGCGTCCTCTCAGCTGATAGAGCTGGGACAGACCCATGCGGTCCGCGTCGTGGATGATCATGGTGTTGGCGTTGGATATGTCGAGGCCGGTCTCGATGATCGTAGTCGTGACCAGAACGTCGATCTCGCCGTTGATGAAATCCACCATGATGTCCTCGAGTTCTCTCTTGTTCATCTGTCCGTCTGCAAATGCGACACTGGCCTCAGGCACCAGATTCTGTATCCTCATCGCCATGTCCGCTATATCTCGGACACGGTTGTAGACATAATAGACCTGTCCGTTCCTTGCCAGCTCTCTGCAGATGGCCTCTCTGACCATCTCCGGATCATACTCCATAACGTAGGTCTGAATCGGCACACGGTCCTGGGGCGGTTCCTCCAGAATCGACATGTCGCGTATGCCGACTAGACTCATATGAAGTGTCCTCGGAATCGGGGTCGCGGTGAGAGTCAGGACATCGACATCCTTCCTGAGATTCTTGATCTTCTCCTTGTGGGTGACGCCGAAGCGCTGCTCCTCATCGATAATGAGAAGTCCGAGATCCTTAAATGCTACATCCTTGGAGAGCAGCCTGTGGGTCCCAATCACAATGTCGACCAGGCCTTTTTTCAGGTCCTTCAGCGATTCCTTGATCTCGGCGGAGGTCCTGAATCGGCACAAAAGATCGATGCGTACCGGGAAATCTTTCATGCGCTGCATAAATGTCTTATAGTGCTGCTGGGCAAGAATCGTTGTGGGAACCAGATAGGCAACCTGCTTGCCGTCCTGGACTGCTTTGAAGGCAGCCCTGAGCGCGATCTCCGTCTTGCCGTAGCCGACATCTCCGCAGATCAGACGGTCCATGATCTTCCGGCTTTCCATATCCCGCTTGGTGTCCTCGATCGCCGTAAGCTGATCCTCCGTCTCCTCGAACGGGAAAAGTTCCTCGAACTCCTTCTGCCACTCCGTATCTTCGCTGTAGACGAAACCGTCCGCATTTTCGCGGGCAGCATAGAGGTCAACCAGCTCTCTGGCAATATTTTTGACCGAGCTTTTGACTTTGGCCCTGGTCTTCTCCCAATCCTGACCGTTCAGTCGGTTAAGCTTGGGTGCCTTGCCCTCCGAACTCGAATACTTCTGCAGCACATCGAGCTGTGTGGCCAGAATATACAGATTTCCGTCCCGATACTCCAGCTTGATATAATCCTTTAAGACGTCGTCGACCTTGACCTGCTCAATTCCCTTATATATGCAGAGGCCGCGATTCTCGTGGACGACATAGTCTCCGACATGGAGCTCGGCAAAGCTCGCGATTTTTTCGCCGGTGTATCTGGTCCTCTTCTTTTTCTTTTTCTGGCGGGCTCCGAAAATATCTCCCTCTGATATGATTGCAAATTTAATCAGCGGATACTCAAAGCCCCTCCTCACATGTCCGTACTCGACAGCAATCTGTCCGGGCATGAGTTCCAGATCACCGTTTTCCGTGTAGAAAGCCGGAACGTCGAGGGATCCAAGGTCCTGGGCAAGACGTTTTGCCCTCGTGTGGGAGCCGGAAAGTACAACGATTCGATACCCTTTCTTCTTATATTTGAGAAGATCCCCCGAGAGCATCTCAAAGCTTCCGTTGTAGGAGCCCATTCCCTGCACCGTTGCGCCAAAGCTCGCCTTTATATCCCAGGCTCCCCTCGCAAGTTCCAGCATGGACAGGGCTACACAGCACCTGTTATTCAGAGCGGCAATCACTTCATCCGCGCTTTTAATTTCCGGTATCTGGTCACCCTTTTTATAATTTCCCTGTGCGATCCGGTTCTTAATGCTCTCCCGGAATTCAGTCTCCACGGCCTTCGCGGCATCCGCGATGTGCGTGGGCTCGTCGATGAAGATGGCGGTGGCTGCATTTGCACCCTTCTCCGCTTTGGGAATCCAGTCCATGAAGGTCCCGAGACGGCCGATGTGATCGTTGGCCGGATAAATCAGAACTCGTCTCAGCTCCTCGATCGACCGCTGGGATTCCGCGTCGAAAGACCTGATCGAGTCGATCTCATCGCCGAAGAGCTCAATTCTGAACGGGTGCTCCTCCGTGAGAGACCAGATGTCCACGATATCTCCGCGCACGGCAAAGTGACCGGGAAGAGTCACTTCGGCGCATCTCTCATAACCGTTCAGGACCAGAGTTTCCTTGATCCAGTCAAGATCCGTCTCGTCCTCCAGATCAAAGGATATACAGGCATCAAGGAACGAGTCTCTGGTCGAGACCTGATCCATGAGGGCAGCGACCGGCATGACAACAACGGTCCTGTCCGCCTCAGCAATAGAGCGAAAGACCCTCATGCGCTGCATGTCGAGGAAGTTGCTCGCAATATCCGCCTGGTAGAAAAGCAGGTCCTTCGCGGGGTACAGCAGGGCATCCGGCTCGAAGAAGCGCAGATCTTCGTGAGCTGCTTTGGCGGTGAGATCATTTTCCGTGATCACGACCACCAACTTTGCCCCATCCGAAAGACCGTGCACCATATGCGATTTCTGGGCATCAATACAGCCGGTCAGGGCATAGATTCCCCGTCCCTTCCGCATCCGATCCCGTATTTCCGTAAATTCGGCCAGCTCTGCGAGCGGCTTGATAAATGTCTGCATATATCTATTCCTCGACTGTTACTGTATAGCGCATTAGAATCTTGGCATGTCAAGCCTTAACATTATAGACGTTCATGGCTTTATCGATCCCATCCGTGCAGATCGCAGCTACCGCGTCCGCAGCCCTGACAATTGCATCGTCGACAAGTGCCCGGTCATCCATCGTGAATCTTGAAAGCACCCAGTCCGCCAGCTCCCAGCCCTCGGGCTTGCCGCCGGTGCCGACCCTGATTCTGATGAACTTCTGTGTTCCGAGGCACTGAACGATGTGCCTGAGCCCATTCTGTCCGCCGGCAGATCCCTGCTTGCGGATCCTGATCCTGCCGGGTTCGAGGTCTATATCATCGCTGATCACGATGAGCTCGCTCTCCGGGTCGATCTTGTAAAAGTCGACCAGCTCCCGGACTGCTGTCCCGCTGAGATTCATATAGGTGAGCGGCTTCGCAAGGATGACCTTCTCAGCTCCGATCATGCCTGTGCCGTACACAGAGTGGAACTTGCTGCCGCTGCACGGAATATTGTTCTTATATACAAGGCGGTCGATGACATCGAAGCCCATGTTGTGGCGCGTGCCTTCATATTTTCTACCGGGGTTGCCCAGTCCGACAATAATATACATTGTGATTCTCCTTCCCGGCTTTATTGCGCAGGTATTGCCGCGCTCAGACCTGACCGCGGTTTTTCAATTATACCAGATAGGAACACAATTGCAAGTGCGACATGATAAAGCTCGACCGCCACTCAACCGGCCGCGCGACCTCTGCCAGGCGCCCTCGCCAACAGAGACTTTTCACTTCACTTTTCACTTCAGCTTATAGCAGCGCTACCTACAGCCTTCAGTATCGAACTTGCGTTTTGTGATATTAACAGTTATAATCAAGTATATATGTCAATTTATCGATTTTTATATAAAGAACAGTGAGAACCCTCTAACAAGCTCTCTCTGCGACACTTTTAAAAAGGAGATTTCATCTCTATGTCACTCACTGATAAAGAAACACATCAAAAAGGTGATGTCCTGTTCTCCGGGTCCATGCGGCACCGCAAGCTTCCCCGCGCCCGCAGGCGCAAGAAGCGTACACCTGAAATAACAGCTCAGCCAGTCGGAACAATTGATCCCCTAACCGGAGAGATTACGGTGTCGGATGAAGTGGACGATTTTTCGAAGACGGATAGCTTGGTCCCTGACGAAGTAATCGATTCCTTGGCAGAGGACGCTGCTTCCTGGAAAGACGAGACTGATTCCGTGGTGGTAAACAGCACTATCCGGGAAGATATAATTGATTCCGTTGCGGATGACAGCACTCTTCCGGAAGATATGATTGATCCCGTTGCGGATGACAGCACTCTTCCGGAAGACATGATTGATCCCGTTGCGGATGACATGATCATCCCAAATGATCAGCAGGACTTTAGCTCATCAGACGACCTTCTGTGGACCGATCTTGACGACGCAGGTATAGATGAAGATAACGAGTCTGATGACAAAGTCGACGTCTCTGACTTTTCAACAGGCACAGGCATCGAAGACACCTACCGTCATGACATTACGGACGCTGAGGAAGTCCAGACTGCCGCAAAAGCTAAAGAGATGCGAAAAGCCGAAGCCAGCGACGAAGACATGTTCCTTGCTGACATCGAGGATGAGGACACCCAAGTCGAAAGCGAAGATGATCTGGACGACGAGGAGCAGGATGACGAAGGGTCCTCCGGCAGGTTCTCTCTGTCAAACATCTTCAAGAGGCCCCGCACCGATAAAAAGAAGAAAAAGAAATCTCAGAGTCGCAGCAAAAAATCTCCCTCTAAGAGCAAAAAAAGCAGTGCCGATAAGAGAAAAGACATCGAGGATGGCGATTACGATGACGATCTCGCAGATGACATGAGCGAAGATCCTGATGATGATCTCGCAGACGGCGAACGCGAAAATCCTGATTATGATGATGATTTTGCAGACGATGAAAGCGTAGCTTCTGATTACGACGACGATTCTGAAGACGATGAAAGCGATACGGAAGACGGCGAATCTGAAGAGCCGGAAGAGCCCGAGGTCGTACACAACCCGGTCATCCGCTATGACCCCGATCTCACATACGGCCTGACAGCAGAGGAGGTCTCCGACCGTGAGGCGGAGGGACTCATCAACGTGACTGTCCGCAAGGGTCAGAAGACGGTCCGGCAGATCGTACTCTCCCACACGCTGACCTACTTCAACTTGCTGAACATCCTCCTCGGCATCCTTGTCGCGACGACCGGCCAGTGGAAGAACATGCTCTTCCTCGGCATTATTATCGGAAACTCCGCGATCGGAATCTTCCAGGAATTGAAGGTCAAATCCCTCATCGACAACCTGACTGTGATCACGGCGGCCCGCGTCACCGCGATTCGGGACGGCGGTGAAGAAGAAATGCCGGTCGACAATATCGTGGTCGACGACGTAATAAAGCTCGGCCCCGGCGATCAGGTCGTCACCGACGGACGCGTCTTTGACTGCCGCGGGCTTGAAGTCAACGAGTCGATGTTGACCGGCGAATCGCAGGCAGTCAAAAAGAAAGACGGCGATCAGGTCCTGTCCGGCAGCTTCATCATAGCCGGCACCGCGCTGCAGCGCGTCGACAAGGTCGGCAACGAAAGCTACGCTTCCCAGCTGGTCGCGAAAGCGTCCCACAAGAAACGCGCGAGCTCCGAAATGCAGCGCACGATCGGCAGGATCATCAAGGTCGTCTCCGTGATCATCATCCCGGTAGGCCTACTGCTCTACCGCAGTCAGATGATTGCGAACGGAGGGGTATTTGCAAATGCAATCATCCGCACCGTCTCCGGCATCATCGGCATGATTCCTGAAGGCCTTGTCCTCCTGACCTCCGTCTCCTTCATCATCGGTGTCGGACGTCTGGCCAACAAAAAAGCCCTCGTCCAGGAGATGCCTTCCATTGAGTCGCTTGCCCGGGCAAATATCATTTGCACCGACAAGACAGGAACCATCACGACCGGAGAGCTCCGCGTGAACGAAGTCCTGCCCATGGGCCGCGTGACCCGCGATCAGGTCATGGATATCATGGCCCACATAAACAGCGCCTTCACCGACACGAACGTCACGCAGGACGCGCTGAACGCAGCTTTCGGCAAGACAAAAGGCTGGGCTGCGCGCGGCATCATCCCGTTCTCATCCGAGAGAAAATTCAGGGCCGTGTCTTTCGACGGCCACGGTGATTATGTGCTCGGAGCGCCGGAATTCATTGTACCGAATAACAAAGCTGCTCTCGACGTCGTGGACAACTACTCACAGCAGGGTTACCGCGTACTTCTTCTCGGTCGGTCAAAGGGCATCAATCCCGAGACCGGAGATAAGGGAGCTGTCACTCCGATCGCAGCCATCATCATATCGGATGTGATCAAGGAGGACGCGAAGGAGACATTTGCATACTTCGCAAAATCGGGCGTCGCGATCAAGGTCCTGTCCGGCGACAATCCGCTGACAGTCTCCAGTGTCGCAAAGAAAGCCGGCATCGCCGGCGCGGAAAAATACGTCGACGCCACCAAGCTTCCCGAAGACCCCACTGCCTTCAGGCAGGCCGTCATGAAATACAGCGTGTTCGGCCGGGTCAAACCGGAGCAGAAACAGGCATTCATCAAGGCATGGCAGGCCTCCGGCATGACCGTGGCCATGGTCGGTGACGGTGTCAATGACGTCCTGGCCATCAAAGATGCCGACTGCGGCATCGCGATGGCGTCAGGCTCAGAGGCTGCAAAGCAGGCCGCCCACATCGTGCTCATGGATTCCGACTTCTCATCGATGAAAGATATCGTGAAGGAAGGAAAGACGATCATAGCCAATATCGAGAGGGTCAGCTCCCTCTACCTGACAAAGACGATCTATTCCTGCCTGCTCTCAGTCATCTTCATTCTTTTGAAGACACCGTACCCGTTCACTACGCTGCAGATGGGACTCATCAATCTCTGCGGCATCGGAATGCCGAGCTTCCTGCTCACACTCGAGCAGCAGGAAGATGTGACCACGAGCGGATTCCTGAAGCACGTTCTTCAGACCGCCCTGCCGGCGGCGCTCACCATGGTGACTTCCATGCTGATTGTTCAGGTCCTGAACGCGATGTTCCCATGGACCACCGACATCTTCTCGACCTTCAATCTGATGCTCGGAGGGCTCGTGTCCATGCTCGTCGTCGCCAGCGTCTGCTGGCCGCTTGCCCCTTACCGCAAGTTCGTGCTGGCTGTAAGCGCCGTCGTGTTCCTCGGAGCGGTCATCCTGCTCCCGAACTTCTACGACATGCACTCGATCTTCATGTGGTGGTCGCTGCTGCTTCTGCCGCTCTCGGTACTGGTCGCAATCATGATTTCCGTGTACTCGATGCTCACCGGGAAGGCCATCATAAAGTTTGGCCGAATGAAGCAGGAAATGGATGCAAGACGTAAGCGCTACGATCCGGATATATACTAAATCAAAGATATGGGAACCAAAGATAAGTGAACTAAATGGGGCTGTCACAAAGTGGCAGCCCCATTTATTTAGTGAAAATTCGGCTTCCAGACTCAATTTCCTCCAAAAAAAGTTGCCGCACTAATCACTCAGCGCGGCAGCTTCTTATCAAAATCGATTTGACAGTCTCATTTCTTTCTGCTCCAGGGCAAAGGCAACCAAATTAACCATATTCAAGACTTTCTGCTGCCTTTGTGAGATGTGTCTTCTTTCGGCTCAAGAGCAAAGGCAGCTAGGTTGGCTCATTTCAGGCCTCTCTGCTGCCTTTGGACAAATTGACACACAAAGTAAAGCCGACAACGAGACAGGATTCATATTACAGACAGGAATGCCACCCTGCTCATCAAAAAGAGAGGGATCATACCTGTCATTTTACTTCATAGAGTATCGAGCCAAACGGCGCAAGCTCAATCTCTACCCCGCTCACGGAATCCGCCCTGAGAAGAGCAGCCTCCGGCGGCAGCTCCTTTGTCTGCCCGCCAAAGCGTTCCCAGTCCGTATTTAGAATCGGCACGAGAACGCCCGACTTCTCCGGATGCAGACAGTAGGTCTGCCTCTGGTTCGAGAAGTTGAAGATCGCAATGACATTCTTTTTCTGCGTCTTGTCGTAGCGCTCTATCCCGAACAGATTCTTGCCGTTGTCATTAATCGTGACCCATCTAAAGCCCTTCGGGTCGTAATCCATCTCGTAGAGAGCCGGATACTCGCAGTAGATCCTTCCGAGCTCGGCAAAATACTTCCGGAAGGCATCGTGATTCGGGTATTTCAGCAGGAAATAATCGGGCTCTTTAGTCTCATCCCACTCGCGGAACATCGCAATCTCGTTGCCCATGAAATTCAGCTTCTTTCCCGGATGCATCATCATATAGAGATACAGGGATCTGCACTGCGGGAATTTCATATCGTAGTCGCCGAATATCTTGTCGATGATCGTCTTCTTTCCGTGAACTACCTCGTCATGGGAAAACGGGAGCAAATGCCGCTCGTTGTAGAAATAGAACATTGAGAAGGTAAGCTTTTCCGGTACACTCTTCCTCTCATCCGACTGCTTCATAAAATAGTCCAGAGTGTCATTCATCCAGCCAAGGTCCCACTTGTAATCAAATCCGAGACCGCCAAGCCAGGTCGGCTTAGTCCCGCCCGGATAGGATGTGGAATCCTCGGCGATCAGCATTGCCGTCGGATGGAGTCTGTGAAGACCTTCGTTCAGCTGCTTCAGGAAATCGACGGATGTCTCGTTCACACCGCGCTTCTCGTCTCCCATCCAGTAGATAACACGGCTTATAGCATCCATGCGCAGACCGTCGAAATGATATTCAGCCAGCCAGTAATTGGCCGCGGACATCATGAAGCTCATGACTTCCCTGCGGGCATAGATGAAATTCCGTGTTCCCCACTCGCTGTCGGAGACGTCGCTTGCCGGATACTCGTAGAGCTCGGTGCCGTCGAATTCTTTGAGGGCGTAATAGTCATTTGCAAAATGCGCAGGAACAAAATCGACAATGGCGCCAATGCCCGCATTGTGCAGCCTGTCGATCAGCTTCATGAGCTGCGCTGCCGTGCCGTAGCGGGATGTAGGCGCGAAAAATCCGGTCTGCTGATATCCCCAGCTCCCGTCAAACGGATGCTCGGCCAGAGGCATGAACTCAACGTGAGTAAAATGATATTTTTTCAAATACGCAATCAGATCATCCGCGATCTCATTATACTTGTACCAGCCGTTCGGGTCAGCGTCATTGCGCTTCCAGGAACCCAGATGCAGCTCATAAATATTCAGAGGCTTATCGTAATTGAGAGTTCTCTCCTTCATCCACTTCTCGTCTGAGAAATAGTACTCGTCAAGATTCCTTATGATCGACGCGAAATTCGGGCGCAGCTCCATTCCGAAGCCGTACGGATCGCAGTGCTCGATGCGGCCGAGCTTGCTGTAAACCGCGTATTTATACATCTGCCCGACCTTAGCCTCCGGAATCGTGATTTCAAAAAAGCCTTTTCTCTCTCTGTCTGACATAAAAGTGTCTGTCCAGCCGTTGAACTCGCCGAGTACTGCTACCTTGTCGGCATTGAGTGCAAATGTCCTGAAAGTCACGCCTCCATCCTTCTCAGGGTGCGCTCCGAGATACTTGTATATGTCGAACGCCTTACCGTCATAAAACTTCTGAAAATCCATATTATTTCCTCTCCCGTAACTGTCTTTTCTGTTGAATTTCCTATTATTACTTTACAGTAAATCATCGCGTTTTGTCGATAAACACTTCCGTACTTCTGTATGTCTGTTACGTCTGCAGATTAAAAGGCTGCCGCGATCAACGGCAGCCTCATTGTGGTTATTCGTATGATTTACTCTTCAGCTTTTTTTGCTGCTTTTTTCTTTGTCGTCTTCTTAGCCGCTTTTTTCGGCTTATCCTCGACATAATCGAACTCGAAGACCGCGCATCCGTAAGCCGGAAGATCATAAGCAATTGAGTACGGTCTGTTGTCGCACTCGCCCTCGACTGCCTTGTAGGTCTTCTTGGAGATCGGAGCGGTTCCGCCGAACTTCGGATCCATGGAGTTCAGGATCAGCTTGTAGTTCGTCTTTACCGGAACACCGCAGCGATAATCCGGACGTGCAAGCGGTGTCATATTGAGGACGAACAGAAGATTCTTCTTGCCGTCGGAAGACTTGCGCATGAAGCTGTAGATCGAGCGGTCAGCGTCATCGGCGTTGATCCATTCAAATCCGAGCGGATCGTAGTCTGTTCCGTGCAGGCACTGATACTTGCTGTACATCTTCCACAGAGTACGGACATAGTCCTTCAGCTGAACATTCAGCTCTGTGTCAAGAAGGAACCAGTCGAGCTCTCTGGCCTCGCTCCACTCTCTCTGCTGGCCGAATTCCTGGCCCATGAAGAGGAGCTTCTTGCCCGGATGAGCTGCCATGTAGGTGTATGCAGCACGTAAATTGTGGAACTTGTCCTCGTAGATGCCCGGCATCTTGCTCCACATGGAGCATTTCAGGTGAACGACCTCATCGTGGGACAGAACGAGGACATAGTTCTCACTGTAAGCATAGGAAGTTGAGAAGGTCATCTTGTAGTGGTTGCCCTTGCGGAACAGCGGATCAAGCTTCATGTACTCAAGGAAGTCATTCATCCAGCCCATGTTCCACTTGAGGGAGAATCCGAGGCCGTCTTCTTCGACCTTGCCTGTGACCTTCGGCCAGGCTGTGGATTCTTCAGCGATCATGACAGCGCCTTTATTTCTGCCGAGCAGGCAGGAATTCATATGCTTGAAGAACTCGATGGCTTCGAGGTTCTTGTTCTCGCCGTACTTATTTGCAACCCACTCGCCGTCCTTCTTGCCGTAGTCAAGATACAGCATAGAAGCGACCGCGTCGACGCGGAGACCGTCTACATGGAAATACTCGATCCAGTAGAGGGCATTGGCAAGCAGGAAATTCTTAACTTCCGGACGTCCGTAATTGAAAATCTTTGTGCCCCAATCCGGATGCTCGCCCTGGCGCGGATCCTTGTGCTCGTAGAGCTCTGTGCCGTCGAAGCATGCAAGACCTGCCGCGTCTTTCGGGAAGTGAGCCGGTACCCAGTCAAGGATGACGCCGATTCCCTTCTTATGGAAGTAGTTGATCATATACTGGAAATCATTCGGTGTGCCGTAGCGGGATGTCGGTGCATAATAGCCCGTTACCTGATATCCCCAGGATCCGTCGAACGGATGCTCCGCAATACCCATAAGCTCGATGTGGGTGTAGCCCATATCCTTGATATAGTCTGCGGCTTTCTCTGCAAATTCGCGATAGTTGTAGAAACCGTCAATACCGCGTCCTGCTGATTCGGGATGCTTGCACCATGATCCGATATGTACTTCATAGATAATCATCGGGTCTTTCTGGATGTCAAAGTCCTGGCGCTTCTTCATCCACGCGCTGTCCGACCACTTAAGATTTCTCATATCAGCAATTACGGATGCTGTGCCGGGACGAAGCTCTGCCTGACTGGCAAATGGATCAGCCTTATAAAGATGCTCGCCCTGATAGCCGATGATAAAATACTTATACATCTGGCCTGCCACGGCGCCCGGGATAAAGCCCTGCCAGACACCGATATCATCCTTATTCTCTATGATATTGGCCTCTGTATCCCAGTCGTTGAACTCGCCGATTACGGAAACACGCTGAGCGTTCGGAGCCCAGACCGCGAAATACGTGCCTTCGACTCCATCAATATTAATCGGGTGCGCGCCGAGTTTCTTATACAGATCATAGTGCGTCGCATGTCCGAACAGATACTGGTCCAGCTCTGAAAACAGATATTCATTCTCCATACCATTTACCTCTTTTTAATCTGCATATGCATGCAGTTTGTGCTATGTGCATATTAACGAAAAGTACCATTTTTTAATGACGGTTATTGTATATATTATAATGCAATAAACCATTTCTGTAAATGAATGGCAGTCATTTTTTTACTAGTTTTGGCTGTTTTCGATAACAGTTCAGACTGGCTGTTCGAGGTCTGAGATACGACGCAAACATCATCTTCATCGAAAAGCGCTGGTCACTACCCTGCGAGCCAAAAAAGCTAAAGCTTTTTGGTCTCTCGGTCGGACCAGC
>JBGUHN010000039.1:0-142239 GCA_045112155.1 Lachnospiraceae bacterium
AAGCGCTGGTCACTACCCTGCGAGCCAAAAAAGCTAAAGCTTTTTGGTCTCTCGGTCGGACCAGCAATGCTTTTCTCACGAAGATGAATGCTTTGCGCCGTTAACGAACTATAATAACAGCCTGTCTGAACTGTTATCTATTACGGAACCTGGACATCAGATCTTTATAGAGCGTGGTAATGATCTCGCGCGTCAGCATCTCGCCTGTGACAAGGAGAAAGCTGCCGTAGACCGCAAAGAAAATGACCGCCGAAATAAGAAGCGTAACAAAGCTTCCCAGAGAGAGATTGATCACCCAGAAAGATGCGGCTGACGCCAGTATGATACCTGCGGTGATCTTCAGGTACTGAACAGTTTTAAATGACGGAGCGACTTCGTTCCTCAGCGCTGCATACTGGATGATCAGCACGACCATCTCTGCTGCCAGCGTTCCTATCGCGGCGCCGGCGGAGGCCATTTTCGGTATGAGAATAGCATTAAGGATGATATCCGTCACAGCCCCTCCGATCTCTGACCAGAGTACAACAGTTTCTTTTCCCATGGGGACAAGCATCTGTATGCCTGTTATATTTGTAATCCCTACAAAAAGAAGGGTGGGCATGATAATGCGCATGGGGACTACTGCGCCCTCATATGCGGAGTTCGAAAGAAAATAGATTCCCTGACGGGCAAATATTATAAAATAAATCATCAGCGGACAGGCGATGAGAAAGACGAAATTCAGGGCTTTCCTGCTGATTCTCCTGAACTCTTCTATCTCTCCGTGTTCGATATAGTAGGAAGCTCTGGGAAGAAGGACCGTGCCCAGCGAGGTCACGATAGAGATGAGGATGGACTTTATTCTCACACTCGCGTTGTAGTAGCCGACATCCGTGTTCGTTGTCATGAAACCAAGCATGACAGTGTCGAGATGTGTATAGATCGTGGAAGCACAGGCCATTGCGAAGAAAATGGCGACAGGCTTCAGATGTCGCCTTAAATTGTATCCTCCGACCGGTCTCATATCAATGTACTTGTGCACGTTGATAAAATTAAGGATATTGGAGGCAGATGCTGCCAGAATCGTGATCCCGCCGTAGATCACGTAATCTTTCTGCTCGTGGATCGTCATGAACATTGCGAAAAGGGCGATGAACTTGAAAATGATCGAACGAACAGTGATGTATGTGTACTGCTCGAGCGCTTTGTAGATCCACTCCATACCTATTGAAGTCAGAATGATGTTAAGACTCACTAATAAATAGAGAGGTCGGTCATCCTGCAGTTTAGGAACAGTCAGAAGAGCCGCAAAAAGAACGACGTATGTAATTGCGCACGTGATCAGGTTGATCATGAGAAGTTCATGCGCTGTGCGGGTGAGAAGTTTTTTGTCGTCACGCACCTGAGCACAGACACGTACACCGTATGTAGGGATACCGAGCTGGGCAAATATGTTAAAGTAAGATATCAGGGATGTTGCAAATGCAACTCTGCCGGTACCGACAGGCAGAAGTATCCCGGATACGTGTCTGAACGTGATCAGAGGGAAAATAAAGGAGGACATCGTGAGTATCGCATTCATGACAAAGTTAAATCTTATTGAGTTAACTCTCTTCGGCCGTCTTTCTGACATGCTTTCGTCCTCCTTTCTTAAGTATTTCATCTATCTCACCGGGAAGCTGGCCCCTCTCCGATAAGTGCCTCTATTTTACTGTAATCTGCCGAAAAATCAATAGTTTCGCCCGCCATGTGCTCCCTCATTTTAATGCCCATTGACGGATCTTTCCTGAACTCATTTATTCTGTCCGCGATTTTCATCGGATCTGCCTCTGTCAGCATTCCGTTCAGACCGTCCGAGATCTGTTCCCTGATGCAGGGCATATCAGGAGCCAATATGGGTACACAGAGAGCTCTGGCCTCAATCAGCGTGACGGGATATCCCTCGAACCGCGAGGTCAGCGCGAAGAGATCGCATGCTTTAAGATACGGGTAGGGATTTTGACGGATGCCGAGAAGTATAAAAGAGTCACTGAGTCCCTTCGCGCGGATCATCACGCTGAGTTTCTTTCTCTCACGGCCGTCTCCGATTACATACCACTTGAATGGGATTCCTCGCTTTTTGAGTAACTCAGCAGCCCTGATCGCGATATCGATGCCCTTCTGGTACTCCAGCCTCGCAATGGTAAGAATTCTGAATTCACCGGTAAAATCTGAAATGTCAGCTATCTCCTCGGACTTCCTTCGGATCTCATCCGCATCAATGAAATTGTGGAGTATTTCCATGCGATCGCGCTTTTCGGGAAACATCGAAGCGAGTTTGTCATAGACGGCGTCCGATACACAGTAAAACCTGTCATAATAATCGAGATAAGAGATTACATATTCCAGCCAGTGGATGCTTGAGTCGTGAAAGAGCAAGGCCTTTTTCGCGGCTTTTACACGGACTGCGGTGTAAGCGGTCGGAAATTTTCCGTAACCGTGAAATTCCACAGCCAGGTCATAATTTCCCGGCAGTCCCCCTGTTTTAGAGATAAGGAAGGGGGTGAATCTTTTTTTGCCGATACATATTTTGAATATTTTGCAAATGCACTTCACCGGAAAAGCGAACGGTCTCCCGTCAATAACCCGTCCCATCATACGGTCAAGAAAAATGCTCTTTTTCATTGGGATCGTAAGGATCCGGACTCCATCAGGAACTCTGTCCATGAGAGGTCCTCGCTTCTGCGACAGAAGAAGGGTCACTTTGTGACCTTCTGATAGAAGTTTTTTCATGAAAGCGATCTGGGCGATTTCCGTTCCGCCCATATCCATTCTCACACCGGAAACAAGAATATTTGCCATGTTGGGTCTCCTCAACGTATTTTATCAGAAATTCTATTAGATTGTCCTGATCCGCCTGTGGCATGTTCAGCGGGAGAATCCCCGCTATGTTAAAAAATGGAATGACCGCAATGCAGTCATTCCATTTTTATAGCACAAACACGACAGAACAGGTAATACTCACTCCCCCATCTGCTCGATTCTCGCTTATTCAACGATGACAGTCAGTTTGGCTCTGTTCGACCGGTTGCCTGCGGAATCATAGCAGAAATATGTGAGTTCATATGTACCGGGGATCTTTGCGTCAAATTCTCCGAGACCATCAACTGAAATATCACGGTAGAGTCTGTCTTTGTCATCGGCGTCATCTTCAATGCGCTCGACAAAGGCCAGCGCATTGAAACTGTCTCCGGCTTTAATCGCAATTCCGTAAGTGGTCAGATACAGTCTGGGCGCTGCCTCCGGGAGCTCAGCTATTGCGTCTTCCGCAGCTTTCATGTTGACTGATGAAAGGTAAGAAACATAATTCGGATCTTCCGGGCTAAGTTCCTCTGAATCGTCTGCGTCAGTAATCTGACTGTCTGAGTGGAAAATCTCGCCTTCTTCGTTGATCGCCATGCTGACTGATATCTGGCTTTCAACTGCAGCATTGCTGTCCGTATTTGCGGCAGCTCTGCTTTCCTCATCGACTTTGGACTCTGTCGTTGATTCTGCCTTGGAAGCCGTTTCCTCCGTACTTGCGGCAGGTGTTCCGGACAACAGATTCGTCAGATTTGAGGAATACTTGCGGATCAGAATAAAAACGGCCGCGATGGCAAGGAGCGCAATGACCAGAGCTATAATGACCGGTATCTTGCTGCCGCGCTTGCGTTCTTCCTCATATCCCCGATATGAGGGATCCGGGGACTTCGCGTATCTTGATTCGCCCGATGCCTGGGAGGCAAGAGTGGATTCTTCAAATGATGACAGAGCTGTTTCAGACGGTGGAGCCTCGAAAAAGGTCTCTGCTTTTTGCACTTCGTAGGATCCTGATGTCTGCGGAGCTTTGTAGTATTCCTCTGTCTTAGGCGCATCATAGGATGCCGCTGCCTTAGGTACATCAAAGGATGCCGCTGCCTTAGGTACATCAAAGGGTGCCGCTGTCTTATGTACATCGAAGGATGCTGCTGTCTGCGGAGCTTTATCGGAATATGCGGTTTTAGCAAGAGCTTTCCTGAGTGCATCTTCAGAAGGCATAGACCTGACAGGCGGAGAAAGTTTTTCATAGCGCGCTGAATGCCCTGAACGCACACTGGTAAACGGCTGATCAAGATCAAAGCGGTAGAGGCTCTCCGCAAGAGACCGCGCAAGAGCTTTTTCGCGTTTCAACCGCAGCTGTCTTTGCTCCTCCTGGATTTTCAGCTGCCTCTGCTGTTCTTCCCTGAGCCTTAGCTGCCTTTGCTGCTCTTCCTGGATTTTTAGCTGTCTCTGCTGTTCTTCCCTGAGCTTTTGCTGTCTTAGCTGCTCTTCCTGGATTTTTAACTGTCTCTGCTGCTCTTCCCGGAGTCTTTGCTGTTCATTCCGGAGCTGCTGACGGCGGGCTTCTTCTGCTCTCTGCCTCTGTTCATCGGCAAGCTTCTGCCTTCTTGCTGTTTCCTCACCGCCATCAGCGCGAGAGACAAGTGCCTGATCGAGGTCGGTGAACAGTTCATCTCCCGGGAGTTTTCTGCCTGATTCCTCAGGTTTTATTTCAGACGCAAATACATCCCCGATTTCAGCCGGGTCTCTGGTCTGTGAGGTTTGATCAGAATACTCTCCGTTTATATAGGCGCTCAGCTTGCTGCTGAGATCACTAATCATAAAGCGATCGTTGGGATCGTTTGACATGATTACCTCCAAATGTACTGAATCACTGTGTCTTAGAATTGTATGTATAAGAATATGTACCTATACACTATTTTAACACAATTTGCCAATAATAAAAGCGCTGATTTATACGCCGGCAGAGTCAATTGCAGCTTTTACCGCTTCTTTAAGGAAATATCCGTCCCTGACCTGCCGCATTAACGGATAAAGATTTGATCTGTATGACTGATAATCCTCCTCGGTGACATTTCCGAGTTTTTCCGGTATCTCTTCCAGGGAGGATACGGTGAAGCCGATATGCCGGTCTTTAATGAATCCGGCCAGAGCAGCTTCACTCCATATAATGACCGGTATTCCGGCTGATATATAAAGAGAAACTTTATGCGGATCATTGAACCTCATATAATTTCCCATATTGCCGGCACATGTATCGTACCGTGGACCGTCCCATACAAGACCGAAAGAAGAATTCAGCAGATCAGGCAGAATGTCTGCGTCAAATGAACCGTGATATATCACGTTGGACCCTGCTGTACCCTGCTCATAATTTACTCCGTAGAGGTTCAATGACATATCGTCCGGCAGCAAATCAATGAGACCTTTTATATAACCGCTCTTATCCGGAGAAAGATTTCCTGCTATACAGATGCTCTTTCTGTCAGATATGTCTGTTTTAGGCAAAGTGCCTGTCGGAACCAGATAATCGAAGATACCGAGACATATGAGCTTGCTGCGATCAACGTTATGTTCCCTTTCAAGGAAATCCGCCATGTTGCGGTTGTGAACTATGATCGCGTCAGCAGCCCCCAGCATTTCTCTATCCCGAAAAGCCAGATCGGGATTTTCCGGAAACGCGTGGCGGATCATCTCGAGGTCATGTACCAGAAAAACAAGACGCAGCTTTCTGAGCGCCTTCACTTTCCGGAGCAGATCCACATAATCTCGCTTCATTCTGTACATCGGATACTGGATAAAGAGGAAAGAACCCATAGGAAGGGTCAGGAGTCTTGAAAGTTGGCCTAAATGCCGCAGCTTTCTTTTTACGCCCTGCGCATTGCCGGAACTGTAAATCGGAATCGGTGTCATACCCAGCTGCATAAATATGACTTCCGCGTCCAAAACAGCCTTGCTGCCTGCATGATTGGACCTTGCTTCGTCCCTGTGAAGAAAAAAAAGCCTGTGATCCAAATTGATCCTCCCGTAAAATGAAATCAGCCTCGAATGAGCTGTTTAAGCCGGTTCTTATGCTGTAAAAAGTCAGCATATTTCTCCGCAGTCTTAAATGCGGGAGTCAGTCGGCCTTCCCTGAGACTTTCCATCATTTTCAAATAACAGATATTCTCATCAATCGAGACAATTGAAAGGCTTCCGCTGCGGCAGTGGGCAAACAGTTTTCCGAGTTTTTGTTCTTTGAGAAATGATCGAATCTCTTTGAGCGCATCATTCTTATCTGTTCTCAGAGAAGCTCCGATTACTATACTGCGGAGGATGATATCAATGACTTTCACCTCTGCTGCCCTGCGCAGTTCTTCCGGAAGATCCGGTATCATACATAAAAGCTTTTCGGCGGATGTCAGACGTTTCGTTACGCCTTGGAGATCCTGTCTGCTTGAGACAGTAGACTCGCCGGGTCTGTAGTAGTAGACTGCCTCGTCCGCGCAGCGGATCACCTTCGCGCTGAAGGCAGACTTCATAGAGAAAATGAAATCCTCCCCGATAGCAAGATCCGTGTCAAAATAGATTCCGTTGTCCACGAGGAACTGCCTGCGGAAAGCTTTGGCGAAGACACAGTAGGTGACGATCGGCTGCCAGGTGAGATCTAATTCACTGAAGTAAGCGGGAGCATCGAGCATGGCTCTCATATAGGTCATTTTATCCGGATCAGATACCCGTCCGCTCATGTGTTTTGTTTTATTTCTCAGATAATTGGCAGTTACCATATCAGGCATATCGCCGCAGGTCTCCTCGAAAGCACTAAGCGCTCCGGGCAGCAGACAGTCGTCGGCGTCGACGAATATGATGTACTCTCCCTGCGCTTCGCGAAGTCCGATATTTCTTGCGGAGGAAACGCCTACCGCGTCGGTCACAATCACGCGAATGTTGGAATGGCATTCTCTGGCCATCAGACAGATGTCCTCACTCTCGTCATTCGAACCGTTGACAACAAAAATGATCTCAAAATCCGCCACATCCTGATTGTAAATACTGTCGATGCAGTCATTCAGGTATTTTTCCGCATTATGGACGGGAATAACGATGCTAAATTTCATAGGGCCCAAAATCCACTCCTAAAATATTGTGCTTGTTTCGCTGATCCTCCGGGGGAAGTTTCATATAATCGCCGTACATTGATCCGAGATACAGCTCGAATTCAGCAAATGCAGGAAACTCTGTATTCTCGAACGGCATCATAATGAGGTTCCTGATATACCTTACAGGAATTTTTTCCTTCATGTATCGATAACTGCCCTCGGCAGTCACGAGGCGTGAAGCCGGTTTATTATTATACCTTGTGAAAGCAATCTTTTTCCTTGCGCGAATGAAATCCGCAGGCAGGATTCTGGAAACGAGAAAAAGAGCGGCCCGCATTATCCGAGAGCGCTTGGCACCGTTGCCGTATCCGAGCCGTGCAGCCAACAGATTTTTCCACAGATAACGTTCCCTCTCGTGCAGTTTCTCACAAAGACGATTCTTGGGAACGTGGTCGAACGGAAAGATATCGACAAAAATACCGTTTGCTGCTTTACTGTCTTTCGCCAGTGCTTCCGTGAATACAGTACCGAGAAGCCTTATTTTGGCGAAGGCGTAAGTGTACCCCGGATCTGTCTCCATAGTCTGCAGAAAGAACTTACTGCTGTCGAGCTCCTTTTGACATACACGTACAAACCGTTCAAAATTCTTTCTTGTCATGCCGAAATCCATGTCTTCATCCCACGGGATAAAGCCGCCGTGACGTACTGCTCCGAGCAGCGTGCCGGCGATCATAAAATAAGAAATGTGATGCTTAGTACAAATGCGCTTAATTTCTTCCGCAATGACAAGTTCTAGTTCATGGACTCGTGACAGTTCTTTATCAGTCATATTTCACCTCAGGAACAGTCAAATCTCTTAATTAATATTAAAGGAACATCGGCTGGACCTAATTTCGTCAGCGTATCATGGACCGGTAGACTTCTGTGATTTTTCGGGCATATTCTTTATTATCGTAGGAAACAGCTTCAGCATATCCTGCAGCCCGCATTTTGTTGCTGTTTTCCGGATCTTCTATTGCCTGCATGATGACATCCGCAAGTGCGTGGTAATCTCCGGCCGGATAGAGAAGACCGTTTTCACCGTCATGTATGATTTCTGTCGTGCCGCAGGTGTCCGCGCCGATAACAAGCATGGAAGAAAGCATATTTTCGACAGTCACACGTCCTAGAGCCTCAGACTTGGAACAGGTGAGGCCTATATCGCTGATTCCGCGGATTTGTGTCAGATCGTTAGTGAAATCGTGAATAGTCACGTAGCCGATCTTGTGGTTTTCTATATAGTCGCGCATTCTGTTGAAGTATCTCTTGTCCCCTATATTGCCGCATAAGTGGAGAAATACAGGAATGTCAGTGCTGTTCGAGACAATGCGGATCGCGCGGATCGCGTCCATCTGCCCTTTGCCCGGCGCGACTCTGCCTACCAGAACTATATTGATCTGTTTGCCGTTCAGGATTTCTCTTTCGGGAAGCAGGTATTCACTGGTCTTTATTCCGTCATGAATGACTTCGATTTCTTTTCTGGAAATATTTGCGAATTTCTCCTTAACGGACTCACTGACAGCAATGACCCTGTCCGCGTCATAGAGGAGTTCATGCATCAGTGTTTTGTTGATGAATGTCCTGTGGTGATCCTCCCAGATAAAGTCCCTGAGGTGACATATGTACGGAATCCCAAGATTTCTTGCGGCTTCCATGCCGGCACCTGACAGATAGGAATTGTTATGCACGATATCAATCTTCTCTTTCTTCAGCACATGCTCAATGGCTTTGACCGAAAGAAAGTTCAGAGTATTGGTGTTCATTGCTCTCTTGCCGATATTTTTGACCATATCTTCAGAGTTCGTCGCCGGAGCATACGGGACGATCGCGTATCGGATTCCTCTCTTTTCCAGCTCAGGTACAAGAGCGCCTTTGGAATTCGTGATGACAAACGGCTCATATTCATCGAAATCAAGCGCGTCAACAAGATCCAGAAGAGAATTTGCGGCTCCGGAGAGCTTGGACAGGTGGGTAACATAACAGATTTTCATGTTCATCTCCTATAAAGAGGCTGGTTGATGACAGGAGACAGAGCTTGCCTCGTAATATCGCATTTGTAAAAAAAGAGGCCGGAGCCCCTTTAATTAATCATTTTACAATTAGCACAGAAGCATGTGTATTTCTGTCAGCATCTTTCGGGAATTTCATATAATCACCGTACTGCTGGCTCAGGACTGCGTGAGCGTTTTCCGGTCCCATCATCCGGCATTCTTCGAAGTCATAGAGGCGTCCTTTTCCGTAGTACTCCTTCGGGAACATCTCCCTGAACATGTATTGTCCCATGAAATTGATGCACCAGTCGGATTTACTGTATGGATATTTCTTGAGGAGCCTGTCGATCGTGTTTAGCCAGAAATACATATTTCCGCGTTTTCCAAGGTGGAAGAACTTGATGAGGCGAATCAGAACTTTTTCGTAATACGGTCTGTTCGGCCGTTTCAGATTGACCTTGTCGAAAGTGGCAACGTGGTACATTACCCTCGAAGCCAGAAGTTTGGTTTTATGAATCTGCCGGTCAATGAATCGATTCGGCATTCCGTCCAACGGAAAAATGTCGACCCAGACTTCTTCAAGTCTGTCGACTTCACTTCCGGTCCTTTTGACTTTATAACGTTTATCCACTATACGCGAGAAGTAATAATGATGATTCCTGCTATTCTTATAAGTGCGTACAGCCATGTAGTCCGGCAGTTCTCTCTTGATGTCTGAGAGGAATCGTTCATATTCGCCTCTGGGGATTCCGATATCTATATCGTCGTCCCAGGGAATAAATCCTTTATGACGCACAGCACCAAGAAGTGTGCCCCCCAACATATAGTACTCGGTACCTTCTTTTTCTATGAACTTGAGAATTACTTTCATAATATCCCAAATATAGTTCTGAAGGTCTGATCTATGCGCATCCTGAATCATGCTGACTCCATTCATTGCAAAATTCCATCAGTGTATTATTATCGCAGTAAAGAGAAGCTTTGTCAACAAATTAAACTACTTATATACTAGAAAGCATTTAATGAAAGTATAAAGTTAAAGTATATCTCAGTATGACATATGCGCAGGAAGTCTTACTGTGTGTCAGGCAGGGGATATCCCAGATGACGTATTGCAAGAGGCGTGACCAGCCGTCCTCGCGGTGTCCGTGTAATGAATCCGTTCATGAGAAGGTACGGTTCATAGACATCCTCAATAGTGCCGGAATCTTCGCCAATCGTAGCAGCCAGTGTGTCAAGTCCGACAGGGCCTCCGTCAAATTTAGTGATCATAGTCTCCAGAATCTTGCGGTCAAGCATCTCGAGTCCGTACTGATCAACATCCAGAAGATCAAGGGCATCCCGTGCAACCTCGCCTGTGATTACGCCGTCATAGCGGACCTGGGCGAAATCGCGGACTCTTTTTAAAAGTCTGTTGGCAAGTCTGGGTGTTCCTCTGGAGCGCTTGGCGAGCTGCATCGCTCCTTCGTTATCAATTTCGACATCGAGAAGATCCGCTGACCTGATAATAATTTCATAGAGCTCTTCGGGAGTATAGTACTCGAGGTGATCTATGACTCCGAATCGGTCCCTGAGAGGTGCTGTGAGCATACCCGGCCTTGTCGTTGCGCCGACGAGTGTGAAATGAGGCAGATCAAGGCGGATGGATCTGGATGCAGCTCCTTTCCCTATGATGATATCAATAGCGAAATCTTCCATAGCGGGATACAGAACTTCTTCGACCTGACGGTTCAGGCGATGGATCTCATCGACGAACAGGATATCACCTGTTTCCAGATTATTGAGGATCGCGGCCATCTCACCCGGCTTCTCAATAGCCGGACCGGAGGTGACTTTGAGGTTAGTGCCCATTTCATTTGCAATAATTCCCGCAAGAGTCGTTTTGCCGAGCCCCGGAGGTCCGTAGAACAGAACGTGATCTAAAGTGTCGCCGCGGAACTTGGCGGCGTCTATATATACTTTGAGGTTTGATTTTGTCTTCTCCTGCCCGATATACTCTGTCAAATAACGGGGTCTCAGGCTGTGATCAAGACGCACGTCTTCCGGCGTCGCGTCCGTATTGATTTTTCGCTTGGTCGGCATAAAGATTCTCCTTAGATCAGAACAGTTCTTTCAGAGCGGCTTTAAGAAGGTCCTCGACAGAGGATGATTCGCCTTGCTTTTTTGATGCGCTCTTCACGGCTTTAAGTGCCTGCGCGTTAGGATATCCGAGAGCTGTGAGAGCCATGACAGCTTCTGTCTCGGCACTGTTTGCCGCTTCTTTCGCAGCCCGCTTTTCATTGTGGGCGGCTTTCAGCTCGAACGCATCCCCAAGATCGACCTTGTCTTTGAGCTCCAGTATAATTTTTTGAGCAGTCTTTTTTCCGACACCCGGAGCTCTCGCTATGGATGCGGCATCATCAGAGAGTACCGCAAATCTGAGGTCATCCGCGGACAGTCCCGAAAGAATAGCGCAGGCCGCCTTCGGACCGATTCCGTTGACACCCAGCAGCAGACGGAACATAAAAAGGTCATCTTTGGAAATGAAACCGTAAAGCTGCATTGCGTCTTCTCTCACGGCAAAGTGAGTATATATTTTTACTTCGTCGCCGATATTCATTCCGGAATCTGTGACAGAGCCCGGAACTGTGATATTATATCCTATTCCGTTGTTGTCGATAACAATGCTTGAGTCGTCTATCTCGGCGACTTCACCTTTAATATATGCGTACATTGGAGCTCCTCATTGTATATATGCGGACAATGATATTCTGCGTTCGCTATTTAATCGCTGCATCTCATTTCAAATGCGTTAAAGGATTAATTCTCGGGATGATCAGGGCATCCGCTAAACCGATGAGTGTTCCCGCGATGAGCCCGGCAATCATGAGAACAGGCAGATACCATACGACAGGGAAGCCTTTTACAATAAAGAATGCGACCGCTGTCTGGGCTATGTTGTGGGCAGTTCCGCCTGCTGCACTGACTCCGACGATGCCGAAGATGTCTGTTCTCTTCAATATCGCCATGACAAGGAGACTTATTACTGCACCGGGAAGCCCGTAGGCGATGCTGAACATGTTGCCGAACAGGAAACCGATGACAATTACTCTGAGCGAGGACATGATGACCGCTTCTTTCCATGAGTAAAGATATAGGATTGCCGCAATCACAAGATTCGGCAGCCCGAGCTTCATTCCCGGCATCGGCATCTGAATGGGGATTATGGCTTCAACATATCCCATCAGTATGGCAAGCGCCATAAAGAGACCAAGATATGCGGTTTTGGTTGCTGTTCCTCCGCGGTATGGAGGACGCTTCATTACATTCATCGAGCAGATAAATCTCCGTTATTATTTGGCATTTTCTTTAACTGCATAGCTGGTCATTATTTTGCATTTGCAAAAGCAGTGGCTGCAGCTAATCTGCCTACCTGGCGACAGCATCGGGTGTATCCGTGTCTTTTGTATCCTCTGCCCCCTCGATGCTGAGGATAATTCTATTTGGCAGGCACACAATAGTGCCGCCGTATCTGCTGATCGGGACAGAGTGCACACAGATCTGGTCAGGACAATCTGCGTGCGTCATTTTCACCTCACCGTCACGTATTTCGCAAGTGTTGGTCGCGCCGATTTCAATTATCCTATCCTCGGTGAGCCGATACGTCCCGTAAATTTCTCCGTCCTTCACTATGACCAGTTTTGTCTCAGTGTGATTCATCGCTGATAACATATTGAAAGCAAGCATACATACCGGAATTACGGCCAATATCGCAATAAGAAGGATATCCGTTTTTCTGAGCAGTCTCATATAAGTATACTTCACCCGGTGATTTGTTTTGATTAGTAAAAATCAACGAAGACACGCCCCTGAAGTCAGTCACATAACCTCAGTCTGCGGCCAATCTTTGTTTATTATTCCACAATGTAGTATAATTGTCCATGTAAAAATTCGGGTCATTTGCCTCTTTGGCAAGGAGAAAGCTATGATAAGCAACACATACAAAATCGAACTGCCTTATGCATCCGTGTTCAAAGAATCATGGTGTCTAGTAGATATTGAGACCGAGGGACGATTCTGGCGCACAAGCAGACTTCTTGCGGCGCGTGTGATAACATATGGAAGTCCTTTAGAGGAATACGAATGGATCGCGGAACGCGAGTCAGATGAGTATGACATTTTATCTGAGCTGGCAAAGATCCTCATGCGTTCTTCCTGTATTATGACATTCAACGGAAACAGCTTCGATCTCCCGCATCTCCGGAAGAAGTATCAGGCATACAGAGCGCAGGATCCGACAAAGGGCAGAAAGACTCTGGATCTCATGCGCGCTCTTGTGCCATACAAGTTCCTGTTCAGTCTTCAGAGCCATCACCTTGCGGATTACCTGTCTCTGTTCCGCGGGAAATATAAAATAAGAAATGACGCGGAGGGGGCGCTTCTGGTCTCTTCTCTGCTCGAGCTTTCCAATCTGTTTACACTACCGGACACTTCTTGCGAGGCAGGCATGCTTGAACAAGAAGGCGAGTCGAAGAAGATATTCCGGGCGAAGTGGAAAACGCCGGATGAGATGCCGATAGCAATTGAAATCTTCGACGAAGTATTTCATCTGACCTCATGCGGTAGTTATGTCAGACTGGAGATCACCTGTGACGGATCTGTGCTGCGGAGATATTATATCGATTATGAGAATTACGACTTTCTGCTGGCGGAAGGATATGCTGCCCACAGATCTCTTACGGCCTACGTTGCGGCTGACCGCAAGGAAAAGGCGGTGAGGACTAACTGCTTCTCACTGATTCCTGTCTCTTCGGTCTTTCCTGACAGACCGGATCGCCTGAAAAAATATATCCAATCGGTCCTTGTGTACATGAAGCGGGGGATAGATCGTCCTTTTGACATCGAGGATCCGGTATAAACGCCATCCCCTCATTCCGGAGCGAGGGATACTCGTGACTTGGGTCATGAAAAGGATGCGTAAATCGACTCAGAAACCTTGTTTTGACACCTACGAAAAAAGCTGCCGCAAAATGCGGCAGCTTTAGCTTTATCGTGATTCTGATTATTCAGCATCCGGAACATCAAGTGTCGGAGCTTCAAGATCTGTGTCCTCATATACCGGAGCGTCAGCTGCCGGAGCGGACTCAAGAGCCTTCATGGAAAGGGAGATCTTGTGATCATCAGCGTTGAAATCAACAACCTTTGCTTCGATGACCTGATCGATCTTCAGCACGTCAGCAGGCTTGTCAACATGATCTCTGGAAATCTGAGAAACATGAAGGAGCGCGTCTACACCCGGAAGAAGTTCGACGAATGCACCGAAATCTGTCATGCGTGCAACTCTGCCTGTGACAATGCTGCCCTGGCTGAAGCGCTCGGAAGCCTCGATCCACGGATTCTGCTCCGGGAACTTGAGGGAAAGAGCAATCTTCTCGCCCTTGATGTCCTTGATGAGGACTGTGAGCGGATCGCCATTGTGGAAAATCTTGCGCGGATTCTCAACGCGGCCCCATGACATCTCGGAGATGTGAAGAAGACCGTCTGCGCCGCCAAGGTCTACGAAAGCGCCGAAATCTGTAACGTTCTTGACTGTTCCGTCAACAACATCACCCGGCTGAATGCGGGCGAACAGCTCTTTTGCTGCCTCTGCCTTACGCTCTGCAAGAATGACACGGCGATCGCCGATGATTCTGCGTCTGCGCGGATTGAACTCGGAGATGATGAATTCAATCTCCTGTCCTTCATACTTTGTAAGATCTCTCTCATAAACATCAGATACGAGAGATGCCGGGATAAATACTCTTGTGTCTTCAACAGTAACTGTGAGACCGCCCTTGAGGACCTGAGTAACTACAGCAGTGAGAACTTCACGGTTATTGAAAGCCTCTTCCAGTCTCTTGTTGCCCTTCTCGGCAGCAAGTCTCTTGTATGTGAGAACGACCTGTCCGTCACCGTCGTTTGTCTTGAGAATCTTGACCTCAAGCTTGTCGCCGGGTGCGAGGACTGTTGTAAGATCCTTATTATCGTTGCTGTACTCTTCTTTTGTGAGAATACCATCAGCCTTGTAGCCGATGTTCATATAAGCTTCATCCGGCTTGACATCGATGACTGTGGCCTCGACAACCTCTCCATTCCTGATAGTTTTGAAGCTCTGATCAAGCATTTCCTCAAAGCTCTGTTCTTCTGACATATCCAAAGACCTCCTCAATTATACTATTCGGGGTGGACGCCCCAGCAGTAATACCTACTGAACTATCGGATTGGAAATTAACGGTTACCAAATCATCGAGTTTCTGTATGTAGTAAGTATTCTTACACTGGCTCAGGCAGATATCATATAACTTTTGTGTGTTAGAAGAATTCTTTCCGCCGATCACAATCATTACATCAGATCTGCGTGCCAGTTCCAATGCTTCCTTCTGCCGCTCTTTGGTTGCGCTGCAGATAGTATTTGTAACTACTACATGATAACCTAATTCTTCAATTATTTCAACAAATTTCGAAAATTTGTCATAATTAAAAGTTGTCTGTGAGACAATCCATATTTTCGTATCCTTCGGAAGATCCAGATTTTCTGCGTCAGAAGCCGTCTCGATCACGGTGCACGGACCCTGTGCCCAGCCGCGAATGCCCATAACTTCAGGGTGTTTCGCGCTGCCAATGATTATGATATGGTAGCCTTCACGGCTTTTTTCCTCAACGATCTTGTGTATTTTACTCACGAAGGGACATGTTGCGTCCGCGATTTTACAACCTGTCGCCTCGAGCTTTTCATTCATCTCTCTGGAGATTCCGTGAGAACGCTTGACAATCACGGCATCACCTGGCACGGGCATTTTTGTGACCTCATCGCGCAGACTGTCGTCAATGACATGGACTCCCCGGCCGGCCAGGTCACTTACGACCTGCTCGTTATGGATGATCGGCCCCATCGTGTATACTTTTCCCGGGTTTTCTTCCGCTTCCCGGTACACCATGTTGACGGCACGGCGCACTCCGAAACAGAATCCTGCTGTCTTGGCCACTTCTACTTTCATTTTTCCGCTATCCTCATGATTTCCCGGACAACCTCGTCAATTGTCATATCGGATGAATCCACAAGGTGCGCATCCGCGGCCTGCATGAGAGGGGAATGTTCTCTGTGCATATCCCGATAATCCCGCTCGGCAATATCCTTTTCAATTTCTTCGAGGGCAGCTACTTTTGATTTGTCTCCGCCTGCCTTTTCGAGGAGTTCTTTATATCTTCGAAGGGCTCTTGTGTGGGTACTGGCTGTGAGATAAATCTTGCACTCCGCGTCTGGCAGAACAACGGTGCCTATATCTCTGCCGTCCATGACGACGGAAGTTGTCTTGGCGAGCTTCTGCTGAAGAGCGACGAGCTTGGTGCGTACACACTGATTGGCGGAACTGACAGAAGCCATATTTCCGACTTCTTCTGTGCGCAGGAAAGGTGTAACGTCCTCCCCGTTCAGGATCACATGCTGTGCTCCATCCTCGTATACAATTGAGATATCCGCATTTTCACAGGTCTTTTCGATGGCTTCTATGTTCTTGGGATCTACATTATTCTTGATCATAAAGAGAGCCATAGCTCGGTACATAGCGCCTGTATCAACGTAGATGGAGCCCAGATTTTTTGCTACCAGCTTTGCTATTGTGCTCTTGCCTGCTCCGGCAGGTCCGTCAATTGCTATATTCATAGTTCCTCCTTTAACCGGATCGTTCCGGGGTTTTCGTCTCGCTCGTGAGACTTGGCGCGGGATACGGGTCGGCGTCAGCTGAGATCCTCCAAACCGAATCCCTGTGGTCTTCTTACCATAGTTCTGCTGCGCATGCAGCCGCAGTCGACCATGCGATCTGCAGATTAAATCCGCCTGTGTAAGCGTCAAGATCCAGTACCTCGCCGATAAAATAGAGGCCGGGGACCTTTTTACTCTCCATGGTCTTAGGGTTAATCTCTCTTACGGAGACACCGCCTTTAGTGACAACGGCCTCCTCATAGCCCCTTAGAGCTGTGATTGTGATCGGAAGCTCCTTGGTAGCCCTGATGATGGCAGCTCTCTGCTCTTTTGTGATATCATGCACTTTTGTGTCCGGATCAATGCCGGAAAGCATCAGAATGACCGGGGTCATCTTTGAGGGGTAGAGTTCATTGATCACATTCTTCACGGCCTTGTTCACATTTGCTTCGAAAAGCCTGAGTAAACGCGCGTCAAGCTGTTCTTGACTTACGGCAGGCTTCGTGTCGATCCATGATGTAAGGCGTTCCTTTCCGATCACATCCGCAAGGTCAGCGCTTGCCTTGAGGACCAGAGGACCCGTGATGCCGAAATGTGTGAACATCATCTCTCCGAAACCGGAGTAAACTTCCTTTTTACCCTTTTTAATATGCAGCGCGGCATTTTTCAGAGACAGACCCTGCAATTCCCTGCAGTACTCTTCCGCGCAGTTCATCGGGACAAGTGATGGGTATCGCTGCGTGACTTTGAGTCCGAGTTTTTCTGCAAATGTGTACCCGTCGCCGGTGCTGCCGGTTGATCTGTAGGAGATGCCGCCGGTAGCCACGATGACATGATCGGCGGCGTAGGTGGATGTCTTTCCGTCTGTGACTGCTATGACGCCGCAGACAGCCCCTTCTTCTGTGAGGATTTCTGTGACCTTTGTATTCAGCAGGACCTTCACCCCGTTCTTTTTCAGCTGTTTTCGCAGCGTGTCAATGACGTCCGCCGATTTGTCCGATGCGGGGAAAGCTCTCTTACCGCGCTCGACCTTCGTCCTCATACCCCAGGTCTCGAATTTTTCAATTATATCCTGCGGGGAACATACATCTAACGCACTGTAGAGAAATCTTGGGTTAGATTTGACGCTGTCGAGGAATTCATCACGCGAGCAGTCATTTGTAAAATTACACCGCCCCTTGCCGGTTATATAGAGCTTTTTACCTATCCTCTCGTTCTGTTCGAGAATGACCACATGGTGGCCTTTTTCGCCGAGCAGGATGCCGCACATCATGCCGGCTGCGCCGGCCCCTATTATAATACAATTGCTCAAGTTGTTTTCACCTTTCAGTAATATGCTAATAAGGATAACAGTTTGGGCGGCAAAATGCAATGCGTGAATAAAGAACGGGGCTGTCGCATTAAGGCGCGCCGCCACTATATACGGCAGACGTTATTTGCATATGTCTGCCATATAGTGGTGACACCGTCTAATGCGACAGCCCCTTAAAATGTTTCTTTGAATTATACCGGATACGCCTTGTTCTCTGTATCAGCGCTCTTGGCATCAACGCCGCTCTGCTGAGCGTCGCGATACTTGAAGTAATCAAGCGCTACGGACGGGAACAGTGCATATGTGAGAACGTCCTCATCCTGCTGCTTGTAAGAAGCGATATCCTTCTCGTACTCTTCGAGCTTCGGAGCAAGGAGATCTGCCGGACGGCAGGTGATCGGTGTCTCATCGCCGATGACCTGTTTCTGAATCTCCGGATCGAACGGCTTTGTGGACTTGCCGTAGCGGCCAAGGAACATATCCTTGGTCTCCTGCGGAACGACCATGTATCTCTTGCCTGTCAGAACGTTCATAACAGCCTGTGTACCGACGATCTGAGAAGACGGTGTTACGAGTGGCGGATCGCCCATGTCCTTGCGAACGCGCGGGACTTCTTCAAGCACGTCGTAGAACTTGTCCTCAGCGTGCTGGGAGGCCAGCTGACTTGTCAGGTTGGACAGCATGCCGCCCGGGACCTGATACTGAAGTGTCTTGATATTGACACCCATGTTCTTCGGGTTCATGAGACCGTTCTCAAGATATTTCTCACGGATCGGTCTGAAATAATCTGCGATTTCAGCGAGCTTGTTGAGGTCAAGACCTGTATCGTACTCTGTACCGCGGAAAGCTTCGACCATGACTTCTGTTGCCGGCTGGGATGTTCCCAGAGCGAACGGGCTGATTGCGCAGTCAAGAATATCAGCGCCTGCCTCGACGGCTTTCATGTATGTCATGGATGCGCATCCTGATGTGTAATGCGTATGCATCTCGATCGGCAGAGAAGAACCTGCCTTCAGAGCGGTGACAAGCTCTGTGGCTGCCTTCGGGACAAGAAGACCGGCCATATCCTTGATGCAGATAGAGTCAGCGCCCATATCTTCGATCTCTTTGGCCATTGTCTTCCAATAATCAAGCGTATAAGCATCGCCCAGTGTGTAGGAAAGGGCGATCTGAGCTTCAGCGCCCTCCTTCTTGGCTGCCTTAACGCATGTCTCAAGGTTTCTGAGGTCATTCAGACAGTCGAAGATTCGGATGACATCGATGCCGTTCGCGACAGACTTCTGTACGAAATATGTTACAACGTCATCGGGATACGGCTTGTAGCCTAAGATGTTCTGACCGCGGAAAAGCATCTGGAGCTTTGTCTTCTTGAAGCCTGCGCGGAACTTGCGCAGTCTTACCCACGGATCTTCATGCAGGAAACGGAGAGCTGCATCGAATGTAGCACCGCCCCAGCACTCAACAGCGCGATAACCGATTTCGTCCAGCATTGGAACTGCCGGAAGCATCTCGTCGGTCGTCATTCTGGTTGCAATGAGACTCTGGTGAGCATCACGCAGAATTGTCTCAGTAATCTGTACTTTCTTATTTCCTACTGGCATTTTATCCTCCAATAACTGTGTGACTTGATTAAATTCCAAAGATTGCCATGAAAGTACCGGCTGCTACCGCAGTACCGATAACACCTGCAACGTTCGGGCCCATAGCGTGCATCAGAAGGAAGTTTGTCGGGTCTGTCTCGGCACCGACCTTCTGGGAGACGCGGGCTGCCATCGGTACGGCGGAAACGCCCGCGGAACCGATCAGCGGATTGATCTTGCCCTTTGTGATGACGCAGAGCAGTTTTCCGAGCATGACACCGCCGAACGTACCGAAGACGAAGGCGATGAGGCCGAGAACAACGATCTTGATCGTGTCTACGTTGAGGAATGCCTCAGCGGATGTCGTCGCGCCGACGGATGTTCCGAGAAGGATGACGACGATGTACATGAGAGCGTTGGAAGCGGTCTCTGTCAGCTGATAGACAACGCCGCTCTCACGGAACAGGTTTCCGAGCATCAGCATACCGACGAGCGGTGCTGTAGTCGGAAGAATCATACAGACGACGATCGTGATGACGATCGGGAAAAGGATCTTCTCAAGCTTGGAGACATTTCGCAGCTGTCCCATCTTGATTTTTCTCTCCTCTTCTGTCGTGAAAAGCTTCATGACAGGCGGCTGGATGATCGGGACGAGCGACATATAAGAATATGCAGCGACCGCGATCGGACCGAGCAGAGACGTCTGTCCGAGCTTGGATGCAAGGAAGATGGAAGTCGGGCCGTCAGCTCCGCCGATGATGGAGATGGCAGCTGCGGACTTACCGTTGAATCCGAGCAGAATGGCCATGAAATAGGCCATATAGATACCGAACTGTGCTGCGGCGCCCATAAGGAAGGACACCGGGTTCGCGATCAGCGGACCGAAGTCGGTCATCGCGCCGACACCCATGAAGATAAGGGACGGAAGGATGGACCACTCATCCAGCTGGTAGAAATAATACAGAAGACCGCCGGTGCCATTCGACATATCGGACGGATGCGCGATAATATCCGGATAGATATTAACAAGAAGCATACCGAACGCGATAGGTACGAGCAGAAGCGGCTCATATCCTTTTGCGATTGCCAGATACAGGAAGAACAGAGCAACCAGGATCATGATGTAGTTTCCTACTGTCAGATTGAAGAAGGCTGTCTGGGCTACCAGATTTGACAGTGTTCCTAAAATATCCATTTAAACCCTCCAATTATCAGTTCAGGGTAGCAAGAAGGTCGCCGCTCTCTACTGCGTCGCCGGCATTCTTGTTGATGCTTGCGACTGTGCCTGCTTCCGGTGCAACAACCGGAATCTCCATCTTCATGGACTCAAGGATGATAACTGTCTCGCCCGCGTCTACGGAATCACCGACATTCTTCACTACCTTGAAGACCTTGCCCGGGACCTGTGCTGTGACTTCGATGCCGCCTGCGGCACCTGCTGCCGGAGCCGGAGCTGCTGCCGGTGCGGGAGCTGCTGCCGGAACCGGAGCTGCTACCGGAGCCGGAACTGCTGCTGCCGGAGCGGCGCCTGCTGCTGTCTCTTCGACTGTGACGTTATATGCTACGCCATTAACTGTAATCACGTAATTTTTCATATTATATCCCTCCTGGATTATTACCGGCGCTTAACGCCACTTGTTAGTCTTGACTCTCTTAATAGAACGTACAACGAATCCCTCGACAGGCTTGTCCTCTGCCGCTGCAATTGCCGCCGCAATAACAGCGATGAGTGCCGGGTCGCTCATCGGATCCTTGGCAGGAGCTGCAGCAACTTCAGCCTTTGCCGCCGGAGCTTTAGCCGGCGCCTTCGGCGCTGCAGGTGCCGTTTCCTTCTTGGCCGGCGGAGCGACTGCAAGGTTCACGAACTTGAAGCAGTAAATGATAAGGGACAGAAGAACAAGCACTGCAAATACGGTAGCGATACCGATGATCGTATTTGCGCCCGCTGCAGAAAGTCTCTGGCTCATTGTCTGGTTCGTGTCATCCGAATAATCAGCGATTGTCGTCTTGACCGGTGTGGATGTTTCATCATAGGTGATGGTCATTGCCATCTGAGCGCCGTCCTCGCCTGTCATGATGATTCGGCTTGTGTATTCATCATGGTGTCTCATAGTGAGATCAACAAAAGCCTGTGTACACTGTCCGTGAGCATCCACGAAGGCCTTCCAGCGAGCGCCGAAATCATTGTCGAATGTTCTGCTTATGAAGACCTGTCCCTGCTCCTTATAGGCTGCATAGTTCTCATAAGAGACCTGCGAGAGGATTGCCGCAAATTGTTTTTCAGTGTAATCCTGAATGCTTGCAATGTTCTCTTCTCTGATCGCAGCGACTGCTTCCGCTTCGACCTGTGTGGCTGTCTTCTGCGGACCGCATGCGGTGACGGATATTGCGAACACACAAATTGCGAGGAGGGCGATTGTCAGTTTTCTGAATTTCTTCATCTGTTCCGCCTTTCTTAGATCGTGCCGTGTTTCTTATCCGGACGGCTTTCCCTCTTTGTGTAGAGCATTTCGAACGCGCCGATCAGATACTTTCTGGTATCGGCGGCATCAATAACTGTATCGACATAGCCGCGCGCTGCTGCGGAAGCAACATTTGACTGAAGAGCCTGATACTCGGCTGCTGCCTTTCTCTGGGCTGCCGCGTCGCCGTCCGCCGCAAGAACCTTGCCCGCTAGCTTGGGATCCATAGCGCCGATCTCGGCATTTGGCCATGCGTAAACATAATCGACCAGTGCTTTGGAGCCCATGACAACATATGCGCTGCCGTAAGCCTTACCGGTGACCAGAGTGACCTTCGGAACAGTTGCGTTGGCGTATGCGTATGTAAGGCGGGCTGCTGCCTTCGGGAGCATGCGTTCTGCTCTCTCTTTTCTTGCCAGACCCTGTACATTGACCAGAGTGAGGACCGGAATGTTGAATGCGTCACAGAATCCGATAAACTTGGCAGCCTTACCTGCGTCCATCGGGCAGAGTGTATCTTTCGCGCCGCGGTTTGCGACAGCACCGACCGTAAGACCGTTCAGTCTGAGGAAACCGGTAACCATGTTGTGACGGGCTGTTTTGCCTGTCTCGAAGAAAATGCCGTTATCGGCGATCTGAGCGAGAACATCTGATGCTTCTTTTGTCAGAGTCTCAATACCTGCCACTGAGCGATTCGGGTCATCATTGCACGGGACGATATCGCCCTCATCGGCATTGTTGACAGGAAGCAGGGAGATGAGCTGACGAACTTTAGCGTATACTTCCTCTTCTGTTCCGATGACAGCAACGTTATTGCTCTCTGCCTGATACTCTGCTGACTGGTTCGAGAGTGTATCGACACTTTCACCGATGACTGCGTCCGGAACATTGACGAAAAGTTTGGCTGAATCCGTCATGAACGCAAAATCGGAAAGGGCCGGGATAAAGGAGAGTCCGCCGCCACAGCTGCCGAAAACGGCTGTGATCTGAGGAATCACACCGCTTGCAAGCACCATTGTGCGATAGATCTGACCGAGCGCGATCAGCGCGTCAGTAGATTCTTCAAGGCGGACACCGTTGGAATCAAGGATGCCAATGACAGGAGCTCCGGTCCTTCTTGCCAGTGTGTAAAGGTTGACGATTTTCTTAGCATGCATTTCACCGATGGTACCGCCGAGTACAGAAACATCCTGGCTGTATACATACACAAGGCTGCCTTCGACAGTTCCGTAGCCGGTAATAACACCGTCGTTGGGAGCTGCTTTGGCAGAGAGGTTGAAGTCAGTGGCGCGTGCTGTGACCATACCGCCGATCTCAACGAAGCTGTTAGCGTCAAGCATAGAATTAATTCTCATGCTTGCTGCAGTCTGCGTATCACTCATTGTTACTCCTCCATAGTTTGTGTAACTTTATATTTTCTGCTCAATCATAACTCAAAGAATGACTTTTATCAACTGTTTAACTGACGAATCTGCACAAAAAAAGAGAGCTGCATTCAACAAAATGACCAGTCTCTTTCTTTTTATGCAATATTTTGTGTTCTGTTTTATCTCAGTGGGGAAGACCCCCGCTTCCTGCAAGCGGTGGGTAAATCAATATCCTGCTTGTCTCAGTGGCGGGTCATACATCTACTGTTACGCCTGCTTCACTCTCTGCTTCTGCTCTGAAATCTTCAAGTTTGACTGGGTTTATGTCCGGCAGATCTTCAGAAGATGATACACCGAATCTTCGGAGGAACTCTTCTGTGGTCCCGAAAAGTATCGGTCTTCCCGGGAGTTTCGCTCTCCCGAGTTCCCTGACCAGCCTGTATTCGATCAGTCTGTTGATCGCATGATCGGAATTGACTCCGCGGATTCGTTCCACTTCGGATTTGGTTACCGGCTGCTTATAGGCTATGACAGAAAGGGTCTCCAGCATGACATCCGTGAGTCTCGGCTTTTTGGGCGCAAGTTCCAGAGCGATGAGGGCATCATAATAGTCAGGATTTGTGCACATTTGATAGGAATCCTCAAGCCGGATGATGCGGATGCCCCGCCCTTCTTCCTCGTAACGGGATCTGAGGGACTCTGCTGCGTCCGTTACTTCTTCCTCGGAAACCTCCAGGGCTTTAGCCATATCCTTAATTGATTCAGCCTGCCCGGTCGTGAACAGGATCGCTTCAACTGTCGATTTCAATCTGTCAAATTCCATTATGTCTCCATTCTTTACTGGGCTCCGCCCTCGGCTTCGCCGAAATCATTTTCGAGATTCACCGCGGATATGTCAGCGCCGGGGATGTATTCAATCGTGATGTCTCCGGCGGTCTCTTCCTGCGTTACTTCAACTATCCCGTATTTCATAAGCTCTAGCATTGCAAGAAATGTAACGATCACATGAATCCTCGAACGCTGTCCGGCGAGAAGATTTCTGAAAGACATGCGCTTCCTCTTTTTTGCGGTGTCAGCTACCCAGACAAGTTTATCCGCAAGACGCACCTCTTCTTTTTTGATTGTACCGAACTGGCTTCGGACCGGGTCGATCTTTTCGGTCTGCCTGCGCAGGACTGAGTCAAATATCTCATGCAGCTTTGCAAGAGTAATGTCAGAGACGAGCTCATCGAGATCTACCTCAGGGCGGTAACTCCGGACTTCCTTTGGTGTTGTATCGGGCTTATACAGGGATTTTGCCGCGTCATCCATACGGTCCTTCAGCTCGTACGACATATATTTGTATGTCTTGTATTCAAGGAGCTGCGCGACAAGTTCTGCCCTCGGATCGATCTCCTCCCCCTCATCGTCCGTTTCAGGAGGAAGGAGCATCTTGCATTTGATCGAAATAAGTTCAGACGCCATGACCATGAATTCGCTCATCGTTCCGAGATCCTCAGTCTCCATCTGCCTGACGTAAGCCAGATACTGTTCAGTGATCTCCACGATAGGTATATCAAAGATATTGACTTTGTTCTTTTCAATCAGATGGAGAAGAAGATCAAGCGGCCCGTCAAATGCATTCAGGGAAACTTGTAATGCCATATGTCCTCCTTCATCACTGCGGATCCGAAGATTCTTTGTCAGTCAGATAATCGCGAACAAATCTATCCATGAAAGCGGATGTCGTCGCCGGGAAGGATCTGCGTTTTTCCTCATCGTATCCGGTATCTATGGCAGCCATGACTGCGTCGATTACAGTCTTCGCGTTGAAATCCAAAGGCTCAATAAAACGTTCGGGATGTCCTGTGATCCTGCCGAACATGCGCTGCTTGTCATTCCATACGAGACCTACACTGGGAACTGCGTATGAATAAGCGATGATACTGGCGTGCAGTCTGCCGGTGATTACCGCGTCAAAACCGTTAATATAGCGGGCCAGCTGCCCCACCGATGTTGGTCTTTCATACATAAGCTCTTTCTTTTCTGCATCGGAAAGACCCATGTATTCGGCCAGATCATCCTGAAAGAGCATATCGTCTATTGTCCCGTTGCAGAAGATCCTGCACTGCATACCGCGTTCTTTTATCTCACGGACAAGCGATGACCAGAATTTAAGCATATCTTCACGGGTAAAGTCAATATCGTTGTCGACAAAAAGTCCGGACCTCACAGTACCGAGACCTATAATACGTCCCGGGTGCGGCTTTTTCTTCAAAGGCCTCATGGAAGACAGTGAGCAGACCGGATCTGCGACGAGCTCTGTTATCTGGCCGTTCTCACAGTATTTGCCTGAAAGAATGTCGATATCGTCACGGGTGGAAATGTATTTGACGCAGTCCCTGTTAAGGGCTCGCTTAAGGAGTATGCACTCGGGATCATCCGCGTCATAATCTTCAACACCGACAGCGTTCATCATGACCGGAACACCGAGTTTGTCAGCCCGCTTGGTGAACTCATCGATATAGATGTGGAACTGCTGATATTTGAACTTGACAATTCCGCCACCTGCAAATATGACTGCGGCTGTATCGCTGTCAATATACTTTCCGGCAAGACGGGAACAGACGTACCTGGCCTCTTTTTCGGGAAGAGACGCAAGCCCTGACTTATATCCCAGTTTTCTGTACAGTTTTTTCAGATAACGGAACGGTCTGTTTATTTTATTCTTATTCTTAGCGTACCGTCCTGTGAGGTCGACTTTGCGGATCTCTATATTGCATATGCCGTGATCGATAAGAAGACGCTGCAGCATCTTATAGGCGCACATATAAATTGCCTGATCTCCCAGATTGTTATCATATTGAAGTCCTGCAAGAACTATGTTTTTGCTCATGATATGTCCTGCTTTCTATTTTAATGGTCCTGCTTGCAAGAAGCAGCGGAGGTTCAGTCACATATACAGAATGTCGATTCGTGTTTCGGCATGATTCTTATGACCACAAGTTCCCTCGGATCAAAAATGCGGACCGGAATGGAGTGGTCTCCCAGACCGGCTGAAGCGACAATGTAACGATCCGAAGCAAGCTCCTTTATGCCGACACCGAACTTTGGAAAAGGATAGCCGTACGGACTGAGAAGTGCTTTTCCTGTAAACGGCGACCTGACAACGCCTCCGTGGTAATGACCGGAGACCGTAAGGTCGGCGCCCCACTCTCCGTAAATTTTATAGAACTCCGGGTTGTGGGCTATAAGAATCGTGTAGGAGCCGTCAGAAGGTACTGTGCCGATCTTATTCTCGATATAAGGTATGTCACACTGCGGTTTCCTGAACTTTATATATTTCTCAAGAGATACTTCAAGACCTGCAATATGTATTTTTGTGCTGCCAAGGACAATATCTTCACATTTGTTGTTCAGCAGATGTATTCCTTCACGCTTTAGTTTTGTCACATAGGCAGCATACTTTGGTTTTGCATATCTTCGGTACTCTGTCTCATGGTTTCCGTTTGAATAGTATACCGGGGCAATTTCTCTCAGCCTGGTCACAAAGTCCAGGGCTGTGCGGTAAGAATTATGATCAGTACCAACAATGAGATCGCCCGCACATAGAATGAGGTCCGGGGACTCGCTCCTTATACTGTCGATAAGGCGGCTGTTGTCCGATCCGTATACTTTATTATGAAGATCAGTGATGAGCGCGCATGTGATCGGTTCCCTGATCCTGTCGGATGATATTTCATATCTGGTGATTATAAATTCCAAGACCTACTCCTAGTAAAAGACCTCCGGCTTTCGTCGGAGGTCATAAGTTTTAACTATATTAATTGTACTTTCTCTTGCGGGCAGCTTCGGATTTCTTCTTACGACGAACAGACGGTTTCTCATAATGCTCGCGCTTGCGGATCTCCTGCTGGATGCCTGCCTTTGCACAGCTGCGCTTAAATCTTCTAAGAGCGCTGTCAAGCGATTCATTCTCTTTTACGATAATGCCTGCCATGGACCTGATTTCACCTCCCCCTGAACCTTTTGGGGCTTATTTGCCCGATACAAAAACTTACATTTCGATACGGACAGTGCCTATTATACTATTGTCCTGCCCTGCGCGTCAATGAATTTTTTAGCGAAATTAAAACAATTTTGCAACTCAATGCCAGCCCATGCAGGCTGTCACCCTGCTTCAGAATCCGGCACAAACATCATCTTCATCGAAAAACGTCGGTCCTCTCCGCGAGCTTAGCAATGCTTATGCATTGCTGATCTCTCGGTCGGACCGACAATGTTTTTCTCTCGAAGATGGATGTGTTGCTGCCGGAAACGAAGTTCAGAAACAACCGGTCTGAACTGTTACACATTAACGCCCAAGCCACACAATCTTCTTCTTGAGCATTGTCACGCATGCTTAGGCATGCGAACAAAGCCGGAATTTTACTTAATCTGATTTTTGAGAACTTCGACAGCCTTGTCAAGAGCGTCCTTGATGCCTGCCGGGTTCTTGCCGCCAGCCTGTGCCATGTTCGGACGTCCGCCGCCGCCACCGCCTACAAGCTTTGCAGCCTCTCTTACAACATTGCCGGCATGAGCGCCCATCTTGATCGCTGCCTCCGTTGCTGTGACCATGAGGCTGACTTTGCCATCATTCTCGGAAGCCAGAACTATGACAGATGTCGGAAGCTTTTCCTTGAGGGAATCTCCGAGGTCGCGCAGGCCGTTCATGTCTACATCCTTGAGAGCCTTAACGACTACACTGACTCCGTTAACAAGGGCAGCATCAGATGCGGCATCTCCGAGGGACTCCTTGGCAGCCTTGGCCTTCATGGACTCGATTTCGGAATTCAGAGCCTTGATCTCCTCCTGAAGCTTCTTTGCGTGCTCTACGACATCTTTCGGTGAAGTTTTCAGTACCCTGGCTGTCTCATTAAGAGTATTCTCTATGCCGCGATAGTACTCAAATACGTTTGCGCCCGTGAGCGCTTCGATACGTCTGACGCCTGCAGCAACGCCGCTCTCGCCTACGATCTTGAAAGCCTGGATCTCGCCCGTGTTCTTTACATGCGTGCCGCCGCAGAATTCGACGGAGAAATCGCCCATCGATACGACGCGGACCTTTTCACCGTATTTCTCGCCAAAGAGAGCCATCGCTCCGGTCTTTTTGGCTTCTTCAAGTCCCATGACATCAGTGCGTACAGCAATCTCTTCACGAATCTTGTCATTGACAATATTCTCGACCTGCTCGATTTCTTCCCTGCTCATCGGTTTGAAATGGACGAAGTCGAAACGCAGACGGTTCGGTGACACATAGGAACCCTTCTGCTCTACGTGATCTCCGAGGACCAGCTTGAGGGCTTTCTGAAGAAGGTGTGTGCCGGAATGATTCTTCTCTGTATTAAGACGTCCGTTCTTGTCGACTGTAAGATGGGCGTCATCCCCGACCTTTATAACACCGTTTGTGACAACGCCAACGTGAGCGATCTTGCCGCCGCCGATCGGCTGTGTATCTTCAACCTTGAACTCGCCTTCAGGAGTACAGATGATGCCCGTGTCACCGACCTGACCGCCCATAGTAGCGTAGAACGGGGATTTTTCGCTGATGACCGTGCCCTTGTCACCCTCTGCGAGGGACATGACTGATTCGCCGGGGTTATCATCAGTAATCTCTGTCGTGAGGATTATGACCTTGGAGTCATCTTCGGTGCGGTCATAACCCGTGAACTCAGATGAAACGGAAGGATCGAGTCTGTCATAGATCGTGAGTTCCTTACCGCTGTAGTTGGTCGTCTTTCTGGCTGCCCTGGCGCGCTCTTTCTGCTCCTTCATAGCCTTGGCGAAGCCTTCCTCGTCAGATGTGAGACCCTGATCTTTCAGAATGTCCTTGGTGAGGTCTGACGGGAATCCGTAAGTGTCATAGAGTTCAAAAGCTTTATCGCCGGACAGGACAGTCTCGCCCTTGGCTTTCATATCCTCAATATAATCATTGAGAATCTTGATGCCCTGATCGATGGTCTTTCCGAAGGCAGCTTCCTCGCTCTCGAGTACGCTGTGGATGAAGATCTTCTTCTCTTCAAGCTCCGGATATCCGTCCTTTGAAGTCTCGATGACGGTGTATGACAAGTCTGCCATGAAAGCGCCCGGGATGCCCAGACGTCTGCCTGCCATGGCTGCTCGGCGGATCAGTCTGCGGAGGACATATCCTCGGCCTTCATTGGAGGGCGTGATGCCGTCGGAGATCATGAAAGTCGCGGAGCGAATATGATCGGTGATCTTTCTGACATCGACATCGACAGCCGGATCCTTGTGATACTCTTTATTGGAGATTTCGCAGACCTTCTCACGGAGGGCGCGAATTGTATCAATATCGAACATGGAGTCAACGTCCTGTACAGCGACTGCAAGGCGCTCGAGACCCATTCCGGTATCAATATTCTTCTGCTTCAGTGTTGTATAGTTGCCGTGACCGTCGTTCTCGAACTGTGTGAAGACGTCGTTCCAGATTTCCATGAAACGGTCGCCGTCGCTTCCCGGTTCGGTGTCATTTTCATCTGTCATATATTTTTCGCCGCGGTCATAGTAGACTTCCGAACACGGACCGCAGGGGCCGGCACCGTGCTCCCAGAAATTGTCTTCCTTGCCGAACTTGTAGATACGGTTTTCCGGAATACCGATCTCGTCTCTCCAGATTGCCAGAGCTTCGTCATCCTCAAGATAGACAGAAGGATACAGTCTGTTCGGGTCAAGGCCTACGACGTCTGTCAGGAATTCCCATGTCCAGTGGATCGCTTCAGTCTTGAAATAGTCACCGAATGAGAAATTGCCGAGCATCTCAAAGAAAGTGCCGTGACGGGCTGTATGGCCTACATTGTCGATATCACCTGTTCTGATGCACTTCTGGCAGGTCGTAACTCTTTTCCTCGGCGGAATCTCGGCGCCTGTAAAGTACGGCTTGAGCGGTGTCATACCGGCGTTGATCAGCAGTATAGAATTATCATTGTGGGGTACCAGCGAGAATGACTTCATCGCGAGGTGGCCCTTAGATTCCATGAATTCAAGGAACATCTTTCGAAGTTCATTTACACCATATTTTTCCATGGCAGTCTCCTCTCCATAAATACAAACTTCTCAAATTATAGTACAAGGGATAAAATTTCACAAGTATGCAAATATTATTTGCTGAAAACACTAGTCATTAGCGAAAAAATCGACAGCCAGGCTGTCATTGCAGTAGGCAGTTCAGACAGGCTGACAGTAAAAAAAAGGAAAACGGCGCAAAGCGATCATCTTCATGAGAAAAACATTGCGAGTCCTTCTGAGAGATCAGGAAACGCGGATGCGTTTCCTAAGCTCGAAGTAAAGGACTTGCGTTTTTCGATGAAGATGACGTTTGCGCCGTATCCTGGAATTTGGTTACAGCCTGTCTGAACGGTTATTTCACAGTGTGACCGCGGTGTATTGCAGGAGGTTATCGGCTGCGTTCGTGGCCAGTTCGTCACATCGCTCGTTCTCTTTGTGCCCGGCGTGGCCTTTGACCCAGTGCCAGCTAATACTGTGCGGCTCTGCCGCGGAAAGAAGTCTCTGCCAGAGGTCAATGTTAAGGACCGGCTTTCCATCGGATTTTTTCCAGTTCTTTTTTATCCAGCTGTCGATCCAGTGATCATTAAAGGCTTTGATCACATACTGGGAATCGGAATAGAGATCAATATCGCATGGCCGGTTCAAAGCTTCGAGACCTGCAATTACACCCATAAGCTCCATGCGGTTGTTAGTCGTTTTTTCAAATCCTTCTGAAATCTCTTTAACATGTCTTTTGCCTTTGGGATCTATATAGATAATAACTGCACCGTAGCCGCCCGGACCATCGGGGTTTCCTCTTGCGGATCCGTCAGTATATATAGTAACTTTCATATAATTATTCCTTTCGTACCCTGTCCCACTCGCCGGTCTTCTCGAACTCCTCTGCCATCTTACGGGCTGAGTCTACGACTCCTGAGCTGTAGCCTGCAATGCCCAGAAGCCGGATTGCATTCCTTGTCAGAGCTCTGCCCTCCATCAGCTTGTAACTGAAGCGGACATCGCCTCCGTCTATCTCCTCCTCGAAATGGAGGTTTCTGTAGAGTGATTCAAGAATATAACTCAGTTCTATATCGTGCGTAGCAGCAAATATGATTGCGTTCCCGCGTGCCAGCGTCTCCAGAATTTTCGAAGAGGCAGCTATCCTCTCAATCGTATTCGTGCCGCGAAGAACCTCATCGACGATTCCGAGGACAGGCACATCGCTGCCTTCTGCCATATCAACAATGCGCTTTAAAGAACGTATTTCAACGACAAAATAGCTCTCGCCCCCGAGCAGATTGTCGGTGAGCGCCATTGAGGTGACAACTTTCATATAGGGAGCTGACCACTGTTTTGCAGGTACAGTGTCTATGCTCTGCATGAGGATCTGGCTTATGGCAATATTTTTCAGGAAAGTAGACTTGCCTGACGCGTTCGATCCGGTGATCAGGTTTCCTCCGCTGCAGATGAAACTGTTAGGTACCGGATCATTTAGAAGCGGATGATACATTTCTTTTCCGGAAATGACCGTTTTGTCAGCAACATTTCCATGACACCAGCACGGAAGCAGCTGCCTGAAAGACGCAGCCGCTATGGCGGCATCTATTATACCTACAACCTCGAGAAGATCCATACATTCTTTCTCGTGACCCGCAAATGTTTCGACCATGCTGTCGAACTTTATCAGATCCAGATGAAAGAACATCTTGAGATATTCTAGGAGCGTATCTCCGAGCCCTGTGCCAACGCTTCCGCCGGAGGTGACGAAAAATGCGCCCGTCTTAAATCCTGAAAGCGCTTTTGTGGCAGATGCCGCTCTCTCCGCAAGTGGTATAAGTTCGGGGTCGGTACAGGCCGCGATTTTACTGCCGGCTTCAATCAGCTTTATGACACATGAAAATCCCCGGATATATGTCTGTGTCTTGTCTCTTTGACTTATATGGATAAAAAAGTTGATAAAGAGGGCGGGCAATAATAGAAGTACACCTGCAAGCGGAAACACGAAAAGGAGAATAATACCGGCCGCGGACATAAGACCGGCGGCTATATATTTCATTTTTCCGATTCGCGCGGCCTTTTTGATCTGAATGATGTAATCGTAAAAAGACATTTTATTCATGCGGCCGACATCATAAAGAATCCGCTGCATGAAAAGACGGCGTTCGGTGTTTGCGCTGAAATACTCAATAAGAGCATTGCGCCCGGCAATGGTCCTGTCATCGAATGCGCTCTCCCGGAGCCAGGCATACAGAACGTCCTCTCCCGGTGATGATAAGGCAGTGTTCATCATTCGGAATATATCATCCATCCCGCAGTCATTCCATGTAATATCATCAATAGTAAAAGTATTCGTATTCCTGTCTTTAAAATAGTGAGATATACTCTCGAATTCTTCTGCCGACTGCCTGAGCGCAGAGCGTTTGCCCCAGTTTTTTTCGGCAGATTTTTTAAATTCAACTGCCTTTTTCCTGTTCTCAGTGATGATAGAATATGCAAATGTCACTGCCAGCACGCAGGATATCACGATTATAGCGATCCCTGAATCCATATAAACCTCCGTAAAAGACTGCCGGCCCGGAAATATGAATAAATTCCGGACAGGCAGCCCACGTATTGTTATTTAACTAAGTGAAAATGATTACCAGACTTCCGCGTCAAGGAAAAATACATGGCCTCTGTAGAGCAGCATGTTCTTTCCGGCTCCGTAGCCTGAAGCGAACTTTGGATAAGATCCTGAATTTGCATATCTGTTCCATGCAGCAGGAGTCATAAATGAATTATAAATGAAAGCGGATGGCTTGATCTGAGTACCGGATTTAAGCGTCGTCTTTGTGCTGGACGTTGCGGAACTTTTTACATATCTCGTGGCGTCTGCCTCAAGAACAATATTCTTTTTGGCCTCAACATTGGCTGCTGCTGTCCTGGCTTTGGAGAGGTAAGAGGCCTCGCCGACAGATATATCGGTCAACACTCTGGTAAGGGCTCCGTCGCGAGCGACCTGCCACTGCCCGTAATGGTAAATCATAAGTTTGAGTGTTCCCGGATATTCGACGAAATTTCCGGCTTTCGCGGCTGCCGCGCCCTCGGCCATACGCGTCTTGATAACATAACCTACCATCATCATGCCGGCAATACCCTGATCGCCTGCTTCAGTGTAAAGTACCGCAGCCATAAAATCGGTGTCAGTAACTGAAGGGTCTGTAAGATACTGCTTTTCCAGCTTAAAACTCTTTTTGGTCACCGGATCTGTCTGGTAGACATAGCCTCTGTCGGAAGATGATGTCACAGTAGTGACATAGAGACCGAACGTCTGCAGACCGTTATTTGTTGATGAATCGGTATACATTTTTAGATTGGTATTGTTCGATGGCGACGACGCGTTTGAGGTCAGCGCCTTCCCGTTCAGTTTGCTGATGATCTTGAACCTGTTGCGGCACCCTTTGATCTTCCACTTCTGCCCGTTCAGACCTTTGTAGGTCTGCTGAACGACATCGACATTATTACCGGTCGCGTTGCCCTTGACAGTTAAAGCTTTCTGATTGGATGCGACCAGGATCTTGCAGTAACCGTCGCCGAGAGGGACAATCGTATATTTCTGGAAATTGTTGGACTCATTTTTATATAGAGTCGCTGTGGAGTTATCGGTGTTGTTCTTTCCCGGAATTGTCACTACATAAGATGAGTGATTCGTGTACTTGATCTGGTACGCGCCCTCTTTGACTTCCGTGTTCGGAGCCGAGACAGGAACGAACTTGAACATCTGAGCCTTATAGCAGGGATTCGGTTTTGTCAGATAGATATTAGTTCCAAGGGCTGTGTTTCCGCTCTTTACGCCGACTGCAAAGTGGTTAATATCCTGTGATGGCTTTATGAAATAATACCCGTCATCCCTGTTGGTTGAAGAGTAGAAAATCTGCTTGGCTGTATCGGTTTTCGTTCCCTGCCTGATATTTGTGCCTGCAGCCATTTTGTTCGCGGTAACTTCCATAAAGTGACCCGATACGCAGGCCTGCATGCGGAATCTGCCGTTTCCGAGATTTGTGATATAGAATACTCGTGAGGATTTGCTGCATGTCGGACCGAGCTGAATATTTCCGCCGTTCAGCCATGAATCGCCGGCTACTTCGAGATAACGTCTTGAATCAAGCTTGGACTGGATCATGTAGTAGCCTGTCTTCATGTTGTTCTTGGTCCAGGGTGTAGTCTGAACTTCGCACTTGACAAACTTCCACTGCTGTGAGTCGGCGTTTTTGTTGGTATCGACAAATACATTCGCGAAGTTGACTGCCTTTCCGCCCTCAACAGAGAGAACATTTTTTGAAAGCAGAGTCTGGATCGTACAGTAACCGGATTTGCTGCCCTTCTGAATGTACCAGCGCCTATTGTCAGTGTTTCCGTTCGTATACTGAACAACATTGGCACCGGCCTTTGTGGAAGCACCGCTCACAGTCAGAGCTTTTGAGGAAAAAATATTTGTTATTCCATAGACTCCGTTGCCGTAATTTGTCACGTGGAAGCGCTGGGCATCACAACCGTTTTTGGCATACAGAGTAACATTGGCACTATTGGCTGTTGCCTGACCTTTAATGTGCAGCGCGCTCTTTCCGTTTATTCCGGTTATGAGATAGTAATCACCGGTCGCAATTTCAGCATCTGTTCCCGTAGAATCCGATGTGCCTACGATTTCTTCCTGCGCTTCCTGGGTCGCGTCGACAGATTCCGTGTCGGCCGGTATTTCACTCTGCTCATTCACAGATGGACTGTCTTCAGGAATCAGTGCGTCAGATAAAGAGCTTTCATCGTCGGGGACATCAAAATCCGTCGGAGCGTCTTCTTCCTCCGTGATATCCGCCGCATCAGGCACTTCTGCCGCCTCGATCTCTTCTGCTTCAAATTCGAAGGAATTCTCTTCCTCATATAGATCCATAGCGCTGTCGGTAGGAATTCCCTCATCAAGAACACTTTCCGAACCGTTTTCCACCAGTGATTCTGAAGCGAAGACTGGCGTACAGGCTCCTGAAATGCTGCTGAGGATAAAGATGACGGCAAGAACAGATGCAACAATTTTTTTCATGCTAAAACTCCTTTGTACTTAAACCTGCAAAAGGTCCGGCGTACGCAAATGACGATCCGGACCTTATAAATAAAGTATTTATTATCCCTGATAATTCGCTCTCAAAAGTCTTCCGTAGATTTTATCGTAAATTGCGTCCGCTTTGTCAATGGAACCGGCTATATAGCGTCCTACTCTCACACTGAGTTGATGGGCGTATTCACGGTCTTTCATATAGCGCGTATTAACATAGACGTTGAGGGCAGCGCTCTCGAGCGCTGCTTTGCACATAGCAGCTGCGCATCCTGCATCGGATATGGCCTGTGGGTTGCCTTTTTCGGCAAATACTTTTATGAAATCGAGAGCCTGAGAGCAGCAATACATAACTTCAATGGGAACAGCTGCGGCATCGTGAAGGCATTTCTCAATTGCTGCGTCTCTCTGTTCTTTCTCTTCCGGCGTCTCCTGCGGAAGCTTATAGGCTTGCATGAGCGGTTCGAAAGCTTCCGGATCCATGTCGATGAGATGGCTGAATACCTCGAGGAGTTCTTCGGATTTTTTCATGATATCAAGCATCTCCGGCTCCACATCCTGAAATTTTTCTTTTCCGATAGTCAGACTGCCTACCATCTGTCCGAGGGCAAGACCGAGGGCGCCGACAAGCGCGCTTGTACCGCCTCCACCGGGAACAGCGCTTTTTGAGGACAACTTTTCAATGTACTCATTGATTTTCATAGTGGAAAATTCCATCGTGATTTACCTCCGTACGAACAAATAGATATTACGAGTATACCACGTGCTCATAAGTGTTGTCCATTACTTCGGAAAGCGCCGCCGCGAGGTACTTTTACTCTTCTCACGAACAGGTCAACAACGAAAGAATTGCAAAACAGTGTGATGACAGTGACCGGAAGTCTTGAGAAGAAAAGGACACCAAGCGGAGTGCCGTACGCTTGTGAAAGAGCGAATGTTGTAATTCCCTGCGATGTAACTGCCATCGTAATACCGAGAACAAACACAACTCTCAGATAGGAAATAATACTTTCGAAGTATGTCTCTGCCTTCTTTGTTCTGAGCATTCCTGCCATGAGTCCGGGAATGACTCCCCAGAGACATGTAGATACAGTGATGAGCGGGAACGGCGCGTACCCGGAAACGACACATCCCATGAGGTCGGCGGCAATGCCGGTGAGACCTCCGATAAATGGACCGAACCAGATGCCCGAAAGGAATACCGGGGCGGCCGAAAAATTGATTCTTATTGAGTTGCCGAGATTGATAGTGAATACTCTGGACAGCAGAATGTTCATTGCTACCAGAACGCCTGCGTAGGCAAGTATTGTGACAGGTATTTTTTTCATAATAAAAGCTCCTCCTTTCAGCATAGTAGTGCTACACCGAAGGGGAAGCCCTTCGGAAATCAGTAGCGAATGCGGCAGTGCACCGCGGATCCGCCGCAATAATGCGGCCTTCCTTCGTCCATGGTCAACATCCCGTACACATGGCACTTAACGCGCAGCTGCCTACTCTACTATTCCCACCTGTTTTTCAACCGTATTATATTACATCAAAGAAATAATACAACTGTTTTTTAAAAGCTCACAGACTTTTCACAGGTTCACCGTCAACAGGTCAGACAGGCTTTTCTTCAAAGATCTTTCCATTCCCTCGGGAGTTCTTCTTCTTTGACAAAGTTTTCCATTTTCTTATCGCGTGTCATGAGATCCATGACAGCCTGTCCGGGATCCTTTCCTTCGAAGAGAATTTTGTTCACTTCGTTCGTAATCGGAAGATTTACACCGTATTTCTGTGAAAGTGTAAGCGCGGCTTTTGCCGAATAGACGCCTTCGACTACCTGACCGACTTCTTTCATTGCGTCCTGCATGGACATACCCTGACCGATCAGTACGCCGGCCTTTCTGTTGCGGCTGTGTTTCGACTCGCATGTCACGATAAGATCGCCGATACCGGAAAGACCGTACAGAGTCTCATAGGAAGCCCCCATGCGTCCGGCAAGACCGACCATCTCGTGGATTCCTCGGGTAATCAGAGCGGCCATGGCATTATCGCCGTAACCGAGACCTGCCGCTATACCGGCAGCGAGTGCGATGACATTTTTCAGAGATCCGCCGAGTTCAACACCGAGAACGTCGGGGCTGGTATAGACGCGGAAATTCGGAGCCATGAAAACATTCTGAACATACTCGGCCATCTCACGGTTCTCCGAGGCAGAGACAATTGTTGTCGGAAGCCCCAGAATAACTTCTTCTGCATGAGTCGGTCCCGAGAGCGCGCCGAGGGTGGCTGTCGGCAGAAGTTCCTCAAGAATTTCAACCTGAGTTTTGAGTGTGCTCTCCTCTATGCCTTTTGTCACTGTGACGACTCGCTGGCCGGGAGCGATATATTTGCTCATCTTTTCAGCGGTCATTCTCGTAAAGGGAGATGCAACTGCCATGACCACAAGTTCTTTATCAGTGAGTGCTTTTTCAAGATCTGACGTGAAATCCATTGTATCAGGAAGCACTACATTGCTGAGATTGGGATGAATGTGGGTGCTTCTCAGGTTGGCTGCCTCTTCCTCAAATGGGCTCCACATAAGAACATTGTGCCCGTTGGCGCACAGCACGCGTGATAGTCCGCATCCCCATGTTCCCGCTCCGATTACAGAAATATTAGCCATAATGTATACCTCCTGTGGTTATTTATTTTTCTTGAAAAGATATGTCTTTCGCTCCGTTCCGGAAAGAAGGCGTTTTATATTTTCTCTGTGCTGATACCATGCCAGAACAACAACTGCGCCGAGGACGATGTACATTTCAATCAGTTCACCGCCGGCCATACCGTAGGCTCCGCTCTGCCCCTTTATGATGGTCACGATGAGAAAGGCAAGAACGCACAGCAGACTTCCGAGGGACACATAGTGGGTGACAGCGAAGATCGCAAAGAATACGATGATTCCGATCAGAAGTGTCTGCGGAGAAAATGCTGCCATCAGGCCTACAAGGCATGCAATTCCCTTGCCGCCGCGGAACTGCATATAGAACGGGAAGCAGTGCCCGATCACAGCGCCGACAGCTCCGTAAAGTCCCAGCAGTCTTCCCGGGATACCGCTAAAGCCAAAGAGCAGTGAGCAAATATAGTAAGCGAGTATGCATTTGCCGATATCGCCTATGAAAACAATGATGCCGGCTTTCTTCCCGAAATTTCTGAGCACATTGGTAGTGCCCGCATTGCCGGAACCCAGCGTACGGATATCAATCCCCTGTGTTTTTCCGTAAATATAAGCTGTCTGGAAGATGCCGAAACAGTATCCTGCCGCAAGGCAGATGAGTCGAACAAAAAATGATAGCATACTGTGCCTCCTTACAATTGTGCCCTGTCCTTTTCTGAGCGCTCTCTTATAATGAATTTCAGAGATGTGCCCCGGAAATCGAAGGTCTCACGGATTTTATTCTCAATATATCTCTGATAAGAAAAATGCATGAGCTTCTTATCGTTGACGAAGATAATGAACGTTGGAGGCGCGACAGCCACCTGAGTAATGTAATAAAGCTTTAGCCGTCTGCCCTTATCCGTCGGCGGTGAGTTCAGCGCGACTGCCTCTGCCATGATCTGATTCAGCGTTCCCGTTGCAATTCGGCGATTCTGATTCTGAAGGACCAGGTCAATGGCATTAAAGAGCTTAGGCAGCCTCTGTCCCGTCTCGGCGGAAACAAAGAGAATCTCCGCATAGGGCATATAGGAAAGAATCTGACGGACTTTTGCGGTGTATTCTTTCGGCGTGTTGGTCTCTTTATTCGGTACAGCGTCCCACTTGTTGACGGCGATGACGACACCTTTGCCGCGATCATGGGCTATACCGGCGATTTTTGCGTCCTGTTCAGCAATTCCTTCCACGGCATCGATTACGACAACGACTACATCTGCGCGGTCGACAGCTGTGACGGTCCGAATAATACTGTATCTCTCCAGCTCTTCTTTGATACGGCTCTTTCTTCTCAGTCCGGCTGTGTCGATAAAGGTGTACTCTTTACCGTTCCAGCGTATTTTTGTGTCGATCGCGTCACGCGTCGTTCCTGCTATGTCGGAGACAATAAGGCGGCTCTCGCCGAGAAGCTTGTTGATCATACTTGACTTTCCGACATTCGGGCGTCCGACGATAGCGATCTTGGGATTCTCATCCTCCTGCTTTTCGCCTGCTCCGGTCATTTCAAAGTATTTTGTGACTTCATCGAGCAGATCGCCGATACCCTGACGGTTTGCGCTGGAAATCGGGATGGGATCTCCGAGTCCCAATGAGTAGAACTCATAGACTTCCATCTGCTGGGTCATATAGTTATCAATTTTATTTACGGCAAGTATGACCGGCTTGTGGGACTTTCTCAGCATGTCCGCGACCCGGGAGTCCGCGTCGACCATTCCGTCCTTGGCGTCGACCATGAAAATGATGACATCCGCAGTATCGATTGCGATTTGTGCCTGCTCACGCATCTGCCTCAGCAGGATGTCATTTGATTCAGGCTCGATTCCGCCTGTATCGATCAGCGTGAAATCGTATCCGGACCAGTTGACTTCCGCATATATTCTGTCTCTCGTGACACCCGGTGTATCCTTAACAATAGAAATGTTCTCGCCTGCCAGTGCATTGAACAACGTTGACTTGCCAACGTTCGGTCTGCCGACAATGGCTGCTATAGGTTTGCTCATGTATTCACTCCGTTTCTTTCAGCTGTCTTCCCAGCTCTCGTAAATCTGTCTGTCTCCCTCAGTCTTGTGCGGGAGGCCCAGCATACTTCTCACATACTCATCCCCGCCGGACCATACGACGCCGACCGGAATTCCAATTTCTTTTTCTACATCATAAACGGTCAGGTCGTCAAGAAAAACTTTTTCACCGCTTCTCAGCATATTGACCGGAATAAGGATCTCCTCACCGAGCGGATGCATTCTCTGCTCTTCCCTGAGCTGGGCAATCAGATCCTGGCCGGTAATAAGCCCGGTAACCGTAATTGTTTCTCCGAAAAAGTCATTTCTTATTGACTTGACGTTTATGTGGATCATCGGGAAAGCCCGCATGACCTTATCTGCGAATATCCGCATATAAGGCTCGACCAGTTTTCCGCATACGGCAGTGACTGAACGCTCCCCGATAAAACCTCCGATGTCATCGCGGTCTGCCAGTTCGCTGAGCTCCAGCTCAATCTCAGTCTCCATGAGCCGGACCATGCCGACGCCGTTTTCAAGTTGAACGTAGCCGTCGTAGCGGGAAGGCTCCGGAAGTTCTCTGCCGGCCATTATATACCATTCATCGGACGCATGGATGAAATGAGGAAAATCCGGGGAAATTCCGTCATTTGCAAATGTATTCTGCCACTTCTCAATTATATCGATCACTTCGCAGGCGGATTCCCTGTCAAATGGAACGAGCCGGGTCAGTCCTTCTCTGAACTTTGTGAGACCGACCGGAACGACAGACACACTTCTCATGGCAGGTCTGTAAGACGACAGATCCCGGATAGACCGCTCAAGCTCGGGGCCGTCATTGATACCGCGGCAGAGAACGATCTGCCCGTTCATGGTGATGCCTGCATCAGCGAGCCGCCGCACCTTCGGGAATATTTCTCCGGCGAACCTGTTTCCGAGCATGCTGCAGCGGAGATTCGGGTTCGTGGTATGAATAGAAATATTGATCGGCTCCATATTGTAGCGGATGATCCGGTCGATATCCTTGTCCTTCATGTTGGTCAGCGTGACGTAATTTCCCTGAAGAAAGCTGAGACGAGAGTCATCATCTTTAAAATAGAGAGTATCCCGCATCCCTTTAGGCATCTGATCGATGAAACAGAAAATACATCTGTTGCTGCAGTGTCTGTAGTCATCCATGAGCGAACTCTCGAATTCGACGCCGAAGTCTTCATCGGGGTCTTTCTCAATCTCAAGAAGGGTCTCGGTCCCGTCCTCTTCGCGAATCAGTACTGTCACATACTCATCTTCCATCAGATATTGATAATCAAATACATCTTCCGGCACAACATCGTTGACTTTCAGTATGCTCATACCTGCCTCGACGCCCATCTCCTCCGCGATACCTCCGGGCAGGACTCTTTTAATTTTATGTCCTATACTATGCATACTGTATGCCGTCCTTTTCTACATACTGAACATTAATTATATAACTAAATCTTCCCACTTGTCGATACAGAGACCGTCGAAATCGAAAATAATGGCTTTATATCATTATACTTCTGCTCTTGAGATGTAAGGCCATTTGTGTTATAAAATAATAGAAGCATTGCCGCTTTATGCCTGAATGTCTATCAATTTCCGGAGGAAAATATGTCTAGTACTGAAAACCAGAAAACCCCAATGCCGGTCGCACCTCTGAAAATCGTTTATCTGAACGGAAGTCATGAAATCGCGAAACCGGTTGACAGTTACATTGCCAAGACAAGAAAGCAGCTCGCCCATGACCGCAAGGACGCTGAGCTTATTCCGGGTTATATCGAGCCATCATATATACTGGATGCAAAGTATTCCCGTTACGGTACAGGCGAAGGCAAGGTCAAACTCAATGAGTCCGTAAGGGGATCCGATCTCTACATTATCGGAGATGTCACCAACTACACTGTGACTTATAAGGTCTGCGGACGTACGAATCACATGTCCCCGGACAATTATTTCCAGGATCTCAAGCGTGTAATATCCGCCGCGAGCGGAAAAGCACACAGAATAAGTGTTATTCTTCCGTTCCTCTATGAGAGCCGCCAGCACAGGCGTACGGGACGCGAGTCTCTGGACTGTGCGCTCGCCCTCAAAGAACTTCAACAGTACGGTGTTTCCAACATCATCACATTCGATGCCCACGATCCCCGGGTCATGGATGCGATTCCTCTGACAAGTTTTGACAATTTCATGCCGACTTACCAGTTCCTGAAAGCGCTTCTTCGCGCAGTCCCGGATCTGGAATTCGACAAGGAACATTTCATGGTCATAAGCCCTGACGAGGGTGCTACGGACCGTGCGGTTTATTTTTCAAATATCCTCGGGGCCGACATGGGCATGTTTTACAAGCGCCGCGACTACTCCACTATCGTGAATGGCAAGAATCCTATTGTTGCTCACGAATTCCTCGGCGATACTGTTGAGGGTAAGGACTGCGTCATCATCGACGACATGATCGCGTCAGGCGGCTCCATGTTGGATGTCTGCAAGCAGATCAAGGCAAGAGGCGCGCGCAGAATTTTCATCGTTGTCACATTCGGTCTCTTCACAGAAGGCATCGACAAGTTTGACAAGTTCTACGAAGACGGCATGTTCACAAAACTGATCTGCACGAACCTGACCTATCTCCCGCCTGAACTCTTAAAGCGTGAGTATTTCGTAAAGGCCAATATGCATAAATATCTTGGCCGCATCATCGACACAATGAACCATGACATGTCTCTGGAAGGAGTCAAGAGTACAACCGGAAAGATCAACAGGTTCCTGGCAAACGGCCACGCTGTTATGGAATGAAGCATTAATTTGATAATACAGGCGACTGAAAACAGCTTAGTGAATGATAAAAGAGGCTGCCGCATAATGCGGCAAGCCTCTTTAGTTTAAAATGCAGCGTTTTGTCCCCAATTTTTTAAAAGGATTCTATATAAATGTATAAAAAAGCTGCGGAGAAACAGATTAATGTTTCTCCGCAGACTTAATGAATGCTTCTGTAGTCCGAAAATGAGAACCCGCCTCAATTTCCGTTATCTATTATCAGAATCAGTCGTCTGACTCATTCAGCTGATCAGCGCGATCCTTGATTTCCTTCTCCTGGACATCAGCCGGAGCCTGCTCGTATCTGGCGAACTCATAAGCGAACTCGCCCTGACCACCGGTCATGGAGCGAAGGATCGTGCCGTAGCCGTCCATCTCCTTCTCCGGAACGTCAGCTTCGATGATCGTGTTGCCCTTGTGATCCGGGTTCATACCGAGAACGCGGCCGCGGCGCTTGTTGAGGTCGCCCATGACATCGCCGGTGAACTTATCGCGGACCTTGACCTTAAGGGAGACGATCGGCTCAAGAAGAACCGGGCCGGCCTTGAGGAAACCATCCTTGAATGCCTGACGTGTAGCGGTCTTGAATGCCTGCTCGGAGGAGTCTACCGGATGGTAGGAACCATCGTACAGTGTAGCCTTGACGCCTACGACCGGGTAAGCTGCAAGCGGGCCTGCATTAACAGACTCAACGAGACCCTTCTCAACTGCCGGGTAGTAGTTCTTCGGTACGGAACCGCCGACAACTTCGATTGCGAACTCATAAGCCTTGGACTGGTCGCCGCTCGGCTCGAAGCGCATCTTGACGTGACCATACTGGCCATGACCGCCTGTCTGCTTCTTGTACTTGGAGTCAACGTCGGAATTCTTGCGGATCGTCTCGCGGAAAGCTACCTTCGGTGTGAGGAGCTCGACATCAACTTTGTAACGCTCTTTCAGTTTGCTCTTTACGACTTCGAGCTGCTGCTCGCCGATACCGTAAATGAGAGACTGATGATTTGCGGAGTCATTCATGATTCTGAATGTATGGTCTTCCTGATTGAGCTTGGCAAGGGAAGTAGCAATCTTATCTTCCTCACCCTTCTTGACAGCTCTGTATCTCTTGCATGTATACGGAACAGAAAGTTCTGTCGGAGCAAAGAGAATCGGGTTAGCCTTGGAAGAAAGGGTATCGCCTGTGTTGACATCACCGAGCTTAGCCAGAGCGCCGATATCGCCGGCATGAAGTTCCGGAACTTCCTGACCCTTGTTGCCTCTCATGACATAGAGCTTGCCGATGCGGAGCTCGGTCTCCTTCTGGATATCATACATTGTGTCGTCAGACTTAAGAACGCCGGACATGACCTTGATGAAGCTGTACTTGCCGATGAACGGGTCAGCAATGCTCTTCCAGACATATGCTGTCTTTTCCTTGCTGTCATCGTAGTTTGCCTCGAAATCGCTGTCAGTCTTCTGAGCCTTGCCGGTAGCTGTAAGCTTGGACGGATCCGGGAAGAGCGCAATGATATTATTCATGAGGTTGGTGATACCCTGAAGGTTTGTTGTGGAACCAAGGAATACCGGAACGATGGAAGCATCGGCGACACCTACTGCAATCGCTTCATTGATTTCGTCTGTTGTGAACTCATCACCGCCGAAATATCTCTCCATGAACTCTTCTGATGTCTCAGCGACATTTTCCATGAGAGCTTCTCTGTACTCTTCTACCTGATCAGCAGTCTCATCCGGCATATCGATTGCCTGATGCTGATCCTTGCCGACGAATTTAAAGGCTTCCTGAGCAACGACATCTGCAAATCCTGCGAACTTTCCGCCGATATGGACCGGAAGAGCCAGCGGGGAGATTTTTGCGCCGTAGAGATCCTGAAGACTCTCTATGAGCGCGCGGTAGGATACATCACCGTTGTCCATGTTCGTTACGAAGAAGCAGCGCGGGAGATTATTCTTTTCGCAGAGTTCCCATGCCTTCTCTGTGCCGACCTGAACGCCGTCCTTGCCGGAGATAACAATGACAGCTGCGTCAGCGACGCCGGCAGCCTCTTCGACTTCACCGACGAAATCGAAATAACCCGGTGTGTCGAGGACGTTGATCTTAACTTTATTATATTCTACCGGAACGACTGTGCTGCTGATAGAGAACTTTCTCTTGATCTCTTCTTTGTCATAGTCGCTGATGGTGTTACCGTCTGTGACATTACCCATACGGCTGGTAATGCCTGTCAGGTGAGCCATCGCTTCCGCGATTGTTGTTTTGCCTGCTCCGCCGTGACCAAGTAAAGCGACATTGCGGATTTTGTCTGTTTTATAAACGTTCATGTTTACCTCCCAAAAAAACCGATTATGACAGTATTCTACTAAAACTGAAACAATTATTCAAGGTCAATATAGTAATAAATAACAAGATTGAGACCTGTGGATTACACAATTCTCAGAGAATCGAGGTCCTGATAGAATCTTGGGTAAGATATTTTCACACAGTCGGCGTCTTTTATGACCATCGGAGTGTCGGATACAAGGCCTGCCACGGCACATGCCATAGCCATCCGATGGTCAAGATGAGGATCGATCTCCGCTCCCTGAAGAAGGCCAAGTTTGCCGGGACCGCGTACCCGGTCTTTTTGTGAAGCCATCCCATAAATATCACAGCCGTCCGGAGTCTCTTCCACTGTGATTCCCATTGCCCGGAGACTGTCGACAATGAGCCTCAGTCTGTCGGACTCTTTGACTCTAAGCTCCGAAGCGTCGCGTATGCGTGTGATTCCGCTTGCGCAGGCTGCCATTACAGCGATAACGGGAAGTTCATCTATGAGTGTGGGAATAATATCACCGCCTATACTGCAGGCTTTGAGTTCCGACGAGCGCACAACAAGATCCGCGACAGGTTCACGTCCTTCCATATGAAAATTCTGGATGCGGACATCCCCGCCCATAGCCTTGACAACGCGGAGAATACCGTCTCTTGTCTCGTTGATGCCGACACCGGTCAGCTTGATCTCGGATTTTGGTACAAGCAGTCCCGCAGCTATAAAATAAGCCGCGGATGAGATGTCGCCGGGAACAGTGATGTTCTGCCCCCTTAAGATGGTCCCCGGATAGAGAATCACTCCCTTCTCTCCTGTGCGCGCATCATTCTTGAGTTTGAGATTTGCCCCAAAAGCACTGAGCATAAGTTCAGTGTGATTTCGGGACAGACTCGGCTCAAAGAAAAAAGTGGGATCCTCAGCGTAGAGCGCAGCAAGGAGCACACAGGATTTTACCTGGGCGGATGCCACCTTGCTGTGGTACCGTATTGCATGCAGATTGCCGCCTGAAATCTTTATCGGCAGGCAGTTGTCATCATTTGCAGAAATAATATGACAGCCCATCTCGGTCAGAGGATCAATGATTCTTTTCATAGGACGTTTCCGCAGAGAGGCATCACCTGTGATGAAAGAATCGAACGACTGCCCGGCAAGAATTCCGGCAATGATTCTGGTCGTCGTACCGCTGTTCATGGCGTCAAGCATATCCGGACTTTTCGTAAGACCGCGGAGACCTTTCCCGAAGACTGCGACAACGCGTTCTCCGTTACTGTCCCGCGTTTCTTCGATCTGTATGCCCATCTTACGAAAACACGCGATCGTTGCCTGACAGTCAGCGCTGTTCAGAAAGCCGCGCACATACGTCGTGCCTTCGGCTATAGAGCCGAGCATAACGCTCCTGTGGGAAATGGATTTGTCGCCGGGCACTTTTATGGTTCCGCGAAGCGCTGCGGCTCGTTCAATGATCATAGGCACCTACTCCTTATAGACATAGTAGTTGCGGTCTTCCAGTACCCGGACTCCGCTTTCCTTGGCATCCTTCTCATAAAAGACGATCCGAAGGACACCCTGCTCAAATTCACGATTGTGAACGATACCAATGTTCTTGATGGAGATATTGTGCATAGCCAGCATAGTCGCAATTTGAGCAATGGCACCGGGCTCGTCCGCGATATCCACATAAATCCTATGCTCTCCCGGGAGCGAACCTTTGGGTTCTGTGTCGAAGCTGTCCCTGTAGTCCTTACACTGGGTGAAGATATTCAGAAGCTCCTCGGCATTCTCATTCCTTATTGCGAGCCTGTAATCAATCAGTTTTGAGATATAGGCATCCATCATAGAGCAGATATTGTCCGGGTTGTCCAGGCAGATTTCCTGCCACATCTGCGGTGATGATGATGAGATTCTTGTGATATCCCTGAATCCGCCTGCGGCAATGAGCTTCATATAATGCTCGGGGCCGTCCTGATCATGGACAAGATTTACGAGGGACGCGGAGATAACATGGGGCAGGTGGCTGATCGCTGCTGTCACATGATCATGCTCCTCATAAGTCATGACCAGCGGCAGTGCGCCCGTCGAAGAGATGAGCGTCGATAGATCGCTGATTGTATGAACATCAACATCTCCTGCCGGAGTGAGGATATACCATGCGTTCTCAATAAGCCTGTCGGATGAATTGGCATATCCTGTTTTCTCGGATCCGGCCATCGGATGACCTCCGATAAAGCAGTCGGTGAGGCCTTCTTCTTCCACATACTTGTGGATACCGGTCTTGACCGAACCGACGTCCGTGAGGATTGCGCTCTCTTTTTTTATATGGCGCAGCCTGTCCATAAAGTCCAGTGCGGTGACGACAGGGACACAGAGAAAAATTAGGTCGCACTCGCGAAAAGCCTCGAGCGTGTCATCGCTTGTAATATCAATGACACCGTCGCGGACTGCTTCTTTAAGAACTTCCTGATTTCTGTTGTAGCCGACAATTGTTATCTCCGGATGGACTCTCTTTATGGATTTCGCGACAGAACCGCCGATGAGGCCAAGCCCCACGAATCCAATCGTATTAAATGACATACATTTTTCCTCTTGAAAATCCAGAATTTGCGGAATCATATTAATATCATTGCGTCACCGAAACTGAAGAAACGGTATTTCTCCCGTACTGCTTCCTCGTATGCTGCCAGTACGTGATCTCTGCCGGCAAATGCGGATACGAGCATGACCAGTGTCGACTCCGGCAGATGGAAATTCGTGATGAGTCCCTGCATGAGTTTGAACTCATAGCCCGGATAGATAAAAATCTGTGTCCATCCGCTCTTCGGCGCGAGGATCCATGTTCCGTCAGCGGTTTTTTCGGCCGCGGATTCGACCGTTCTGCAGCTGGTCGTGCCGACGCAGATCACTCTGTGGCCGGATGACCTTGTCTCATTGACGATCCTTGCCGTCTCCTCCGGCACAATATAATACTCCGAATGCATGTGATGATTATTCACATCATCGACTTTGACAGGTCTGAACGTGCCGAGACCGACATGCAGTGTCACATGCGCGATATTGATTCCTTTATTTTCGATGTCTGCCAGCAGCTCTTTAGTAAAATGCAGACCGGCAGTCGGTGCCGCGGCGGAGCCGTCATGCTCCGCATAGACCGTATTGTAACGGCTGCGGTCCTCAAGTTTATGATGGATATAAGGCGGAAGAGGCATCTCTCCGAGGGAATCCAGGACTTCCTCGAATATTCCGTCAAAGCGGAAACGGATCAGTCGATTGCCCTCGTCAACTATATCGATGATTTCGCCGATCAGGGGACAATTCTCACGAGTTCCGTCAGGACTGCCAAAGAGGATTGTCGTACCCACCTTGCATTTCTTCCCGGGCTTTACAAGACACTCCCAGGTGTCGGCGGACTTTCTGACGAGAAGAAGGATCTCGACCTTTCCCAGAGTCCCCTCTCTCACGCCGTAGAGACGGGCAGGGATGACCTTCGTGTCGTTGATGACAAGAGTATCGCCCGGCTCCAGATAATTGATTACATTCTTGAACGTGTCATGGGTGACCTTTCCGGTCACCGGGTCAAGATGCATAAGTCTTGATGATGAACGATCTGCCAGAGGATCCTGAGCAATCAGTTCCTCCGGCAGATCATAATAAAAGTCAGATGTTTTCATACTTTTCAGTTTTGGCTTTACTGTCTGAGCGTCGCGCCGATGCTGCCAAGGCCGTTCAGGATCTTATTCATAGCGGAGACGATCTCGTTCTCTTCCATGGTCTTATCCTTGTGGCGGAATGTCAGATTGTAAGCGACGGACTTGAATCCGGGCATGATACCAGGGCCTTCATAGATGTCGAACAGATGATAGCTCTCAAGCAGCTTGCCGCCTCTCTGCTCGAGAATAGCCTCGATTTCTGCAGCAGTCACTTTGTGCGGCACTGTCATGGAGATATCACGCGATACAGCCGGATACTTTGCTATTCCGCTGAACTTTCTGTCGAAAGACGCGTACGGATAAACTGTCGGCATATCGATCACCGCGACATAAGCCCTGTCACCGATGCCATATGTCTTGGCAACAAGCGGATGGATCTCACCGATCTCACCGATGCGGACGCCGTCGTAGAAGATCTGAGCCTGGCGGCCGGGATGCATGTAATTCTTCTTGACATCAGTCTTGTAGGCGGCCTTCTTGTCCATGCCCATCTTAGAAAGAAGCAGTTCGACGACACCCTTCAGATCAAAGAAATCGCCCTCACCGTACATTGCAAATGTGAACTGCATCCTCTCGTCCGGCAGCTCCGTCAGCGGAAGTGCCTTCGGGAGGTAGATGTTGCCCTGCTCATACAGTCTTACGGACTTGTTTCTGCGGTTATAATTGGTGGCAAGAGATGTCAGAATTCCGTTCAGGGAGGTCGTTCTCATGACAGAGAAATCCTCACCGAGCGGGTTTGCGATTTCAATAGCTTTGCGCAGAACATCGTCAGTGTCAAGGCGAAGTTTGTCGAATACCTTCGGGGACTCGAAGGAATAGCAATATGCCTGGTTGAAGCCGCAGTCTTCCGCTACGTCGCGGGCGAGAGCGAGTACTCTCTGGTCGAACTGAAGCTTGCCGGCAGTTGCAGCGCCCTGCGGGAGAGTCGTCGGAATCTTGTCATATCCGGAGAATCTTGCGACTTCCTCAGCTAGATCGCATGTGCGCAGAACATCCTGTCTCCATGTCGGGACAATGACGACATTCTTTTCAGCGTCGTACTTGAGATCGACTGCTTCAAAATATTTGATCATTTCTTCCGGTGCAAATGAAGTTCCAAGAAGCGCATTGATCTTCTCCGGCTCAAAGACTACTTCGCCCGGCTCTTTTACTTCATCATAGACATCGACGTAACCGCCTACGACCTCTCCTGCGCCGAACTCCTCCATGAGCTCGCAAGCGCGGTTGACAGCGAGGATCGTTGTGTTCGGGTCAAGACCCTTGTCAAACTTCTGTGAGGCGTCGGTCTGGAGACCGATTCTCTTGGAAGAAAGTCGGATATTGGTCCCGTTGAAGTTCGCTGCCTCGAAGAGGACTGTTTTGACGTCGTCTGTGATCATGGAGTTCTCGCCGCCCATGATACCGCCGATGCCTACAGGCTTTTCAGCATCGTTGATCATGATGACGTCATGGTCGAGATGTCTGTCCTGGCCGTCGAGAGTTGTGAAGATGTCGCCGTCATTTGCACGCTTGACAATGATCTTGTGACCCGCGATCATGTCGTAGTCATAGGAATGCATCGGCTGGCCGTACTCTTCCATGATATAGTTCGTGATATCGACGACGTTGTTGATCGGGCGGATACCGTTCGAAGCGAGGCATCTCTGCATCCACTTCGGGGACGGACCGATTTTTACGTTCTTTACTACTCTGGCTGTGAAACGAGGGCACAGATCCTTGTCGATGACTTCGACGTCGATATAATCAGAGGCCTTCTCGTCGTTGCCTGTCTCTTTGATTTCAGGCATGTTGAACTTAAGTCCGAATGTGCCTGCGGCTTCACGGGCGATGCCGATCACGCTGTAGCAGTCAACGCGGTTTGAAGTGATCTCATACTCGATAACTGCGTCATGCAGGCCGAGAAGATCGATCGCGTCAGCACCGACTTCGGTGTCCTCCGGGAAGACATAAATACCGTATTCCGGAGATTCCGGATACATTTCGTGTGTGGAACCCAGCTCTTCGATCGAGCAGATCATGCCGTAGGACTCCACTCCGCGGAGCTTACCGGCCTTGATCTCTATACCGCCGGGTGTCTTGCTGCCGTCATGGCCGCCGGCAACGCGTCCGCCGACTAAAACAACAGGAACCTTCTGACCGGCTGCAACGTTCGGAGCACCGCAGACGATCTGGAGCGGCTCATCCGCGCCGACATTAACTGTGCATACATGAAGATGGTCCGAATTCGGATGATCCTCGCAGGTGAGGATTTCTCCGACGACGATCTTGTCAAGATCTCTGTCGAGCTCCTCGTAGTTTTCTACTTTTGTTCCGGACAGAGTCATCGCATCCGCGTACTCTTTAGCTGTCACATTGAGATCCGGAACATATCTTTTGATCCATGAAAGTGATGTATTCATATTTATCCTCGATTTCTTATAGGGCTTTTTTGCCGCTGTATTTTGACTTGCAGATGTCTTTTAGCTTGATTTACATATCAGCCGGCTCTGATCCGGATCAGAACTGCTTCAGGAATCTGACGTCGTTCTCGTAGAGAAGTCTCATATCATCGATTTCATATTTCAGAAGAGCGATTCTCTCGAGACCCACGCCGAACGCGAAGCCTGTGTAGACATCCGGGTCGATCCCGCACATCTCAAGAACATGCGGATGGACCATGCCGCATCCGAGGATTTCGATCCAGCCGGAGCCCTTGCAGAAACGGCAGCCTTTGCCGCCGCATTTGAAGCAGCTCACATCGACTTCCGCCGACGGCTCCGTGAACGGGAAATGATGCGGACGGAACTTTGTCTTTGTCTCCGGTCCGAACAGCTCTTTGGCAAATACGTCCAGTGTTCCCTTAAGGTCAGCAAATGTGATGTTCTTGTCTACGACAAGACCCTCAATCTGGTGGAAGGACGGGGAGTGAGTAGCGTCCACTTCATCTGAACGGAATACGCGTCCCGGGGAGATCATTCTGATCGGCAGCTTGCCCTGCTCCATGACACGTGCCTGGACCGGGGAGGTCTGTGTGCGAAGGAGAATGTCCTTTGTAATATAGAAGGTGTCCTGTTCGTCCTTGGCGGGATGATTTGCGGGAATGTTGAGTTTGGTGAAATTGTAATCATCATACTCGATTTCCGGACCTTCAATGACCTCATAACCCATACCGACAAAGATGCGCTCGACTTCTTCAAGAGCAATCGTATTCGGGTGGCGGTGGCCGATGAATTTCATTTTAGCCGGCAGGGTCACGTCGATTTCCTCGGCAGCGAGCTGACGCTCCATCTTCTCGGCATCGAGTTTCTTTTTCGTCTCTTCCATCTTTTCTTCGATGGCGAAGCGGGCATCATTGACCCATTTGCCAACCTTCGGGCGGTCTTCCGGGGCGACATTCTTCATCGACTTTAAGACCTGTGTCAGGGAACCTTTCTTTCCAAGGAAAGAGACACGGATCTCATTCAGTTTTTCAAGTCCATCCGCGTTTTTTAAAGCTTCGATTGCGGAGTCCTGAATCTCTTTTACCTTCAGTTCGATATCACTCATAATATTCTCCTCTTTCACGCCGGAATTCTTCCGGCAGAATACCTCAAAGGGATGTGGCTATACTCCGCCACATACAAATGTTTATTCTACTGTCAAATATCGGAGTTGTCAAGAGACACGCGCTTTGGACACGAATTCAGGACGGTTCTTTTGCATGGAATGAAATAAAGTTCAGATTGGCTGTAACGAAAGATCAATATCCGTTACAAACATCATCTTCATCGAAAAACGTCGGTCCTTCCCTACGAGCTTAGCAATGCATACGCATTGCTGATCTCTCAGTCGGACCGACAATGTTTTTCTCACGAAGATGGATGTTTGTTTACGGAAATGAATATCACGTACAGCCAATCTGAACTTTTACTAACTTAATGAAAAAGAACCGTCCCAGCATCACACCTCATTATGACATGATAAGAACTGTCCCCCATTCACACTTTTATATGACGTGAAAAACGTTCCCAATCGCGAAAATCAGACACCCAGCACGAACGCCGTTCTTGTGTGATACTTTTCGCCGGCCCTCAGAATGATTGACGGGAAAGCATCCTGATTCAAAGATTCAGAGCACTTCTGTGTCTCAAGGGCGAAGCCGCTCCTCGGCTCATAATGCGCTCCATCCTTGCCATCCGGACCCGCGATGAAATTGCCCGCATAAAACTGGATTCCATACTGGTCAGAGAAAACTTTCAAAGTGATACCTGAAATGTTGCCCTTTGCGTTTGCGACCTCGCGGTAGCCCTCTCCGTTCAGCAGCCAGAGGTGGTCGAAGCCGCCGGTCTGGCGCAGCTGCAGGACATTGGCATCAATATCCTCGCCTATCGCTTTTGCCAGACGGAAATCAAATACTGTTCCTTCTACAACGGATGTGTAGCCGACCGGGATACTGTTCTCGTTCACAGGTACAAAGGAATCTGCATGGATCTGAAGATCATGGTCATAGATAAAGCCGTTTGCGTGACCGTTCAGATTCCAGTAGCTGTGGTTGGTCATATTGACAGGCGTATCCGCATCCGAAACGCCGTCATAGTCAATGATGATCTCATTGTCATCTGTGAATGTGTAAGAGACAGAAATCTCGAACTGTCCGGGATATCCCTGATCACCGTCAGGACTGCAGATAGAAAATACGACTTTGTTATCACTTTCCAAAGCTGTCTGCCAGACGCGCTTGTGATAGCCGTTCGGTCCGCTGTGGAGGCTGTTGATTCCGTTTTCATTAGTTTCAAGCTGATAGCGGACTCCGTTCAGTTCAAATGTGCCGCCCGCAATGCGGTTGGCTACGCGTCCTATCGTAGCTCCGAAAGCGTTGCCGTCGCCTTCATATTTCTCGACCGTATCGAGTCCAAGCAAAACGTCAGTTAACACACCATTCTTATCCGGAACGCATACTGCCTGTAAAATTGCGCCAAAATCAAGGAGCGTAATATACGCTCCCTGCTTATTGGTAATTGTATATGCAGTTACGTTCTCGCCTTTTACTGTTGCTCCAAAAGCTTTACTCGTAATTGACATAGCACACTCCCTGTTCAATTGATTTCTGCCAGGCACCGTTCTGCCCTGGCTTTTCATATCCGGCCGAAGCCCTATTAAAGGTCCCGGGATGCCGTTCCTATAAAGCTGACGCCTAGCCACAGCCAGGTGGGTAACCTCACTCTGCCCGCTGTCTTCCTCCGGTAGTTGCTTGAGGCCTGACATTGAGACCGACGATATTGGAATCCCTTTAATTCAAATGTAGGTTCAGGAAAAATAGGGGGATCGAACACCCCAGGAATTTAACTATATTATACCGTAGAGCCTCCTTCTTGTAAACGAAAATCGTATATCGCGATCCCTGATAGCGCAAGAAGCGAGCAGCATTTCAGGTGATGCCGTTCAGGTCTGTATACAGGTCCCTCGCATATGAATCCGTCATGCCGGAAATAGAATCCGTCGCGAGGAGGAGCCTGTAATAAAGCTTTTCCTCATCAGTCTTTCCCCTCACAGACCATGCATAGATCTGCTTATAATTTTCCGAGATCAGGGAGAGGAACTTCTCTTCCATAAGTCCCGGAGGAGTCTCGCGATCGTACTGAAGCACCGAAGGTACAAGCTTGTTCAGCAGATATGTAAGTATGTTGTTTGCAGCTATCTCCGTCTTGTAGATCGACATGGACGTGAAGGCGTAATCGTACGCTATGCTCTCCAGCGCGTTCAGAAGAACTGCCTCTTTCGAGTCACAGATCAGTTCCCTGTCATACTGTCCGTCCATGATTGCCGTGTAGTTTTCCACAAAGCTTTCCGCTGCAGCCAGAAGCAGAACACTCTGCATCTCTGAAAGCCATGTCATCAGAGCATATTCACCGGGACTTACATATTCACCGGACATGCCCATGTCGTGGACATTGCCGCCGAAAGCCGTCGTGTATCCGCTGCCTTTCAGACTGTCCATGTAGGATCCCAGTTCACCCCAATGGGCGTTGCTTTTTTGAGGTTTCTGCGTGGACTTCTTTTCACTTCTGCCCTGGGCTGCCCGTGAATATATCTCATCCAGTTCCTCAATATATTCCTTGCTCACTTTTCGCTTCCAGAGCTCAGCGGTGAATGTCGGATAATCGAAGAAGCCTTTCTTGAAGGCGTCCTCGATATCTGCCGTTGCATAAGCGATATCATCTGCCGCCTCAAGTATAAAGGTCAGCGGGTTTCGCTTTCCGTTCGTCCCGGTCACATGCTGAATGCGAGCGAACAATTCCTCTTCTGACTTAAAAAAGCCCATCTTCCGATCGCTGATCAGTGAAGATCCGGGGTTCATAGATGTGGAGGATCTCGGATACTTGATCATGGTCGACAGCAGAGAATATGTGAGATTCATCCCGCACCCGTTTTCGGCAAAGTGCAGTTTGGATACGAGCCTGAGACCCTGAGCGTTGCCTTCAAAATGAAGAAAATCGTTCAGTTCCTGCTCTGTAAGAATATCTGTCACAGGCTTCCCGCCCATCTGAAGGCGCGGCAAATGTTTCACGAACCACTCGCGTATAGCCTCCTCTCCGAAATGACCGAACGGAGGATTCCCTATATCGTGAATGAGCCCTGCGCACTCGATGACCTCGGTGATGGCCCGCTCCGTCTCCAGTGTAAAATCCGGATCGATCCGCATATCGATGATGCGTTCTGAAATATTCTGAGCCAGAGATCTTCCGACAGACGAAACTTCCAGACTGTGCGTCAGCCTGGTGCGGATAAAATCGCTCTTGTCAAGCGGAAAGACCTGGGTCTTATCCTGCAGACGTCTGAAAGATGCGCTGCTGATAATCTTGTGGTAGTCCTTTTCAAACTCTGAGCGAAGATCAGCCCTTGCTCTTATCTCTTCCTCATTTCCCGATCGCTTTATGCTTAAAAGTTGTTTCCACTGCATAATAATTCCCTCCGTCGCAGGTTTATCATGCGAACATAAGCCGGATGGCGTCTCGGTAAATGGATTTTGCTGTCTCTCTGCTCTGCGCATCCTGACCGGCAAAATTTTCCATCATTACGCCTGAATTGATTTCAAGTACTTTAAGACCTTCAGATGTCTCCGCTACATCAATTGATGCAAATCTGACCCCGAGACAGCGGGTAACATCAGAAACGATACGTTCGATCTCGTGTTTGACCGGCCCCTCCGGAAGTAATTCCGCTCGCGCACCGAGTCCCAGATTATGCTTCCATCCGAGAAGTATCTCTTCACCTTTTTCGGGGACGCGATCAGCCGCACCGAGTGCGGGAATGTCGTCCACGTTAAGATTTGACTGCTTTTCCAACTGACGGATCAATAATTCAGCCACTGTACTCATGCCGTCACCGGTCATATGAGGCCTTCTCTTTACATAGACAAGCCGTGCGACGCCGTCAAGCACAATCGTGCGGTATTCATTTGCGATTTCATAGAACGGGCTGGCTGCAAGATATCCGGATTTTTCGTAGATTGTGTGGACTGCTGTTTCAAGCTCGTAGACGCTGCTGACTTTAAAGACCCTGTCACCGCCTGTCCCGTCATTTGGTTTAATGACAAGTGTTCCACAGTCTTTCAGAAGTTTCATCAGCTGAGCCCAACATCCGGTCTTGCCGACGAATTTCTGCTCGTCGGGAGAAGCAAAGAGCCGGTGCTCGATATTGGGAATTCCGTGGGCTGTCATGATCTCGCTGGCTGCCGCCTTATCGCAGCAGATGGAGTTGACCGAGGCAGAATTGAGACCGAACTGGTAGCCGAGAATATAATTGATTTTTCCATCCTTTACAAGTTCGAAAATCCAGTCAAAAGAGTAGGATGTCAGGCGGATTTGCTCCTCAGCGCATATTTCTTTTATAATTCTTACAAAATTCGATTCTGAGTTCGTCATATCTTAGTTGGAAAGTCTTTCATTTCAAATAATGGCCGCCGATTATGAAAAACAGGAGCTGCCGCATTGGACGGCAGCCCCGCTGTTATCCGGAGTTATCAGACTCCGAGAATTTTCTTTACTTCTGCCGGCATATCACAGGCGTCGACTACCGTCTTATGGCGGACCGGAGCTGTGCGGATATCCGTGATCGCGTACGGTTCCGGAGTAGCCGAAAGTTCAGAGAGAATATCAATCAGCTCAAAATCCGTCCTGCCTGAGAGCTTATCCGGCGCGATTGCGCCGATTACTGAGACGGCGAATTTGAAGGGGCTGGCTGTGGATGCGATGACAGTCGGAGTTGAATCTTTTGTCTTATCGGCATAAGCGCGGTAGACTGCATTTGCAATACCTGTATGCGTGTCGATCACATAGCCGGTCTTCTCATAGAGATCTTTAATACCGGCAAAATTCTCTTCCTCAGTCGCGAAGCCGCCATAGAAATCGTCAAGCTGTGCCTTCATCTCATCAGTTATATCGTACTTTCCGTCACTTGACAGCTCTTTCATGAACTCTGCGGTCTTCTCTGAATCATTTCCGCAGATACGGTAGATCAACCTTTCGAGATTACTGGAAATAAGGATATCCATTGACGGTGAGCTTGTCAGAATGAAATCACGCTTTCTGTCATACTCTCCTGTCTGGAAAAAGTCGAAGAGGACCTTGTTTTCATTGGATGCGCAGATTAGTTTATTTACCGGCAGGCCCATCTGCTTTGCGTAATAAGCCGCAAGAATATTGCCGAAATTGCCGGTCGGGACTGTGATATTAATCTTGTCGCCCTCCGCAATTTCACCGGCACGGAGCAGCTGGCAATAAGCATAGACATAATAAACGATCTGCGGAACAAGCCGACCGACGTTGATCGAGTTGGCAGAACTGAACTGGAAGCCTTTGTCGGCGAGTTCAGCCTGCATCTCCTTATCGTTGAACATCTTCTTTACTGCGGTCTGAGCGTCGTCGAAATTGCCGTTGATCGCAACAACATACGTGTTATCTCCGCGCTGAGTTGCCATCTGCAGTCTCTGAATGTTCGACACACCGCCGTGCGGATAGAAAACGATAATCTTTGTTCCCGGCACATCCGCAAATCCAGCCATGGCTGCCTTGCCCGTGTCTCCGGAGGTGGCTGTAAGAATGACAATATCACGGGTCACACCGTTCTTTCTGGCGGATGTCACCATAAGGTGAGGAAGGATTGAGAGAGCCATATCCTTGAAAGCGATTGTCGCGCCATGGAATAGTTCAAGATAATATGCTCCATCCTTCTTTACGACCGGTGCAATAGCCTCCGTGTCGAATTTTGCGTCGTAAGCGCTGGTAATGCAGTGCCGGAGTTCATCTTCAGTGAAATCCGTAAGGAACTTACTCATGATATCATATGCAAGTTCCTGATAGGACATACCTGCAAGAACAGAAAGTGGCTTGTCGATCTGCGGGATCTCGTTCGGAACATAAAGACCTCCGTCAGGTGAAAGACCTGTCAGGATAGCTTTGGACGCTGTGACTGTTTCCGCGTTGCCTCGTGTGCTTTTGTAAAAAACTGACATAATATATCTCCTTTTATTTCCATGGCGGAATAGGACCGCTCCGGAATACTGCTCATTCTGCCTCGGCTGCCATATCTTTTAGTTCATCCAGAGTAAGATATGGGAACACCTCCGCCTCCGCGTCTCCGTAGCGCATGAGCACCCGCTCCGCTCCGGCTGCGGCTGCCGACGGAATTTCAGTCTCGGGAGTCAGGATACCGTCATCCGAAATCGCGTATATTCTGACAAATGTTTTTCCGTTCCTTACTCCGGCAGCGTACATTTTCGAGTCATCGAAAGACAGCGTGGCGGCCTGGCCGAGCCTGTCAATAGAAAAGATATCCCGTGACTCATAGGCATTGCCCTCATCGTCAATAGCGATAAAACTTCCGGATTCAGCGCTGATCACGCACACATCACCTGCGGCTGTAACACATACAACGTTGCCATTTGGCGTAAATACCGGTTGAGCTGCCAGGTCACCGCAGTTTGTCTCATGGGCAAATGAAGCCTTCTCAAGATCCAGCACTCCAATCGCGTTGTTGGCTCCTTTAAAGAGCGCGAAGTGTCCGTCCTGAGAGAATGCATAGGACGCTGTATTTATCGCCGGAAGATTGTCTTCCGCAACGTCAAGCTTGGACGCGAGTTCATCGCTTTCAAGTGTCTCGCCGGATGACAGCTCAGTGACAAAAGCTTCCAGTGTCAAAGCTCCCGCGTCGTCGCTTACACGAACACTGTACACAAGATATTTTGCGTCCGGTGACATTCTGCAATACTCGACGGTCGACTTCTTAACATCGAGACCGGCCAGTTCGCAAATATCTTTCGCGGAAATCGTGCGGTCTATGGCCGTTGCCTCAACGTCAATGACCCACAGCAGCTGTCCGTCTTCAGACGCGACCAGCACATACTGATTACCCCATGATCGGATTTCTGCTTTCTGTATGACTGCTGTGCCTGTGAGCTGTACTCGTTCTTTGTTCCCGGTGGACAGATCGTAAATCATCAGGTTCCTGCCTGACGCATCCAGATGGCACAGTCTGTTTCCGCAGAATACTGCATCAGCACCCGCAGATAACGGGCAGATATTTTGATAGAGTCTTGTGCCGTCCTCTGTCTTGTAAAGCCGCAGATATCTCTGCCCTGAAAGCACAGCATACGCGCCATCCTGACTGAATGTCGCTCTGTTCCATATAATTTCATCAGAACCTGTCAGCGGGATTCCGCTCTTGGCAACATTTCCGGCCATTGTGTATATGAAAATGCTGTTCTCGGCAGACACGTAATAGCTGCTTTTGATCTTTGCAACCCTTTTTATATCCGAAACTCCAAGCCCGTAATGGCGTTTGCCCTGAATGACAGAACCGTCGGTTGTTATAAGCATCGTCGGCCTCTGGCCCTTGGGCTCGATGTAGATAAAGTCGTCGGTATCGATTGTCGCGCCGACTTCCTGCCCAGTCTGTGAACCGAGAGTGAGTGCGCACTGGTCGAGAGTCACAATGATATAAGAATTCTCCCCGTCAGTGTAAGTGCAGAGTCTGGGATCCTCAGTCGGCTCGCCGCTGCCGCTTATTCTCCAGGCAGTGGAAGCATAAGGCAGAGTTCTCTTCCTGATGGACCACTCAACAGTCACAGGTTCTTCATCGAGTTCATCTCTTTCACTTATCTCAATTGCGTTTCCGGCGGCATCTGCGCCTATACTGCCGTCATCACTGTCATCGTTATAGTATTCCTCCGAATTATCAGGACTTTGTTCTTCGGGGATAGATTCCGAATACTGAAGCAGTGACTCATTGTCGATCCATCTTGATATCATCCGATATCCGGTATCATTTCCCTCGTTGTAAAAGGCTGTCACTTCCCGCACGATCTCTGAGGTCTGATAGGTGGCGTCGGTCACCTGGGATTCTTCCGTGTCTTCCCCGTACCCGGATACATTGTTCTCAGTGGTCTCAGGTGCAAATGATATATCACTCAGATTATATATTCTGGAGAAATGGCGTTCATTATGATTCTCATGGTCGGAGAGGCTGCCGTTCATAAGAAGATACGTCTTATCTTCGGACAGCATAATATCAGATATTTCAGCTGATTTATAGTTCCTCTCTTCCGTAAGCAGATCTGTTGGACGGATGTAATTGACTTCGAGACTGTTCACATTAAGAACATATATATCATGCCTGATCGATGTAATGACGGTCTGCTCTTCTGTCTGTCGATTGTCATCCCAGTCATCATCGTCCCAGTCATCGTCATCCCAGTCATCATCGTCCTGATCGTTCTGAAGGACTTCTGTTGTCACTGTCTGGGTCTCCGCATCGGGGTAAGGGGACATGGCATAGAGTGTCTCGCTGTCTGAGTCGTACTGCCAGATGCAGTCTTCATACGGAAACTGCCATTTCCAGAGCTGCATGCCGGACGTGTAGTCGAAACAATAAAAATAACCGTTGTCCTCAAGAAGTATCCTGTTCTGACCGATCAGAAGTGCCCTGTCATAGGAAGTGTTGGAGTATGTCGTAAGCAGTTCACCGTCTGTTATCCGCCATACGTAGTATCGTCCGTCAGCGTCAGAAGCAGCACAGACATCTTCAGATTCGTTGCAGATCAGGTCATCTCCGGCGAGACCCTGCATGGGAAGACTGTTCGTCATGACAAGGGCTTTTTCATCTGAAGATCCGTATACCATAAGCTGCTGTTCAAGGGCGGACCGTTCATCCACAGCGGTATTTTCGCGGGCAACGGGTTGTTCTGTCTGAATATTCTTCAGCCTTGCATTCAGAATAAAAACGGACGCAAGCGAGATTATGGCGACCGCGCCTGCAATTATGAGCCCGAGCTCCAGAAGCGGTACTTTGTATTTCTCCCATCTCATTATTTAACCCTCATAAATCGTGATTTCCGAGATACAGCAGTCATGTGTCTGACCGAGATAAATATCATCAATGGTGAATTGAATATCAGATGCTTTTATGGGTTCTGAGAATACAATATACTGCAATTCCATTTCATCTTCAAAGTCAAGTTTATATGAGTTTCCACCAATGTCCACAGTCATTGTCCTTGGACGATTATTTGCATAATAGCGGTTCTCACTTCTCCAGTTGCCCAGAGCCAGCTTGACATAGCGGACGTTCGACTCCTCAAAATAGAACTCGATCCGCTCACCGTATCCCTCTCCTTCCGTGCCCTCCTGCCAGGAGGATTCAGTGTATCCATCACACGCGGCGTAAGGGGAGTTGTCAATATCGTCACTCTGATAAAGCTCGGAAGTGGCCTGCGCATCGCTTATGCCGATATAACCTGCGTTGTTCAGACCGTTCGGTATGGAACTTGTTACACTCGCCTGTACCTCAAGGGCCTGTTCAGCGGGTGCTGATATTTTCGCGTATATTTCCCAGAGTACGACGCAGATCATCATGAGCGCGACGCACTCCAGAATAAAAGCTATGAACATACCGGCGCCCGGTCCGTCACTTCTGACATCGTCTCTGGCCATATGCCCCTCCCTTTATTATTCTATTGGGAATTCCTTGCGGAACTTCCAATAAGATATTACCACATAGAAACTATGCGGGCAATGAACGAAGAGTTACTCAGCGCCGAAAATATCATCTGTGAATCCAGTCAGATCATCATCTCTGCCCAGATTGTCTTCATTGAGGACAACACGCACATCGTCCTGTCTGTCTGTATCTTCCGCACTGTCCGTCATGCCAGTGATTTTTTCGAGATCACCGGCGACAGATGGAATTCCGTTCACAATGACAGCGCCGTCTACCGGGATGACAATATATGTCACGCCGTCGATGACACGCGTCTTAATGAACGAAGCTCTGTCGAAGGGAATTTTGATAGTAGCCGAATCCGTGGATACAACGACACTGTTCTCCCGGAGAGCGGGAATTGTGAGTGGTATATCACCGATGATATCATCGTATACCTCATCAAAATTCTCAGTGTCCGCCCCAATCCTCTCAGCAAGCTTAAGAGCGTCGTTTTTCTCAAGTACAGTGAAATTCTCGGCTTCGAGCTGGGCAAGATCTTCCTGAATGGCCGCGGCAGATTCCATTTTAACATTCAGGGAATCCATGAGGGTATTGAAGGCGTCTTTCTGCATACTTGCGGTCACGGGAAGGTCAGCATCGAAAAATTCTCTGAACAATTCTCCTGTAATATCCTTCTTTGACCTGTAGAGGACTTCGTTCAGGTCACCGATTCTGTCATTGAACGACGGATACAGAAAGCCTTCGGTGGGCGCGCCGATGGTCCAGCGGCGTGACAGCTCTGTGACACCCTCGCCGTCATCGTAGCCGAGCGTGGGCTTTGAGAGCTGAGCCGGGCATATAGTAAAAAGAAGGCTCTGGTAGACTACTTCGCCGTCCTCAAGCTTCCTCTTGTCAGATGACATTGCCGGAACATCGTAAGTGATGCGGGCAAGCATCGCGTAATAAGGATCAGTGTGCTGGTAAGAGCCCATCACATGTCCTGTGAATTCTTCAAGCAGTTCAGTATCCTCTTCCTCCATATGTCTGAGAGCAAAAAGCTTTTCTGACTGAGAGGATAATGAGACGGAGAACAGCTCCCGTCCCTGAGCCCCCGCGACTGCCTTTTTGATATTGTCTTTATGTCTGAACATTTCGTCTTCGTCGAAAGACAGGAATTTTCTGAATGACTGCCAGCACAGCTCGTTATCCGGACTTACATAAAAACCGTAGATCCAGTCAATCGGAGGATCGTTCTTTCTTAATACTTTTCTTATTTCCGCAAGATTACTTTTATCCATATAGTGCTCCTTTTTACTGCTTCTTCGCGCTTACAGCTCAGAAGTACGATACTCTCTTTGCCGATTCACGACTTACTTCGCGTAAAAAACAAATCAGCTGCCACATTTTCATGCGACAGCTGATCCCTATCGGGGCAGCGAGATTTGAACTCGCGACCTCACGGCCCCCAGCCGTGCGCGCTACCAAGCTACGCCATACCCCGTAACCACTACATTATGAAATAAATCCTCATGGATGTCAAGTTATTTTTATAACGCCGTCAGAGAAGAACATGTCTTTCGGTCCTCCGGACGGTTTTCCGAAGATATCATCGAAAGTATCATCGTTATATTCGGAAGTTATGGAATTTTCAATCTCATCAAGGGCTTTGAGTATGCGGTCGCTGTTGGTAACGACAAAAACAGTCATAATGAGTGCGAGAGCCAGACCGATGACCGACGTGCATAGCGCGGCAGTTCCGAGACCCTTGTTCTTTTTCCCGCGCATGACTTTAATCGCGGTAAATATTCCGATAAGGGCTACAGGGATAATGAATATCATTGCCCAGAAAAACAGGATCGAGACAATCCCCAGTATGAGAGAAAGTATGGCCAGAGAACTTCCGGCTTCCCTTTTCTCCGGCACGCTCACGGATACCCGGTCCGTATATCCCGGCTGATATGAATATCCCGGTTGATATGAATAGTCCGGATTACTTCTGGTTTCTTCAGGGCTCGGAGCGGGAACGCCGTGTGTGCGCCTGAAAGCCTCACGCTGCCTGTAAGCCCTCTCTCTTATTCTCTGGATATCATATTCAGTTGTCGGTGTTACTTCATTTTCATTCATGATTTTTGCGTCTCACCTTAAAATATGATGTGCGAATACTATACTTTTAATTCGTTAAAAAACATTTTACATCATAGATTTGAATTGTCAATGCCGGTTAAGAATGGTGCGGCGTGCGCGGCGCACACGTCTGTGACAGAGAACTGCGATTATCAGCCCTGCACTGACATTGATGGCTGCCCATAGTGCTGCGCAGGTCTCATCTCCGGTCCTGGCTGCTTCAGCCTTTTTTGCGGATCTTTCAGTGTTCACAGACTGTGTGGTAACTGACCGTGTAGTGCGTGTTGGCGAATTGCCGGTAATGGCTGAACCCCATGGGTACGAGCCTCCCGATAACAGTGAGGATGTACCCTGAATGCCTGTACCGCTGTAAACAGATTTTGACGTTGTGGGAAGATCGAGTGAGGCCTTGGGTTCCAGAGTCAGATCATAGATCCATTCATTGCGGTCTGTCATCGGTATAGTCAGCAAAAATGAGGCGGAGGCTTTATGGCCCGGTGACGGAGATGTCTCTACCACCCGGTATCTGCCTAGCTTCATTTCGCTGATTTTTAAAATACCGTCCTGATTCGTCGTGTCAGTATAAGTTGTGAGATCGCTGCTGTCATCTATCTTATAAAACGTGAACTCCGCTCCTGCCACAGGAGTTCTGGCATCGACATCATCAAAATATCTGATCGTCACAGATCCGCTCTTCCCTGTATCGACTGTTTTGTCGGCGAGCACAGTCTCCGTGAAGAAAAAACATGAAAAAACAATTATCAGAGTGATTAGTGAAACGTGCTTTCCAAGATACTTCATAACATACTCCTTTTTCGGGTCAGCCTTATCCGGCTGATTACATTATAGACATGCAGTGAGTAAAATGCTGTCTCAGCGGCAGTCACAAGGAACATCCCGGCTATATAAAGCACTGACCTTGCGTATTCTCTTCGCCTGGCGATTACAAGATCGAAGGCGGATGAATTCTTCTCATTCAGGCATCTCATTCCCCTGACGAACAGTCGGTGGGTGTTAATGCCGTAGGGAACACAGGTCATGAGAGTTACCATGTCCGCCCCCCGGGTAACCGCGAGAGCTTCGGTCTCTGAAGGCAGACATGTCGATATTCTGTCTACTCTGTATGTGTGCTTCTCTCCGAGCACATAAATATTGAATTCATCTCCCATCCTTATCCCGGGCAGACGGGTAAACAGTTCACGGTCGACAAGTCCCGCGTGAGCAGCGATTACCGAATGAGTTGATGGACCTCCGATCGGGAGCGATGTACCATGCATGTGACCTGCAGCGTCACGAAGTAGTTCTGTACCGGTACCGTGCCCCACGGGAATAAGTACATTTATTGACGGAATTTCAATGACACACATCATGCCGTAAGGTCCGCTCAGTATAGAGTCATATTCCGGATCCGTGTAACTGTCTTCATATACGAACCCATTACTGTTCTGAGCAGCATAAATGCCTGTATTATAGTTTTGGGCTCTGACAAGTTCACTGCTGACAGATGACTTTGCCAGACCCGGCTCTTTAGATAAGCCGACTCTGCTGAATCCGACGTTTCCCGGCATGGCAATATCACACAGATAACCGAATGCAGCGGCCTTCTCATAGGTTCTTAGGATAAAAGGCTTTTCTATTACGATAGTACCGGACAGAATAAGAAAGAACCCTATGAAGACCAGCAGCTCAGATTTAATAGTATGCACATTCCCGCTCCTTTCATTTGATTTTCTGCCGCACTATTAAGATCACCCTGGTAATCTTGCGCAGTCATGCAAAATCATTCATTCTATTCTCTGTGATCTACCCGGCGATCCGCCAGATGCCCGAAAGATGATCCATAAGCCGACAATAATCATGAGTGCCGCGATGCTTATGACAGGTATAAGTCCGTTGCCGCCCGTATGCACAAGGTCGATTGATTTTCTGTTTTCGACATCATAAGACATATTTCTGTTTCGTATGCTTATCTCGATTGATTCTCCGAGCAGACTATATTCCGGTATGGTTTCTTCTTCTGTCAGGGTGTATATGCCATTGGCAAGACCCTTAAGAACAAGGACACCGGTCGAATCGTTCGGAGAAGTGAGCACCGTCTGATCATACTCCTCATGACCACACGCAGTGTGATACACCCCATCGGACTCTTTTACGAAATACATTTTTTCATTTCCGTCTGACAGGCTGAACCTGACATCGCCGAAATGATCCTGGGAGGGAGAAAATGTCTTTTTCAGAGTCAGTTTATATGTATAAACAGCGACAGGTCCTGAGATTGCTTTAATGTCATCGGAGTGATCAGTTCCGTAGAGAAGGGACGCGGAATTCATACTGCCCGGTTCGGCAATGACTGCGTTTTCATTAAGAACGGCGCTGTAACTGACATAAACATGCGATTCCCTCCCGGTCTCGTTCAGACGGGCAAGTCCCTTTTTCGTAAAGATTACCTTTATAGAACATGGGTCTGACGCATCAAGTTTGTAATCAGAGTTTTTCGTAAGAGGAACGGATGTGTCCGCTCTCTCACCGAATGTAAGACTGATATCCCCGGCATAAGTGAGACCTTGTTCCATGTTATCTTCTATCACATAGAGACGGTTCTTTGTGCCGCCCGTTAACTTGGGTACATCAGCGGTGATGACGAATTTTATCGTGTCACCTATGCAGGCTGTCACACTGCTTTCATATTTTTCGCCGATGATCTCCCCTTTTTCATTTTTATCAGCAATAGCAATTGCCTTTTGGATAGATACCGATCTGCTCTTTGGGTAGACAGAAATATCATAGAGCCATATCTCACCCGGATCATATGTTTTATTATCGATACTCATCCCGGATATATTGGTCTGCGGAAGAACAACACAGAACGGGTCACATGGAACACCTCCCTCTGGACTTTTCGTTTCGGCAAACAGATAGATTCCCTGCGTGAGACTTCCGGCATATGATCGCCCTTCTTCATCTGTATCCGGAAGTCTCATGCCGTATTTGGCTGCAAGCTCTGATACAGATGCTGCCGAGACGGCATTTGCCTCATTGATAAGATTCATAATCTCGTCCGGCTGATACTTCCTGCCAGGATCAGCTGATGACAGAACGCTTAGTTCCGCAAGAAGACCTGACAGCGAAGGGGCAAGAGCGCTATATTCGACAGAAGAAATATTCCCTGACGCATCAGCCTGTGACAGACTAAGATCCGCTATCTTCATGCAGCTAAATCCCACATCGCAGACCGGTACTGCTCCGTCCGGAAGAAATCCCTCCGTTTCCACCATGTTTCCGTCCACCCGTACTACAGCATCACCGTTGTTGCTTACGTATTCATGAATCGTCACGCTGCAGTTCCTGCCCGGGTCTATAAGACCTTCCGTGTACCTCACTTCGCTGCTCACTGCCCCGGCAGTTACCGGGCCTGCCATCAGGGCAAAAAGACCCGCAAAAAGCGCAAAAGCCCCCTTGACTACTCGCATAACAGTATTCCTTTCCGCACAGAAGCGCTGTGCAAATATGTAAAATTCGGGAAAAAACAGCCGAACGGCCGGGGAATGATGACTTAAGTGTAGCAGTACTTACTCCTGCTTTCAAGTAAAAAGAGGACAGGCAGATAAAGTCCGTAATATTCTGCCATTTTTGTGGTAGGAAGTTATGATTTGATGTAGTAAAATAAGTTTTTGTAACCGGATAATGATCGATCTTTGATTTATATCTGCTGCTGATCTTCTGTAAAATCGAAAAGATTACAGATGCGACTCCTCCCGGATATTTTCATGGGAAATTTAACGATAAAGGAAACTTTTTATGTTCACTTATAATCTGCCCGACAAATATTTGAAAATAAACGCGTCGACACTCAAATGGATCGCCTGCATCACAATGCTCATCGACCACTCTGCGCTTGCCATTCTTTACCACGCGATTCTTGTTCCGAACGCGCCGATTGCCTACGGAACAGAGCTGTATACAATCTACAGGATCTATAGATTGATGCGCGGCATCGGGCGTACGGCTTTTCCGATTTACTGCTTCTTCATCGTTCAAGGCTATCTTCATACGAGAAATGTTAAAAAATATGCGATGCGCCTTCTTGCCTTCGGGATAGTCTCAGAAATACCGTTCAACTATCTGGTGACAATGAGCGCGAGAAGTCTTGAATATCAGAATGTATACTTTACGCTCCTCATCGGTCTTCTTCTCATCTGGGGATGGGATTACCTGAGTCAGAAGAAAATGGAGCTTGTGCAGATCGGACTTGCGGTCGTTTTGTGTCTGGCTGCCGAATATCTGCACACTGATTACGGCTGGCAGGGACCTGCTCTCATTCTGTTCTTCTTTTTGATGAACAAATGGCGCGTCCCGCAGTGTGTGCTGGGAAGCGCCATCCTCTACAACGAGTATCCCTGGGTGTTATTGGGATACATTCCTATGCTGTTTTATAACGGTGAACGCGGAAGACAGTGGAAATATTTCTTCTATGCCTTCTATCCCGTCCACTTAATACTACTCCACCTGATTGCCGTTAACATTCACTATAGTGTTTAGTTTTACAGATTGTTTTTGATCTTATCGGCACAGGAGACGATCCATTCGTGAAGCTGAGATTTCTCGCTTTCGGAGAGTGACCATATCCACTTGTCATAATCAAGCTCTGTCTTCCAGTCAACGGAACCTTCGAACTGAGGAATGTTCTCGCTAAGACATGTGTCGTCGAGGAGCTTTGCGCCCCACCGGGAGGCAAAGCTCTTATATCTCTTGATTCGTTCTTTCACACACTCATCAAGGGTTTCCAGTGCTCCGGCGTAGACCTTTGAAAGTTCTTCGTCATTGCAGATCTCACTTCGTTTCAGTCTTATCTGAGTGTACCATGCTTTCAGCGCGTAAAGCTGGGCAAGGTACTCTATGTTGCTTTCACGTACCGTGCGTATATGCTTTTCCGACGGCATGGTATTATTATAGGAGAATGACTTCTCAAAACTGAATCTGTCGCCGGAATACATGGTCTCATCCGGAACTGACTTGCGAACGACCTGACCGGCAACGGTCATGGCTCCGAATCCAATTTCCTTGGGTCCTACGATACCGCTCATTCCGCCAAGGAAGATGGGCGGCTTATCAAGGAATACACCCTCGGTGACGGTTCCGATCAGGGATGGCGTCGCCTTATCCCCGGATTCGCCCCAGGGGGTAAAGTTAAAGTGGATAAAGCCGCTGCCTACCTCAGTGTGTACCTTACGGGAAAGACCTCCGGAAAGAAGGGCGTCGCAGAAGTTAATGAGAGAGCCCATTGTCACACCGTACATCATGATTGTCTGCTTGAGTCCTACAGCGTGGGCTGTGTTGGCCTCCTCCTCAAGAAGTGTACCGCCGCGGAAATGGCAGTTGGCGCCCGCCTTAGCCCTGGGGAGAAGTGTGCACTCGGTGACATAGCCGCTTGCTATGGACGCTTCCTTTCCGATCACGGAGTCATTCACCGCAGCCGGACCTTCGGTGCCGATTTTAGCTCCGGAACCAATGAGTGTACGGCTTCCTGTCAAACGTGTCCCGGGATATAAAACACTGCCGGGATAGATTCTGTCAAGGTCAACATCCGGTGAAACATAAACCTGTCTTGGGTCGACAATTTTTACTCCCTTGTCCTCAAGGAATTTTAATGTGTTTTCAATACTGTAATTCATACTATGCTCCTTTGAATATTCTGATTTTTCGTGAGCTGTTCGGACTTGAAATTATGTGAATACTTCAAGATGCTTTAATGCACTGAATTGTATCACAGTAATCAGCATGTTTACAAGGTTCAATCTGCCTTGCCGCCACTATTTTTCCGGCCGGCTCCGGATGTCCGCCTGACCGTCTTTTTCTTATAAAACTGGGCAGCGTAATCATAGCACTGCTTAAGCTGATACTGATTATTGAGGCTCTTTACGGCATTTGTCCTTCGCGCGACGAACCCGTTCAGCTTATTCATGTATTCTTCAGTCGTGATAGAGCCTTCGGCCACACCGGTCAGTCCTTTTTCCCAGCTCGCTGTTAGCTCGGCGTTAAGAAGCGGACGGATCGACGCGTTAACTGTGTCGTAGACCATTTCCCCGAGAAGCTCAGGTGTGATGACCTGGGTCTTTTTATTGAGTGCAAGATACTCGATCGTGACAAGCTTTTTCAGAATCTCCGCTCTGGTCGCCGATGTTCCTATGCCGGAGCCCTTGATCTGCTCCCGCAGACTCTCGTCCTCTATGAGCTGGCCGGCGTTTTCCATCGCGAGAATCATTGAACCGGATGTGTATCTCTTGGGCGGCGAGGTTTCACCCTCTTTTATTGTAAGTGAATCAACAGGCAGATGCGCGCCTTTCTTCAGCTTTGATATATCCACGCCGGGTGCTATCTCAGTGTTCTCGCCGGAATCATCGGACGTTTTTCCCCCTTTTGCGGACTTATCTCCTCCTGTGACTTTCAGCCAGCCCTCTTTCACCAGCACTTTGGAATTGGCAAAAAAACTTTCACGTCCCAGCATGATAGTTATCGCGGTCTTGTCATATTCAGCCGGCGGATAAAAGATCGCAAGGAAACGCCTGCATATGGTATCGTAGACGCGGCGCGCTGTCTGAGAAAGAGAATTCAGGTTCTGAAGCCCCTGGCCGGTCGGAATGATTGCGTAGTGATCTGTAATAGCCTTATCGTTGGTGTAGCGCGTGTTCGCAATCTTTTTCCATGTATCGCCGGCCAGAACTTCTGCAGCGAAATCTCCTGTGGAAGGAGCACTGCCCTGGCCTGTGCCAAGCTTAGTGAGCCCTGTGAGGTTCCTGCCGATCTCTTTGGCGACGGCGCTTGACAGCACACGGGCATCGGTCCTCGGATACGTGGTAAGCTTCTTTTCGTACAGTTCCTGGGCGATTTGCAGAGTCTGGTCAGGCGAGATCTTGAACATGCGCGAACAGTCATTTTGAAGTTCGGCCAGGTTATAGAGCATCGGCGGATTCTTCTTTTCCTTCCGTCTGGTAATGGCTGCCACTATGCCCTCATAGGGATCGACCTGTTTCAGCTTCGCAATGAGCGCTTCCGCATCTTCCCTCTTGCGGAATCCGTTTTCCTTGTAGAGAAGCGGAGACAGATTAAATTCGTTTGCTCCCTCGTCGATCTGCGTATTCCCGGCTTGTCCTGATTCAGGTTTCGACTTGTTTTTTTGAGCTGTCTCAGATTTAGGTACACCTGCATTTGCTGAAGGATCTCCTATGTAGTACTCACTTGGCGGAACTGCCCGCCACTCGGCTTCAATGCCGCCGAACACTCCGATTACCCGGTAGAACGGTGTCTTGACGAAGCTGCGGATTTCCCTCTCACGGCGGACGACCATTCCGAGCACACATGTCATTACGCGGCCGACAGCTACGGCCTTCCACTTTCCGCCCAGATAATCTGTGATACCGCTGCCGTACTTAAGCGTGAGGACACGCGAAAAATTTATTCCCATGAGATAGTCTTCCTTGGCTCTCAGGTAGGCTGAATCGCTGAGGTTATTGTAGGTCTCGAGCGGTTTTGCTTCGCGGATACCGCGGGATATCTCCTCGTCCGTGAATGAATCGATCCACACGCGTCGCCTGTCTTTCTTCCTGACAGAGGCCGGAGCCATCATCTCTACCAGTCGATATATGTATTCTCCTTCTCGACCGGAGTCGGTACAGACATAGATTGTTCCCACGTCATCGCGGGCAAGGAGCCCGCTCACAATGTTGAACTGTTTGCTTACCGAGGGGATAATCTCGTACTTAAATTCCTCGGGAAGGAAAGGAAGAGTATCGAGGCTCCACTTTTTGTACTTCATATCGTATTTTTCCGGGTAGCTCATGGTCACAAGATGACCGACGCACCAGGTGACGACGTAATCATCGGACTCAATGTAACCGTCCCTCCTCGGACCGTTTACTTTGAGAGCACGGGCAAATTCCTGGGCGACGCTCGGTTTTTCCGCGATAAATAGTGATTTCAATTGGATTTTTCTCCTTAATTGTAAATAGGGCTTTTGCCGCCTGATTGGCAGCATAAGCCCTGTTACTTACTGTGTTTCGTAAAAAGATTTAGGTATTTCCGCCTTTTGCATAAGCGGGCATCCCCATATTTAGACAAATTATTTTGCCTTGATATAACCGAGAGCCGTGAGCATCTCCGCGCTCTCAACAGCACCGCCGGCAGCACCGCGGAGTGTATTGTGAGAAAGACCGACGAACTTGAAATCAAAGATGTTGTCTTCGCGGAGGCGGCCGATCGTTACTCCCATACCGCCTTCATAGTTCACATCTTCAAGTACCTGCGGACGGTTGTCCTCCTCGCGGTACTGTACGAACTGCTTCGGAGCGTGCGGAAGCTCATATTTCTGCGGCAGTCCTTTGAAGTTCACGATCCGATCGATGAGCTCCTCTTTAGTCGGCTTCTTGGCAAAGCTGATGGAGACCGTCGCTGTATGGCCGTTAAGGACAGGAACACGGATGCACTGAGCGGAGATCACCGGACTGTCAGCCTTGACGATCTCACCGCCCTCGATATGGCCGAGAACCTTCAGCGGTTCCTGTTCAGACTTTTCTTCCTCACCGCCGATATACGGGATAATGTTGCCGACCATCTCCGGCCAGTCTTTGAAAGTCTTGCCCGCGCCTGAGATAGCCTGATATGTGGACACAACGACCTTGGTCGGCTCAAATTCTTTCCATGCGGCAAGACATGGGATGTAGCTCTGGATCGAGCAGTTCGGCTTTACGGCGATGAAACCGCGTGTCGTGCCGAGACGTTTTTTCTGAGCTTCGATGATCTCATAGTGCTGCGGATTGATTTCCGGAATAACCATCGGGACATCCGGCGTCCAGCGGTGAGCGCTGTTGTTGGAGACGACAGGTGTCTCTGTCTTTGCGTACTTTTCCTCGATTTCGCGGATCTCATCTTTTTTCATATTGACCGCGGAGAACACGAAATCGACCTGGGATGTCACATCTTCGATCTCGTCGATGTTCTTAACAATCATGTCTTTGACGAATTCCGGCATTGGAGTATCCATCTTCCACTTATCGCCGACTGCTTCCGCATACGTCTTGCCTGCGCTGCGGCTGCTGGCCGCGAGGACCTTTATATCATACCACGGATGGTCTGCGAGAAGCGTGATAAAGCGCTGCCCGACCATGCCTGTTGCTCCGAGAATGCCTACTCTTAGTTTTTCTGCCATAATAATACCCTCCTCGTCGATTTCGACATACATAACACTTTAATCTTATAAAGCCCTGAAGTCAAGTGTCATTTGCCAATTAACGAGTTTCGTGCCTCCTCTATGAATTTCAAAGAAGCGGCAATCTCTTCCGACATGGCACCGGGAGCTCCCTTTGTCGTTCTCTGCTCGATACATGTCCCAAGAGAAATTGCCTCATAGATATCGCTGTCGAAGACATCGCATTCTGCCTTCCACTCATCCAGTGTGAGGTCATCCATCGCGATATCTTTTTCGATGCAAGTAAGGACGAGCCGGCCGATAATGCTGTGGGCATCGCGGAACGGGACACCTTTCCTGACCAGATAATCAGCCGCGTCCGTAGCGTTCGTAAATCCGCCGCGCGCGGATCTTGCCATACGGTCCCTGTTGAAGGTCGTGGAAGCAAGCATACCTGCCATGAGGTGAATACAGCTCTTCGTTGTATCGATGGCGTCAAATGTCATTTCCTTATCCTCCTGCATATCTTTATTATAGGCAAGAGGAATTCCCTTCATGACAGTAAGCATGGTCGTGAGCGCTCCGTAGACCCTGCCGGTCTTACCGCGGATGAGCTCAGCAATGTCCGGATTCTTTTTCTGCGGCATAATGCTGCTCCCGGTCGCGTACGTGTCATCGAGCTCAATAAATCTGTACTCATTGCTGTTCCAGATGATCATCTCCTCGCTCAGTCTTGAAAGGTGCATCATGACCGTTGCGAGCGCACCAAGGAACTCGATCACATAATCTCTGTCGGAGACACCGTCCATCGAATTGTCGCAGGCCCTGTCAAAACCGAGCAGCTTAGCCGTGTATTCCCGGTCGAGCGGATATGTCGTTCCGGCAAGAGCGCCGCTGCCGAGCGGGCAAACGTTCATGCGCTGTCTGATCGAGCGTATCCTCTCGAAGTCTCTTCGGAACATTTCGAAATACGCGCCGAAGTGGTGAGCGAGCGTGACCGGCTGTGCTTTCTGCAAATGCGTAAAGCCCGGCATATACGTATGCTCATTCTCCTTCATGATATCGCATATTGTTTCAAGCAGAGCGAGAAGCAGCTCTGATGTATCATCAATCTCATCCCGGACATAGAGCCTCATGTCGAGGGCGACCTGGTCGTTGCGGCTGCGACCTGTGTGAAGCTTCTTGCCCGCGTCGCCGATTCTCTCTGTCAGGACCGCTTCAACAAAAGAGTGAATATCTTCGTAGGTGCTGCCGATTGCGAGCACACCCTCGTCGACATCCTTCTCAATGCTGTCAAGCCCCGCAAGAATCTGATCTCTTTCGGCTTCGGTCAGGATCTGCTGCTTTGCAAGCATTTGCACATGAGCACGGCTCCCGCGCACGTCCTGATGGAAGAATTTCTGATCAAATCCGATTGATTGATTGAAATTGTAAACAAGCTGGTCTGTCTGCTTTGTAAAGCGACCGCCCCATAATTGAGCCATATTGAACCTCCTCAGTGTTTTGTTTGATATGCGGCCTTCTCTGTGGGAATTATGCATTTGAATCGTATTTAAGCGCTCTCCGCTCCGCGTCTTTCTTAGAGAACACGCATCCGCAATAATTCTGCCTGTATAATCCGTATTCTGAAGACAACTCCGTGGACCTTTGGAATCCGCCTTTTTTCTTGAAATCCGACGGAAGCCAGACAGTCCCTGTCTCTTCAGCAACCCGAAATCCGATTTCGTTCAGTTTCTGAGCGTTTTTAAGCGGGCTGATCGTGAGTGTCGTGGTGAAATAATCATACGCTCCCTGCCTTGCGTATTCCGCCGCCTCCCGGATCCGAAGCTCATAGCATTTGAAACACCGCTCCCCACCTTCGGGACATTTCTCGAGGCCTCTGGAAATTTCCCAAAATTTCTCCGGCTCATAGTTGCCGGCAACAAAAGTGACAGGGTGCAAATGCGGCTGCTCCGAGACCAGTCTCGAAAGCTCCTCTTCGCGATGCCTGTATTCTGCCTCATCCGTGATATTCGGATTGTAATATAGATCCGTGATCACGAAGTACTCTGAGAGATACTCCAGGCAATAGGAACTGCAGGGTGCGCAGCAGCTGTGCAGGAGCAGGGTCGGTACCCGATTTTCTTTTTTGATTTTATCAATTATTTTTTCCAGCTCGCGCTGATAATTTATGTTGTTCATAGTCTGCTGAAGATCGCCGTACAATTCATTTGATCAGAATTTCCGGTAACCCGTCTCAAAATCCACCTGATTAATCAGCTCTCCCCCGCTCACGAAAGCGGCGAGATTCCTGCATGCGATCTCAATGATTCTGTCATATGTGTGTCTTAAATGATAGAAGCCGCTGATGTGGGGAGTCAGAATCAGATTCGGGCAATCCCACAGAATGCTGTCCTCAGGCAGCGGCTCTGGGTCAGTGACATCGATGCATGCACCGGCGATTACATGATTCTTCAGCGCGTCTGCCAGGACTTCGGTCTCGATGAGATTACCGCGACCGATATTGGCCAGCACCGCTGTCTTCTTCATACGTCCGACCCTCTCCCTGTCGAAGAGGTGATATGTCTCTTTGGTGGCCGGCAGAGCGCAGGCGACAAAGTCCGCCTCGGGAAGGAACCGGTCGATATCTTCCATTGTGCCCGAATCTACCATATAATCAGCAGGTTCCACCTTGTGTCTGCGGATTCCGATGACACGGCTTCCGAGGGCAGCCATTCTTTTACCGAATTCTGTGCCTATATCGCCTGCACCGATCACCAGAGTCGTTGATCCGTAGATGCCTGTGACTCCTCCCTCATCGCGCCAGATATGGTTCTTCCTGTTTTCCTCATACATATTCAGCTTTTTGATCAGCATCAGTATCTGAGCAAGCATGTGTTCAGCAAGGGCAACACCGTAAGCACCGGTCGCGTTGCACAGGACCGTGTTCGGTGACAGAACGCCGGGAACACAGAATTCATTTGAGCCCGCGGAATTTAACTGGAGCAGCTTTAGTCTGGGTGAAGCCTTGATTTTGTTCGTAGGTACATTGCCGATGATGATATCAGAAGCGGCAATCATTTCTTCAGTTACATTGGGGTTCTGCATGCAAGTGAACTCGGCTTCCGGCGCTGCCTGGCGAAAGCATGCCATCTCTTTCTCAGTGACGGGAATCGTAATCAGAATCTGCATAACTGCTCCTTCCAAATATTTAAAATTTTTGATAAAATATGGAACGCGTGTAAATGTACAAGGGATTATAACACATTGCAAATACGTTTGGAAAGGCGGAACAACAAATGAATTATCTTGAGCGTGCCCGCGAATTCTTCAGGAATGACCACTATGCGACGGATGCGACCGGCATTGTCATTGAAAAGGCCTGTGACGGGTATTCTGAAATCTCTCTCAAAATCGATACGAGGCACCAGAACGGGATTGGACAGGTGATGGGGGCGGTGTATTCGACATTGGTCGATTTTTCATTTGCAATTGCGTCCAACTTTGACAGACCTATGACTGTCACGCTCCAGTCCTCCATCACATTTATGAATGCGTGCCGGGGCGACACTCTTTTTGCGTCATGCAGACGGGAAAATGAAGGCGGACGCACATGTTTCTATGATGTTCATGTGACGGACAACGTCGGTACGCAGATCGTGCAGGCGACCGTCACAGGCTATAAACTTTCCTCCAATTTTTCGCATCCTATGAGCGAAGGTGAGGATCCTTACCGCGAACAGCAGCTGCTGCTTGATCGGGCAATGAATGCGCCCTCAAAGTAAATCAGGCTGCATCGACATAAGAAACCCGGCCGATCTGGCCGGGTTTTACTCTTATTCGATAAGACAATTGATATTATTTCCAACAGGTAACATCCGGATCATTAATGCCGATGTTTTTAGAGTGGAACTCAGGATTTTTTCCTTCCGCTCTCTGCTTCTCATAGTCTTTAAGAGCATCGATTGCAAAATGGCCGAGGATTACGCAGGCCGGCAGGTTGATGATAGTCATGCCGCCCATGGTGATATCGGCGATTGCCCATACAGCCTCCATCTTCATCAGCGCGCCGACAAAGATGACAACGACGCATCCGGCATAAAAGATCTTCATGAAGAGCTCACCCGGCATATTCTTATTATTCAGGAACGCAAGGGCGTTGTCGCAATAATAAAGGTTGCCGAGCAGCGTTGTGAACGCGAAGAGGACCATGGCCACTGTGATGAAGATTGGGCCTATGCCTCCGAATACAGAGGAGATCGCGTTCTGGACATAGGCAGCGCCTGCCACCTCAGGAGTGTGTGCGACACCCGTGCTGAGGCACATGAGAGCTGTAGCCGTGCACAGGAGCATTGTGTCAATGTAGACGGAAATAGTCTGCACAAGACCCTGCTTGGACGGATGAGTGACATCCGCGGCTGCGGAGGCATTCGGAGCCGAACCTACGCCCGCCTCATTGGAGAAAAGACCTCTCTTGATGCCAAGGACCATGCAGGAACCGGAGATACCGCCGAAGATTGCCTTAAAATTGAAGGCGTCCGCTAAAATCTCACCGAACATTGCCGGGATATTTGTGATATTAAGAACCAGCACAATAAGGGAAACGACGACATAGAAAAGTCCCATCACCGGAACGATAATCTCTGTGATATGAACAATTCTTTTACCGCCGCCGAAGAGGCAGTACCCTGTGAGGGCCGCAAGGATTCCGCCGACGATGACAGGTGTCAGGCTGCTGTACCAGCTGTATGCCGCAAATGTAGACTGCAGATTATATGAGCACAGCAGATTAAAGCCGAAGGCGTAGGTGAGGATCAGGAATATCGAGAACAGGCAGGCCGGGATGCGTGAGTGCATGGCTTTTTCGATATAATAAGCCGGGCCGCCGTAAAAACCGCCGTTCTCGTCATGCTTTTTGAATATCTGAGCGAGCGTGCTCTCCATGTATGCGGAGGCAGCGCCGATGATGCACATCACCCACATCCAGAATACCGCGCCGGCTCCGCCAAGGCAGATCGCGGTCGAGACGCCGACAATGTTGCCCGTGCCGACTCGGGAAGCGGTGGAGACCATCAGGGCCTGGAATGAGGAAACACTCTTGCCGTCCTCGTTTTTCGGCGGCTCCATGACGAGTCCGCAGGCATGTTTGAATAGACGGATCTGCACGAAGTTTGTCCTGAACGTAAAATAGAGACCGGCAGCAGCCATTATGATAATCAGGATCGGCGCGTACATGATGTCGTCGATTTTGTTGAGTATGTCAGTTATTGTCATTATAATACCCTCTCCTATGGATTATGGTAATTGGATGAGCCGGCAGACCGTTTCAGAGCCGGCTGCATTTCCTAAGCTCGCAGGACAGGACCGACGTTTTTCGATGAAGATGTTGTCAGCGCCTAATTGTGGAATCAGGTGACAGCCCGCATGAACTGTGCTTTATTTCTTTCTTGCAGCCCTGCGTCTCTGCAGCTCGGAGACGACGATTGCGCAGGAGGAGTCACCGGTGATGTTGACAACAGTACGGCCCATATCGAAGATACGGTCGACACCTGCGACGAGCGCGATACCTTCGACCGGAAGGCCTACGGACTGAAGGACCATGGCCAGCATGACCATGCCTGCGCCCGGAACACCGGCTGTTCCGATGGATGCGAGTGTCGCTGTGAGGACGATGGTCAGCATCTGAGAGAATGTCATATTGATACCGTAGCAGGACGCGATGAATACTGCGCATACACCCTGATAGATCGCTGTTCCGTCCATGTTGATGGTGGCGCCGAGCGGCAGAACGAAGGAAGTCACTTCTTTATCTGCGCCGAGCTTCTGAGCGCATTCCATGTTGAGCGGCAGCGTTCCTACTGAGGATGCGGATGAGAACGCGAAGATGATCGCCGGCATCATTCCCTTAAAGAACTCTATCGGGCTCTTTTTGGCAAGTGTGGAGACCGTCAGTGAATAAACGACGACTGCATGTACAACATAGCAGAGGTAAGCTACGAGAAGGACCTTGGCAAGGGATCCGAGAACTGCGGGACCGTTCTCTGCTACTACCGGGCAGAGGAGGCAGAACACACCAATCGGGGAAAGCTTGAGGATCATTTCCATGGCTTTCATGCAGATGTCATTTGCAACATTTACAAATGTGAATTCAAGCTCGTCGTTATTCTCAGAAATCAGGATCAGCGCGAAGCCGACAATGAGAGAGGCGACGATGATCTGCAGCATATTAGCGTCTACGAACGGAGCGACGAAGTTGGATGGGAATATGCCTACCAGTGTGTCCATGAAATTGACAGACGTTGCTGCCGGCTCATAGGAAAGATCCGCAGTGGACAGAATCGGAAAGATGCCCTTAAGCATGTTCGCGAAGAAGAGTCCGATGGCTACCGCGAAAGCTGTCGTACACATATAATAGACGACCGTAGTGCCGCCGATTGCGCCGACCTTCTTGATGTCTTTCATAGATACGACGCCTGCCATGATTGAGAAGAATACCAGCGGGCATACTACCCATTTGATCAGGTTGAGGAAGATCGTTCCGAAGGGCTTAATGTAGCCGGTCGCAAATTGGGGCGCGCCTGTCAGTGCAATGCCTGCGATGATCGCAAGTACAAGCGCAATAAAAATCTGGGTGGACAGTGCCATTTTTTTCTTTTCTTTCATAATCTCCCTCCATTCTCAATAATTGCCTGTTTTGTCAAAATGGATATTTTCTAAGTGATTATATCATATTTTTTGGTGAAATCCACCTAAATATGTACAGATACATTTATATATTGTATTTTTAAACAGAAAATGGGCAACTGCTCACCGCACTTTGGGTGAACAGCTGCCCGTTTAATGGATGGAGAGTCATGATTGTGCCTGCACCGCTGTCATTGCTGCAGTATGAACAATATCGTCCACCGTACAGCCGCGGGACAGGTCGTTGCAGGGCTTGTTAAGACCCTGGAGAACAGCGAAGCAGTCAGCTTTCCCGATGCGCTGCGTAATTTTGTAGCCGATGTTGCCCGCCTGAAGATCCGGGAAAATCAGGACATTGGCATGACCGGCAACCGGGCTGCCCTTAGCCTTGCTTTCTCCGATCTCGGGGACGAGAGCGGCATCGAACTGCATTTCACCGTCAAGAAGAAGATCTGGAGCAAGCTCGTGGGCTATCTCGACTGCCTTCTGAACTTTTGATACAGACTCGTGCTTAGCGCTTCCCTTCGTTGAGAATGAAAGCATGGCGACGCGGGGCTGCTCGAAACCGCAGAGTCTTCTGGCTGTGTCAGCCGCAGCTATCGCGATATAGGCAAGCTCTTCCGCTGTCGGACAAGGCATGACTACGCAGTCGGCATAGACAAGAAGTCCGTCCTCGCCGAGACTCTTATCCGGACAATCCATGAGGAAGCTTGAAGAGACGATTTTCATCTCGGGTTTTGTCTTAATAATTTGCAAAGCAGGTCTAAGCATATCGCCGGTCGTGTGGACAGCGCCGGATACAAGACCATCTGCATCTCCCATCTTGACCATCATAATACCGTAATACATGGGATCGAGGCACAGGTTATAAGCGTCAGCCTGTGTCACGCCCTTGTTCTTGCGTATTTCATAGAGGGCAGCTGCGTACGCTTCAAGCTTGCTTCCGGAAAGAGGATTCATGGTAGTGATTTCCGTGAGGTCGGCACCGAGCCGGGCAGCACAAGCCAGAATATCTTCCTGATTGCCCAAAAGAATAGGTTTAGCTATCCCTTCTTTCATAAGTCTCTCTGCGGCAAGAATTGTGCGCTCCTCATTGCCTTCAGGAAAAACTATCGTTTTCACGTCCGATTTTGCCTTGGCTATTACTCTCTCGATCATACTCATATGATTTACCCCACTCTCATCTGATTATTTAATAATCCATCATTTAAACAAGATCGGTTCCCTCAAACCCATTCCACACATTTTTTCCCGTGTATTTGTGAGGGACCAGCTCACCGCGCAGAGCTTTCAGAGTAGGAAGAGCCATCGCCTCCTGCTCCATCTCGCCCGGATATACACTGATCGGCGCGATAAATCCGCAGCGTTTTTCAATCGTTTCCTGAATATCAGCAAATCTGAGCAGCCCTCCGGTCAACAAAATTCCATCGACTTTTCCGCAGAGCACGGTACTCATCTCTCCGATCATTTTGCAGATCTGATAAATCATCGTATTCCACACCAGGCAGGCCTTTTTATCTCCCTGCTCGACGAGCCGGTGGATATCGTCTGAATTGGATGTGCCGAAATACTGGACAAACCCTCCGGATCTTGCGCAGGCAAGGCGTACTTCCTGCAGTGAATGGTCCTCAAGGTAATCAAGCAGCTGAAGCACAGGCAGAGATCCGATTCTTGTCGGGGTGAATGCTCCCTCTCCGTCAGCTCCCATATTTCCGTCTACCATACGGCCGTGATCATGCGCGCTGACGGTTATGCCTCCGTCAATGTGGGCGACGATAAAATTGCAGTCCTCGTATGCCTTTCCCATCTTCCGCGCATGAAATTCAGCAACGGCTTTCTGGTTGAGAACATGTGAGTGCGAAACTCTGTAGATTCCTTTGATTCCGGTAAGTCTTGCGTAATCGCAGTACTCATCAACATTCGTAGGGTTCAGGGTGTAGGCGCGTTTGCCGTATTCTAACGCGAACTTCCATGCCAGCATGACACCGAGCTTGGCGGGATGCTCAGAGCCCCCTACTGCCGCTTCTGTATCATCGTAGAGCTTCTGATCAATGACCGTGAGTCCGCCGGGCTGTGTGCATGCACTGCCTCCGCGACCTGCAAATGCGTCAATTTCAGCCGGATCTATATTTTCTTCCTCGAGCATATGCATAATAACATCATATCGGAACGGAAGCTGATTATTAACATGAGGATATTTCAGGAGTTCCGGTGCATCGTGGAAAAGATTTTTCTCGAACAGCAGCTCTTCATCAAGAAAGAGACTCACTTTCGTCGATGTCGAACCCGGATTTATGACTAGTATCTTCTTTTTGTCAGGCATAATAAGTTTCCTCGCTTATTTCTTTATGAATCATTATTTAACCGCTTGCATAAGATTTTGTCAATCCTCATGTATCGAAAACGCCGACGCAAAAAAGAACAGCCTCACGGCTGTCCTTCAATACTCGGTAGGAAGATCATCTGTGATATCATAGATTTCTTTAAAGAGCTCTTTATCCGCCTCACTTTTGACCAACATGACCTCCTCGAACTTACCCGTCCGCCTGTTCTTAAAACCGGCAACTGTCTCGCCGGTGCAAATGCTCGCATGCAGGATAGGCTTCATATTTTCCCTGTCATAAGATTTCTTTTCAATTTTCTTCTTCTTCCGGCCAAACATCATTTACCCCCAGTTCAGCGACACCCTCGTCAATAAAATCCTGATCCACCTCACATGCAGAAAGATTTTCAGGATTCTCCGCAATTCCTTCATTGTTTACAATAGTTTCTCCATCGATATCTGCGACGGCATTTTCAACGTCATCTGCAGATGTTTCTCCGTCATCATCTGCTTTTTCACCTTCGGCGTTAGTTCCTCTGGTCTCTTCTACATTAATATAGCCCATATCCTGAAGAAACGCCTGGTAGTCCGGTGTATCATAGCGGCTTTCATGTTCGATAAAATCACGGTCCGGCTCATCGACTGGCTGAATCTGTATGATCTCTTCATCTTCGCCGGGTTTCTTTTTCGAGAACAGTCCCGTAACAAAATTTTTGATTTTTCCCATGATCGTCACCTCCGAATAACATTAACTAATTATACCATATTTTTTAAAAAAACTATGAGTATTTACCACATTTGACAACTTTAGTTTTCTAATCTACAATAGCATGAACTGTAATGTGAAGACTTAAGCAGTGGAAATTATTTATGTGAAAGGATATGCTATGAACACAGTTCTCTTCGGAATGACTCTGTATCAGGTTCTGTGGTATTTTGTCATTTATTCATTTATCGGCTGGTGCGTGGAAGTCGTATTCCACGCCATGAAAGCCCACCGCCTGGTCAACCGTGGATTTCTTAACGGACCTGTCTGCCCGGTGTACGGTTTCGGAGTGGTCCTGGTATTTGCTGCAGTCCATCTTATTATTGATGGAAGCGGAGGAACGCTTCAGGATATAAGCATTATTATGCTGTATCCGATCGGCGTCTTCCTTACAACGGCGGTTGAGCTTATCGGCGGATTTATGCTGGATAAAACTTTTCATGCCCGATGGTGGAATTACAGCAGCGAAAAATTCAACTTTCGAGGATACATATGCTTAAAATTCTCCCTTATCTGGGGCCTTGGAGTAGTGTTTCTCGTCAAGTTTGCACACCCATTCATTGACAGGGCAACTGTTCAATTCCTGCCTGCCGCTGTCGGAATATGGAGCATACTGGCTCTTATTATAGCGTATTTTGCGGATTTCGTCGTCAGCGTGCTTATTATGCTGAAGCTGAACCGCTCTCTCGAGGAACTCGATCAGATTCAGAAAGATATGCGGATCGTCAGCGATCAGATTACAAGACTTGTCGCGGGAGGCTCGATTGCTGCGGAAGTTCTCGTAGATGCGGGACTTACAAAGGCCGGACTTGTCAAGGAAGATACAATGTATGCCGTTTTGGACCAGGCATTTGCCGCCGGTGACGTGATCGATAACAAGGAGTATAACCGATTCAGGGCAGCCGGAATCCCGGAACCAGCCAGCGTACAGGTCGAGGCTGATATCAAAGAAGCGATCGCCGAGCGTAAAGAAGAGGCGATGTCAGCAATCAACGAGACAAAAGAGGCGGCAGTCAGCGCATACAATGAGCGCATGGACGAGGCGATGACCGCTATTAACGAGACGAAAGAAGCTGCTTTCAGCGCTTACGCCGAGCACAGAGATGACGCAGCGTATGCAATCGCCGAGACGAAAATTGCTGCCCAGGATAATATCGAGCAGACCAGAGAAGCTCTTGAGAAAAAGCTGGCTGAACTTAAGAATCGCTCAACAGAGATTTATACTGCCGCATTTCGCCACAGAGTATTCGGTCCGCTGCGCATACTGAGAGCGTTTCCGCTGCTTTACCACGAAATGTACAGCGATGCCCTGCAGAATCTCCGCCAGCGCGCTTCGGAATTCCTGAATCCGGACAACACGGAAAAAGGTGATGACGAATGCAACAGCAGTCTTCGACGATAATACTCACACTTTATGAAGTTTAAGATATTTATTGTTTAAATCTGTAGTGAATGCTATAATATCGTGAGTCAGAAAAAAGACAGCCTGCTTTGATGCAGGAAATAAATTCAGAAAAAATACCATCCGTTCGGATGAAAGTATCAGGGGGAATCCAATTGAAAAGAGTTATCACTTACGGCACATTTGACCTGCTTCATTACGGTCACATTAACCTATTAAGAAGAGCCAAGGCTCTCGGAGACTATCTGGTCGTCGCTCTGTCGACAGATGAGTTCAACTGGAACATGAAACAGAAAAAGTGTTACTTCCCTTACGAGCAGAGAAAAGAACTGCTTGAGGCTATTCGCTATGTCGATCTTGTCATCCCGGAAGAAAACTGGGAACAGAAAGTCTCCGATGTCAAGGAATATCATATCGATACATTCGTGATCGGTGATGACTGGACGGGTAAGTTCGATTTCCTTAAAGAACAGGGCGTTGAAGTTGTATATCTTCCGAGAACTCCTGAAATCTCAACAACGCAGATCAAAAACGACCTGAACAAAATGTAAAATCAAAGCATAATAAGAGCGGCTCCGCAGGCCGGGTATTATCCCTGCATGCAGAGCCGCTTTTTCGGTACAATCATCATTGATCCTGTAAACTGTAAAAGACTTTATCCGTTGCCACCTTCACTCTCAGGTTGATAATTGAATTCGGACCGCATGAATAAACAACACAGTAGAACCCCGGTATGTTCGTATCGACGGGATTATCTACTGTGAGCAGCCCCATCATGTTCTTTCCGTTCACGTCACGAACACTATCGACATAATCATACGGGTCGAAATTGCTGCCTTTAAGGAGCGTGATTCCCTGGTCGTTAAGTGTGATTTCCGGTCCTTCAAGTCTCACATCGAATCTTCTGTTTACCGAAATTCCGTATAGCGTATCGTGGATGAACTTGATTGTCAGACGCTGGCTGGCATACTTATCCCATTTGCCCTGGAATGTGATATCTTCGTTGCCATCCCCGCCGTAGCCGTTGTCGGTCTCAATTCCCAAATAATTGGCAAATGCCGTATACTGCCTTCTAAGATCCCGCACAGATTCAGCATCGAACTTTATCATATCGCGGGTAACCGGCGGCAGAGTTTCCGGCACCATCATTGATGGCAGATGATACCCTTCGAGCCTCAGCTTTCTCGTCACCTGAAGCCTATAACCGGAATATGTTCTGTAATAATAATACATTAAACGGTCTCTGAAGTTGCCTGTCCCGGCTGTCGCCACCGTGAGCTTCAGCAATTTTTTCAGCGCATCCCCGCTTATGTTAAAAGTCTCATCGAGAGCTTTCGAAGTTTCGAGGATATGCTCCCGCTCTTCTGCGCTCATGACTTCCTCAAAAGCGGAAAGATCCACATCTGTCCCCAAAGGCGCATTTTCCATAATTTCAAGTTTTGTCAGTCCGCCTATGACTTTCTCACCGGTGACCGCCTCGATCTCCTCGTCAGTCAGTGTATAGTACTTCTCGCCTGCAATCTGTCTCACGAAGTCTACTGACTTATCTCTTATGCTTATATCCCTTAATCTGGCGTTCTTCAGCACGATGTCGTCCGTAAAAGGTTCAAATTCGCCCCCGTTGTATATAAGAGGCTCCGGATTCACTGTGATAGAAGCACCTTTTCTGACAGTAGACGGGAAGAACTTATTCTGGATCTTCGCGCGATATCTGACTCCAAGCACGCCGACACAGAACACGCCAAGTATCGCGGCAATCAGAACAAATCGCTGAAGGACACTCATCTTTTTCAATAATCTGTTATTTTTCCAGAAAGCAACGAACTTTTCCCGTACTGAAAGGACATCTTCCGCTTCCGAGGCCCGTTCGGCAATCGGAAGGAAGACGCTGACCAGAGCTCCCATGACCATAGCTTTTGTAGCCGCGAAGAACGAGGAAGAAACTGCGCTTGATGCGAATACCGCTACCCACACGCTGTAGACACACACTCTCGCATATGGATTTCTGCAAAGCCGCGCGTTCCGTCTGAAGAGCGTCAGGATCACAATGAGCATCAATACAGCTCCGAGGAGTCCGATCTCAGCCATTACTCCGGGCCAATAATTATCCAGCAGGAATGACCTGTTCTTCATGGATGTTCCGAAATATCGCCAGAAGCCGTACCTGAGATATAACTTTGAATAGTGCTGCTGCGCTACCGCTGTTCCATAGGTGCCAAAGCCCGCTCCGAGCGGAAAATATGCCCTCATAGTTCTGACACCGTAACGTAGCAGTACGCTTCTTGCGGTAGTTCCCGAAAAATAGAAAGTGAACTGACCTGCAAATGTGAAAGCGGCTGCAATCACAAGCGGCACGGCATATCGTATCTTTATCTTTTCCACCCTGAAAACGACGAAGACAACATAGAATAAAATGAAGAGGAACGCGAATATGAACGCTCTCGATCGTAGTGTCGATGCCATGTTGATCATTGTCAGTGCAATGAACAGCCACGTGATCCGCCTCTTTTCAATAAAGAGGTCGGCGAAAAGTACCATGAGCATGTAAAGCCCGGCTTCATAAAAATCCCCGACACGTATGAAAACGAAATTGAAAGTGCGGAAACCGTACCGAACATCTGTCGTCATGTTGATATCTTTGAAGCAGTTTATGATCAGACATACAGTTGATATCGTGATAATGATTTCGACGAACAGCGTGAGGTATTGAATTACATATTCATTATATTTCGTTTCCGAGAAAAGGCGCACCGCTCCCAGAGAGGCAGCAATGAATTTGAACATATTAAACGCATCGAGCAGCCAGTAATAGCGATTGCCTACAAGGCTGAACCTGATATTTCCTGCGAGACCGAGCGCAAGCATGCACATCGTGAAGAAAATAACAAGGAGCTCATCCCTGTAGATCCTTTGCGTCCGGATAATATCGATCAGGAACACCAGCCCCATAAGAAGAGCTGTCGCCTCATCGAGGTATCGGACCGGACCGAAATATTTGCGCAGAACTGTCTCAAGGATAAGAGCAGTCAGATAGCAGGCTATGAGAAACTGCGGCATATGAATATTTGAAAATACCTGATAAATATGCGTCTTTTTCAAATGTACACCTCTCCATGTGCCGTAAAATAAATCGCGATCCCTGAAAGCGCGCGGTATGCAGGTCAGCATCTGCTGACATAATCGCAAAAGCAGCCTCCGCTTAATATCATGACCGCAGCAGCTTTCGCATCAGTGTAACAACTGTTCGTGTCGCCGTTCCCTTTTCGGCGCTGCCGAGCTCTGCGTGATGCCTGTCGGCCTCCTTTTTGTAGTGCTCTTCATCGAAATCGCGGATGATTTCTTCGAGAGCGTCGATATCTCTGGCCATCGGGAATGGCCACTCACTGACCGGGGTGTAGAAATTTCTGTCGGCAAGATAATCATCGAGATCCGGAGCGTAGATAAAGCAAGGTTTATAAGTGAGTGAAGCGTCCCAGATACAGGAAGAATAGTCGGTAATCAGGGCTGAACTTGCGTACAGAAGTTCCTGCATATCATCGTATGTCGTGGCATCGATCACATGCGGATTATTGTCGTAGCAGTCGAGATCCCCTGTGAATCTGTGGAATCTCAGAAGAAATACGAATTCGCCGCCAAACCGCTGAGACAGAGCCGCAATGACACGGTCTACATCGAGTTTGTATACTTCCGGTCCGGCATTATCTCTGAATGTAGGAGCGTAGAGAACAATCTTCTTTTCTTCCGGTATGTTATAGAACTTCTTTACTTTTCTTACAACCGAGTCGTGCCTGCCGAAGAAAATATCGTTGCGCGGCATGCCGATCTCAAGGATTTTTTCGGGGGCGTTGTCATAGAGGACTTTGATATTATTTGCAGAAAAGCGCGCACAGCTCGAGATAAAATATGTAGTCGTGTCCATCATATGCTTCACATATGAGACATGTTCGCTGGTCGCGTCCTTGTATGACTTTTTATAGGAACCGCCGCCGTGCCAGGTGTTGATTACAGTCTGTTTTTTACGGACAGGGATATAGGACTGTACGCCGTGGTTATCAATCAGGAAACCTGCGGTGATCAGGTAATATATTGCCCTCAGGGAGAGCTGGGGAACGACCTTGATACCCTTCTTTTTGAGGAATGCATACTTTTTCGGATCATTGAACAGCCAGATCTGTTCAAATTCATCATCGCAGTTCCTGAGGATGTATTTGGAAATGTATTTCGGACTGCAGGTATAGGATTCCCCCTGGTTGCTCCGGAAAACGACCCGGTTCTTCTTTACTGGAAATATCCAGAAGATTTTTAAGAGATTTAGAAGAAGTTCTTTCACGACGCATCCTTTCTCATATTAGTTTTTCACTTCGAGCCCCGGCTTTTTTCAGTCAGGACACACAATTTGGACCATAGAGTATTAAACACAAAAGCAACTGCGAGCGCGCCTAAAAGGACTGCGATGACAGTTAAGATATAAGATACGACTCCGTGTCCGAACAGATAGTTGATTTTCAGCTTCTGAAGAACCCGGAAGACCATCATATGGCACAGATAGATCTCCATACTGTACTTGGCAAGAAATTTAACGAAAACGCCCGGTATACTTTTGTAAGTGAGGTCACGTATGATCGCGCATATGAGCCAGCACGCAAAAATCAACAGAATATAAAGTATACGGATATACTTATTCTCATAAATGGCCGGCGTTACAAAATAAACGACTGTTATCAGTGCTGCAAATGCCATAAAGACCGCTGAATGTGCCTCAAAGCGCTGAGCAATATCATCTTTATAGAGAAAGATGATAGCTCCGGCAACAAAAAACATTGCGCAGAAAAGGAAATTCTGCCTAAGGTAATATCCGTCCGGATACTGCTTGGAACTCATGAAGTGATATGTACAGGCGAAATTATAAACAACAGCACATACCATGGTCTTCCATGCAGCCGCTCTCGTCCGGGTCAGAACGCAGAACATCGGGAACAGAGCGTAAAAGACAAATGTCACGCCGATGAACCACCCGACACCGATCACAGTCAGCTTGCTTGGTTCAGGGAGAAGTCCGAACAGGAGTGTTACATTTGCAAATCCCTCAAGGAGTCTCTTAAAACTAAAATCCGTGACCAGATCGAGAATGACCAGAAAGGAAAAGAACGGAAGTATGCGTGCCGCCCTCTTTTTATAGAAAGCGGCAAGGTCAACCTTTCCGTTCAGCATGCGCTCATGGTAACCGCAGCACATGCCGAACGCGGATATCATCATAAAGAGGTAGACAAGCTGAGTGAACCACGGAATAACACGTTCTGCGAACACACCGCCTATGTCATACTGGTTGTTGCTCTTTGAGATCATATGCATCATGATAATGCCGATGGCCGCCAGTGCCCTCAGAGCGTCAATCGAAGGATATCTTTTTTTACTCTCAGCAGTCTTCTTCATTACTGATCCAAATCTCCAAATTATCTCATGAGCTCCGTCCTGCCTGCCGGATTATTTCCAGTAGGCTGTGATGCCGTGGGCGATCCTCTTCTCGGGCGGCGGAGGGGTCATAAAACTCTCGCCGTAGAGGTCAGTGAGACGCTCGGCATAGTCGGCCGTGCAGCGTACATTAATATCTTCAAATTTCTTCCATACAACGTCTGTAAAGTAGTATGGATGGAATTTGTCCATCTTTTTATAGACGCCGAAAAAGCTAATGCCCCATTTTTTATCACTGTACGGGAATTTTACCGGAATCTTTCTGATAGGCGCAAGAAACATGTCCGGCTTTACAGCTGTGACATAAAGCTTCTTCAGCACAGCTTTGACCGGATTTCTGTTCTTTTTCTTTGCTTTTGTGTAGCTGTAGGCTCTTGCCTTACCGAGAATATCCAGCTGTTTCAGAGCTTTATCGAACTCCTTCTCATTGTCAGGTCTTCCGTCGACCGGGAAGACATCGATCCAGAGCGCAGAATTGTACTGCTTATATCGAAGCGGCATGACGGACAGAGTGCGGTCGTCGATGATTTTGGCAAATGCGTTTGTCGCTCCGCTCTCCCTGCTGTGCACCAGAGATAAATGCTCTCCGATCTTCTCTTTTTCGGCAAGCTCGATAAAACGGTCATAGTCCGGTCTCGGCATTGTGATGTCAATATCATCGTCCCATGGGATAAAACCTTCATGGCGGACCGCACCGATAAGAGTGCCCGAATCCACTGTCCACCTCAGCTTATTTTCAGAGCAGAAACGGATGAAGTGGCGGAAAATATTCATCTCAACGAGCTTTACTTCAGCCGGAGTTAGTTTTTTTTTCGGGTTTTTCGATACTGCCACGTCTCTTAAGGCCTGGATCTCTGTCTGTGCGTCAGACAACTTTTCGTCAGTCACAAGCGAAATAGCGCCCGGTTCGGCATATTCACTGGCATCTTCTGGGAGCACGTTGTGGTCATCGGACAGTGCTTCAGGATCCTTTAAAAAACGCCTATCTAAAGCATCGTCATTTACAGATTCACAGGATACCGCCTCACCGCCCTGTACATCATTGCCGGCAGCTGAATTGCAGGATTCATCCTTGTTATATCCTGTAATGTCTGACCCCGCACAGCCAGACCTGCTCATCGGGCCCTCATGTTTGTCAAAATCATAGAGGAACTCCGGCAGCATCTTTGCTATAATCTCACAGTCCTCGGCATACTCCGGGAATTTCTTCCACATCTGCAGGTTGGCAGCTGAGACGGCCGGATTAAAATGTTTCTTTGGGGCTACGTGGTGCGACCAGTCTTCGCCGATGAACTCGACAATTTTCTCCATCTCCTCATCGTAGTGGAAAATGAGATCCTCGAACTGGAGCCTCAGCACCGGAGCGTCGTCCGGTATTTCACCGATCATGGCTCTGTGATCACGGAATACGCGCGCAAACGGTTCCGCTTCCGCCGGAAGCACATGATCTCCGTAGCGTCTCTGCTGGACGAACAGATCTCTGGGATCGCGGTCTACAACGATGACCCTGATGTCTTTCACATAAGATAAATAACGCGTAATATTGCTGGTTGCCACAAACTGATCGAGTACAATGAACGGCTGATTTTTCGGGTTCAGCAGCCTGCACAGTTTATCGACATAAGCCTGGGTCTTTTCAATAAACTCATCCCTTGTAATATGGACATGATAGTAGTCCTGATTCGGGAAATAATTATAACGGAATGGCTTCTTCAGCGGCTTCGGCATAAGCTTGTCCTTAGCCCTTCTGGAATAATAAATAAACTTCTGAGGACCTGAGAGAAGCTGCAGATCACCGTGCCAGTAGCCCTTATAAGTCTCAGTGACAAGGCTGTCGACGTACTCCTGCGAGTATTTGAGCCAGTTGCTTCCGAAAATCTTTCTGTAACCGTAAGCCGTTTCACGGGCAAATTTCATGTATCTTCGCAGCGCATAGCCTGAATTCAGGCGGTGCGGATTCTCCACAAGATTGTATTCAAGATCAGAAACGCCATCCGGATCCTGGAGAAAACGGCATTCAATATTTGTAGGCGCTGATGGGCAGTTGTCGAATTCTTTTAGGAAATCATCGACTGCGCCGGACCCGGTCCCATGGAAACTAATACATGTTATTATTCTCATTTTATACCTCGAATTTAAAAGTGATTGCCGCTGCCGCTCATCTGGGAAGCAATGTCAGCGTCAACAATATCCTCGCCGGTACGGCCTACAAGCTGCTGCCTGGATGTCTCGGATAGTCCGTCATTGATTACAGCTCGCATATCGCAGGTGCTGCATTTGTCAAGATCTTCTTTCGTGAGCTTTCCGTCGCGGTAATCGCGCACGACCTTAAGCTCATACATACTGTACTTCTTCTTTCTGAAGAAGCGAAGGAACTTGTGGCGCACTACCCAGAGAGCGGGCTTCCAGATATACCTGTGCATAGCCGGGGATACAGAACCGATCATCCAGCAGTCGCGGTCACAGTTCCTGACTTTTTTGCGGACGATTTCGGCTTCCGGACTGTTCCAGAGTTCATCCCAGGTCTGCTCGTTGAGGTTGCCCATTACTTCCTTGTCCTTGGTCCCATTGCAGGGCATGACGTCGCCGTAAGGATCAATGAAGAACGTGTCAAAACTCATATCGCACGGAAGAAGTCTCTTCTGCCCGTAGATATAATTGATGAGTCCGTGGTTGAAATATGCTCTGAACCACTTCTTCGGGCTGTTGGAATTCAGAAGCTCGTTGACCAGACGCTCGAACTGCTTGGCAACCTTCGGGCGGTCATGGATGATATTCTTGGCCTCGACAAAATAGAATGAGTTGTGAAGCGAAGCGGTCGCGAATTCCATTCCGAGGCGGTTCGAGATTCTATAGAGCTTGACAAGATCCATGCAGTTCGCGTCCTGCACTGTCATGCCGAATCCGACATCCTTCATGCCCATCTTGCGAAGCTTCTTGAGAGTCGTGTAGCCTCTGTTGAAGCCATCGGGAAGTCCGCGGATCGCGTTGTTGGTCTCCTCAAGTCCTTCGATGGAAATGCGGATTCCGATGTCCGGGAATTCCTTACAGAGGTCGATGATTCTATCAGTGAAGAAACCGTTCGTTGAGATGACGATACGGTCACTCTTCTTTCTGAGTTCTCGAACGATATCTTTGAGATCTGTACGGATGAAGGGCTCCCCGCCGGTGATATTTGTAAAATACATTGGCGGAAGCTTCTTGATCGTCTCGATGGAGATTTCTTCCTCGACTTTGGACGGCTTCTTGTAGCGGTTGCACATATTGCAGCGCGCATTGCAGCGGTACGTGACAATGATCGTGCCGTTGAGTTTCTTTGTACTCTCAGCTTTCTTTGCGCCGGGGACTTTGTCCATGAGCTCTGCCGCCTTGCCCTTGCCGGGAAGCTTTTCCATGAGCTTAGCCGCCTTTTCCTTTACAGGGATTTTATCTGCAATATTTTCGATTATTGTCTTCTTTTCAGTGTTTGACATAGTACTTTCACCTTCTTTATCAATACTCGTATTCACATCATCGGACATATCAAGTTTTTTACCGGCATAAATCTTAAGCAGCTTTTCGCAATATTCCTCAATCGAATCAAAGCTTACATGTCTGCAATTATCTGTATATCTCTCGATAAGAAGATCATCTTCCCAGAGCTTTTGAATTTTATTGGCCAGCTCCGCAGTACTTCCCGCTTCAAACAGCTCGCCGGTCTCATTCTCTTTAATGAGCTCAGGGATTCCTCCAATCCTGCTTCCGAGTACAGGCGTTCCGTACATCTGGCTCTCCATGACTGAGAACGGACAGTTTTCATACCACTCTGAAGGGTACACCGAGAATCTGGCTCCGCTGATGAGTTCAATGAGAGCTTTACCGGTCATAAAGCCAACATTTCGAATATTGGGGACATTCATTGTCTCTTCCGCAAGAGGACCTGTTCCTGCAAATACGAACTGTACATCAGGCAGAAGGCTCACGGTCTTCAGAAGAGTTTTGATACCTTTCTCCTCTGAAAATCTTCCGAAATAGAGAACATATTTCTTCGGGAAGTCTTCATCAAAAGCGGCTTCATCGACTTGCTCAACTCTGTCAATAAAGTTGTGGAGCGCTATTGTCTTGTCGGCAAATCTCGGGTTGGTATCCATACGGCTCTTCATGAACTCTGAGCAGCAGATAAATGTATCGATTTTGCTGTAGACATCTGTGTGATTCCATATTTCCGCTTCCAACATGCCGACAGCAGATTTTGCGGTAGAACCGTGGATACATTTGCCCCGAAGACAGTTCGTAAAATGCCCTCCGACACACTTCTCGCAGATCACACCCGAGTTGGGATTCATCAGCATGTGGTTCGGACAGATAAGCTGGTAATCGTGGGCCGTGAATATGATTTTACAGGCTTTATCGGTCTCTTTCTTCCACTTTTCAATTTCAAGAATGACAGATGGAGTGAGCTGATAATTGAAATTATTGAGATGACACACATCGGGCTCAAAATCATCAAGCACGAGACGAATCTTCTTACGGGCTTCCGTACTGTAAATTGTTTTTACCGGGTAGGTCAGCTTTGAGAGCGCGCTTCCGCCGTGAAAATCCATATCAGATGTGTAGGCTTCCACGCTGTTGCCGACGCACCGGCCTTCGTGTTCCATACCGAAATACTGTACTTCGTGTCCGATGCTTTTCAGATAATCGCCGATCTTGAAGATGTAGGTTTCCGATCCGCCGTTCGGATACAGAAATTTATTGATCATTAATACTTTCATAATTGACTCACTTTCGGGCTTTATCACTGCCATCTCGCAGCCGGGCTGCTCGATGACTGTTGGCCCTCAAATGCCTGCTCGTGCGAGCACGGCAGTCACTTTCGGGCTTTATCACACAAATAAGAGGAAAATCTCGAGAAAGATCCTCCCCTTATGTTGTTTATTCCTTCATATAAAGTTCAAGAGTTTTATTAATGACTTCATCCCAGCTGTATTTGCTTAAAATGAAATCTTTGGAGCTGTTTCTCAGCTTCTCGACAGTCTCAGGTGAATCGAGGAGCATCTGCATTTTTTTCTGCAGGTCGTGCGTACTGCCCCGCGCAAACGTGACGCCCTTATCCTCAATCACTTCAGCACACTCGGGAATGTTAGAAGTGAGTACGCAGTTGCCGTAGCTCATAGCTTCCAGAAGGCTCAGCGGCATGCCCTCAATATCGGATGCCAGCACATACATGTAAGGATTGCTGTAAAGCTCTTCTAATTCCTGTCCATCCACAAAGCCGGTGAAGATGATCCTGTCATCATCAGCAGCCCGCTCTTTCATCTCTTCGACGAACTCCTCTGTATCAGAACTTCCGCCTGCGATAATAAGCTTCTTGTCGGTGTCGATCTTTTTGTACGCATCAATCAGATACCGGATTCCCTTTTCCGGCGCAAGTCTGCTCAGCGCCAGAATATAACTGTCTTTAGTGAGCCCGTATTTCTCCGTTATAAGCTGAGCCTGCCTGATGGTAGGTTCTGAGACGCCGTTCGGGATGAAATTAGTTCTGCGTCTGTACTCTTTCAGGAAATACACTTCCATATCATGACTCAGAACGATGATCTCGTCAGCCATTCTGACTGCCATGCGCTCGCCCATCTTTATGACGAATTTAGCGAAACAGTTCCATTTAGCCCGGCGGTGATCAAGACCGTGAATGGTTGCAATACATCTCTTTTTCCCGATCAACTTCGGAAGCCACATCATAATACATGGACCTTCAGCGTGATAATGGACAATATCATAATCGCCGAATGCGGCGAAAATTGACGCGAAAAAAGACGCCGAGAATGCTGCTAATCCTTTACCGTTGACGGTAGGAACATATTTTAATTTAACGCCTTTATATTTAGTCAGTGGCTTTTCACTGTCGTACTCTTTTCCGCTAACGTGATGTCCTCTTCGATTGTAGCAGGTTACTGAATGTCCTCGTTCAGCCATATGGGTACTGAGCTCTTCGACAACGATCTCCACCCCGCCCTCGCGCGATGGGATGCGCTTATGTCCCAGCATAGCGATTTTAAGACTAGTTTCACTCATACACATGAACCTCAGAAAAGTTAGTAGTTCAGTAAATCTTTCTCTTTGCAAATATATATTGTAGCATAATAAGCCATCTCAAGGAAGTGCGACGTTATTTATTTTTTCGAAATTTCGGATATGGTAACAGTTCATACAGACTGTAACAAAACATCAGACTTCGACGCAAGCAGAGCGATCGGAGATTGCGATTTACAAAAACAGGGCTGACACACCTTGCTTCCGTGTCAGCCCTGAATCAGATTAAATTATATTTCGGAAAATCCGGTCAGTTCATTATGTGTTCGGGTTGTTATTCTTCAGAATGACATCGTGGCTGCCGCCCTCAACAATAGATGTAGAGGAGACAACTGTCAGTCTGGCTTTCTGCTGCAGTTCCGGAATGGAGAGTGCGCCGCAGTTGCACATCGTTGAGCGGACCTTGTAAAGTGTCGTTGTGACGCCTTCCGCAAGGGAACCGGCATAGGGAACGTAGCTGTCAACACCCTCCTCGAAGCTCAGCTTTGTCGCCCCGCCGAGGTCATATCTCTGCCAGTTGCGTGCACGGTTAGAACCCTCGCCCCAGTACTCTTTGACATAGTTGCCATTCACACGGACCTTGTTTGTCGGGCTCTCATCAAATCTTGCAAAGTAACGGCCGAGCATGACAAAGTCAGCGCCCATGGCCAGCGCAAGGGTGATGTGATAATCATGTACGATACCGCCGTCGGAGCAGATCGGAATGTACACACCTGTCTTCTCGAAGTACTCATCTCTTGCCTTAGCGACCTCGATGACTGCGGTCGCCTGGCCGCGTCCGATACCCTTTGTCTCGCGTGTGATGCAGATGGAACCGCCGCCGATACCGATCTTGACGAAATCGGCGCCTGCATTTGCAAGGAAAAGGAATCCCTCTTTATCGACAACATTGCCGGCTCCGACTTTTACTGTGTCACCGTAATGCTCGCGGATCCAGCTGATTGTCCTGCTCTGCCATTCAGAGAAACCTTCTGAAGAATCGATACAGATGACGTCAGCGCCTGCCTCGATCAGAGCCGGAACTCTCTCCGCGTAATCGCGTGTGTTGATACCGGCGCCTACGACATAGCTCTTATTGGCGTCAAGAAGTTCATTGACATTTTCCTTGTGGCTGTCATAGTCCTTGCGGAATACAATATACTGAAGTCTTCCCTCATCATCTACAAGCGGAAGCGTGTTGATCTTGTTGTCCCAGATAATGTCGTTGCAGTCATGCAGGTTTGTTGAAGCAGGTGCTGTGACCAGCTTGTCAAGCGGTGTCATGAACTCAGTAACTCTGAGGTCTCTTGACATTCTTGAGAGTCTGTAGTCGCGGGATGCCACAATACCGAGCAGTTTGCCGTGGGATGTGCCATCATCTGTGATTGCTACTGTGGAATGACCTGTTCTCTCTTTGAGGTCAAGGACATCTGCAAGAGTGGCTTCAGGCGGAAGGTTAGAATCGCTGGTGACAAAGCCTTTCTTATACGCTTTTACACGGCGTACCATATTGGCCTCATCCTCAATTGACTGGGAACCATAGATAAAGGAGACACCGCCCTGCTTAGCAAGAGCGATTGCCAGCTTTTCACCGGAAACAGACTGCATGATCGCAGAGACCATAGGGATATTCATTTTGATCGGGCATTCTTCCTGGCCCTTCCTGTACTTGACAAGAGGGGTTTCGAGCGAGACCGCTGCCGGAACGCATTCAGATGAAGAGTAACCGGGGACGAGCAGATATTCACCAAAAGTGCGGGACGGTTCTTCGAAAAAATAAGCCATTCTTTCTCTCCTTTAAAACATTCTTCTTACTTAAATTACTGAAAGTTTGCTGTTTTTAATAGATGACTGGATATTGAATGGAATTCTAACGCAAATCAATGAGAAATGCAAGGCTAATTTGGAAATAAATACGGGGCTGCGTAACAGTTCAGACAGGCTGTGCGCACCGGGATGCGGTGCAAACACCATCTTCATCGAAAAACGCAAGTCCTTCCCTGCGAGCCAAAAAAGCATACGCTTCTTGGTCTCTCGGTCGGACCCGCAATGTTTTTCTCACGAAGATGGATGCTTTGCACCGTTAACGAACTGTGAAAACAGCCTGTCCGAACTGTTAAGGGGCTGCCGCATCAGACGGTGTCCTGCTGCATACAGCCAATAGCGTCAGATATGCAGTGCAGACTCGCCTTAATGCGACAGCCCCTTACAATTTAAATCGTTAATAATTCAGATAAAGTATCACTCAGCAATCGTGCAGCCGCCGACCGGACGGATGTACATGACCTTAGTAGCGCCCTCGCCGAGAAGCGCATCCATACCTTCGCGGAAAGCGTCCACCTTGGCAAGCGGAACGAATGCCTGAATTGTGCCGGCAAATCCGCCGCCGTGTACACGGTGAGCACCTTCTCCGCCCAGCAGATGCTCAGCGACAGCCAATGCTACACCGACCGGCTGATCGGCAGCGTCGCGGTATGTTGCGATATTCTGCAGATAAGTGAAGGAGGACTTTCCGGACTCGTTTACGAGTGCAAGGAACTTATCAAAGTTGCCCTCTTTCAGAGCTGCGACCTGGGCTTTGACTCTGTCGCAGTCATTGTAATAGTGAATCGCGCGGAGGATCGCACGGTCACCGACGGACTCACGAATCTGCGGAATAGCTGCGTAGAATTCAGCCGGGTCGACCTCAGAGAGAACTTCCTTTCCGAGAGCGGCGGCAACAGCGCACATCTCAGCCGGAACAGCGGCGTAATCGCCTGTCAGGTCAGCGTGGTCGGCACCTGAATCTACGATGCAGAGAGCATAGCCTGCGGAAGCGAAATCAAAATCAACTGCCTCATAGACAGGATTTTCTTTGTCAAAGAAATCGATCGTGATGATGCCGCCGATTGCGCAGCCCATCTGATCCATGAGACCTGACGGCTTGCCGAAATAAACGTTTTCTGCGTACTGGCCGATGCGGGCAATTTTGGCCATCGGAAGTTCTTTGTTGCAGTAGAGGCCGTCGATAATGGCACCGACAAGAACTTCGAAGCACGCAGATGAAGAAAGACCTGATCCGCCCGGGACATCAGACTTTACATAAGCGTCGAAACCGCTGAGTTTGTAGCCCTCTTCCGTGATGGCATTGAGGATTCCGCGGATCAGGGAAGCAGTCGTGTTCTCCTCTTCCTTGACGGGAGCGAGGCTTGTTATATCGATGGAGGTCATGCCATAACCTTCGGAATGGATATTGACCATGTTTGTTCCGTTCGGAGCAGCAACTGCAAGTGCGTCAAGGTTGACGGAGCCAGTCAGGACACGGCCTCTCTGATGATCTGTGTGGTTTCCGCCGATCTCTGTGCGGCCCGGAGCTGAGAAAACTGCCACCTCTGCATTTTCATCTTTGCCGAAGACTTCCGCAAATCCACATGCAACATGAGCAATACGATCCCTGTACTGTCCGATGTTTTCCACAGGCTCACAGTAAATATGTGAGAGCTGAGCGTCATACGCGCCACCTGCAAGTTTCTCGTTAAGAGCTTTGATTGTAAGCATAAGATCCCTCCTGGATAAATATTAACCTGTTCTGTAAATTTCATCCTGAAACTCAGTGATAGTACCGCTCTAAGTCAGACACAAAACGAACGACAGCCAGTCTGTATATATGTATCTTATGTCGCGGTCAATTTTAAGTTTATCATCCAAAATGTATCAAATCAATGGAATTATCCACCCCAAACATTGCAAAATCAATTAATTGTCCATTGAACTGGCCCATTTTTAGATTTAAACTATAATAAATGAACAAAAAGGAGGTGTACTTTGAAAATGACTAAAGAAGACCTGCACTCCTGCAGCGTCCATTTATCAGATGACGAGCGCGCTGTCGTCCTTCTCGACCAGACCAAGCTCCCGAACAAAACAGAGTACCTGACGCTGACAAAGGCGGAGGAAATCTACAATGCCATCAAAGTTCTGGCTGTGCGAGGTGCACCTGCGATAGGAATCTGCGCCGGCTATGCGATGTACGTTCTGGCACAGCGGGCTGATGCCTCCTCCTACGGAGAACTCTGCGAGAAGCTTCACAAAGACGGAGAATACCTTATTTCATCCCGCCCGACTGCTGTTAACCTGAGTTGGGCTGTGAATCGCATGCTCGCGGTCCTTGACGGCGCTTCCGGCAAGTCTGTCGATGAAGTCATAGCCCTTCTCCGCGAGGAATCTTTTGCGATCCAGATTGAGGACATCGAGATGTGCCGAAAGATCGCCGAATACGGTCTCTCACTTCTCAAACCGGGCGACACATTCCTCACACACTGCAACGCCGGTCCGCTTGCTACCAGCAAGTATGGGACGGCGATCGGTCCGGCTTTTCTGGCAAAAGAGCGCGGCATCGATATTAAAGTCTTCTCTGATGAGACGAGGCCGCTTCTTCAGGGAGCACGGCTCACTTCGTACGAACTGCAGAAAGCCGGAATCGACGTTACCCTCATTTGCGACAACATGGCAAGCATTGTCATGAAAAACGGCTGGATCCAGGCATGCTTTGTAGGCTGTGACCGCATTGCGGCCAACGGTGATTTTGCAAATAAAATCGGCACCAGCGGTGTCGCTATACTCGCAAAGCATTATGGTATACCGTTCTATACTCTGGGACCGAGGTCTACAATAGATATGAACTGTCCGACCGGAGCGGATATAAAAATTGAGCAGAGAAATCCGAACGAGATCAAAGAGATGTGGTATAAAGAGCCTATGGCACTTCCGGAGGTGAAATGCTATAATCCGGCATTTGACGTTACGGATCATGAGCTGCTCACAGCTATTGTAACGGATAAGGGAATCGTCTATCCGCCTTTTGATGTGAATCTCAAGAAGATCATGGAAGAAGACTGATTCGTCATATATCAATACGAAAGACTGACAAAAATGGAGGTGTAACATATGGAAAATTTCTCACCGAGTGCCTGCATCGAACTCAAGCCGGGTACACACGTAGCTAAAGTCGTACTTATGCCGGGCGATCCGCTCCGCGCAAAATACATCGCCGATCATTACCTTGAGAATCCTGTTCTCTTCAACGATGTCCGCAACATGCTTGGTTATACAGGAACTTTTGAGGGAAAAGAAGTTTCTGTCATGGGTTCCGGCATGGGCGTTCCGTCTCTGGGCATTTATGTGCATGAGCTGTTCAATTTCTTCGGCGTTGAGGCGGTCATCCGTATCGGTTCTGCAGGCGCGCTTCAGGATGACGTACATGTTCGCGACGTTGTCATCGCGATGTCCGCTTCCACCAACTCTGCCTTCCTGACATCCTATGATCTCCCCGGATATCTGGCTCCTACAGCGGATTACAATATGCTTAAAGACGCAGTGGCAGCCGCAGAGGAAATGGGCGTCAAGGCTGACGTAGGCAGCGTCTACACATCAGACTTCTTCTATCACCCGGATAAGCAGGTCAATCAGAAAGCCCGCGATCTGGGCCTCCTCTGTGTCGAGATGGAGACAGCGGGTCTCTATCTTACCGCTATGGCTAACCACAAGAAAGCTCTCTCGATCCTGACCATCTCCGATCACATCTTTACCGGAGAGGCTCTCAATGCTGAAGACAGACAGAACAGCTTCCACGAGATGATGCTGATCGCGCTGAAGACTGCGGCTAAGTTCGAGTAAACGCGGTTCGGAGCCAAGACCGCAGGATTCGGTTTTGTGATGTCAGCCGGCGCTGACCCAAATCCGGCGCCAGGTCTTTCGAGCAAGACCAAAGCAACCGATAAAGAAGGGCTGACGCTTAAGGTGAACTCATAGCATGTTGCAGCATTTGCATATATCATCTGCAATATGTAATGGGAACCCGCCTTAATGCGTCAGCCCTTTATCATAGTTATGAAATAAGTATGTATCGAGTCACTGAATCCTTACCAGCACAGCACCTCACAGCCGGTCTCGGTTACAAGCACCTCGACCTCCCACTGCGCGGACGGCTTGCCATCCTGAGTATACACCGTCCATCCGTTCTTATCGTCGATACAGATTCTGTCCGTTCCCATGTTCACCATCGGCTCGATCGTAAATACCATCCCCGGAACCATCAGCATTTCTGTGCCGGCTTTCGAGACATAACTGACGAACGGATCCTCGTGGAACTCGTTGCCGCAGCCGTGTCCGCCGATCTCGCGCACGATACTGTATCCGTGATCCAGGGCATGTCTGTGAACAGCCTCGCCCATATCGCCGAGGAAAGTCCACGGTATAACGTGCTTAATACCGACTTCCACACACTCTTTCGTGACATCGACCAGCTTCTTCCACTCGGGCTTTACATCACCGATGCAATACATGCGTGAAGAATCGGAAAAATAACCGTTCAGAATTGTCGAACAGTCGACATTAATTATATCTCCGTCCTTCAGGATAATGTCATCCGAGGGAATTCCGTGGCAGACTTCACTGTTGATGGACGTGCACACGCTTTTCGGAAAACCCTGATAACCGAGATCCGCAGGGATACCGCCCATCTTTTTGGTCACAGAAGTAACAATGTCATCTATCTCCTGTGTGGACATACCTGCGTGGATTTTATCACCAATCTCGTCGAGGACTGCTACATTGATGACTGCGCTCTTTTTTATACCCTCAACATCCTTTTCGGACTTGATCAGTTTTCTCGACGGAACAATGTGCCCCATCCTCTCATACCGCATGATTTTTTCATCAAATGCCAAATGACAACTCTTATACTTTTTTCCGCTGCCGCACCAGCACGGCGCGTTCCGTTCAAGTCTTCTGAACATTATAAACCTCTTATTTTTAATCTCATATATCCGATCAAGTCTTACTCACAAAACTTGACGCGATAGTGAAAAACTGTTCCTTAGGTGCAACAAACAAATGATAGCACAAGCTAACCCAATTGAAAACAGAAAAATCATTTCATATCGATGAGTTCAAGCGAATCAGCATCGATAAGCAGCTCCGGCGATTCAGCCTGACCCTCGAGTGTCGATGGTATGATCCCGGACAGCTGGTTTTCAACACTCTCTGACCTAAGCTTCCAGAATGAAATCAGGGTATCAACGCCCTTATGAAACGCAGTTTCTGAAGCAAATTTATTCTGATCTCTCTCGATATATGGAGTCAGCATAGCCTCGATCTGCTTAAGCTCAAAAGAGATATCATTTTCTCCGCTGTAACGTTCAATCAGATCTCTCATGGCGGCGTGGTAAGCAGTCACATATCTCTGATCCTTCATGATCCAGTCGAACATAGGCCGATTGCCGGAAAGACCTTTAAGTAGCGGAGTGTCAACAGGGTAATTGATCATTTTCGTCGCGTCCCCGGACCTGTATGTCCCAAAGGCCGAACTGTAGTCCCACGGCAACATAGACAGGTGCCCTCCCTTTTCATAGAGGAAATAGTTACCTGCCGTGTCCCCCGTGTAACTATTCCAGCTGACAACAAAATTGTGAACCGCAAAATAGGCAATTACTTCATCGATATCCACTGCCGAACTTACATCTGTTCCGCTACTTAATACCTTAAGCGCCCTGATGAGCTCTGCTCTGTCTCTTCCGGTCACATTCTGACTGGCATTGTTGAAGATGTTCTGATAACTTTTAGGATCGTCATCGATATAGATCAGCTTGATATCATCCGGCTTTACTATAGCCATAGTATCCTGAATTCCGGGTGAACCGTCTGCCGACTCAGACTCTTCAGACAGGATGTCTTCATTTCCGGCTGCGCTCTCGCCTTCATCGGAGCCGTCTTCCGCTTCGGAACCTTCAGCCAGTGTGCTCTCGGCAGAATCAGCCTCACTGTTCGTCTCCGATACGGCAGCCTCTTCGCCCGAAGATGCTGCCATTATGTTGTCAAGATCATTTTGACTAAGCACGTTCGGATCAATATGTTCCATCGGGTCATCAAATGACACGTCTCTCCCTGAGTTCTCATCGGTCCGTCCGACAATATCCAAATCATCCGAATCGACCTGTGGATCCCTGCCTACAGACCGGATCGTTTTCTCATATTCCGTCTCTTCACATTCCGGCTTATAGAGGTTTCCGTAATTCTTGCCAAAATTCCTTATCAAAAAAGCGTCATCAACGCTCTCGACCGCAAGATACAGACCGGCATCTCTGCCGTTCACGGTAAGAAACGCGTAAGAACTGAGCGGTGACGGTACACCCGCACCTGCCATGGCTTCATATACAAGAAATTCCTTCATGAACGTACAGTCACCGGCAGAATTGTTGAGATCCAGCTTATTCAGTCCGTAATAGCTCTCCATACTGTTCCTGTGGTCAAAACCGATTCTGAAGCTGTATTTGGAACTCCCCAGAGACTGAACTTCACCGGCATTGCCTTTAATCCGAATTGATATGTTGGAAAACTTCTCACCGTCAATGACCGCATCGCAGTCATACCAGGTCTTATCCGCTTTTCCGCACATATCATCGAAATTATTCATCACAATATCAATCTTATGTACATAAGAAGTGTCGAAAAGTCGGTCTGCATAGCCGCTTGTGCCGCTTACCGGTTCGATTCCCAAGTACTTTCCGTTCATAAAAACAATGGTCAGCAGCACCGCGAATGCCATCACGGTTATACATATTCTTTCTAAATGCTTACTAGTAGACATTCTCTCCCCATAGTTTGCAATTACTGCGTGAAAACGGCGGAGAATAACTCCGCCACTTTCGCTTATATCTAATTGGAATCGACATTCTTTACAACACCGCAGGTACTACGCACGTGGGTCTCCCGGCTTGTATATGTATACCTTCTTCCTCTGCCGAAGTGTACCCGCTCACATAAAATTCTGCTCTCATATAGTATTATTCTTTCTTACAATTAATTATACAGCAGTCTGCGGACGCGAAGCACTCCGTCGATCTCCTTGAGCCTCTCGACCGTATCATGCGGCATAGGCGCAGTTATATCGAGCAGAGTGTACTCATAATCGCCGCGGCTCTTGGACGCCAGGTTGTCAATATTGAGCCCGTTCCTGCCGAAGAACGCAGTGATCTGGGAAAGCATATTCGGAATATTCCTGTGCAGGATTGCTACGCGCGCGACCGTCTGGCATATGCCGGCATCGACGCTCGGATAGTTCACGGAATTTTTGATATTTCCGTTATCCAGATAATCCTGAAGTTCTTTGACAGCCATGATCGCGCAGTTATCCTCGGCCTCCTCTGTGGATGCTCCGAGGTGAGGCAGAACGACGGCGTTCTTCATTTTGACAGAGAGCGGATTGGCGAAATCCGTCACATACGCTCTGACTTTTCCGCTCTCGAGGGCTTCTCCCATGGCCTTCTCATCGACAAGCGCGTCGCGCGCAAAATTGAGGAAACGCACGCCGTCTTTCATCTTTGCGATGGCTTCAGCGTCGATCATGCCTTTCGTCGAATCGTTGCAGGGTACGTGGATCGTGATATAGTCGCACTGCGCGTATATATCGTCCAGATTTCTGGTGATGTGCGTAGCTCTGGAAAGGCTCCAGGCTGCGTCGACAGACAGGTACGGGTCATAGCCGAGGACATCCATGTGGAGGTCCACCGCGGTATTGGCCACCTGAACGCCGATCGCGCCGAGGCCGATCACGCCGAGTTTTTTATTGGTCAGTTCATTTCCTGCAAATGCTTTCTTCGCCTTCTCCGCAGCCTTCCCGATATTCTCATCGTCAGCGTTGTCTTTCACCCAGACAGCCCCTCCGATAATATCCCTGGCAGCCAGAAGAAGACCGGCGATGGTGAGTTCCTTGACGGAGTTGGCATTTGCACCCGGGGTATTAAAGACAACGATGCCTTCCTCGCTGCAGCGGTCAAGCGGAATATTGTTCACTCCGGCTCCCGCCCTCGCGATTGCCCGAAGTTCCGGCGGGAACTGCATGTTCTTCATGTCGGCAGAACGCACGAGAACGCCGGCGGCCTCATCAATTGTGTCTGTCAGTTCATAACCGGGCCTGAAATTCCGAAGACCCACTTCACTAATGTTGTTCAGGCAAAATATCTTTCTATCTTTCATCAGATCCTCCCAAGTTTTCAAGTTTCGCTCCGAAGGCTGCCGAGGAATCATTGTCACTTCCTGATGGCAGCAGCTTGCCGGACCGTGTCCGCGCGGCTCAGCCGATAATTTCGACGGGCGTTATGCGGCTCTTATTAAAGAAGCTCTCAATATCATGAATTCCGAGTGCCTCCATGTCAGCAATCGAGTTCTGATTCCCAATCATTGCCTGGTACAGGCGGTAACCATCGATATCGATTCGGGCTGTGCGCACATAATTATCCCGTATCTGGTTCCAGTAGGGAACAGAACCGTCTACATTAGAATAGTAATTATAACCGTGATTCTTGTAATATGCAAACTTTTCATTGTCATACGAATAATCGCTCGGACCCTGCAGGTCTGATCCATGAGCAAATATGATCGTGTCGATCGGGCCGACGATCGGAATTACATTCTCTTCGAATCTCTCCGTATCCGTCATAAGTGATTCGAGAGAAGCCGTATCGATATGACGGTGCCCCCATGTGTGGCTGGCAAATTCAAAGCCTTCGGCTTTCATGGCATTTGCAACCCTTGTGGCTTCTGCGACATCTTCATCGAAATCAAAGTCCGGATGAGCATCGAGCCAGTTTTTCTGGGCTTCATCCAGGCGCTCCGGATCGCGGGTTGCATAGACTTCATCCGTGCGGTAGCCGAGCACGCCGTTGTAACCTGTGAGGGCAATGATGCAGTGAGCATTGTGGTAGGAGAAATCAGGATGCTCATCGATAAAGGTCGAAAGAAGCGGCACGACGTCGTAGTCTCCTGTATGCTTCTCACCGGACTCATCCGTATAGATGCATTTTACCTTTCCGCTGTCATCGATAATAAGCTTTTCGGCAATACCCTGATCATCATAAGCGTGATAATAGCTGAGATCATCCTCGGACATGACAGCCGGATGTTTGCCCGGGGGCAGCATGAGCGCGTCATTCTTCTCGAAGTGTACGTCGCCGTCGGAATCCACAGTCTCCTTCACCATATCGCGCATTGTGACAAGCACTACACCGTAATCGTACATCTGCTGTGTGATCGTATTGAATTCGTCTGTTGAGCACATCCAGCAGGCATTATCCTTAGCGATGAAGTCACTTGAAAGCTCAGGAATAAAGCCCCTGTCGTCATTGAGCAGTGAATGGTAGAAGAAATGTGGAATAACTTCCGGATCATATGCTATGCAGGAAGCCTTCTCATCCTGGATTTCTTTGATCAGATCCGCGTAGGAATCTGCCTCGGCGCTGCCGGAAAGAAGCGCGATTGCCGCGTCATAATCGTACATGGCAGCAAGCTTTTTGGCCTCTTTTACGGTGTCATTCTCATTTACGGCAGCCGAAGTGCTGACAGAATCAGCAAGCATGCTCTCAGTCGCGGTGGCAGTCTGGTTATCACTTTGCGCATTATCCTTCTTATCACGCCTGCCGCAGCTGCGAAGAATAAGAATGAGAACAAGCACGACCGCGAACGCTCCGACGATCATGATGATCCTCCGGATCAGCTCCTGCTGCTTTCTTTTGGCCTCCTGCTCTCTGCGGAGACGGCGTTCTCTGCGCTTTTTTCTCTCCTCAAGGGCTCGCTTTTCATCATCCTCGAGACCTTCCATATCTGCCGGAGCCGCAGAGCGTGCCACAGCAGATTTCTCAGCCGTGTCTTTAGCTCTTCTGCTGCGAGTCTCTTCCCGGGCACCCTCAGCTCTTCTCCTTCTCGGAGTTTCCTCCCCGGTGCTCTCAGACCTTTTCCTTCTCGGAGTTTCCTCAGAGGCACTCTCAGACCTTTTCCTTCTCGGAGACTCTTCTCCGGTGCTCTCGGACCTTCTCCTTCTCGGAGTTTCCTCGCCGGCACTCTCGGACCTTCTCCTTCTCTTTCTCTCTTCGCTCATTGTCTTACCATCCCATTTGATAATGTTTATACTGATGGTCTCTTAATCGAGACTCATATCAACCAATCAGCTTTAGCATTTTTTCAATCAGCTTATTGACATCAATTGGCTTCTCAAGATAATCGTCCATACCTGCAGCCTTTGCGGCCTCCCGATCTTCTTTAAATGCATTGGCGGAAATACATATGATCGGTATGCCGCTCTTGTCACTGTCCTCCATCCTGCGTATAGCCTTCGCTGCCTCGTATCCGTTCATAGTCGGCATCTGCGCATCCATGAGGATACATGCGTAATAACCGGCAGGCTTTTCATCAATCAGATCCACAGCAATTTTTCCGTTTTCAGCGGTATCGCTTTCCCCTCCTGATCGCTTCAGGAACTCGGACAGTATCGCCCGATTCATCCTGCTGTCCTCAACGATCAGAAAGCGTTTTCCTGCAAATGTAGACATATCGAACGTCGGAGCCGCAGCTCTGTTTCTCCTGCCTGATTTTCTACTGCCGGACCCTGCCATAAGGCTGGTCGTCTGATGTCGGAACTCAAGATTAATCTTGAATTCGGTCCCCTGCCCCGGCTCACTTTTTACCTCGATCGATCCGCCGCCAATCTCCACAAGCCGCTTGATAATAGACAGGCCGAGGCCGTTTCCGGGAACGCCGCTGGTCGTTGACTTTTCCTCTCGCTCGAACGGTTCATACATACGCTGCTGGAATTCCGCGCTCATGCCAATGCCGCTGTCCCGCACAATAACTTCATAATTACCGTAATTATCCAGGTCCGAAAGAGACTCGTTGATAATGAACTCTACCCTGCCTCCCTGCGGAGTGTAATTTATCGCATTCTGAATTAAGTTGGATAATACCTGCTTTAACTTGATCTCATCGCAGTAGACCTTAGATTCCGAAATACCGGAGCTGTCACAGATAAATGTCTGCTGCTTGGACTTTGCCTGCTCGCAAAACATACTGCGAAGATCTTCCATGATGATCCTGAGATCATTCGGCTGCTGAAGGACCCGGTATCTGCCGCTCTCTATTCGGACGAGATCAAGGACGTTGTTTACGAGTTCCAGCATGTATTTGCCCGAAGCACTGATTTTTTCAAGATAATCAGCGACCATGGCATCATCCCCGATAGAAGCATGGGCTAATGTGGCATAGCCGATGACGGCGTTCATAGGCGTCCTTATGTCGTGGGACATATTGGACAAAAAAGTCGTCTTGGCAGCATTGGCCTGCCGCGCTTCCTGAAGTGCGATCTCGAGCAGTTCACGGCTTCTGTCTCTCTCCTCACGAAGCTCAGAGAGTTCCATGTTATCTTCTCTTATTTTCTTCAGGCAAAGGAGTACTTTTGTCGGTACTCCATTCTTTCTTGAAGATACCCTGTACTCAAGGACCCGCTTTCTTCCCATGTTGTTCGTATATTCATAGTGGGCGGAATCCTTGTCTTTAAGCAGTTCACGAAGACCGTCTACAGAACTGCCGGAGGGACTGCTCAGTTTTTTGTAGTTAGGAAGCTTTTGAGCCGCATATCGCTGATTGAACTCAGAGTATCTGCCCTGGCGCATCATTCCGAAAGTTCCGTTATCCGGCGTCTCGTAGACAACTGTGATAAAATCTGTCTCGAGATTTATTTCATAGATTAAAGAGTATCGTGAAATAATACCCGTAAGAATATCGTTGGAAGTATCTTTTTTCGTAAGGATCTCAAGGACGCATTCTCTCTGCTCACTGTCACTGAGATCAAGCACAACAGGAAATGACTGCACATTATAAACGTCGCCATCCAGGATGCCCTCTTTATAGCATCGTTCTCTGGTCCGGCAGGCCGCGTAACTTGTGCAGTTCTCGCAGCGATTGACATATCCCCAGACAGAAAAACACGATTTGCCGAAATCCATGGAGCCTCCGTCTTCTATAAGGAGTTCCCTGCACTCATATGGGTCAACGACCCTGACGACATCATACAGATCCCGGAGCTCTTTAATGAATTCATTTAATTTGGCAGGAGTATAATGAGTGACACTCATCCACTTACCTCCGTATATATGAGCCAAATTTAGACATTACCGCTCTTATTATAATACAGATGACATTGAAAAACGACTATAAATTAAAGTCTCGCCCACCAGACTGGGAAATAAATAGAAAAATAGGGCTGCCGAAGCAGCCCAATCTTTGTTTTTTGATATATTTTACTGAAGCGGAGGAAAACTATACTGTGCGTCTGACTTACGTCCCGGCTGTGGAGTGAGCTGGCCGTAATACTTTTTATAGTTCTCGTTATATGCGTCCAGATATTCTTTGTTGCCGGAATGATGCAGGTTGTGTATATAATCATGTTCTCTTCCGATGATCTCAGTGTTGATCTGGCTTATTATGAACACAGCCAGGTCTGAACACTGGTCGGAAATACGTTCGAGATTAGTGATGATGTTCTCGAACTGAATACCGCTGTAAATGGAGCATATATTGTGTGTCATACGATAAATATGACGGTCTTTCATTGTCTCCATCAGTGAGTCGATGACCTCCTCCATAGGTTCGACTCTGCGGGCATCATTAAGATTGTTGTTCTTATACGCGTCGAGAGTCACATTGAAGATATCAGCCACCGCCTCGACGGCTATGGTCAGATCATTCAGCGCATCTTCGGAAAAAGTCCCTTCATGCTCTCTCAGTGCTGATACGTCGTCCGCAATATTCTTGGCTCTGTCTCCGATTCGCTCAAAACTTGTAAGTGCCTTGATCTGGTAAGCCTGAACAAGGTGGTGCTGGTCCAGAATAAGATTGCCGGACAGATCCACGAGGTAACGGTTGGTGGCGTCAGCCATGCGGTCGAGCAGGAGCTCTCTCTTGTTGATTTTTTCCGCGCGCTTGTCATTATACGCAACAATCTGGCTGCATGCAGCATTGAGATTCTGCAGAGCAGTATCCGCCATATGTCTGATCACGTGCCCGGCGCGGTCCAGAGCCAGCTCCGGTGAGTTGAAAAGCAGCGGATCAAGGTCTCTTAAGTTATCTTCAATCTCGGCTTCCTCGTTGTCTCGGGCTTCGGGTTTGTCCGGAACAATCCTCTCAGACATTCTTGCCAGCGCGCCGGAGAACGGAAGAAGCAGCACTGCCGGCACAAGTCTGAACACGCCGTGCAGATTGGCGACGCCGCCTGAATTCAGAACGCGATACCAGAGATCATTGCCGAGGACACCTGTTACTCTGAGGACTGTTATAGTCACAGCTATAAGAGTCGCTGCTATTACGTTATAAATAACATGGACAGTCGCTGTACGTATCTGCTCCGGCTTTGCCCCGATCCGGCTGACCAGGAACGTTGTAAGGCAGTCGCCGATATTGACACCGATAATGACTGCAAATACAGCGCAGAACCGAAGTCCCATCGAACTCGCCATCGACTGCAGCATACCGACGACAGCGGACGAGCTCTGAATAATGCCGGTGACAAGAACGCCGGATAAAAATCCGAGAATATAGTTGTCTTCAAATGCTGTCAGAAGGCCGCTGAGGGAATCTGACATTTCGCTCACCGCGTCGCTCATAAAGATAAGACCCATGAACAGGATTCCAAAACCTATGAGGATCGTTCCGAGGTTCTGGGAATTCTTTCCCTTTATGAACATGATCAGAATGATACCGGCGATCAGCGCTACAGGCGCAAGGTTATCAGCCTTGAAGAAGTACAGAATACTTGTCGTTCCGGCACTGACGTCCATGAGGCGGATGATCTGTGCCGTGATGGCAGTACCGACATTTGCACCGAGCACTATGCCTACGGACTGACGAAAACTAAGGAAGCCAGCTCCTACCAGACCGACAGTGAGGACGATCGTCGCTGTTGAACTCTGGATCATACAGGTGACCAGCATGCCGAAAATGAAACCGATTGCAGGTTTGTTCGTGACGCGGGCCAGCGCGAGCTTCATCGCGCCGCCTGAAGACTGCTTCAGACCGTCGCCCATGATCCGCATTCCATAGAGGAACATTGACAGCCCTCCGAGAAGGGCAATTATTTTATAAAATAAATCCACGGAAATCTCCTTTTCTAGAATTTCATTTCACCGTAAGAATTATATTTGGGCTGATTGAATCCGTCTACTAAAAAATCCTGTCGCGGTACACTAAACGTCCAAATAACTGGATTTTACCCCTCTATTTTATCATACAAGTAAAAACTACGTAAATTATAATATGCTTTAAGTTTTATCTCAGTTGGGGAAACTCCCTGTCCTACAGGCAGTGATTAAATCAATATACTGCTCGCCCGAGTGACGGGTCAAAATCCCCCGATTCAGATAAAAAACCGGCGCATATATAAAATGCGCCGGTCATTCCGCCTGTGAATGGGCGGGTTAAGTCAAACAATATTAAAGTCTCTCGTTCTTCTCGACATCGAGGAAATACTTGTAAGCGCCGACTGTCAGCTCGTCGCATGCGGACTCATCGCAGGCGATGATTGCTGCCGGATGCATCTGGAGCGCGCTGCAAGTCCACTTCTGGCTCACATTGCCCTCAACTGACTTAGCCAGAGCGCGTGCCTTATTATGGCCGTTGATCAGGATAATAACTTCCTTAGCGTCTGTGACAGTGCCGATACCTACGGAAAGAGCGTAAGCCGGAACCTTCTCCGGATCATTGTCAAAGAATCTGGAGTTGACAATGCGTGTGTCCGTAGTCAGTGTGCGAAGGCCTGTGCGGGATGTGAGGGATGTGAACGGCTCGTTGAAAGCGAGATGTCCGTCAACGCCGATACCGCCCATGAAGAGGTCGATGCCGCCGTAGGAAGCGATCTTAGCTTCGTAACGTGCGCACTCAGCTTCCGGGTCCGCAGCGAGGCCGTTAAGAATGTTGATGTTCTCAGGCTTCATATCTACAAGATGATTGAAGAAATAATAGTGCATGAAATACCAGTAGCTCTGGTCATGCTCGCGCGGGAGACCTACATATTCGTCCATGTTGAACGTGACGACATTTGCAAAACTCACTTCGCCGGCCTTATTCATACGGGCAAGCTCCTCATAAACGCCGATCGGGGAAGAACCTGTCGGAAGACCGAGAACGAACGGTCTGTCTTCCTTGTGGTCATTGATCTTCTTGGCGATATAGTTCGCTGTCCACTTGCTCATCTTATCATAATTTTCCTGAATAACTACTCTCATCTTATACCTCCATATGACCCTTCGCGCGGATCACGTCAATAACTGAATCTACATATTTTTCACAAATTTCATTGCTGCCGGCCTCGACCATAACGCGGATGACCGGTTCTGTGCCGCTCTCTCTGACAAGGATGCGGCCATTGTCGCCGAGATCCTCCGCGACCTTCTGAACAGCTGCCTGAACATCCGGATCGTTCTGTGCGTCCGGCTTGCTCTTTACGCGCACGTTCTTTAAGACCTGCGGATAAAAGACGACCGGCGCTGCCAGCTTGCTCATCTTCTGCTCCTTAGCGAGCATGACTTCCATGAGCTTAAGAGATGTCAGGATGCCGTCGCCGGTTGTGGCGTATTTGGTGAAAATGATATGGCCGCTCTGTTCGCCGCCGATGCGGTGACCGTACTTGACCATGTTCTCATACACATATTTATCACCGACCTTGGTCTTCTCGTAGTCGATGCCGACCTTGTCGAGGGCCTTGTAAAGGCCGAAGTTGGACATGACAGTCGTGACGACCTTATTGTTGAGAAGCTTTCCTCTCTCCTTCATATAGAGACCGTAAATGTAGAGGATGTGATCGCCTGTGACCACGTTGCCCTTCTCATCCACGCAGAGGCATCTGTCAGCGTCGCCGTCATAGGCAAATCCGACGTCGAGACCTTTCTCGACAACAAACTTCTGCAGATGTTCAATATGTGTACTTCCGCAATCTGTATTGATATTGTATCCGTCAGGCTCATCGTTCATCACATATGTCTTTGCTCCGAGCGCATCGAAAACACTCTTTGCTATGGACCATGCAGCTCCGTTTGCGACGTCAAGACCGACCTTGACATTCTTGAAGCTGTACTTGGACATGGAAATGAGATAACCGATGTAACGGTTGCGACCGGCCACGTAATCGACAGTCCTGCCGACGTTGCGTGTCGCAAGCGGGATCTCAAGGGTTCCGTCGATATAATCCTCGACCTTGAGGATCGTCTCCTCATCCATCTTCTCACCGTTGCCGTTCAGCAACTTAATGCCGTTGTCATAAAACGGATTGTGAGAAGCGGAAATCATAATGCCGCAGTCAAAATCATCGACTCTGGTGATATAGGCGACAGACGGAGTCGTCGTAACATGCATAATGTAAGCGTCAGCGCCGGAGGCCATGAGACCTGTGCAGAGCGCATATTCGAACATATAGGACGAGCGTCTTGTGTCTTTTCCGATGACGATCTTGGCCTTCTTATCGATTCTCGCGCCATAGTACCAGCCGAGGAAACGTCCGATCTTGATGGCATGTTCATAAGTCAGATTAACATTTGCTTCGCCGCGGAAACCGTCAGTTCCGAAGTATTTTCCCATAAGAATTACTCCCTAGTATTTATTAGAATTTATGATGCCTTAAATCCTGTGGGCTAAAAGGTATGCTCTGTTACAGTCTTGATTCTGCTTTTTACATGACCTCTTTCGACCCGCCCCGGGCCGCAGCAGCATCCGCCGAGTCTTTCGATAACTGCTGACCTCGTCGACCAATGTGGTCCTGGCGCTAATTAAAGTCAGATTCCTCCGTGTCGTGACCTTATTTTAATGCCTGCCATGTGTGTGGCATCCCTGACAAGCGTACTTAATCATTATCATTAAGATTCTTAAATATGTCAAGTGTGGATTTTACAGGGGTGCCGCATTTTGTTCTCTGAATGCGGCGGTCCCTTAAAAATGCTTCAAAAACCTTGTCATTATATGATAAACAGCCGGGCAGTTTCCTGCCCGGCTGTTTATATACCACATGAAATTACAAGTAATGATTATTTAGCAAATCTGTATTTTGCACCGAAGAATACAACACCTGCGAGGCAGATAGCTGCAATGATCGGAAGGATCGGTGCTGTCTCGCCAGTCTTATCGGAAGTGCCTTCTGTAGCGAAGACTACCGGTGACAGGTTATTGAATGTTACGATGCACTCACCGTCTGTAACAGAATCCGGAGTAATCTTCTCCCACTGCTTTGTGTCTTCCGGAAGATGGAATACTGTGATCTTCATTCCAGCCTTGAATGCGCTGCTGTGGAACTTAACAGTAATTGTATCCTGATAGTTAACGCCCTTGCCGTCATGGTTGGTCGAATCTTCAGCATCGACAGCCTTGATGATATTCTTTGCACCTGCGTTGATAGCGCCCTGGATAATGTCTTTTGTAAGCTTAGCAAGATCTGCTGGAACTGTCGGATCAAGGTCTACGCCGTCATACTTAATGACATCGCCGGAGATATTAGATGCGAGAACATCCGGGTTGATATCCTGTGTCTTCGTGCTTGTGGAAGAACCGGAGCTGGATGTTGCCGCCGGCTTCGGAGTCGGTGTCGGGGTCTTGTCTGTTGACGGGCTCTGAGCCGCGAAAGCTGTTGTTGCTACAGAAGCAACAACGAGTACACTTGCAACAACACCTACGAGAAGTTTCTTGATTTTCATTTGTAATATGCCTCCTACCCTCAAGAAATTTTCTTTAACTTATTAAGCTCAGGTTAACAAATACATCTGAGATTAATATCAAGTAGCATAACGAATCTGTATATTTCTAACATAAAAAATACAGATATCTAGAATCGTGTTAAGTATACACCTTTAAGTTCGGAAAGCCAATACTTTTTTAAAAATTTTTAAACAAATTTAATTGCTTTGTCATATTTAGAACAGAATACGCATATTATTATAGTTTCGCTCGTGAGACTTGGCTCAGCATTCGGGTCAGAGATGGCTGACATCTTCCAAGCCGTATCTCTGCACACATTTATAATATGCATATGCGTTTACATATAAGCCCCGCTCCGGCAAGAACAACTAACACGATGCCGAGCAGATAGATAAGATTTGCGCCCATGCCACCGGTGTTCGGCAGGGGTACGCCGGAAACATTCTTAACCACGATAGTCGAGTTATCGTCCCTCAGTACTACCTCGGTATACGTTGTCGGGTCTCCGTTTTTATCTGTGAGCGTCACTGACCCATTGTAGATACTGAAGTATATGTCCTTCGTCTTAATTATGTATCCAGCAGGAGGCTCAACCTCCGAGAGCATATAATCGCCATTGGACATACCCGTAAAAGTCATTTCCGTTTTATCTGTCAGGTCGATCAGTCCGTCTTCTGTGATTCCGTCTATTCCGGTGACAGCAGCAAAACTGCCGGAATCGTTCTTCTTACATAGTACAAATTTTGATCCGGACAGTGTTTTTCCGTTCTCATCCGTCTTGCGGAGAGTAATTCCGAGAGGTGTGTTCTCAATGCTGATCTGATATGATACAGTTCCGGGAACAGAAGTATCTCTGACCAGCCAATTCGAATACCCGTCGTTATGGATCAATACTTTTCCATCCTCACCTATCGTAAAGCACAGATCTTCCGAAAGACTCTTATAACCGTCAGGTGCGGTCTTTTCCCTCAGGTAATATGTACCAGTCCCAAGGTTCATCGTTATTTCCTCGAGAACACCATCAGCCCTAGTCACAAGATCGTCATAACCGACTATCGGACTATAAGCCGGACGCACATGTCCTTCGCTATCTTTGACCTGCTCATACAGCGCGAAGTGAACTCCGCCAAGAGGGATTCTCGTGCTGCCGTCGACGCCCTCCTTTACGACCGTCAGTTCCTGTACAGTGCGGTTCTTCACAGTAATGCGCGCCATGGCCTTATTCGTCGCCGGTGTGACTGTAAAGAAGTCAGTTGGACCGCTCAGTGTAATGTAGTAAGTAGTGGTTCCCGATGTCACAGTCAGATCATAATTGCCCGGATTTTCTGTCATCACCGTGATAGTGATCGGATCGTCCAGAGCGACATAACCGTCCGGCGTTCTGATCTCATCCAGAGTAAAGATTCCTTCGTTTAGATAAGCCGTGGTCACAAGACCTTTTGAATCGGAAGTATAGGTGGCGTGTCCAACATCATGTCCTTTTGAGTCTTTGAGCGTGAATACAGCGCCGGACAGGTAATTTTCTCCGTTCCAATCCGTTTTGTAGATCTGAATACCCGGCCTGGAATTCGTTACGGTGTCGGTGCGGATGTTTTCGTTTTGCCCGGTTGAGCCGCCGGTCTGATAATTAACGGTATAATTCTCGGTTCGTTCATTGCCGCTGTAGGTTCTGCCGCTGACACTGATGCTGCCGCCCTCCTCTTTGGGTGTGATGCTGCTATAGCTTGTAACAACGCCGTTCTCATCCACAACAATAGGCGCTTCGGATGTTTCGGTCAGCATCACCTCGCGAACGATGAATTTGTTAAAGGTATACGTCTCGTCGCCTATCTTGAGATCAGGGAAGAACCAATAAATCTCTTTGTCGTTGGTATCCAGCATACGGACGGTTCCTTCAATCAGATCCCCGGGGTTGCCGTGTCCGTCATCCAGATAAACTGCAAGATATACCGGATCGTGGATCATAAAGTCCCTGTCAGTCCATTCCTTTTTGGCTGTCAGTCCCCAGCCCTCCTGGTTCCGAATTTCAACCTTGGGCAATTCGGTCTTGTCGGCAATCGTGTCACTGATGGGTTTCGCTGTGATCGTGTTGCCGTCTTCCGGATGACGTCCGTATATGCCTTCTCCATCAGTGTAATAGACAACAGGTCCGCCTGCCGTATCCATGCGGACATAACCGTCTTTTTCACGACGCGTGTAGCCTTTCGGAAGCTCGCGGTCAGGCTCATCTATCTTATATTTGGTGCCGACAATCAGGTCTCGCACCTCGATCGTATAGCCGGCTGGGATTTTGGAGATCGAGCCGTACATTGATGTGGTAAATGTCCCTGCCCGCTGATCATCTTCACTTAAGGCTTTAAACTCTTCAAATGTATCAACATCCTCACCGAGCGATACAAATTTATTGGCGGTTTTATCCCATCTGCAATAAGTATGATCCGGTCCCTTTATATAGTAAGTATACATATCTGCCGGGAGAAGATTTTCCTGTTCCGCAAACTCATTGCCGAGATAGAGTCTGAAATTAAACGAAGCCTTTACCTTGGCAGCGTCCTCATCGGACAGGCGTTGGCCGTTCGTATCGTAGAGCGCTTTCTCGAACGATAATGTGCGCATGACCTCCGGAGGGACCTCATTTGTATACTCAACTCTCGGACGTCCCTCTGTTGTATAATACGTGATGCCAAAATCCGATCGTGTAGAGCCTTCATATGTTGTAGTTTGGGAAGGCAGCGTCTCCGTTCCTCCGGCTACTTCCCACCCATCAGTGTTATTATATGCTTTTCCGAATATCTCATTTTGACTATTATCGCCGTTTATGTAGACATGCGTATATACCGCAGTATCTACACCGCATTCGACAAGTTTATACCGGTAGGTATTCTCAGGGAAGTTTATAACTGCTGTCTCGCCTGCTCTTAGCAGGAACACATTGTTGTATGTTATTCCGCCAATTTTCATGGACTGCTTATACGGTATCAGTTTTTTTGTTCCCTTGTATACTGCATTTACCTGTCTGGTCAGATTCGCGTTAGTCGATGGCTGTGACAGAAGCTCAGGCGTGTGATAAGCGGTAATAATGCGATTGCCTTCCCCGTCAAGCACGTATGTGCCATCCTCTTTTTGCTCGTATTCGGCTGTCTGATACCATATTTGATACGGATACTGGATCAATTTATTCGATGCATTATCGACACCCTTGAGTTTTTTAGACAGTTCAACTGTTCCGGGCTTTACAGAAGCCAGGTTAAAACGCATCCTCAGGTTGGACGCGCCGCCACCTCGCTCCATGTAGAACATCTTCATCTCATGTGTGGTGTAATCACTAAAAACATGGACTTCTTCACCGTTCACTATTTTGGTCACAAAGAGCTCGTCAACTTCATTAACGTCCTTCCCTCGTGTCGCATAATTGTTCTTGAAAACATCATAAAGCGTCGTTTGTATACCATTACAAAACACTTCGCCTGTTCTGAAGTTGACAGAACCACCCACTGCGCTGTGAACGCCTCCCAGATCCAGTACAAGCTCGCCGTCAACGTAGAACCAGAAGTCATCATCACCTGTAAATTCGAAGATAATATCGTGTCCCCAGTTGTCAACACCGTCAGGTGTCTGTGTAAATACGGCCGAAAGTTCCATACCGAAGAAATAGTCGGCATCGTTCTGCGGAATCGAATAAAGCGGTTCACCCTTGCGCGGATCTGTGTCCGCAAGCTCCTGACCTCCAATATCGCGGAGATTTCTGATAACATTGCCCTGCGAATCGTGAGCGTAGCCGACCTCGGCGCTGATATCATTATAGGGCATGAACTGGCCATGGACTCTTGTCGTCTGTGTGCTTGTGCCAATTGCGCCAAGCTGATTGTAAACTGTAAAGTTTCCTTCATTATCTCCTTCTTTGTTAAAATGCGCAAAGTTCTGGGTACTGTCGTATTCGAAATAACCGCTTTCATTATAGACGCTCTGAATGAACAGGTGATTGGCAGGTGTCATGTTGTTAAAGAGCCCGGACAGACTGTCGCCTTCTTTTTCGGTATGCGCCGTGATCGTCGGATATCCATTGATGAGATTGGTGGAGACCAGCCCGGTTTCCGTGTCATATGCATGTGCATAATCCCACTGTTTCCACCCCAAATAAGATGTCTGCACAGAATCACGATTATTAACGATACGATTATGAAAATCAATCATCTTGATGCTGATGCCGAATTCATCATTATCCACTGTATTCACTTCCGTGGTTCGATCCGCTTCCTCGACCGGAGGATGTATTACCGCGAAATGGAAGTCGGCAGCTTCATCGAGTGAACAGGTGACCACCCTGAGGGAACCGTCTTCATCTCTTATGACTTTCAAACCGGAATAAGCATACGCGTCATCATCCCAAGCAACAATAGATGAGTAGTCAAAGCCTTCCCGGCGTCCATTCAGATTTATGCCGACAGGCTGATGAGATATAATACCGCCTGACTGAGGGACCAGATATGTTCCCTGGTAAGCAGTGTTCTCTAATTCATAAAAATAGCTTGGAGTGCCGTCACTGTTGGTATATTCCGTAAACTCCCAGAGAGCTGAATTGACATGATCGCCGACCCAGTTGATCTGATCGCCGCTTTCATAGACACGTACAAGTGAGCCGTCATGATCCACGGCGTAAAACTCATATTTTTTGGCCGTTTCGTTCCAAACGCGGGTGTAAATGACGACCTGGCTTTTTTTTGATCTGTAAACGGGATTTCCTTCGTCATCCAAGAGAATATCACCATTCTCATCCTTTTCCGTCGCGCTGAGAATATCGTCATTGGCGCTGATCTTTTGGGCGGAATATTCAACGAAGTCATCATCCGTAAGGGTGGACTTTTCGACCAAGTTGAGCCAGGTAGCCTTACTGCTGCCCGTAGCATTAAAGCCGTTTACGGCGCTTCCGGTAAAGTTCAGTGAATTGTTGCCGACTGAAAAATGCCATTTACCGCTGTTTTCATCCGTTCCCGGTACGGCCTGAATCGCTGAAGCAGAGGACTTATCGACGAGCGATACACTGGCGCCGTTCATGCGGAGGTATTTATCAGCTCCGTCTATTGTTGTCTTAATATAGTAATTGTCTGCGCCGGCGTATTCAAATGTCCACTCCTGGATATCGCTGTTCTCAGCGACAAGAAGGTTGCTGTTGCCTCCAAGCACGTCAGTGCGAATGAGCATATCTATGCCCTCAAGCCGGTTCTGATTGCCCACCGTTTTACTTGTTGCAGACATAGCAGCCGCCGATGTGGAATCATCATTATACGCGATTCCGAAAGTCTTGCCGTCCAGTTTATACGGGTCTTTCATATACTTGGTGAGAATGACACGCTCATTATCGTTGGCACCGTTATTTCTATTCTCAAAGAAGAAATTGCGGCTACCTCTGACGCTCAGCGCAGAATTCTTATTGCCGATCACAGTATAGATATAAAATGTACCTGCGTTATTTGACGTTGGCTCTATCAAAAGGGCTTGAGGAGTCACAGAAAAGTTGATGTTCCTGGAGTCGTCAACATTCATATACATTTTAGTGCCATCTGAATCTAGGTAATAGATGTTCACTTTTCCTTCTTCCGGGCGCTCAAAGAACCAGTTTTCGCCGTCTGCTCTGTTCGTAACGCCGGTAAGCTCATATGTGGCTCCATTTAAAATCCTTGTACTTGTCATATAGTTGGTACCGCTTCTGGCAATTGCCAGATAATACCCCTGGTCTTCGACTATATCAGCAAGAGTACTGACAGGCTGGTACACAGTTACCGGTTCAGGTGCATCTACTATGGAATATACACTGAAACTATCAGTCTCGAACTCCACAACGGCTCCGTTTTCACTGTATTCGGTACTGCTCAGGACCTGCTCTCCCTCTTCTGAATCATCCGGAAAGTGAACCACATTCAAACTGTCGCTGTTGCTGTCCGTAAGTTCGATCCGCACGCTTACACTGCCGCCTTCAGCAGGCTGGATCTTCTCTCCGCGCTTAACAATGCTGATATCAAAAACCCGGACATACGAAATAAGCCCAGGATCAAGTCCGAGCGTATCTATAGTATTGTCAATATACTCATCGTACGTTTTGGAATCTCCTGAGATAGAATATGTCTGATCCGGCTTAATCTCCTGAACTTCGAGATGGGAACCATCCGGAATCTCAGCCTTATCGTCGCAGGTCACAAAAACTTCACAGGCATCACCGCTTGAAGCAAGTTCATATACAACTGATGGCTCTTCTTTTTCTTCATTCGAGCCTTCCTGCATGTCAACAGTTGGCGCATCGGTTACTTCATCGTCCGGGACAGGCTCAGCGTGCGTATATTGATCGTTGTCAATATCTTCAGCGTCTTCGAGGTAAAGACCGGAAACACTCTCGGCATTATCCTTTTCTACGCTGATAGCCGGCAAGATCAGATTGTACGTTGTTATGAACACACATACAGAAGCCAGAAAGGTGACAAAGTATCTCCATCTCCGAAGGAGCCGACGATCTTTCAGTATTCTATTCAGGCAATTGATAAGATGATTCATAGGCTCTGTCTTATTATATCGGGACGGATGGTTAGTTCTTCTTCAGTCTGTTCTATACAAAAAAATAAGCGGTTTTTATGTTTTAGTTTATTGTTAATGCGCTACGACTCACATAAACAAACAAAAACAAAACCACCACTACTGATGCTCAGTTTATCACTACCTTTAATAATTAACAATTATTATTTTATTAAGATATTTATAACTTTTTTGTACTCAAAAATGATTAGTAAAACGATTGAAAATAAAAGAAAAGCCAGCCACAAAAGTGACTGACTTATTCTGTAATTCATGTCATGTTGATCTTATTCGTTTGCGCATTACCAGGCATACCACGGAGATTCCTGTAAGCAAGGCACCGAGGAGGTAAATCAGGCTTGTGCCAGGGCCGCCGGTGGAAGGAAGGGAGACCCCTGGATTATTCCAGACTCTCAAAACAGTCGTGGACTTATCTGTTATATCAGAATAGTTCTCCGAATTCTTGATCAGCATATATCCAGTTCCCTGCATACCAATCACCTTGTCCGGATAAACGAGGATCTTCATCAGATAATCCGGAAGAATATATCCCGCGGGAGCATTGGTTTCTACAAGACGATATTCTGTATACTCAGATCCAGTATCAATTGGAAGCTTGTCAAGAATCAGAATACCATTTTCGTTCGTAGTTCCCTGCGCTACAATAGTCGCCTCAGCATTTGCCGATTGTGTAGCATCGTTATACTCACTTGCCTTGTACACGACAAACGACGCCCCGGTCGTGATGGTCTCATCCTCTCCAAGACCAGTTTTATAAATGGCAACCGGCTGCTTGTTTCTGGTGTTGCTGTATGTGATGGTTATATCGCCATTTACAGTTATGTCTCCAGTTGAAAGCAGATTTTGCCGCTCAGGATCCAATGTGATTGTTTGAGTCACATCCTCACTGTCATCGTAGGTTGCTGTGATTGTTGTGGTGAAGTCTGTATATGCATCAGACTCAGCAACAGAGAACACAGTCCCATGGGCAATATTCTCGTAAACTATTGTGTTTTTCTGTTCAGGCGTTTCACCTGCCGCATCCTTATGCTGTCCATAGAGAGAGAAGGTATCATCCTCTGTTGTCAATCCGCTTGCTGTAAAGCTGTACTGGGCATTCTTATCAGCTTCCGTTCCGGTCACGTTCTTGATGATTGTTACGGTGGCCTTTTTTCGGGTATTCGTGACTGTCAGCGTGTACACTCCTCCAGCTTCACTGATCTCTACATCCTCAAATGGAGCCTCTTCGTCTGTTCCTACCCTGGTAATGCTGATTCCTTCACCTGTTACGCTCAGTGTAACGGCTCCTGAGATACTATCATAATACTGTGGCTCTCCAGTCTCACTCAGCGTATATGTCCCTATCGGGAGCGAAAACACCGTGTTATCCGTTTCACCACTTGGCAGGTAACCAAGATTATCAGGGATTTCATTGTCCATGGAGACAAGACCTGTTCTGCCAGTAAAGCTTTCCGCATCGCTGCTCGTCAAGCTGAATGTCGCACCGGCAAGGCCATTCGGTGCATCCTCACCAATCTTATGAATTTTAAGCTTCTGCTCCTTTGCCTTCTCATTAGTGTAGGTAATGGTTGTATCGCCTTTGATGGTGAAAGGCATTTCATCATCACCATCCAAATCGAAATAGGCGGAGTCCTCCAATGGTGTCTTATCCGGCAGAGATGTCTGCTTTGCGTCAACACTCTGGATACTGTACCCGGATGCGGGTGTCTCTTTAAAGGTCAAAATTGTATTATAGGGTACATTTTCGATGACTTTCGTTCCACCATGAGAGAGCACAAATCTGGCATCGGATTCAGACAAGGTGTAGCCGTCGGAGGCGGTTGCAGTAAAGATGAAGGTCTTACCCTCCGAGTCTCCATCCACAACCTTCTTCACGGTCACAGTGTATTTATTGATTTCCCATACGGCATAGACCGTATTCTCCAAGGGATCCCAGTTGTTCTCCTCGCTGACTTCAAGATTATCTGCTGCGACTTTTTGACCAAGCTGATATATACCGGCTTCAATCAACTCATCAGCAGTCATGGTCGCGATTGCATTCTTGAAGTCTTCGACTGTAATTTTACTGCCATCTTCTCTTTCAAATGCCCAGCCAATAAGCGTATACCCTTCTCTCACGAAAGAGTCTTCATCTTTCATGATAAAATCTTTATTAATCGGATAGGACTCTGTTACTCTTTCCTGCTGTGCACTATCGTTCGTTACGCCACCATTCCCGTCAAAGGTTACAGTAGTCACCTTCTCGGTCTCAATGTTGAACTTTGCTTTCAGACGAATCTTCTTGATCATTGCTGTGTTGCCAAGATCATCAGTGATTGTCTCCTCATAAATAAAGCTGCTCGGAATCTCAGAAGCCATACCCGCAGGGTTATACATAATATCTGATTCAGATCCATCCGGATTTAACAGTACCCACCTGTAGAATTCAAAACCAGACGTATACTCTGTAGGTGCTTCCGCGACCTGGAAAGTGACATTATTATTGGTCAATGCGTACTTGTTATCATCAACCGGAATTGTGGTCTGGAGCATTCCCGCCGTATCATATGTGCGGTAAACATCATCTACATCATATTCGACATAGACACTGTTCTCATCAACATCCAACTCCCACTTGGCATATAGTTTTAAGATGCCGCGAACGTTATCATGGCTGCCGTCGTTGTCGCCGTATTTGCTCCAGTCTTCTCCTGACTGATAATTCATGTCAACGCCAGGAGTATTATTATTGATCAACACAGGGAAATAAACTTCTGTGGCAGGATCAAAATCCGAGGAGTAATACCATCCGATCAGCTTATAACCCGGTCTCTTCGCCACAGAAGAATTAATATTCGTATCGTCAACCTGCTCGTTGTAATCAAGGCGGAAGGACAAGCTCTGGTTGTTCGCAAATTCAACTTCATCGTTATGAGCATTATCCGGTGTGGGAACCAGTACTACACGTACACGATAGGTGTCCCATTTAGCGTAGACAGTAATGTCATTATCCGGCATAGTCATATTAAAGTCGAACGGAATCTGACAATCCGGGTCCGCATACCAACCGGCGAAATAATAGCCTTCATTTCCGTTTGTGGGTTCATAATAATCAGAGCCGCCTTCCGCGTATTTGCTCAGATCAGATTCATAGTAAATACCATTTATAGTATTTTCCGTTCGACCTGTAACATTATTTCCCTGAGAGATAAAATGAATGCCATGTTGGTTACGAGTATAACGAAGGAAAACGTCGCTGTTATTGTATGAGAATGAGCCACTGCTTGTAACTGGCGTCCAAGTCCCATAAGGATTCACCGTATTTGTGATCTGATACGAATTAACGGTAAAGCCTTCAAAAGTCTCTGTAGGATACCATGTTCCATTAGATCCCAGGTTTGCTGTGGTAAGGACATAGTCATTGGTATATCCCCACTGACCGTTCGTGTCCTGAACCAAAATTGTTAAAGTATGGTTATTAGAATAATTACTTGCAGTAAAATTAACTGTAGTCTGTGTAGCGCTGGGATCAAGTGCTGCTTGTGGGTCAAAGAGAGTCAGCGCTAGAGGAAGTGAAAGTGTTCTGTTGTTATACGTTGAAGTCCATACTCTGTTTGTTCCCGGATCCGGCCAATTTGAAAATGTTGCCCCATATAATCCGGTAAATGACGCAGATTTAGTTTGTGTCGTTGAAGTCGTAACTTCACCTGTGTAAGGCTCTGGATTCAGTGCCACCATAGAGCCATTGATCCAGCCATATGTACCGGTGTTAGAGACAATATAATGTGTGCCATAATATCGTGTTCCCCACGAAATGAAGGTACCATCATAATACCATCTTTCATTGTCTCTTCGGTCAAGTTGAACTGGCGATGTTCGTCCTTCAACTACGCCATAATGTACCGGATTATTGCTATTTCTTACATTCGTTGTATTATACCTTGTTCCAGTATATGGTTGAGTAGTAGTTTCTGTCGTCGCCTTTTGGTAAGTATATCCTCCATTCCCATCCGGTGTCAGAACAACTGTTTCCCCATCCACAACACCGGTGTAACTCGGAACTGTGAAATTCGTATTGGAAGTGAAATTATACGTGATCTCACGCCTGTCGTAGTACACATTTAAAACCGTAGTACCGTTCGCATCCACGGTGGCCGTAACATCGGAATTATTCCCGTTATAAGTAAAGTAATATCCATATTCTCTATTGGCTGTTCCTCCCTTTTGCTGGTCTGCAGTAGTGATGCTTACTGTTTCACCTGTTTTTGCCGTCCTGTGCTCACTGGAAACATAATCATATTCTTTTGCATCATCTGTAAGGCCTGCCGCATCTGTTGCTTTCTGCTTCCAGAAAACAACATAATAATCAGTATCATTTGGCTCCCACTGAGCATACAGTGTTGTATCAGAAGCAAGAGTGTTTCCAAACCGATTAACACTTCCGTTTGACCGATACCACCAAGTTCCTGTTCCATCTGCCGCTGTATTCCAACCAGTAAATGTATAACCTCTCCGGGTCGGATCATCCGGTTTTATAGTTGTCGCCTCGCTTCCGATCAGAAGCTGCGGTGGTGTATACGTTGCCCCGCTGCCAGGTCCTCCTGCATTAGAATCAAATACAAGCCAATTACGTCCTTGCAGCTTTACATAAAGGTCTACATGATGATCAAGATTAATTGTATCTCCCTGCTGATATGTTTGGCCTGTCGCCACATCCATCCAACCTTCAAAGACAATGCCGGCTTCCGGAGTATAGGTATAGTTAATAGTCACCGTTTTGTCATCTGTATCCTTGCGCACACGTACGACATTAAGCACAATGCCATTATCTTCTGCATCCTGATCCATATAACGCAGATACCAGGCTTCATCATAGATCGCGTAAACATTAATTTCTGTAAGTTCTTCTGTCGCACTGTTATAGCGTGCAGCTGCCTGCTGATTAAGTTCCTCAATGGTAAATATATTCGACGGATTGGTTTCGCCCGGTGAATAAGCCCAGCCAACGAAAGTCTGGCCATATTCCGGTTCTACCCCTGGATCATAAAGTTCCTGTAAAACATTATCCTGCTTCTTGATATATTCAGAAACAAGAAGATTTGTCCCATCATAGAAGTTATATTGAAGACGCTTGGAGGAATCTACGATGGCATAGATACTAAAGCCAGAAGTCTTGAAGCTAACTATCTGCCCATCTGTTGTGGCATCTATGGCATCACCATTCTCACTACCATCCTCAAAATGCACCACCTGCGTGCTTGTCGCCGCTTTTTCACTGGAGTCTTTATCCGCCAGCTCAATGCGCACATCAACTACAGTACCTTCCTTCGGCTGGTACTTCACACTGTGATCATTCTTGTCCACGATCTTGATATCGAACAGCCGGATATATCCCGCGCTGCCTTCTTGCATACCAAGCGCATTCTCCGTGTATGCCACATACTCCTCATAGCTCTTGCCATACACAGAGGATGTACTTGCATCGCAGTTTTCGTCCGGAAGGATCTCCTCAACATTCAGATCCGCAGTATCGGGTATCCCGGTATCCGCCCCATACGTCACTGTCACCTTATAATTCTTCCCATCACTCGCCAGTACATTCTTCTCGATCACTGTCCCGACGATTGCATCCACGCTCAGCACATCTGTTTCGAACTCAATAACCTGACCTTCATCCGCAGCCTCCACGCTGCTCTTCAGCACGTTTCCTTCATCGCTCTTATCAAAGTGGACAACATTCAAGTTCTCGCACTCGTTATCTGACAGCTCAATTCTGACACCGACCTTGGTGCCTTCCGTCGGCTGAATTTTCTCCTCGAGCTCATCCGTGATGCAAATGTCAAAAATCCGCGCATACGGAATACGCCCGTTCTCCCATCCGAGCGCATCCAATGTGTTATCAATATACTCGTCGTATTGAGCCACCTCACCTGAGGCAGAAACCTCCGAATCCTTCGTAATCTCCTGAACTTCAAGGTGAGCATTCTCGGGTATCCCGGTCTCATCGCCGTAGGTAACAAATATCTCGTAAGTGTCACCGCTTGCGTAGAGTTCGTTAACTTCCGATGCCTGTTCAAGAGCTTCGTTCGGAGCCTCCTGCATTTGCACCACAGGTGCATCGGTCACTACATCATCTAAAGCAGGATCGATGCGCGTATATTGATTTTCGTCAATTTTTTCAGCATCCTCGAGATAAAGTCCTGATACGCTGTCAGCCTTGCCTTTTTCCACGCTAATAGCCGGCAAAATCATATTATATGTCGTTACGAAGACACATACTGACGCCAAAAACATGACAATGCGCCGCCATTTCCGTAAGAACCGACGATCTTTCAATATTCTATTTAAAACTAAAATAAAACGATTCATTGATTATTTCTGGTCCTTAGGAGTCAATACATTAAACAAGCAGATATCATACTTGTTTTTGTGCAAAATATATCAATCTATAGTATAGAGCGCTGAGTGCGCCAAATGCAAGTGAATAATCTGTGTCCTTGTTAGTTCGTGCAGAGTAACAGTTCAGACGTTGCCTGACAGACAATGGATATGTGGGTTGTGGAATTGTTGGTTGATGATATAATAATTATTAGGTATTTAGAAAAACCGGCGCTCCTTATCGAGCTGAAATATGACAAAACCGCGCAGGGAGCTATAAATCAGATTAAAAGTCAAAACTATCCTGACAGATTGGAACACTATAAGGGAAATATCCTGATGCTCGGAATCAATTATTATAAAGAAATTCCTCATAATAATCCGGAATATAAACACCACAGCTGCATAATTGAGCGAGCATGAAAACCGAGCTGTCATTTCGTCGAATATTTCTCCACTTTCCATACATGGCCGCCGTCGAGGGATGAGAGCGTAAACCAGATCAAGTAAAACGTGTTCACGGCAATCGGCAGGTCCATTAGATGGACCTGCCGATTGAATTTATCTGTATTTCACCGCGGTTTCGTGTGCCATGACATCTAACAAGACACCAGCTTCACTTTAGCAACCTTGGCATAGAAAGCAATACCGTATATTATCTGCTGTTCGTAGCCTTCCGGCAGGGTTTTGTCATAACCCTTTTCGAAGATCTGAGTGATTGCCTCATCGCAGTCGGCATCGAGATCCTTTTCCCTGTCAGACCGCTTGAACTCCATGAGCAGGGCTCTTCTCTTCCCCCGGTCTTTGACCCGCAGGTCGAGTCTTCCCAGGCCTGCCTCGTCATTTGAATCAGGAGCAAATCCACGGGATGTAAAAATCCCATTCAGCATCCCATGATAGTAATCCTCTCCGTAATCAAAGAAGCTGATGGAATTCCACAGGATCTTTGTGAGCATTTCCGATGCAGTGGCCTCATCCCGGTTCCACATGGCTGTGATAAAGGCATCCACGTTCCCTGCATCTAAAGTCCTGTTGAACCTGGCGACGACAGCATCTTTAAATATATCAGCTATCTCGGCATTCGGAATGCGCAGCTTTACTCTTCCCCTGGAAACAGCTTTGTCTGCCTTAGACACATAACCTGTCATCAGCATAACGCTCCACAGGTTCTTTTCCGATTCGGCAATGCGGTCGTAGGTCAGTTCCTCGCAAAAATCCTCCGTAATTGTTCCGCCGTTCAGAAGGATTTCAAACTTTTCGGAGGCATCTATTTTGCTGTGATTGACGAAATCATCCAGAATCGCATTTGCACTGGTGTTCGCCCAGAAGTTCTGAGGCTCCTCCTCTTCGTCGTAAAGAACTGCCGATACGTAGCTTACAACATCCCACGGACAGAACACTTCCGTATTCCCAAAGATGTACCCATCGTACCATTTTTGAATCAGTTCCATCTTATCGGACAAGCCAAACGCATCCAGCATCTGCGCTACCTCATCCTGCGTAAAGCCGAAATACCGGCTGAACTTCCTGCTCGTAACAGAGTAGCAGGCGAAATTATTCACGCCTGTAAAAATGCTCTCTTTTGAGATTCTCAGGCATCCTGTCACTATTGCGAATTTCAGATACTCGTTCGTTTTCAGAGAAATACTCAGGATGCCGCGGATCACGTCTAGCATCTGTCTGTAATACTCCTGATTTTTTGTCTCTTCCGCTTTCGACAGCGGCACATCATACTCGTCAATCAGAAGAATGACCGGCTTCCCATACACAGCCATCATCATCCTCATGAGGGTTTTCAGAAAATTCTGAACCTCGGATTCGGTTCCCGTTTGGCCCCTGAGTTTTTGAAAAATTTCCACATCGAATGGGTCGACCTCAGGGTTTTTCACTAGCGAAGCATGCTTTTTACACAAATCTGCTATGACTGATTTCAGCTTATCGTAAGCAAGATCAAAGTTACGCCCTTCCACATCCTTAAATGAAAGAAACAATACAGGGTATTGGTTCATCCATTCCTTACAGAATTCAGGATGATCCATCACAATCTTTCTTCCGGTAAACATATCCCGGCTATCGCGCTGAATATCAAAAAAACTCTCCATCATGCTCATGGTGAGAGTCTTGCCAAATCGACGAGGGCGCGTAATAAGAGTGACTTTATTCCTGCTTTCGGCTGCCAGCTCATAGATCAGTTCAGTTTTATCAACATAGTAGCCGTCTTCCCGGATAAACGCTTCAAAGATATCGTTCCCAACTACAATCTTTTTATCCACGTGTGCCCTCCTCTCTTGAATAAATCTGTGCACAATAGCTGTGGTTTTATTATATCATTAACAAGCGATTCCACAAGCCGCAAGTCAAAGATCTTTGATTGCTGCCGTTTTCTTATTTGTTCTTTCATTCAGCGTTTAAGACAAAAGATGAGCCGGAATTCTTAAAATATCGAATTCCGGCATTGAAAACTCATCATTTTATTGACTGGATATTTATAGCATCAACATGAGAGTAGCATGAGCACTTTTTCTGACTGTCGCAGCAGTTACTCTGGCAACCTCATGCTGATATTTGAAAATTCTGCCCCGCCTGACTCCGCAAACACACCTATATGTGCACCATCGATTGAATGACGAATCCGGGAACTTAGCGCCTTCATATCATCGACATAGAGGACAACGATCTCGTTTTCGCAGACCAGAGTGACATGGTGGACTTCATTGGCTGAAAAATCGAATTTAGTGAAAGCCTGTGGATCAAACCTAGATAAATCTGCAATCTCATATCCCTCATAGTGAAGGAGTCCACGTTTCGCGTCCAAGCAGAGGACTGTCCAGGTCTCATCGCTCTCACTCCCGCCGAAGGCAAATCCAGCACATCCGTCTGCATCCAGAGTTACATCGCACTCAAGCAACATGGTTGCGGGTCTTGTTCCCATATCGGCTAGCGCGCCTTCCGAGAGGGTGATCGTGTTGTTCTTGATCTTCACGCTGCCCTCTTTTTTTACAGCGGCAAATTGCTTCTCGGTCGTAAAATAATCCTCAAATGTAACAGGTTCGCACACGCCCAATGTCCCGTCCTCACGCTGAATCAGCTGATGATTAAGGACATTGCCTGCCCACTGGTAAACACCTGAATCGCTTGAGAGTCCTGCACGTCCAAGCCATCCACACAGATATCGATTGCCGTTCAGCTCTGCAGTCTTTGCTGCATAGAAGATAAAATTATTGCCGTCAAGTACATTATCCTCGGGAACGGTAAAAGGCCCGTTCGGTGAATCGCTCATTGCGTAATATGTTACACAGTCCCAGCTGTATGTGAGATAATATGTATCTCCCATACGGAACACATCCGGGCACTCCAGCATATACTGTTCCTTCGGTGCGAAAATCGGTCCCGCAAACTCCCAGCTCTTAAGGTCGGTAGATGTGTACTTTGCGACGACACCTCCCAGCGTGTTCTCTCTTGCCGCAATCAGCATCCAGTAGCAGTTCTCCTCCTCAGACCAGAACACCTCCGGATCTCTGAAATCATCCTTTGAATAATTGTCGGGGCTGTAGAATGTGTCCTCCGGAATCTTTGTCCAGTTCTCACGATCTGTGCTCGTGGCATGCATAACACATTCTTTACCCTTACCACTGTTACCGGTATCGTTATGACCGGTGTAAAATAGATGGTAAAGCCCCTCATTATCGCGGAGGACAGACCCGGTTCCGATTGCGGGATCCGGATCCGACATAAGACCGTAATTCAGTGCCATGCCATGATCTGTGTAGGAGCAGAGATCTTTGGTAGAATATTTATAAATCGGATGATAGCCCTGACCGTTGTGGTCAGTGTCATACAGATAATACAGTTCCAGAGTCCCATCCTCGGTCACATAAGGCATGGTGTCTCCAACATAGGCGCCTTCCGGGCAGGGATATAGAGAATACTCCACCGGTGAATAGGGCTCGTCCGGGAGAGTGGTCTGTCCGCCACAGGCCGAAATCAGGATGACGAGCAGAATCAAAACAGACAATAACCGCACTTTTCTCATAGGGCTTCCTCCATTTTCAACATGCGTGGTCTTCTTAAACCGTTGCCTTCGGGTATCCGTCTTACAGCATCGACAAATGATGTAATACCTGTAAAAATTATACACATTGTGCATTTGACAATCAACAATTCATTCAAAAATATGTGCATATAGAAAATTATGTAAAATAAAGCGTGCATATGCACGCTTTATCCTATCCAACTATATGGTTACCTGTGAAGGCATCCGATACTGCTACCACAAGTCTGTATGAAATCAAGACACATAAAAACTGATATAGCTCCTGTCATCAAAACTCTGATTTCCGTTTATCACTCCCTTCGTTCCACGAAGTTCATGAATACACATAGGGTCCTTATCCAGCAGTTGAAATAAATACTTTTCCGTTTCTTCGAGTGTGTCAAACAGAGCAGGATACCCATCAGAAGCCAGAACTATGCGGTCGCCCGGCTTCACGTGATATATAACAATATTATCTGTGCAAATGTCACCACCATTAATCACATCATACCTAAACTCACCAGCCTGATTCGCCATAACGGGGAATTCCTTTAACAAAGGTAGTATAGCTTCTCTTCCCGGATCCTCACCTGTTTCAATAACATTTTTCAATCCATACAACTCAGTATAAAAGGCTCGCAAATCTGATAGCAGCTTATCACCCGCCCGGGTATGCTTATATAGCACATTATTAATCTTTACACTGCAGTCACCGAAGCACCACACTTCTCTCCGATGTACACTGTAGATAATAGCACTAACTTGGAGCCTTTCTTCGGGAGGTAACTCTTCGAAGGATACACCATTTTCAGCATAGCACTTTTTAATTACATCGTTTAAATATGAAATCAGCGAAGATGGACTAACACTCGGTTCTGCATTTCTCATCGCTTCGGAAAGCACCCGTGATGCATATACGTCTCCGGGCACTCCCTCCCACAGCCGCTTTCCCTTTGGAGTGGCTCCATCGAACACTGCCTTGAAGTGCTGACTATTGAAGATATGATCTCCATTTTCATTCATCGTACCACCTTTTCCTATACATAATGATTCGTCAGGATATTTCATCATGCTCACATTCCTCCGCGTGTCCAGCTGATCCATGACTATTATATCATATTGCAGGAACAAGAAAATGTCGTTATTGACAACACACCCGCACTTCTTTACCTGCACAACTGAATATCCGAAAACTCTCTTTAAATCATTGACCTGTATCTATTAACATGTTATTATAATTGACGTTTATATCAAAACGCATCGGAGCACATAATGTTGCTGAAAACAACACTTCGAGCAGTGTCACTACATTAAATCCCGCCACCATCAGGAGGACCATACTTATATGAAAAAGCTGTCCATATCGCTCCTTGCCGATACCGTCATTAAGCGGCGAAAAGCAATGAGCCTCACTCAATCCCAGCTTTCAAAACTCTCCGGCATCAACCGCTCAGTTCTTTCGAATCTTGAAAGCAGGCAATACACCCCTTCGATTGACCAACTGCAATCCCTGGCAGGTATTCTTGGTTTCGAGCCTACTGACATGTTCGTCGAAGAAAAAACATCATCGTCTGTAGATAACGTTACCACTGCTCCAGATAAGGCATATAATATCGCAATCGCCGGAACCGGCTATGTGGGACTTTCTCTAGCTGTTCTTCTTGCCCAGCACAACAATGTCACCGCGGTTGATATCGTCCCCGAGAAGGTCGAAAAAATCAACAACTATATCTCTCCCATCCAGGATGAATACATAGAAAAGTATCTTGCGGAAGCCAAAGCAGGCAGTCGAACACTAAACCTCGCAGCCACAACAGATGGAAAGACTGCGTATGCCAATGCTGACTTCGTTGTCATTGCTGCTCCTACCAACTATGATCCGCATACGAACTATTTCGACTGCTCTGCGGTTGAATCCGTCATTCAGCTCGTCATTGACTCGACGTCTGACAGGGAAGTAAAGCCCACAATCGTCATCAAATCTACAATCCCGGTAGGTTTCACTTCAAGCGTACGCAAAAAGTATAATGCCGAGAATATCATATTCTCCCCCGAATTCCTCAGAGAGTCGAAAGCGCTTTATGACAACCTCTACCCAAGCAGGATCATTGTCGGGTGTGAGGAGGGAACAGAGGAAGGGGCTCGTGCATTTGCAGAAATGCTCAAAAAAGGCGCGTTAAAAGACCCGATTGAGACTCTCTTCATGGGATGTACCGAGGCGGAGGCCACCAAGCTCTTCGTCAACACATATCTCGCTCTTAGAGTTTCGTATTTTAATGAGCTTGACACTTACGCTGAAGTCAAGGGGCTAAGCACCGCTTCTATTATAAAGGGCGTTTGTCTTGACCCGCGAGTCGGTGACTATTACAACAACCCATCCTTCGGATATGGCGGCTACTGTCTTCCCAAGGATACTAAGCAGCTGCTGGCTAATTATCGCGACGTCCCTGAGAACCTCATTCAGGCAATCGTGGAATCAAACCGCACACGCAAGGATTTCATTGCAGACAGGGTCCTCGAGATTGCGGGCACATATGTCAACAGCGAAGGTTATTCTTCTGCCAAAGAGGCAAAACAGAGCTCAGTTGTAGTCGGCATCTACAGACTGACAATGAAATCCAACTCAGATAACTTCAGACAGTCCTCTATTCAGGGAGTCATGAAGCGGATCAAGGGTAAAGGCGCAAAGGTCATCATTTATGAGCCGACCCTCGAAGACGGGACGACATTCTTTGGCAGCCTCATCGTGAATGATCTTAAGAAATTCAAAAAACAGTGCAGATGCATCATAGCTAACCGCTACGATCCGGCACTTGACGACGTAAAAGAAAAAGTTTACACAAGAGATCTGTTCCGCAGGGATTGATTTCATTTTATATTAAATCTGGAGGTTATTATGAAAATCACAGTTGCAGGCGTAGGATATGTCGGTCTCTCTCTGGCTTCTCCTCGCACAGAATCATGAAGTAACAGCTATCACGACCACACCGGCCAAAGCCGATAAGCTGAACAAGTTCATTAGCCCTATTCAAGACGATGAAATCGAGCGTTTCTTCAGGGAGGCAAATGCCGGCGAACGTAAGCTGAACCTCTATACCACAGTCGATAAGCAGGCTGCTTACAGCTCTGCCGATCTCGTAATCATCGCTACTCCGACCAACTATGACGATGTCGGACATTTCTTTGATACATCCGCAGTCGAGGACGCTATCGAGTGCACTCTCAAATACAATCCGGACGTCCTCATGGTCATCAAGTCGACCATTCCGGTAGGATACACAGAGTCCGTTCGCAAGAAATATGGCATAAGCAACATCATTTTCAGCCCCGAATTCCTGCGTGAGTCAAAAGCTCTCTATGACAATCTGTTTCCTTCCCGCATCGTAGTCGGGGCATATAAAGACCAGATGAAAGAGGCACAGCTCTTTGCCGATCTTCTCCTTGAAGGCGCACATACCGAAGATAAGCGTGCGGGCAGAGAACCACAGAATATCCCAGTCCTTCTCGCTCCACCGACAGAGGCTGAGGCTGTCAAACTGTTCGCCAATACTTATCTCGCAGTCCGCGTAGCCTACTTCAACGAACTTGACACCTATGCACAGGTAAAGGGACTGGACACTGAGATGATCATCAAAGGCGTCTGCATGGATCCTCGAATCGGCGGTCATTACAACAATCCTTCCTTCGGTTACGGCGGCTACTGCCTGCCAAAAGATACGAAGCAGCTGCTTGCTAACTACCGTGATGTACCCCAGAACATGATCGAAGCCGTTGTAAAGTCCAACACAACAAGAAAGGACTTCATCGCAGACAGCATTATCTCAAAGAAGCCGAACACTGTCGGCGTCTACCGTCTCACAATGAAGAGCAACTCTGATAACTTCCGCGCTTCCGCTATCCAGGGTGTCATGAAGAGAATCAAAGCCAAAGGCATCCCGGTCATCGTTTATGAGCCGACATTAGAGGACGGAAGCAGGTTCTTCAACTCTGAAGTCGTTAATGATCTTGACAGATTCAAGAAAGAATCCGACGTTATTCTGGCTAATCGCTTTGATGCAGATATTCTCGGTGATGTCGAAGAAAAGGTCTACACACGCGATCTGTTCAAGAGGGATTGATGATGAAGAAAGTAAAAGTTGATCTAAATAATAAAACGATTCTTGTCACCGGATCCCCCGGCTTCATAGGCGCAAATCTTGTTTTGCGCCTTCTCAAAGAAATGATTAGCGGAACTGTCATAAGCCTTGACAATATGAATGATTATTATGATCCGAAGATTAAAGAGTACAGACTTGGACTCATAGAAGCTGCTGCAAATTCATCTTCTGTCAATCATATTTTCATAAAAGGCTCAATTGCAGACAAAGAACTGATTAATGACGTCTTTGCGAATTATAAACCTTCTGTAGTTGTGAATTTAGCGGCTCAGGCAGGTGTTCGATATTCTATCGAACATCCGGATGTGTACATCGAGTCAAATATCATAGGATTTTACAATATCCTCGAAGCCTGCCGCCACAATCCGGTCGAGCATCTTGTCTACGCATCATCTTCTTCCGTATATGGAGGCAATAAAAAAGTGCCTTTCAGCACCGAGGATAAAGTAGATAATCCGGTATCCTTGTATGCAGCAACGAAGAAAAGCAATGAGCTTCTTGCTCACAGCTATTCAAAGCTATACAACATACCTTCAACCGGACTTAGGTTCTTTACCGTATACGGTCCGGCAGGTCGGCCGGATATGTTCTATTACTCCGCAACTCAAAAGCTCGTTGCCGGAAAGACGATTCAGATTTTCAATTATGGTAATTGTAAGAGGGATTTTACATACGTTGACGATATTGTAGAAGGTGTCTTACGTGTCATGCAGGGAGCTCCCGAAAAGCTCACCGGAGAAGATGGTCTTCCGCTGCCGCCCTATGCGGTATACAACATTGGCGGCGGCACGCCAGAGAATCTGCTTGATTATATCTCGACGCTTCAGGAAGAACTGGTCAGAGCCGGCGTTCTTCCCTCTGACTACGACTTTGAAGGACACAGAGAATTAATCGGAATGCAGCCTGGAGATGTGCCGGTCACTTACGCAGACTCTGAAGCACTTGAAATAGATTATGGATTTACACCTACAATCGGGATACGTGAGGGGCTTAGGGCGTTTGCTGAGTGGTATAAAAAGTATTACGTTTAATTGGGACGCTGAGTGCAAAAGTCACGCTTAATCGGCGTGACTTTTGCGCCTCTTGTTCTGCATATTATTGTTTCTGTCTTTGCTGATGGATTTCGATAAGATCATCAATCGCTACTTCCGGATCAAACGTGTGGAAAGCCATGTAATTCCGCTTCATAGTTTTTGCCGGTGCCTGACGATAGATTCTCTTGCTCTTTTCTCCTCGTGTGCAAGCCCAGTAACGATACAGATATCCAATCCAGTACAGCACTTCCGGAGAGTATTTTTCTCCATCTGTATCCAGCTTCTTTTCATCCTTCAATTCATCCATCAGATATTCTTCTCCCATCCACTGCAGTTTATTGTAGGGAGAATCCAAATGCTCAGCTACCTCTGAATTCATGAAATCACGAATGAAATCTTCACTTGCATAGGCGGTAGAACGTTCAAACATGCGGCCTTGTATATCACAAAGTTTCAACCTAATGCTATCCACGGTTTTCACCTCCCGGCTTCCCTCAGAATCTCATCGAAGAACTGACCCTCTCTTCGATATTCTCTGCAGATTTCATTGGCAAGATTAACGCCTTTCACGCGGTTTGATTCACTTAAGTCCCGGACAAAAACCCGCTCCAGCTGAGACAACTCAACCTCGGCTTCAATCTTCACTTGCTTACAAGCCTTCTCGGTAATCGCAACATACTGCTTCCCCAACTGCAGGGCAGACAGACTCATGACAAGCGCTTTGTCTGTGATGTTTCCCAGGAAGAAGTTGTCCAATACGTAGAACATTCTATCATTGGCGATGCTGCCAACAACCACATCATAACCATTTGACATTGCGGCATAGTGCTCGTAAAGTGAAGTTCCTCTTACTTCGTCCATCTTGCCCCGGTTATAAGCCACAAGCATCGCCCATTCCAGGTCAGGCTTAACATTCAATACACGCAGTCCAGTCATATCCAAGCTGATAACGTAAAACTTTGACTTCTCAAAATCACTGATCAGCGTCAGGGGCTGATAGGGCTCAGTCCCCATATAGAACCCTTTACCAAAATCACAGCGCTCTCTGCTTATGGGAGCAATGGGACCTTTGATGCCAGATTTCGAGCCGTGATACATTATAACCCTGTCAGAGCTGCTAATATTCGCAGCACTTTTCTCGATCTTCTTCTGAATAATATCTTCAAGATCGACTTTTCTTTCCTTACAGATATCGTATAAGCGAAGTTGAGCTGCCTTGTTCGGTTGAGAATGTCCGTTTTCCCACCGGTTCACGGTTGCATAGGAGATGCCGATCATCCGAGCCAGATCTTCCTGACTGGCATTCAACCGGTTTCTGATTTCAAGAATAAGATCCTTCATAGGCAACCTCCGATATAACATTTGCTACGTCTATATTATAGCGTTTGTTATTCCGCAAGTCAATTCAAATCTGAAAACTTAAGTTCTCCACTTGATTTTGTATCACTACAGTGATATAATAGTGCCAAGTGATCAACTGACTGGAGGACGCATGATGGAAAACCTGCTCACCATATACCACGGCTCATCAAAGGTTGTGGATTCTCCGACCTTTGGATTAGGCCGGAAAAACAATGATTTTGGTCTGGGCTTCTACTGTACCGAGAGCTATGACCTTGCAAAGGAATGGGCCGTCTCTTCCCTACGAGATGGCTTTTCAAACCGCTACACTTTGGACACGGAGTATCTGAGAATCCTGAATCTGAACAGTCCGGATTATACGATTCTCAATTGGATCGCTGTCCTGGTAGAGCATCGCCTTTTCAGCATCAAGACTCCGATTGCCAGAAGAGCAAAGCAATACCTGACCGAGCACTTTGGAATCAACGTAAACGCATATGACCTGATTACCGGTTACAGAGCTGATGATTCCTATTTCGACTTCGCGGAGGCTTTTCTGAATAACGCCATCACGGTAGAGCAGTTATCCCGCGCCATGCGTCTGGGAAAGCTGGGTGAACAGATTGTCCTGAAGTCCCAATTTGCTTTCTCAAAGATCAAATACGAGGGATTCGAGGTGGCAGAAAAAGACCGATTCTACGTTCTTCGCAAAGCCAGAAACGATGAGGCCAATCAGACATACCAGGGTATTCAGGAGGAAGAAGTCGATGGCCTATACATGCAGGATATTCTGAGGGGAGGCATAACGAATGACGATCCACGCATACCAAGAAACGTATCTAAGTAAAGCGCAAGCCGCACTCGGGGATGCATTTGATTATGCCATCAACACCTGCAGCATTCCTGGTGATGATTTCATTAAGCTCTTTACCGCCAGTTCCATCAGCAAACGGATGGAGAACGGAGAACCAGCTTATCTTGCGGGAAAAAGCGGAATGGATATTGCGTCAGATATCATGTTTGAAGCAACCGGCAAGCATCTGGATACTGAGCCACAAGAGCATTTCGGGCGGTCAAGGGAGTACTGGATTGGCTGGGCCATCTGCTATTACCAGTGGTATTCCGCGAGAAGCTTCAGCGACATATTCGAGGTCCTCTCCTTTGAAAATCTGCAGAACATGTATTACACGCTCCATGAAGCGGATATCAGCAAATTTGCCGATATCGCTGACGAACGGATCCGCGACCACTTCAAAGAGACCAATCTGAAGCGCATTCGTTCATCCTACGGATGCACACAGGCTGAGCTGGCTGAGCGTTCCGGCGTATCGCTGCGCTCCATTCAAATGTATGAACAGAGGAACAAGGACATCAATAAAGCCAGCGCTGAGTCTCTATACCGCATCTCCAAAGTACTCGGCTGTACCGTCGAAGATCTGCTCGAAAAATAACCTGGAATCTTAGTCATAAGGCATCTGCCATGCTACAGGTGCTTTTTCTTGTGGTTAATATGCCCACAACTAAGATTCCAGTTGATACTCCTTAGCAGAATGCTCCTGTCTCTTCCTCTGCTTCCCCGTTCTCGTGTTCCAGGAAACGACAGCCGATCAGCATGGTTGTCGGTCCCCCGGATTCCCCATTAGGACGCTTTCTGCAAACGTCAAGCACTTTTTTACAGGTATTTTTACTATACGCTACACACAATTGAATAAAAGTGCTTCTTGCTGTCCTCGGTTTATAAAAATTTAATGGTACCTGACCCCATACGGTATATCCAACATATCCAACAACCGAATGAACGTGTCCTGCCCATCCAGACAGGTATCCGTCAGCCACCTTTTCTCGTTTCGCCACTCAGACAGTCCCCGGTAATAAAAGTGCTTTTTGCTATCCTCAATGATAAACGGAATAATATTGTGGCGCAGACACTCCTTCAAAGCTATCAGTCGCCCGACCCTGCCATTTCCGGACTGAAAGGGGTGGATATGCTCAAACTCCGCATGAAGTGCGATTACGTCGAATACAGTAACTCCATTTCTGCTGTTGTACTCGCCCAGCAGGGCTCTCATCCGGCTAGGCACATCCTTAGGTTTGGCTGTTTCCTGTCCACCGACCATATTCGCCCTGCGCTTATAATCTCCAACCGCAAACCAGCTCAGTGTAGAGTCCTTCGTGTCGTGCTTGAGTATATAATGCAAATGCTTTATGATTTCCTCTGTCAGTTCCTCCTCCGCATTATCGATCACATAGTCGATGGCACGGAAATGATGAACAGTTTCCAAAATATCATCGACCGGAACACCATCACCCACATCAATTGTATTTGTCTCGAAAATCATCCTTGTCTGGTCTTCCGTAAGCTTGCTTCCTTCGATGTGGTTGGAGTTGTAGGTCATCCTCACCTGAAGCTCATGATAAAGACCGCCTGAGATTTTGGCCTCTTTCTCTTCTCGCAGAATCTGTAAAATAGAGTTATCAGATTTCTCCTTGCATAGATCGGCAACATCACAGCCCAGATAATCGGCGATCTTCTGCAGCGTCTTATTAGACAGCTTCTCTCCTTTGGCAATTTTAGCGATTGTTCGGGAAGAAATCCCTATTTCCGCTGTCAGATTGGTTTTCTTGATCCCTTTGCGGTTCAGCTGCTCATACAAGCCGTCATACGAAATCATCGCTTCTGTCCTCCTTCAAAACCTTTACTTATTATATCTTTTATAGGCTAAATAGTAAAGATTCTTAAGGAATACTCTCGATGTGAGTAAAGGTTTTATAAATAATTAATGGTACCTGACCCTAAAAAAGGCCCACAGGAAAATCCTGAAAGCCTTGAATCCGTTTACAAATATTTAATGGTACCTTATTTAATGGTACCTGACCCCTTATTGTGCTCTGTAAAGGAATGTAACAATCTGCCCCCACGTACAATTATCATTAATCCCGAAATTCCCCTTCTTCGGCCCTGACGTATAGCCTACCGTTATTTTTTTCTGAGAACCCCAGAGAATCGCCTTGTAGAAAGCATGGTTCAATAGAAGCTTCTTTGATCCTAATACAATCATTATACCAATTTCTTCTACAGAATATGTTGTCTCTCAGCTCACAAATACGCATCAATCCAACTTGTTATCCTTGGTTTCCCTTCCTTTATCCAACGCAGGATCACATCCACCGTAGCATATACACAGGCTCATCTTTCATCTGAACTGCATCTGCATGCAAATCCTCAACTGCGTAGTATGCCTCACAATCAGGATCGAACAGCCAATACGGATTGGCATGGCAAATCATC
>JBGUHN010000040.1:0-12986 GCA_045112155.1 Lachnospiraceae bacterium
TACGTCGCAAACATCATCTTCATCGAAAAGCGCTGGTCACTACCCTGCGAGCCAAAAAAGCTAAAGCTTCTTGGTCTCTCGGTCGGACCAGCAATGCTTTTCTCACGAAGATGGATGCTTTGCGCCGTTAACGAACTGTAATAACAGCCCGTCTGAAGTTGTTATCAAGGGTCACATATGATCGGGCGCTTCGAATCCGAGGATATCAATACTCTTATTTAAGACCTTGAGAACAATTGAAAGCAGTCTCAGATAGCTTCCGCGCCTTGCCTCATTCTCCTCGGACAGTATCTTGGTGCCGTGATAGAAGCGGTTGAAATCATTTGCAGTCTCATAAATATAAGCGCAGATCTTGTGCGGAGCGAGCTCCCCGTAAGCCTCTTCGATCGAGGCGCCGAAACGGGCAAGATCAAGCATAAGGGCTTTCTCGGCGGGATCCGCCGGGGCAAGAAGCTCACTGTCTGTCGCGAAGCCCTGTGCACATGCCTTCTCGAGGATAGACTTTATACGTACGATCGTATAGAGAATATACGGGCCGGTATTGCCCTCGAAAGCTGTAAATTTCTCTTCGTCGAATACATAGTCCTTGGAAGCCTGGTTGGACAGATCCCCGTACTTGATGGCTGAAAGCGATACGATTTCTGCCGTTCCGTCGGCATCCTCCTCACGAACATTCTTATTCTCGGCAATTTTCCTGACCATCGACTCTTTGATCTGATCAAGAAGGGTCTCAAGCCTCATGACACCGCCCTGGCGGGTCTTGAAAGGCTTTCCGTCCTTGCCGTTCATCGTGCCGAAACCGACATGGACAAGCTTTGTATTTTCTCCGACGAGATGGGCCTTTATGGCTGCCCGGAATACCTGCACAAAATACAGGGACTGGCGCTTATCGACAACGTAAATGATCTCATCCGGGTTTATGTCTTCCATTCTCTGGACAATGGTAGCAAGATCCGTTGTATTGTAGAGGGAAGCTCCATCCGATTTCAGGACCATGCAGGGCGGAATCTCGATCTTATCGTCCGGCTCCGCGACGTCGATGACCAGGGCTCCCTGATCGTAGTGAGCATAACCTTCCGCTTTCAGCTTCTCTACCATCGGAGCGATATAAGGCTGCACTGTTGATTCACCGTTCCACAGATCGAAGGAGACATCCAGTCTTTCGTAGTTCTTCTTCAGATCTGCCACCGACAGTTCCATGATCTTAAGCCACATAGCGCGGTAGCCCGGTCTTCCCATCTGTAAAAGATGCGTAGCTTCAAGCGCTTCCGCCTTGTATGCCTCATCTTCCTTGGACTTTGCCGAAGCGCACGGATAGACTTCCTCGAGCTCTGCCAGGGTGAACGGCGCTTCCTTCGGATAGGCGTCCATGTCACTCGGAGCGTCATCCCGGAAATAAATAAGTTCCGGCTTTCTCTTTTTCATCTCTGTTATGATGAGACCCATCTGAAGGCCCCAGTCACCCAGATGGACATCGCCGACAACATCATCGCCGCATGCCCTTGCAAGCCTCTTTATGCTTTCGCCGATGACAGCGCTGCGAAGATGCCCGACATGAAGCGGCTTTGCGACATTCGGACCGCCGTAATCGATCACGATCTTCTTCGGAGTCTCCGCCTGCGGAATGGACAGGTAAGGATCGGAATCCATCTGTCCGAGCAGATCCGCGAGAAATTCGCCGGTGACATTGATATTGATAAAGCCCGGACGGACTACATCGGCATCAAATATCTTCTCTCCGTGACTTAGGGCAGCCACGACATCATCAGCGATCATGAACGGAGCCTTGCGGTATTTTTTGGCGGCGGCCAGAGCTCCGTTGCACTGGAACTCACAAAGGTCCGGACGGTCCGAGAGACGGACCTCACCGTAGGACGGATCGTAGCCTGCCGCAAGAAAAGCCTCCTTCAGCTTTGATGTGAGTACATTTTGAATCTTTTCCATATACTTTCCTTAATCTCTTCCGTAGTATTTTCCGTAGTATTTTCCGTAATAACCCTTGCCGGATTCTATGTTGACCTTATTCATGATCACACCGAGGATCTTGCAGTCGGACATTTCGAGCTGAGCCTTTACCTGCTGGGCAAACTTATAGCTGACTTCGCCCGAAGCGATGACAAGAGCGACCCCGTCGCACTGTCTTGACACGATAGCCGCGTCGATGACAGAACCGAGAGGAGGCGTGTCAATCAGCACATAGTCATAATTCTTTCTCAAAGCTTCCAGAAGCGCCGAAAAGCGCTTGCCTCCCAGAAGCTCTGCCGGGTTCGGCACATCCGGACCGGAGAAAATCATCTGAAGTGTCGGATAATCGGTCTGGCAGAGGCATTCACTTATAGTCCCCTGACCGGTCAGGAAATGGCTGAGGCCCTTGAGTTCAGTACCCTCGACTATATAGCGTCCGAGAAGCACGGATTTTCTGAGATCGGCATCGATCAGCACGACTTTTTTGCCTGCCTGAGCCATGGACTCCGCAAGACGGGCAACAATTGACGACTTTCCTTCATTGGGAAGACAGCTGGTGATGCACACTGCCTGTACATTTTCACCTGCAAATTCTACATTTGTACGCAGCATCTTTATGGCCTCATCGAACTGAAAATGCTGCGTTTTGTCCTTTAATTTTACGATCGGCATCCTTACTTCCTCTTTGCCTTTTTCTTTCTGCTCTTCCTTGTTCTGCTTGTCTCCATAGCGTCATCCTCCTTGGGGATGACTCCGAGGACAGACAGACCGAGATATCGCTCCACATCCTCGCTGTCCTTGATCGTGTCATTCAGCATGAAGCGGATCACGATCAGTATGACTGCCAGCATAGCGCCGAGAACAGCGCCGAGGAACGTATCTCTCCGGACCGACGGGCTGGACGGACTCACGGGCAGGTCCGCCTCCTCAACAGTATTGACCGCCTGGATCGCCATGATCTTTGTGATATACTCTGCCGAGGATACACGCACAGCATCCGCGATCGCCTGGGCCATTGCGGGATCCTGATGCGTGACGTTGATGACAATGTATCGGGTGTCCGCAGGGTTCGTGACCGAGATCGTCGCTGCGAGTCGGTTGGTCGTCATGACGAGCCCCAGTTCATCAATGACCTCCTGCATGACAGGGCGCGCTGTGACCAGCTGCAGATAGTCCTGTGTGAGATATGTAGAAGAATTCAGGTCGGCTGTATTGACGATTTCAGAATTCTGACTCGTCCTGTTCAGAATATATACCTTTGTGTTAGATGTATACATGGGCGTCACGAAGAATTTCGTGAACACATAAATGAGACCGCCGAAAATGACAGCCGCCAGGATCACCAGATACATCTTTGCCCAGACAGCGGCTATGACCTCCCGAAGGTCAATCTCCGCTTCTTTTATCTGCTGATTATCATCCATTAAAAAATCTCCTCCGGCATGATTTGCCCGGCGGAGCGCCGGGTATTCTTAGTGCAATGACCAAATTATAATCGGATTTTGCGCAAAAGCAAAGGATTATTTCTCATCGACACGCTTTTCCGAATAATTATCCGGTATCTCATCTCCCCACGGCGTTCCGTCGAGATCGTAAGGAGTCGACTGATAGACATAATAGTTCAGCCAGTTGGTATAAAGATTATTGGCATGAGCTCTCCACACGAGAGGAGGTCTCTTTCCCGGATCGTCATCCGGGAAATAATTCTTCGGCAGGTCAATTTCTATGCCCTTCTTCTTATCGCGCTCGTACTCGCGGCGAAGCTGCATGCGTCCGTATTCCGGATGGCCTGTGACGAATATCTTTCTTCCGTTCTCCGCCATGCATAAGAATACACCGGCTTCCTTCGACTGGGCGAGAATCGTGAGTTCGGGGCAGTTGGCAATGTCTTTGGCAGGGACATCCGTATATCTCGAATGAGGCATAAGGAACTGGTCGTCAAACCCCCTGACCAGCGGGACCTTGCGATTGAACACCTTGTGCTGGAACAGGCCGAACATCTTCTTTTCCAGGAGCTTCTTCTGAAGACCATAATAGTAATACATAGCTGCCTGGGCCGCCCAGCAGAGATAAATCGTCGATGTGACATGCGTATTGATCCAGGAGAATACCTGGGAAATCTCATCCCAGTAGTCGACATCCTCGAACTCATAGAGTTCGACAGGAGCACCGGTGACGATCATGCCGTCATAGTGTTTCCTTTTGATCTGATCAAAGGTCACATAGAAAGTATCCAGGTGGCTCTTCGATGTATTCTTTGAATCATGTGATCGCATTCTCATAAAAGTACAGTCAATCTGGAGCGGTGTGTTAGAGAGTTCCCTGAGGATCTGGAGCTCTGTGTCCTCCTTGATCGGCATAAGATTCAGGATAAGGATCTGAATCGGGCGGATATCCTGATGGATCGCTCGGTTCTCGTCCATAACAAATATATTCTCTTTCTCAAGTATCGCCCGTACAGGCAGATCATTCGGCACTTTAATCGGCATTATACTCTCCTTCCTCCAGAGCTCTCAGGAATTCCTCCTCAGTTATGATCGGTATTCCAAGCTCCCGGGCCTTTTTATTTTTTCCGGACATGCTTCCCGGATCGTTGTTAATAAGCGCAAATGTTTTTTTCGAAACACTGCCCGCGCACTTCCCGCCGCGTTCCTCAATAAAGACAGTAAGCTCATTTCTGTTCTTGAACTTATATACATCACCTGTGACCGCAAATGTCTTCCCGGCAAGCTCGCTGCCCGCCGACTTCACTTCCTCTGCCATAGTAAGACCTGCTGCGCTCAGTCTTTCCATAAGCTCACGGTTCTCTTTGGCCGAGAAGAAGCTGACGATTGCCGCGGCTGTAGCAGGACCCACGTCCTTGACGGAAAGAAGTGTCTCACGGTCAGCCTTCATCAGCTTTTCAAATGAGCCGAAATGCCGCATGATCGTCCTTGCGGACGCGCTGCCGACATTTTCTATGGCAAGGCCAGCAAGAAGCCTCCACGGCTCATTCTTCTTGGAGTTTTCGATTGCAGCCAGCAGCTTATCCGTACTCTTTTCAAGTCCGATCAGCTTTTTATCCAGCATCTCCTGCCTGTGGTCTTTCAGCGTGTAGATATCGGCTATATCTGCAAGCAGTTTTTCTCTGACAAGAGTCAGGACATTCTCCTCGCCGAAGCCCTTAATATCCATCGCGCTGCGGCCGACAAAGTTAATGAGATGACGTTCGAGCTGGGCTGGGCAGTTCGGGTTAATGCACTTCTTATCCGACATGCCCTCTTCCTGAACTATGGGACCTCCGCAGACCGGACACACGTCCGGGAGACGGAAATCCGAAACACCCGCCGGCCGCTTCTCGGGGACTGATCTCTTTATTTTCGGAATGATCTCCCCGGACTTATAGACAACGACAGTGTCACCTATGCCGATATGCAGATTATTTATGAAATCCTGATTGTGAAGGGTCGCCCTCTGTACCGTCGTGCCGCAGAGCCTGATCGGCTCGAACACGGCTGTCGGATTCACACGACCGGTCATCCCGATTGTAATTTCAATGTCGGTAATGACAGTCTCCTTCTCCTCAGGAGGATACTTATACGCGATGTGACCGGCGCTGTATTTCACACCGGCAGGAAAATCGTTCCTGTATGCGATTTTATCGATCTTGACGACCGCTCCGTCTATATCGTAAGCCAGATCTCCGCGCATCTCGCCGATCCTGTCGATCTCGGACATGATCTCCTCGTCAGTCCTGCACACAGCTGACGGGGCAGTCTTTATACCCAGTTCCCGAAGCCGTCTGAGACCTTCGGAATGACTGTCCATAAATTCCGGACTACCGTCCTGAACGTTGAATACAAAAAGGGAAAGCCCTCTCTTTTTTGTCATTGCCGGGTCCAGCTGGCGAAGAGTACCGGCTGCGCAGTTGCGGGGATTGGCAAATGTCTTTTTACCCTGAAGCTCCTGCTCCTCGTTCGTCCTGTCAAAGTCAGCATGAGACATGTAGACCTCTCCGCGGACCTCGAGATAAGGCGTATCCGTGTCGATGCTCTCTTTTACGTCGGGGATAACTCTCGCATTGACCGTGACATCCTCTCCGATCATACCGTCGCCCCTGGTCTCTGCCAATGTGAGTTTCCCGCCCGTATAGCGCAGCGTCATGGACAGGCCGTCAATTTTCTGTTCCACGCAGAAAACCGCGTCCGGATGGATCTCGCGGACTCTGTGGACCCACTCCAGCACATCTTCTTTATTAAAAACATCCTGGATGGAAAGCATCGGGACGTTGTGGCTGACCGTGACGCCTGCTGTTCTCTTGACACTGGCGCCTACAGTTTGTGTCGGCGAATCGTCGGTCAAAAGAGACGGATCCTCGCGCTCCATAGCCTTGAGGCGCAGCATCAGCTGATCATATTCATAGTCGGATACAATCGCTTCTCCTGCCTCGTAGGCCTCATTATACTTTCTGATCTCAGCTGTAAGTTTTTTATACTCATCGAGCTTATCATTTTCGTTATTCATTGAATATGACCTCATCTGCCTTTATATGTAATAGCCCGTCTGTCAGTACCGGGCTTTACCGCCAGACGCCTCAGTTCCGTGATTTCCTCATCAGCAAGAGGCCTCATGGCTCCCTCCTTAAGATCTCCCAGGAGAAGATTCATGATGCGGACCCTTTTAATTTCAAGCACCGAATAGCCTTTCGAGAGGCACATCCGCCTGATTTGTCTGTTAAATCCCTGGGTCAGGATAATTGAAAACTCTTTTTTATTGAGACGGCGTACACGGCATGGCCGGGTCCTGACTACGGTTCCCTTCCTTCTGCCTTTTTTCCCTATCTCATTTGTGAGGTGACGGTCATCGTCAAGCACGATCTCCATTCCGTTCTGCATGGCTATGATGAACTCCGGAGTAAGGACTTTGTCCACCTTCACGATATATTCCTTCTCATGATAGTTGGAGGCCCGCATGATCATATCGTTCAATTCGCCGTCGTTGGTCAGGAGCACAAGTCCGGTCGAATCCCTGTCTAACCTGCCGGCATAGGAAATATACTGTGAAAGACCGGCGTAGTCTATTATATTATTGCTGATATGCCGGTCGCCCGTACAGATAATTCCCTTAGGCTTGTTCAGCATATAATAGAGCTTCTCCTGCTTTTCGGCTGCGACCTCTTTCCCGTTTACAAACACACGGTCTCCCGGGCACACCCGCTCCCCCACCTGCGCAGGGACTGCCCTGTCCTCACCGCTCCTTAGAATCGTCACCGAACCGTTTTCGATGAGACGGTCCGCTTCCCGTCGTGAGCAGACCCCTGCGGCACTGATATATTTATTTAATCGAATACTTTCCTGATTCATTCTTACCCTGCTGTAGTCGCGTTCTTTCCGATTCATTTCGTGCCTTAAGCCCGTCTGCACGCCCGGCTTTAGCCGTGAGACTGTCATACAGAGGCACAGATTATGTCTATCATATCATTTTCAAGACTTGAATTAAAGAAGAAAAGTGGTATCATCTTCAAATATAGAAAAAAAGCGGGGGTAAATATTGACTAAAGAGAAGCGCAGAGAGCTGCGATTAAAGACAAGAAAACTTGAAGCACTTATCTGTCTTGTTGGGATGATGCCAATTCTGATCTGCCTGCTTACATTTTGCGCCTACCTGAATGCAGAATATCCTACACCCAAGCACCGGACGCGTACCCCAATCTATGAGGGATACCGGACCGGATGGGCGGTCGACGTCAACGGATGGCATTACACGCCGAAAGAAGGACCGAGTCCGGTCTCGTGCTGGTATACGATCGACGGATACGACTACTATTTCAATAACTACGGCTACATGTCGACCGGATGGGTCTCTGTGGACGAAAAGCTTTATTATTTTGATATCACAGGTCAGAAACAGACAGATATGTGGGCGACGGATGACAATAATGTCACATACCGCCTGAACGGGCAGGGAACGCCTGTGACCGGCTGGTACACCGATGAGGACGGCAGCCGCTACTACTTCGATGATTTCGGCGCCATGCAGACCGGATGGGTCCTGCTTGACGACAAGCGATACCATCTCGGTGAAGACGGAAAACTCGAGAGCGGGTGGATCAAAGACGGTGATCTCACTTACTATGCGGATGACAGCGGCGAGATTCAGACCGGATGGCTTGTCCTTGACGATAAGACATATTATCTGGGAGATGACGGAGCCAGAAAGACAGGACTTCTTACTGTGGACGGCAGCACCTACTACATGAACGGTGACGCAGTCATGCAGACCGGCCTTGTCGCGGTCAACGGAATCATGCACTATTTCGACTCAAAGGGAGTCATGCAGACCGGATGGATAGAATCGGGTGATGCCAGGTATTACTTCGACGGCGACGGAAATGCTGTAAACGGCTGGAAGAACCTGGACAATAAATGGTGCTGGTTCGATGGAAACGGTAAGTATGATCCGGGTCGAAAATATGACAGCGCCCCTATGGTCGCGCTGACATTTGACGACGGCCCCGGCGAATACACGAATCAGATTCTCGATCTGCTGGGGAAGTATAATGTGAAAGCCACCTTTTTTATGATTGGCAGTCAGGTCTCCGACTTTTCATCAGCTGTGAAACGCGAGCACGATATGGGCATGGAACAGGGCAATCACTCATGGGATCACAAAACTCTGACCCACCTCACGGCCGAACAGATTTCTTCGGAGATATCAAGGACCAACGACGTGATTCGTTCCGTGACCGGTTCGAATCCGACACTCTTCCGCCCTCCGGGCGGCGGCTACAACGATCTTGTCATTGCCAATTCCTTTGGTATGCCGATGATTATGTGGTCTATTGACACACTTGACTGGTCCCACAAAAATGCTCAGACCACCTACGACACTGTCATGAACAGCGTACAGGATGGGGATGTCATATTAATGCATGAGATCTATGAGCAGTCTTACATAGCTGCCCAGATGCTGATACCGGCTCTGCTCGAGCGAGGCTTCCGTCTGGTCACAGTGAGTGAGCTCGCCGCGCAGCGAGGCCATACGCTGAGATCCGGCATATCCTATGGCAGACTGAATTGACGCAGACGAATAATTCTGCCAAAAGCTGAAGTGAAGCAAAAAGGCTGCCGCATACGGCGTGTTCCCATTACATACAACAGACAGCATATGCATCTGCCTGCTGTATGTAATGAGGACACCGTTATGCGGCAGCCTCTTATTATTTTGTTATTGTCCGGTGGCCCGGCTTTCACACATCACCCGAAGTCGACGAATCTGGTTCCGATATAACCTTCGCCGGCTTCACAGGAGACATGATACCATCCCTTCGAGACCTCTCCGATGACAGTGATAGGTGTGCCCTGCTCAAGCACTGTGACGACCTTGTAATTGTAGCCGGCACCTGCCCTGAGGTTACAGGTAGCGCCGATCACTGCCTTATGCTCAGATGCCCCGTCGTCCGGGAATTCGTTATTATAGCTCGGGCTATCGTCAGAGTCAGTGTTCTCTTCCTCGTCTTCTTTCTCTGTCTCTTCAGAAGCTGCCGGAGCCTGCTCGGTCTCTTCAGCAGCCGCAGCATCCTCCTGCTTCGTCTCCTCCGCCGAAGGAGCGGCAGACTCAGCAGCCGGTTCGGAGTCTTTTTTATCGGCCTCCGCAGTTCCCGCGGCTTCCGCAGCAGCCTGTTCGTCGGCATCAGCCTTCTTGGACGCTTCCGTGATTTCATCGACCAGAGCCTTCACATCATCCTCAGCTGAGATTTCATTCACATAAGCTGTCAGTTTCTCATCCGAGGACGCGTCGACAACGATTTTGTACTCACCCGCATCATCTCTCTTTACATACAGCCAGGAAAGTCCCGGGTGTTTCACGTAGAGACTGGGATTGATATACTCATAGGAAGCGTATACCACGTAACTCGAGTCATCCTTCTCAGGTCCCTGCTTGACATAGGACTTGATGTTGGAGTACTCAGTCTCCGATTTCTCGATATCCTTGACATCCTGCTCCGTGAGATTGTCGGAAATCGCTCTCACGCTCTCAACGTTCTTACTGTTGAGTGCCATATAGTATGTTGTGACAAGACCCGAAATCTCAGGAATCTTGTTCTCCGTTTGTGCCACACCCGACTCAACCAGCGCAATACCTGATTCGATCTCTTCCGCCGGGATACCGGTCACCGTGGTTCCCGCACCCGTATTCTCCGCGCCGGAATTGCCGGCTGACATTCTTCCCGTGATTGCGCGTACGCCGAAGAAAATGCCGATAAAGACTATGGCAATCGCGCAAATCAGCATGATATAGCGGAGATTGTCAGAGACCCATTCTCTGAAATTATCCAATTTTTGCCTCCTCATGTCATATATAGTATGAACGACACATAATACATCGCTATATTACCATATATAGTTTCCTTTTGCAACAAAGCCGCTAATCTCCGGGGGCAGCAAATCAGCCCAGATCTAAACAGTTCAGACAGGCTGCTTCTATGGTTCATATCCCGGCGCAGGCATCATCTTCATCGAAAAACGTCGGTCCTGCCTTGCGAGCTTGCGTAGGTGGCAAGCCAAGGTGCCTGATTCGTGCTTGCACGAAAGGAAGGCACTTTGGCGCCCGCCCGACATCGAGCGTGAAACGCGAGATGAAGGCGGCTTGCCGCCTATGCCGATCTCTCAGTCGGACCGACAATGTTTTTCTCACGAAGATGGATGCTCTGCCGCCGGCAACGCACAATAAAAGCAGCCTGTCTGAACTGACCCAAGCTCCACGCCGAATCACATAACATATTCGCTGTCTGAACTGACACGAAATTCTTAAGATTTTTTTGGGCTGTTAAAATTTTCCTTGATTAAACGGAGCGGAAGTTGTAATATATCCTGTGATGGGGATATAGCTCAGTGGGAGAGCGTTCGGTTCGCATCCGAAAGGCCGTGAGTTCGAATCTCATTATCTCCATAAACAGCCTGCCATCCGGCGGGCTGTTTTACAGATGCGTCTGTAGCTCAGTGGATAGAGCACTGGATTCCGGTTCCAGGTGCGCGGGTTCGACTCCTGTCAGACGCATAGAAAAAAGACTGCCGCATCTTTGGCAGTCTTTTTTCTGTTTACTGATAAAAGTGCCGGTTCCTAACCCCTAACAACCAATCCCGATGGATCGTCCGGCAGATGTTTGCTCTGAGCGGGATACCGCAGAGCGAAGGAAACCGCAGGTCCGGTCAGAACATTCTCAGTTCATCATTCTCCCTGTCATAATAATAGACTCTATTCGAGAGCACTTCATACTCCGGAACACATTCCTTATTGATCTCGGTGACCATGCGCTCAAGCTCGAACCCGGAGAACCCTCCGGACGCGGGTGTCACGATGACTTCGTGGACACTGCTCGGCAGCACAAAGAGATCACCCTCCATGAGCCCCTCAAATTCGCAGAATACATGGTCATACAACATTGCTGAAGAGCCGAAACAGCGGCTCTCACTTGTCAGAATATACATGGGGACCACCGGGTCCGGGATTTCGCGCGCAGCCTGTGTGTCATCCGCTAGTAGATCCACCATCTCTCTCATTGTGTAGATTCTGGGCGGTTCACAGGACAGCATATTGGCGCCGGCGGTCTTATCGAGTTCTTCCAGGCCGATTCCCCAGTCCAGGGTATCCGAATTTCGGATTGTACAAAAAGCTGAGGGAAAGCGGCTGTCACGGATCTCATAGTAATAGATTTTAGCCAGATCAAGGATCTTCTCATGGGGAACATCAGAAAGCAGCTCTTCGTTCATTGAGTAATTGATCAGCCGATAGCGGATACGGTCCCTCAAATTGTCAAATTTAAGGAACTCATCCACATCGATCGGAAAATCTATCGAATAGTGCTTATTCTCCTCCAGGATGATCCTCACAATTGCGTTTAGAGAGAGTCCCTCCCTGTAGCGCCCGTAATACTGGTTGATGTAGATCGTGGGAGCGATGCATTTGCCCTCAGGCATAATGGTCAGACCGTCGAGTATCACCCCGTTATTCTTTCTGACCGGCTTCAGAGTCACTTCAGTGTCGCTGCCGAACTCATCTCTCACCATACTGTAGATCCGCGCTTTAAATGCCTCGTAATTCATATATTTCTCCTTTTTTATTTATTCGGGAATCTGCGGCAGAATGCGCGGCGCATTCCGGCCACCGGAGAAACGTAAGAGACGAGGGAATGTCTTATGGTAAAAAATAGTGGTAGAAAATTAAGAAGCCTTCCCGAATTTCGGGAAGGCCTCGTAATTTATACTCTTGAAAGATATTCAGATGATCTTGTGTCGATTTTTACTACGTCGCCGATGCTGACGAAGAGCGGAACCTGAATTGTTGCACCGGTCTCGACTGTCGCCGGCTTTGTTGCGCCCTGTGCTGTGTTGCCTGCGAATCCCGGCTCTGTGTCGGTTACCTCAAGTTCTACGAATAGAGGCGGCTCAACGCTGAATACATTGCCGTTATAGGAGCATACCTTAACAACATCATTCGGCTTAACGAACTTCATAGCGTCGCCGATGACGTCCGCATTGATCATGATCTGATCGTATGTCTCCGGATCCATGAAATAATAAAGATCTCCGTCGTTATAGAGATATTCCTGATCCTTGCGGTCAATTCTTGCTGCCGGGAACTTTTCTGTAGGGCGGAAAGTCTTCTCAACGACACCGCCGTTAATCACATTTCTCATCTTTGTACGAACGAAAGCAGCGCCTTTGCCCGGCTTTACATGCTGGAACTCAACAATCTGCATGACCTGTCCGTCGATTTCGAGAGTTAAACCGTTTTTAAAATCACCTGCTGATATCATGTGTAATCCTCCTTCATGGTGTACAACTCATTTTATAATAAAAACAGAATGCTTGCAAGAAGTTTGTTAATGTCTTTGGATGATTTGCCGCCGGAAAGTAACAGTTCAGACAGGCTGTTCAGGGTCTGAGATACGTCGCAAACATCATCTTCATCGAAAAGCGCTGGTCACTACCCTGCGAGCCAAAAAAGCTAAAGCTTTTTGGTCTCTCGGTCGGACCAGC
>JBGUHN010000041.1:0-9394 GCA_045112155.1 Lachnospiraceae bacterium
TCCATGACCATATCCCCCTTTTATTGGTGGGAAGATTTTAACAGATCAGAGAATCAGAAGATACAACACTTTATGTTAGACGCTTACTTCTGATCAAGCAAGAACAACATCCAGCAGTAGATTTGTAAGCGTCAAATAAGAAGGTGTGGTGATTTTTATTAGGTTAATCCTGTAAACTTAGGCTTAGAGTTTTTAGTCATGACTCTAAAAACTCCACACCACCCGTGCAGCCAACGAACCCCGAACTGACCTAAGACGACCGTCCGCCTTCTTTCCTTCTTTCCTGCATTCAGCCAAATAAAGCTCATTTCAATAAACCCCACTGCCCTCCTAATACTACTCTTCGACCAGCGCCTTCAACTCCTCATAATCCTCAAGATTATAGCTCTCGTTATAGGGCACCTCCAGCTTCCCCTCGTTGATCCAGCCGATAATCTCAGCCCGCCTGGGATCATCCAGACTCAAATCCACGCCCGTAATCCTCCAGTTATTGTCGACGGTCGGCTCGACCGGCGAATGCTCATCAAAGTACTTGACAATCAGGTCGCGGACCGAATTCGATGACTCCCAGTCGCGATTGGCCTTCACCAATTCTTTTGGTTTCAGGGTGGATGCATAGCGATAATTATTCACTGCCAGCGTCAAAACCTGATCGTCGGCCAGCGGTTCACCATGGAACATGACATTCTCAATGCGCTCGCCCTTCGGCTTCGAGAGATTGATCTCATAGTCCACGCCGGAAAATATATCGCACAGAGACTTCGAGTAATCAGGGTCGAAAGAAATGTTGATATCGCCGGGCTTCCACTGGTTATAGCACCCTGCTGCCCACTCCATGTAGGCCTTCAGCTCGGCGCCGGTAACACTCACTCGATACAGAGTATTTGTATACTTATAAATGTCGAACACGTTGGAATAATAAATATCCCCTTCCGGAAGATCGCTCGTATCCTTGAAAAGGGAGCATGCGGAGACGTCTGCATGGGCAGCTTCCATCTGAATTTTGTTAATCAAGTCGATCAGCGCTGTATCGCGCAGCTTGCCCTCCGGGATCCCACTGATCTCATTTTCCGGCTGGAACTTCGCAGTGGTAGTTCCGAGAGGATGCGTGGCACCACTGTCATCGTCTGCCAAGCCCTTGCTTATAAAATTCAGCGTCTTTTCGTGGGCAGCCTTGACAGCCGGTAGCTCACGAATCTCCGTACTCGGTTCAATTCCCTCCATAGGCACAATTTCCACGCTGGAATCCGTCACATTGCCGTCCGAGTCAAGAGTAATTTCATATTTGCAAATCTCAGCACCTGCATTCCTCACTCCCCCCACCGGGACATCCCCGGCTTTTTCGTTCACGGTAATGTGCATATGTGCGACCTGAAGAATATCAACCTCCGGATTGTCCTCGAGAATTTTTCTCGCGGAATCGGAACCGCCCTCCTCATCAAATTCCGCATACATACCCATATGCGCACAGACCATGATGAGGTCAGCCTGGTCGCCGATTTCTGTGATGGCATTTGCGACACCTGCGCTGGCGGATTCATAGGTAAGGTCATCGATGCCCTCTTTTCCAGTATCCCAGATGGGTATATCCGGAGTGCAGACACCAATCACGGCAAGTTTTACACCGCCCCGGTCAATAATTGTCCATCCGCTGCCGGTGAGGTAGTTGCCGTCAGGGGTGGTGATATTTGCAGAAAGCACCGGAAATTCCGCCTGCTTAAGGATCTTCAGCAGGGTCGGGACGCCCCAGTCGAACTCGTGGTTGCCGACCGTCATGGCGTCGTATTTCATGAAATTCATGGCAGCCATGACCGGGTGAGGCTCGTCGGGCGTTTTGTTGCAAACGTCATCCGACATTATCGTCCCCTGTATATCGTCGCCGGCATCAACCAGGATGAGGTCGGGATCCTCCTGCCTCCTCTGCTTGATGTATGTGTACAGTCGGGCCATGCCGTCCTTCTCGGTCTCGGCGTTGTCCTCATAAGAAAAGCTCATGACATTGGCGTGCATGTCCGAGGTCGCAAGGATCGTGATGTGGCGTGTACCGCCATTGCCGGATCCTGTCTTCCCGATGCCACATGCTGTCATAATAAGCAGTGTAATAATGCATACAAAAACTGTAACATGAAGCGGTGTTCTTGATTCAAGTTTCATGTGCGCACCACCTTTCTTTTTAAGATCTCTCCACAATCTTTTCAACTGAATTATATGTCACACTAAATCAGCCAGGCAGATTTCAAGATCCGGAAAAACACCAGACTCAATCTTATCATCAAATGAGCGCAGCAACACATCCTCAGTCCCGCCACCCGGAGCAAAGCGATATATCATGACTATACGATTTTCTGAATTTACAGCCCAATACTCTCTGACCCCTGAGCGGCGATATTGTTCAAGTTTAACCACATAATCCATCTTTCTGGAAGATGGTGAAACCACCTCAACGACCCAATCCGGTGCACCCAAACATCCCTTCTCTTCCAACTTAGATGTGTCACATACAACGACCAAATCCGGTAGAACATATGTTGAATCATCTTTAAACAGATACACACCAAATGGTGAAATATACACCTCACATGTTCCGCCTTTCGACTTGATATAAGTTGCAATCGCAAGGTACATTTCCCCCGTTATCTTCTGATGTGTTCTCGTAGGGGCAGCCATATAGTATAATTTCCCATCAATCAGTTCTGCCCATACATCTTCCGGAAGCGCATAAATGTCCTCAATTGTATATCTGCGGCTCCCGGTCTGATAAGCAGCAGCACCATCGCGAACAATCGAGGGCTTAGAAGCGTTGTATGAATCTTCCGTGCTTTTGCTCAGTGCTTTTTCCAATGCCTCTACCGTTTTCTGCCTGGGATTCTTTGTAGTCCCGCTCATTACCTTACGGACAGTTGCCACAGGAACACCAGAAATTCGGGAGATTGTTTCATTGCTGTATCCCAGCATTCTTTTATATGTCTTCATTTGATCGAGATTCATAATCCACCTCCTGCTGTGCAGCTATATCTGTCCTAATTTATACCATATTCGGTCTATTATCACAAGATTTCAGGAGATTTTTGGTCTATAATAATCAATCGGGGACGGTCCTTTTCACGTAGGAAATCCCACGCAAAAGCCGTCCCCGAATTTCTCATCCTAATGCTCTCTGCATCCAGGCCATCAACAGCGTGTCATACACATACATATTGGCCGCGCCCTGCTCCAGATATACCGAACTGTCGCCGCCCATCATCTCGACCGCAAACGCAGCCACCGCGCGCGAACGCGACTGTCCGGCAAAGCAGGGTATCTACATCAACATTCGTCTCAATAAAATCGATGATCTGTCGCGCCATCTCATCCGAGAACAGGACAGCGCCCTCCACCTCACGCGTAATATCGTCAAAGTACAGCGTGAGCACGTCCTTGCAGAATTCATTTTTTGCAAATGTAACTCCAAACCCGCCTGTATGGGTATCCTGAATGGAAATCACGGCATACGTGTCAGACAGCTCCACCAGCTCACTAAGCCCCGCCGGGTAATAATGCTGCAGAACATAATCGAATGCATCAAATACCGATTTTAAAAGAACTTGTTTCATAGGCACCTGCCCTATCTTTTATATTAAAGTCTCGCTCCCACGCGCTCGAGGACGGTTCCGTGGGCGTGGTGGTTCGCTTATCAAAATGCAACTCGCTCCCACGCGCCGGGGACGGTTCTTTTCACATGCGAATTCTCACGTAACGTGAAAAGAACCGTCCCCAAATCCCCAATCAATACCTATTATGCACATCCTCCGCAAAACACATCAGATCTTTTATCTCCAGCACTCTCCCATCGTCAAGCACCGCCTTCCCGGTCATCCGACCAAAGACCTGATGCTGGTCGCTCAGGATAATCTTCGCGTCAATCTTGGCCGCCCTGTCGAGCACAGGCACAAAATCCATCTCGAACCGCCCGTCGCTCGACGTAAACTTCCACGGCTTCATATAGCTGTCCGCCGGAATATGGAACTCCACATCGTCGAGCTTGTGGCCGACACCGTCATAAAACAGCATATTCTCGGAAGCAGCGCTCGTGTCACCGAATCCGTAACCGATATTGAACCCGAACGGCTTCCCGTCCACGATCCCGTTGCCCGATCCCCAGTACCAGCGATTATCGTAGGTCCAGACGCCGCGCCCCCAGTCGAGCGTCCCGAAATCCGTCTCCGGATTGAACACATACTCCTTCCCGTCGAACTTCATCCATCCGCTGGCCCGCATCGTATTAATTTTCTGATTATAGTAAAACGCGCGACGGTTCTCCTTCCACGGGGTCGCGATAACCATCGTGTCCATCTGCGGCTGCGCAAGTTCGATCTTGCATGCAAATGTCTTCCCCTCCCAAAAATCCTCAAACCTACAGGCAATGCCGCGTTTTCCGGGACCTTTAAAGAAGGTCATCTGCAGACGATCATCCTTATAGCGGATCGTCCCCTCCTCTGAAGTCGACGGCATATGGAACTTGCCCATAGGCAGCGCATTCAGAATGGTCTCCGTGTGCTCCCACCCCTCCTTCAGGTTCAGGAGCGAGACAGACTGCAGCCCGATATAACCGTCGTCGGACAGCGTGAACGCGCCCGCGAAATCCTCATTCAGCACCAGATAATAGTCCCACTCCTTGATGCGGAATTTGGGGGCTTTGATTGCGCGCCGGTCATACATTTGCAATAACTGCCGCGACCACCCAGGCTCCATGAGCGAACCCTCTGCCGTGAGCAGCGGGTGCCGCGTCGTAACTTCGTGGTTGCGCATTTTCATCTCAGTCATGGCCTTCCTTCTCCTTTCTATGATCACAAATCTCAGGGAAGCTGCACTACCTGCTCTTAAATATTAAGGCAAATACCCACTGTCGGAGCAGTTCAACAATTGTGCATACAACAAATACAAATGCCGCCACGGCAATTGAATACGGAATAATCTTCAGTGAGTTCTGATACCGGGCATTTTCGAATATTCGTTTCCACAAAAGCGGCCTGCCGCCCATAACGAGAAAATTCCACCAGAATCTCGGAACGGACAGTGTCTGGGCTTCAAACGTAAATCCGCCGTGCGACGCAAAATGGTTCAATACAATTAAATACATTGTGATAATTCGCAAAAGCTCTATTGAGGAATTGCGCTCAACACGCTGTTTCGTTTTCATAACAATAAGCTGCCCTCATTATCAATTTTCAAGTTTCAGGGCTGTCGCATTAATGCAACAGCCCCAATTCAGCTCTTACTGGAACGCGTTCACAGCCGCCTGATTATACAGATACAGCGTCTTGCCGAGATCGCTCTCCTTCTTATTGCTCTTGTTAGCACATGACCGCGCATATGTCAGCACCGAAGCCGTAATCGTGTAGGTATTCGTACCGTCAGACACCGAGTAGGTATGCGTATCCTGCAAATGATTCGACCACACACCGTCATCCAGAGCCAGGTAATACGTGCCGTCTGCGTGCTTACGAATCATAGTCTCCTTCCCATCGATGGTGTACGTAAAGTCGGCAGGATCGACATTCGAAAATCCCAGGTACAGCCGCAGCGTGTTGTCTGACTCCAGCATCGCGGCGATGCCGCGGATGCTCACCCCTGTCGGTAAATTCCCTTCACGGCCTGCGATGTAGCCGCTCAGCATCTCTTTCGTCACATCGTCCACCGCGCTGCTCACCGACAGACCTTCCGCATAGTAATCGAAACAGATCTGCGCCGCCAGGCAGTAGTCCTTTGCTGCCTTTCCGACTGATTTTTCGCTTTCGCTCCCGTTCGCTTCCAGCCAGGTGAAATAATCCATCAGGGTATACTGTACACCGGTTTCGGTGTAGTCGATACCTTTTGCATTCCCCCGAATCATGAGTGCGTTGCCTTCTGAGTCAAAGGCTCTTGCGGTGATGGTGTCGCCGGCCTCCTTGGCTGCCAGCGGGATGCTGAACTTATAGCCCTTGTCCGTGACACACTCAGCCTCGTTGATATACAGAGTGTTATCTTCTCCGGTTCTTTCGTTAGTAAGAGTCACATAAGCGCCATTGTCTCTCAGAAGCAACTCCGGAATGTCAAAGTAGTAATTCAACTTGATTTTGTCATTAAAGGAGCCGCTCACACCGTTAATCTTGACCGGTGTGCCGTGCTCGATTACCACATGACGGGCGTCTTGGATGTCATCGCCGGGTTCACCGTCTTCTTTCACGCATTCCTTTACATATAAGTGATCCCCCAGTATTACGCCGCCATATTCGGGATATGGGAGACAAATCGCGCGATTGGTCCCGACATCGATCTGGATACGTTCAACTTCATTTTCGATCCTGATGGCTCCGAAGGAATAAAGCCCATAATCCGGCGAATCCACGAGCAGACTGCCGCCCCTGATCGTGATACCACTTGCGGTGATTCCGAAATGTGTGGATCCGGTGCAAATGAATTCACCGTCCAGCGTTACCGAGCCATTCATAACATAGATATATTCGCTAAAGTTGCCGGTGTCTTCAGAAAAGTTTGCCGTACCGGTGACTGTAAGCGGCACTTCTACGCCATAGATCAGATTTCCGCGGGTCACACCGGGAATCAGCCCCGGATCATCCAGATGCAGGGTATAGGTGTATGGATCATAACTGACCTTACCGTCGCCGAGCACATCATCCTGGTTGTCCGGGGTGACCTTTGTGCTGCCGACCCACAACTGATAGGGATCGGCATACACAGCGACAAACACCGTATCCTCCGTCACTTCCAGTTCAGCGCCCGGACGATAAATCACCGTCTGATCTTCTCCGGCGATCGCAAAACCGGCCGGTATCCAGTTATCAGCATTTCTGAAATGAGCATAGAAGGTCAGGTCTTCGGGCATTTTCTGCATACCTGCACCACTAAAAACATTCACGGTCGATCCGTGTCCCTCGCCGGCCTCAAAGCTCAGAAGGATGCGCTTTGCGCCGCAAAGTGTGCAGAACTCGCTGTCATCCGAGAAATCATGATCACGGATCATATGCCTCTGAGGAAAGGGTAACCACATCCCCGGGCAGGGCCTTTCGCTGGCTCCGCACAATCAGGTCGCCGATTTCATAGCCTTCGTCCGGCACAACGTTCAGCGTTACCGTATCCCCTCTGTCGACGTAATTAAGCAGGCAGACCAAGAATCTCTCGCTGTACTTCCGCATTTTCCATGATATCTCCGATATAACAGCTTCCTATGCCCAGAGCCTGTGCAGCCGTCACAGCATTCTGCGCTGCGATCAGCGCATCGGATACAGCCAGCATCAGATCCCCCTCGCCGGGTTTCCTCGGAACAATTCCGGCTTCCTCATAAGCTCGATACCACCGAAGGCAGTCTGCACAGAAGACCAGAACCAGGTCGGCTTCCTCAATGAAGGGCTGATTGTCACAGGAAATGCTGAGCCTGTGCTTTTTCTCCGGATCCGTAATTCGCAGAATCGTGTAGAGCTGCTGGTTGCCGGCTGTAGGTGCCTGTGCAGCCGCTTCCGCGATAATTCGCACATCGTCCTCCGAAATATGCTTTCCGGTAAAAACGCGCACTGATTTTCTTTCGTACAATGAACGGATCATGGGATCCGATATTTTATCATTTGTAGACATCTTCTCATCTCCAACTTTTCCATCAAAAATGGTCTCCTGCGATATATCGTATATCACAGGAGACCCTAAAGAAATCATTCTCTCACCGTGCCGGTTCCATTCATCCTTTAAAGAATTGCGGCTCCTGATCATCCTTCGAGGTCTCATCTACTAAGACAAACATATCATCCGGCTGCTTGCAGCGCGGGCATATGTCAATATCCCTGATACTCTTTCCCTCTTTCTCTTCGTCGAATATATATCCGCATACTCTGCATCTGTAAACTGCCATCACTAATCCTCCTTACATGAAAAATTTTACATATTATTTAGCCTCAATGTTACGGTTGTAATAGTCTCTTTGAAGCAGTAGCAAATATCTCATCTTCACCAGAATGTCGTCATAGCTGTAACAGTGTAGTATAGAGTGCAAACACCGCCTTTAGAATTGCTTTGAGCAGTGCTATCGCTGTGTATCAGGCTCATACATGTCGTGAAGCATCATGCGAAGGTTTACCGAGAAGAAACTGCACTCAACTTTCCATCAGAAGAGACCGCCCACCTGTTTTGGGTATCCCCGCCGAACAAAATCATGTCCGGATGAGGCGACTGAAGAATAACGGATCGCTCCGCATCACACGTAGACTGCCCGTACACTCCGTCGCTCATCGACCCTGTCAACACCGCCGTTCCGTCCATGATATCAAAGATATAAGACGTATTCGTTCCGTCAACATTTTCAGTCTCGACCACGTACAGGAATCTTCCGTTGGATTTAATACGATAATTATGCGCTTTACTATATTCCGCTGTCGGCTGTTCACAGACCTTCCCATTGTCTATAGATATTTTGAAATTCCGATATGTGCTCGAAGGCCATTCTCCCTGAAAGAAATTATTACTCAGATTTATCGTATTCATGCTGCCGTCATTATCGTAATCAAAGCGGGCTGATAGTCCCTCTGTCAGATCATAGACTACATACGCATCCTGCATCGAGACATACGACTCATTGAAAATGTGCGGATAATCAGCATATCTCACCACAACATCCGGCTGACCGGCCGCAAAATAAGAAATCGAATACGGCGGGAAAATGACACGCAGGCCTTCCGGTGTACAGAACCAGTTGACCATATTTTCAGGATTCAGCATAATGTCCAGTATGTTCTTGACCATCTCCGCCTGGCTGACGGAAAAACGGCTCGCATCCTCCGCATACAGGGCAGAGACGACAATGCGTGCAAGTTCACCCGTATCTGTGCAAATGTCTCCAAGCCTCAACCGGGCTCCCGTCTTCGTATCAAATGTAGCACCGCCATCCCAGTAATACCCATGAGCGCCGCCTGTATAATCGTCGTAAGCATAGTGGAGGCTCAGCACGTTCTCATCTGACCTCTCAAGCGAAAGCGACATGTCGACATAGAGCTCCATCCCTTTATGGGCTGTGTCCGCAAGAAGATCATTATACGTTTTTTCCACTGCTGCAAATTCCTCGTCACTGTAAGCAGTGAGTGCTTCGGCAAGTTTCGGAAAAACAGTTTCTGTGCCGCAAGCAAGTGAAACACGGCTGTAATCCATCGTGCATAAGCCATTCTTTCCTTCCTTATGGACATTTTCGACCTGAAGAATCGGAGCAGACAAGTCAATTGCCCTTCGCAATTGAATTTGCCCGATCTCAGTTCCTCCCTCCTCAGTTGATAATTCAACCTCCACAGGATCAAACTTATCCTTGACAACCTCCATTTTGTACTTTTCGGGGAAAATCACTTCAGAAATGCGGCCGCTGCTATTTGTCACAAAT
>JBGUHN010000042.1:0-34392 GCA_045112155.1 Lachnospiraceae bacterium
CCACAGATCGGCAGAATAAAAAGAAAGAGGGGCTGACGCCCCTTGAATAAATATATAGAAGATCCCTTGTGAACAGCGACTGAAGAAACAAGCGCGGATCCCTGCCGGCTAACTCATGTTTAAAAACACGAGAATGCGCCGGTTACTTTTCAAAGAAAAACTCAATATGATCTTTGGCGCATGCGCGATGACGATGGGGATCAGTTCCATCTGCCTGATGGAAAATATGCCGGCGGTGATTTTCTCGGTCGTTTTCGGTACTTCGCTCGGGCTGGCGATTCATTTTGGCAATCTTGTCAATACCGGCGGACGCGCGATGCAGAAAGTGATCGGAAAGTTTATTAAAAATCCATCGAATGGGATGTCTGAGAAGGAGTTCACAGATGAGCTTGTAACCGTAATCGTGCTTTTCTGTGCCAGCGGGACCGGCATTTACGGAACAATCGTTTCCGGGATGAACGGTGACCACAGTATCCTTATCTCAAAGTCGATATTGGATTTGCCGACGGCAATGATATTTGCCTGCTCTCTGGGAGTAGTCGTCGCGTTTATTGCGGTGCCGCAGCTCGTGATATTCATGCTGCTTTTTATGCTTGCCGGTGTTATTTACCCTATGACGAGCCCGTCGATGATAAATGATTTCAAAGCTTGCGGCGGAGTGCTGCTTCTTGCCACCGGCTTCAGGATGATCAAGGTAAAGATGTTCCCGGTGGCAGACATGATTCCGGCTATGGTGCTTGTCATGCCGGTGAGCTGGATGTGGGTGACATATGTGCTGCCGCTGGTAACCGGTTAATGAGTCGGGGACGGTTCTTTTCACGTGAGCCAGTTCAGATAAGCTGTAACGAAGTTCCATAATCCGTCGTAAATATCATCTTCATCGAAAAACGCAGGTCCTTAACTCCGAACTAAGAAACGGTGACGTGTTTCTGATTTCGGAGGGAGGGACCTGCTTTTTTTTGCGTAAAAGCCTCGTCCCTGTACTGCCGCATACGTGAAAAACCCGCCCCTACCCAAACCTTACCCTGAAATCACCCCACCTTCCCGGAACCTTACTTGAAACGGCACCGGTCTTTGGGCTAGTGTTAAATTGTATTATTATGCAATGCCGCAGGACCGGCATAAAAAACGAGAGGAAGGTGAGTAGAATGAAACGCAAGATGTGGGCAATGCTCCTGATTTTGGGACTAATCCTCGGCCTTGTGCCGCAGGCGGCAATCCCTGTGGAAGCTGCGGAGGACACGTTCTTCGGTGTGCTGATCTCGGACGTCGGGGGAAACATGAACACCGGAGGCACCTACTGGATGTACTATGAGGGCAATGAGAGGGACGGACAGAGGACGAGCTCATCCAACAACTTTGTAAGCGAAGGCGAAGAAGTATCCCTCCGGGCAGACCCTAAAGACGGCTATCGCTTCGTGGGTTGGTACCAGGGAGATCCGGATCTGGCGCCGGGCGAGAAAATCTACAAGGGAGAACCTCTGGAGACGGCTTATCATTACCGATTTACAGCCCCGCTTCCCTCTGAAAGACCCTACATCTGCGCCGTGTTTGAGAAAGATCCCAGTGCCCATTATGGTGATCAGGTGCAAATGTGGGTCGGCAACACCGATGGTCGTGCCGGCAATTCTACCGTTATGGGCGGCAAGGTAGCCGTCAAATACACGCCGAGCTGGGATGTCTGGCCGGAAGATATAGTTGAAAGAGACGGCAAAGATTTCGTCTACGGCGATATCCTTCAGTTCTACAAGGGCGATGAGTGCACGGTCTACGCACAGCCGGATGACGGCTATAAACTTGTGGGTTGGTATCACGTGAACATCGAATGGGGACCGGGTGAGGGAAAACCCTATGAGGGGGATATTATTTCCACCGAGACTAGCTTCACCTACAAGCCGGGCGAAACGGTCCTGGACGGAGATTATGAGCCGCTTCGCTACGTGTGCGCTGTATTTGAAGCAGCCCCAGAAGGCACCTGCACGGTCAGCTTCGATCCGGGCACCGGAAAGGGCAGCATGGAACCGGTGACGGTGGCTGCGGGGGAGGAGTATGAGCTTCCGAGGTGTACATTTGCACATGACAATTCAAAGCGTGTATTCTTCAAATGGTCAGTCAATGATGAATTGTTGCTGCCGGGTGACAGCATCACGGTGACGGAGGACACGACTGTCACCGCAACGTGGCATTATACCCAAACTACGACTGTTGACGAGAGTGTTGACGTAAGCACCACGCAAGTTGTGGGTGAAGAATTCGTTAAAGATACGCGGACAGGAGACAGCCAGTATAAAATCGCATTCGATAAAGTGACAGAATCAACAATCACGAAACCGAATAATCCGACGGTCAACCAGATGATCGAAGAGGCAAAAGAAGCGGCGCTAAAGGCCGCCCAGGATTTCGCAGGTGAAAATACCGTGACAGTGATCAGCGAAACAGTCTCGGATCCGGTGGAGAAGGAGTCGAGAAACGGCATAAAGTTTGATTTCATTAATAATGCCGTAGATGAGGCAGGCGATTATTACGATTATATGCTTATCCACGGCGAATATTATAGAAAGTGGGTCATTACTGTGACACTTAAAACGGAGTACACGAGCAAGGAGCCGACTCCGACTCCGAAACCGACGCCGAAACCAACGAAAGGCTTTTCGGATGTTCAGGATCCCAAGCACCCGTACTATAAGGCAATTTACTGGGCGGCCGACGCAGGGATCACGAAGGGTTACAGCGACGGCACATTCGGAATCAACAGAGCCTGCACCCGCAGCGAGGCGGTCATGTTCCTGTGGCGCATGGGCGGGAAGCCGGAGCCGAAGAATGCTTCAAAGAGCCCGTTCAAAGACGTGACGAAAGCGCATCCGCACTATAAGGCGATTCTCTGGGCGGCCCAGAAGGGAATCACGAAGGGCTACAGCGACGGCACGTTCGGCGTCAACAAGACGTGTACGCGAGGCCACATAATGACATTTGTATGGAGATTTAAGGGGCAGCCGGCACCGAAGACAGTAGCGAAATCTCCGTTCACCGACGTCCCGAAGAACCATCCGTATTATAAGGCGATTCTGTGGGGCTCCCAGAAGAAGGTCACGAACGGAATGGGCGACGGCACGTACGGTATCGATCTGAACTGTACGCGAGGCCAGATTGTAACATTCCTTTACAGAATCAGATAAAGCACGCAATGGGACGGCTCTTTTCGCGTGAGCCAGTTCAGGCAAGCTGTAACGAAATTCCACAATTCGTCGTAAACAACATCTTCATCGAAAACGCAGGTCCTTTCTGTGAGCTAAAAAAGGCTAAAGCTTTTTTGATCTCACAGGGAAGGACCTGCAATGCTTTTCTCATGAAGATGGATGCTTTACGACGAAAGCGGACAAGTAAAACAGCTTGTCTGGACTGGTGTTTCGCGCGAAAAGAACCGTCCCTGACTCGTCATTTCGCGCGAAAAGAACCATCTCAGGTTCGTCATCCGACTATTGCAAGCGCCTCATCGATTCTCGCGCGATACTGATCAATGTCTCTTCCAACGACAGGCAGCGTCAGGACCTTGCCTTCGCTGTCCACGAAATAGGTGGTCGGAAAAGCGCTGAGCTGAAGCGTCTGCCGGAGATCTTCGGTCTGTACGATATTGGTATACGTGACGCCGTTCTCCTCAAGAATCTGTTTCGCTTCGTTGAGGATTGCTTCGTCCCCGCCCAGCGCGTCATCGCAGAGCCCGACAAGCTGGCAGCCTTTTCCCTCAAGCTCATGGCTCAGCTCCTCCAGATCCGGAAGCTCAATTATGCAGTGAGTGCACCATGTTCCCCAGACGTTGATCATGGTTACCTTGTGGCCGGCGAACAGATCCTCGCTCTTTACAGGATTTCCGTCCAGATCCGTTGTTTCAAATGATAGCACGTCCCCAATATTGACCGGAACCTCGGGTAATTCAGGTTCTTTCACGGTAATCGCGGCGGCGATCTCATCCGCCCTTTCTGTCAGAGATCGATACTCCGCGAGCATTTCTTCTGAATTTGCATCTTTATAGGGTTCTGTCACAACATCCGGATTCAACGCGATGTAGTAAAAACTGTAGGAACCGGCCTTGCCGAGCTCGCCGGTCGCGGCAACTTCATCTTCACTGAAATAAGGATCCATGGCGGCATCTAATTCTATGCCATCCTTCAAGCCTGCAACAAAGAGGAATGGAATCACGCCGACGGAATAGTACTCATTAGAGATATCTGCCTGTTTCTGCGCCGATCCCTCCGGGTCACCTTCGAAATCTAGACTCTCTATTTCTTCCTCCGCGCTTCTTAGCTCTTCGTCCGTCCGGCCTACATAGCCCAGAGAGGCCCAGACTACGCCCGATCCGAGATCTATTTCACCATAATCTGTGGCCATGAGCTGCCCCTTGCAATCCTTGAAGTCAGCGGGAAGAGTCAGTGTGAATCCGGTCTTTGGAAAATCCCAGGAAGCAGATGTTTTCGTGTAGGATGCCCCTTCACTGGTCGCTTCATCCTCATCCGCTGCCGTATCATCTGCCTTTTTCAGTTTGATTTCAACTGAGCGCACCTCGGGAGTCAGGTCAAATTCCTCCGAGCCCACGTCGTATTCCTCCGGCGCCTTGAGAACATGTGTCGTGTAGTTGCCCGGATCTGCCTCAAAGACGGCCTTGCCTGCCGCATCGCTGGTTCCCGTCCGGCATTCCGTATCAGAACAGAACTGCACGATAACCCCTTCGATCGGATCGCCGCTCTCCTCATCCAGAACATAAATGACATATGAGCCTTCCGGCACTTCCGTAGCCGCGGAATCAGCTGCCGAAACAGAGCTGCCTGTGCCCGCAGCATCGGTGCCTGCTGTTCCCGTGCCCTGCGAGCTGCCTCCGCAGCCGGCCAGAAGAGCTGCGCCCATAGTCAGGATAAGAATCATTGAAATTATCTTTCTCATGTTATTTCCTCCTTGACATTTGTTCTTATTTCATCATGCATTTATTGTACATCAAAACGAGTTGCCAGGGAACAGCTCGTTGACGAACGATTTACGGTGAAATAAAATTAGAATATGGAATTATTGCTGAACAGAAAGGGTATATTTATGGCAAATACAGATTATGAACTGCTGATCGGGCAGGCCGAAGCGCTCATTCAGGGCGTTCCGCATCTTGTGGCAAATCTTGCAAATGTCTCCGCCCTCATTTTCACCACCCTCGAAGACATCAACTGGGCAGGATTCTATCTTCTCGAGGGGGATAAACTTGTCCTCGGGCCGTTCCAGGGAAATCCCGCATGTGTAGAGATTGCCATAGGAAAGGGCGTCTGCGGGACCGCGGCAGCGAAGGATGCAGTCCAGCTTGTGCCCGACGTGCATCTTTTTGAGGGGCATATCGCCTGTGACAGCGCTTCGCGCTCGGAGATCGTAGTTCCGCTGCACCGGGATGGCAAGGTCGTCGGCGTTCTCGATATAGACAGCCCGTCTCTTTCCCGGTTCACGGAGGAAGATTGTGCGGGGCTGTCGGGGCTTTGCGCTATGCTGGAGACATATCTTTGGTAAGCGGAGCCCGCAAAATCTTTTTGAGAACGAGGCAGCACACCAACCGGCGCTTTCCAGCGCGCGGCTGTAATGTGCTTTTGACTTATTTTTTCGGAGGAAACACCATGCGTTATAACGGTGTCATTTTTGATTTTAACGGAACCCTGCTCTTTGACGACCCATACCACGACATAGCCTGGGGGAAAGTTGCCCGGGAGGTATGCGGTCAGGATGTGGACGGACATGAGCTCGTGTCCAAATATTCGGGCTATCCCAACATTGAAATTCTACGCGACATCTCCGGAGGCACTCTCACGGACGAGCAGCTCACGTATTATTCCCTCCGCAAGGAAGCTCTCTACCGCGAGATCGTGAGGAACGTTCCCGGCGGCGCGTCTCTTGTCCCCGGCGCCGAAGAGCTTTTCGACTATCTGAAGGAGCATCGCATTCCCTGTGTGATCGCCTCGGCGTCCATTATTCAGAATATCGAGTTCTTCGTGGAAACATTCCACCTGGACCGGTGGTTCGACATGGACCACATCGTCTACGACGACAACAGCTACAAGAATAAAGAAATGATGTTCCGTGAAGCCTTGCGGCGGATAGGTGCAGATGAAAACATCCTCATATTTGAAGACTCTCTTTCCGGAATCAGCGGAGCTGCAAATGTCGGCGCCTCGGTCGTCGCTATCCGCAAGCAATCGCTCGAATCTTTCTATGAGAAGATTCCGCAGATCATCGATGTTGTGGAAGATTTTCGCGGAGCAGAGAAGTATTTTGAGGAAGATGTCTGCGGAGCCGAGAAGTGTGCTGAGAAAGCTTCTCTTGGAGCCGAGAAGTGTGCTGAGAAAGATTCTCTCGGAGCCGAGAAGTGTGCTGAAGAAGGTTCTATCGAAGCGGTGAAGCATTTTGAGGAAGACAGACCGATGATTCGCGTTGTCGCCGCGGTCATCCGCGACGGCGACAGGATCTACGCCACCCAGCGCGGCTACGGGGAGTACAAGGATGGCTGGGAATTTCCGGGCGGGAAGATCGAGCCCGGCGAGACGCCGGAGGAGGCTCTTGTCCGAGAAATCAGGGAGGAGCTCGCAGTCACTATCGAGGTCGGTGAGAAGATAAGCACGATCGAATGTGACTATCCGAAATTCCACCTGTCCATGGACTGTTTCTGGTGTCGCATTGTGGATGGCGAGATTCATTTGCAGGAGCATGAGGCCGCAAGGTGGCTGACAAAGGAGGACCTAGCGGCACTGGATTGGCTGCCGGCGGACCGCAGGTTGATTGCAGAAATGCGCTGCCTTGCGACCTTGGACTAACCGTAGGCTGATTGAGGGCATGTACAGAAAATTTGACTCATACACGTCAGCTGACAAGAATCATGTGTGAGATCAATGGACAGAAGAGCGTAGTAAAAGGCTGCCGCAATAGGTGCTATGTGAGCATCATTGCGGCAGCCTTTGATAATCGGTGAAAATTGGTCGGATATTTTCTATTTAAGCTTTTCCTTCGGTAAATTATCTGGTTTAAACCTTGTAATCAAAAGCCGGCAGTCGATTTTGTAAAATAACAGATATATGCAGTGCCCTACGAGGGCTGAATCATATACCATAGGCAGTCACAATAACTCGTTCATAAATAAATCCGCTGAAAGCCTAATGTGAACATGGGGGTGAGAAGCAGTCACCTTTATTGATTTTGATAATCGGTGGGGGTAAAACTTACTTATCCCAGGTTTGAACCAGCAGTAGCTTAAAGCTGATTTCATTGATATCTACTGCCCTCCATGTTATCCGGGCAGTCTTGAAATGCCGTTTTGAATCCAGACGACTGAATGCCAGCATTCTTGCTTTCAGTAGCTTAAAGCTGATTTCAGTGAAAGATACTGCCCTCTATACCACCCGGGCAGTCTTGAAACGCCGTTTTGAACCAAAACGACTGAATGCCGGCTTTCTTGCTTTCAGTAGATTGAAGCTAATTTCAATGGAAGTTACTGCCCTTCATATTAGCCGGGCAGTCACGAAACACCGCATTCAACTAAGATGACTGCCCGCCAACTTTCTTACTTTCAGTAGATTTATGTTAATTTCAATGAAAGCTACTGCTCTCCATGTCACCCGGGCAGTCACGAAACACCGCATTCAACTAAGATGACTGCCCGCCGGCTTTCTTGCTTTCAGTAGATTGGAGCTAATTTCAATGAAGTCTACTGCCCTCCATGTCACCCGGGCAGTCACGAACACCGCATTCAACTAAGATGACTGCCCGCCAACTTTCTTGCTTTCAGTAGATTTAAGCCGATTTCATTGATTGCGACTGCTCTTAAACCACCCGGGCAGTCAATGAACGCCCAACAGAATAAAGATGACCGTTGTCGCCACTCAGCAAAAGAGGCCGCCGCACTATAATGCGGCAGCCTTCTATTTTTGCGGGACAATTCCCACTTCTACAAGCGATGGTTGAGTATTATCCTGCGTATTTCAGCGGGCGCGGCTCCGCACCCCGGCGCCGGATCTCGCTAGCGAGCCCGCTTGTTAGTGAAGTACCAGATACATGATCACGGACACGACCGTGCTCGTAAGACCGATTGCTGCCTCATAGGGGATCAGCTTCATGCGGTCGCCGATGCTCATGTTGACCGCGCCGCCGGTCGCATGGAAGAATGAACCGTGGGGCAGAGAGTCGACGACAGTCGCGCCGGCATGGACCATGGCGGCGGCTGCGAGTCCGGTGACACCATTGGCAAGAAGTGTAGGTGCAAATGTCTGCGCAGCCACAGTCGCACCTGCCGTTGTGGATGCTGTTGCGGCGGCCATCAGGATGCCGGACAGCGGCGCGAGGACAAATGCGGGCATGTTCATCGCTTCAAGAATGTTGGTCACGTCGTACTGCAGGGCAGATGCTTTGATGATTCCCGCGATTGTTCCGGTGCCGATCAGAAGGATGGAGACGCCGATGACTTTGGTGAGACCGAATTCGGAGTACTCGATGAATTTTTTAGCCTTTCCGGTCGCAATTGTGCTGATGGCACCGCCGACAGGAAGCGCGATGAGCGGGTCGATTGCGATACCGGCGAGCGGACGAAGGGCAAGCATTACGATGACGACAGCCGGTCCGAGTATTGCGGGAAGGAAGCCCAGGAGATCTTTGCTGCCGGCACCTTCAAGATCAGAAGCCTGAATCTCTTCACCCTTCTTCTTTACGAGGATGGAGGAGAGGACGATTGTTACAGCGAGTGCACAGATGGCGGGAACGATGTTGCGGGCCATGACGGATGTCAGCGGCTGTTCAAATGCTTCTGAGACGGCAATCGTGTTCGGATTCGGTGAAATGATGTTGCCGGCCTTGCCGCCGCCGATCATTGCGACCAGGATACCGCTTCTGGAAAGCCCTGCGCGCTTGCCGATGGCAAGAGCGATCGGAGCGACGGTGATGACGGAAATGTCGACAAATACGCCGACTGCGCAGATGATCATTGTCGCGACAGAGATGGCGGCAACCGCTCTCTGCTCGCCGAGTTTTTCTACGATGGTCTCAGCGATTTTTTCTGCGGATCCTGTCTTAATGAGGGCACCGGCGAGAATACCGCTGGTCAGGATCCTGAGAACGGATGACATCATGGATCCGGCACCGCTGACCATGGTGCTGACGGTCGTGTCGAGACCGCCGCCTCCGATGAGACCGCCGATCAGCGCGCCAAAGATGAGGCTGTATGCCGGTTGAACTTTTCTGATGATGAGTACTATTGCGATAGCAAGGCCGATAATGGCTCCGAGTGTCGTAAATTGTGCATCCATGTTGTTTTTCTCCAGTCTTAGATTTGTGGTGAGGATAGGGGGGCGAAGACGAATGCATCTTCGCCGGACTACCCTCTTATGTATATGTAAGTCAGCAAAGCAAGTTATGAGTGGGTCAACAGTGCAAGTCAGATATCAAGTCAACAAAGCGGGTCAACAGTGCAAGTCAAATATCAAGTCAACAAAGCGGGTCAACAGTGCAAGTCAAAAAGTAGTTGTTATGTTATCGGCCGGGAAGTCCGGCTAAAAAGTATAGCCGGGGTTTATTATATGCGCATTCCCGCCCGTACCATACGGAAGAGGCGGACGGCGCCCTTGTAATAGAGCTCTTCGGCTCTGTCAAGCGCCTCAGCCAGCGGCATCGGTCCGTCGACCGTTGTTATGATGGAATCGATACCGTGTTCATAGATACCTTCATATCCATCACCGAGACCTCCGCAGAGGGCGACTGCCGGAACATCGTATTTCTTAGCCCTGTCGCCAACGCCCTGCATAACTTTGCCGAAGCAGCTCTGCCAGTCTGTCCGACCCTCGCCTGTGACGACGAGATCCGCGCCGGGCAGCAGGGCATCAAAATCGATCAGGTTGAGGACGGTCTCAATACCGGACTTCATTTCCGCGTTGAAGAAGATTTTGAGTGCTGCGCCGAGACCGCCGGCAGCGCCTGTACCCGGTGTGTCGTCCGGGTTGACGCCGAACTTTTTGATGATAACATCGCGGTAACTGCACATGCCCTTTTCCAGGCGGTCGAGAATCTCAGGCGTGCCGCCTTTCTGCTTGCCGAAGGTGTAGGTGGCTCCGTCTTTTCCGCAGAGCGGATTTGTAACATCGCACATGACGGTAAAATGTACCTTGCGGATACTTTCAGGAACGCCGCTCACATCAATGTCAGCCACTTTTTCAAGCTCGCTGCCCTTGCCCTCGAGCACATTGCCGTCAGCGTCCAGAAATTTTACGCCGAGGGCGCTTGCAAATCCCATTCCGCCGTCATTTGTAGCTGAACCCCCGATAGCGATGGAAATGTCCGTGTGACCTGCATTCACGGCTGCCAGAACAAGCTCGCCGGTCCCATAAGTCGTTGTGTTCAGCGGGTTGCGGAGCTCTTCGGGTACCATCGGAAGGCCGGAGGCCTGAGCCATTTCGAGGACGGCCTTATCCCTGTCGATAATTCCGTAATATGCCTTCGCTTCTTCCATCAGCGGTCCGTGGACTGTCGCGTAGGCTTTCTTGCCGTTGGCGGCTAGGACGACTGCGTCCGTTGTGCCCTCTCCGCCGTCGGCGACGGGAACGCCGATCGTCTCGCAGGGACCGAATACTTCGTGGGCGGCTTTTGTCAGAAGCTCAACCGTTTTTTCGCTGGATATGGTTCCCTTGAAGGAATCAGATGCAAATACCAGTTTCATGAGAATCTCCTTTCGTAATGAGTTGTTACTAAGCTGTCTGTCGTGTGTTTGTTCTCTTTATCTGTCTTTATGATATGTGAATACCCTCTGATGAACAATGTGCGCAGGTATGAAAAACGGGCTTCTGATTGTGTTGCTGACACAAAACACTTGTTCCTGATAAAGTGAAGGAAAAGATGTCTGGCCAGCACTTTGCGACGCGAAGAGGAGTATTTTGAACGCGCTAAGAATGAGCATATGAAAGACCTCCCGAAATCAAATGAATTGATTTTTCGGGAGGTCATTATTTTTCGGATTAAAGGTTGGATTTTTACCCGGTCTGCGGGGGCAAATGTGCATTTTATCAAGTAAATCATTTACAGAAGGCTCAGATACAGCAGGATCAGGAAAGTTCTGTCCGACGAGTTCCGGAGCGGATCAATGTCCAGCATGTTTTTTAGTTTGTTATACCGGTATAACATCGTATTTTTATGTATAAATAGCAATTTTGCGGCTTCCGTCAGATTGAAATTGGCCTCGATCAGAGCTCTCGTCGTATCGGAAAACTGGATTCGTTCCTCGCCCCGGATCTGGTTATTGTACTGATAGAACACACGATGAAGTTCCTCTTTCGGGATGACAGAAAAGAAGTATTCGGAAGCGTGGTCAAAGAAGAAATGAATTCTGTCATCTCCGGTCTCTTTTGTTTTCTTTCGGTATTTCTTTTCGAGCCACCGCGCGTGGTGATAGCTGTGGATGTATTGCGAGAAGGCCTTCTGCGGTGTCCCCACATAAAAGGAGGCATCTACATCTCCGCGGTCCAGACGATCCAATGTGTTTGTCATATAGGAGAGGATATCGTCCCGGAGATGATAATTTCTGCCGCCTTTTTCCCGAAGCGTCCGGAAGACAAGTACATGTTTTTCGTCAAGAATAGTGCTGAGATCCTGGACCCAATGACCCCTGTTGGCTCTTATGGCTTCAAGAATGCGGTCCGGCTGGGTATCGTCGTTGATCCGGCACAGAATCGGGACCCGCAGGTGAGACTCGTCATAACCGAGAATCTGGGCGGCAGCGCGAAGTTCTGCCGGGTCGGCATCATCAACTCGGAGGAGGAGTTGGAAAAAGCTCTCTTTTCTTCCCTGACGCAGCAGGATGTTTTCCTGCTGTTTTTCATATTTCAGCATGGCTTCGATTGCCAGTCGCGTCACCATGGCGACTTCCCGGATATGAGAGGGGCTTCCCGTGACACCGACGACACCTTCTTTTTTGCCGTTTACAATGATTGCCATGTTGATGCCGGGCAGAACGCCGGGGTAGAGTTTGTCATCATCTACGACAACAATGTCTTCTTTGCCCCGGACGATCCGGTCCGCCGCCTCGTGATAGGTCCCTATGCGGTCTTTGCTGCGGCTTGCGATGATGACGCCGGACTCATCCATGATATTGATGTTGTATTCTGTGTAGTCAGTAATCTGGTCGATGAATTTCTGCGCCATTTCAGGTCTTATCATGGTATGTCCTCCGGCAGTTATACTTTTTTGTCGAGATAGGTCTGCCGCATGTACATGCCGACGGGGAAGACCTCGAGCGTTGGATCGGCTTTTCTGACCTCGTCAACTAAACTTTCGCTGCAGGTCGAGCAGAGGAGGGGGAGTCCGCTGATTTTGCTGATGCGTTTTGCAAATGCAGCCCCCTCGAGAACGTCCTCAGCCGTCGTCTCTCGAATGAAGTGGCTGTTCGAGATGATGCCGGACATGACGAGGCCGGTCGAGTACTGAATTGCTTCTATCTCGGCGAGGACTTTTTCGGGGGTGTCGGTGCCGGGGCGGTTTTTATTTGCAATATACAGCATGCGATAGTCAGCCCCGAAATGCTTTCTGAATTGGTTCAGGATCATGGCACCGGTGTTATTTCCGCCGGTGTCCATGATGACGTGGCAGTCGGGATCCTGCACCGGGGCGAGAATGGCCGGGTCGAGGGTCTGGAGCTCGGAGCCGTTCTGCCCGTGGTAGGGGTCGGAATAGACGCGGATGCCCGCCTCGCCCATGGTCTCTGTCAGCTCGCGGCTGCGGAAATACGGGTTTTCGACGTCCAGGTCGCACAGCGCGACGTTCTTGATGTTCGGGTGCTCCGCATCGCGCATCGCGGCGAGGGCGTAGGCCAGGGAGACGGAGACTTCGGTCTTTCCGCTGCCGAAGTGGCCTGTAATGATGATGATACGAGGACCGTGGGCGATATTTTCTAAGAATTGATTCATATAAAACTCCGTTCTGCCGCCTGACCGGCGGCACTGATTGCATTGAATTGCAGCTGCTTACCATGCTTTCTTCTTATTAAGAAGATAGCCGATGACGCCGCCGACAAGTCCGCCCACAATGTGAGCCGTGTTGGAAATGTTGTCAGACAGCACGACGCCTTCATAGATTTGCTGCCCGATGAAGATAACAGCGACAAGGATGAATGTCAGCGGGATCTCGCCTTCCCTGAATCCCGTGAAGGAGGCGAGGACGATGAATGCAAATACGACTCCGCTCGCGCCGCATAGCCCGGAATTCCAGAAGAAGACGTAATTCACAAGACCGGTCACGAGGGCCGTGATGCAGATGATCTCCATCAGCGTTTTTGACCCGTATTTCTCCTCGAGCATCGGGCCGAGCAGAAGGATATAGGACGCGTTGCCGATGAAGTGGGACCATCCGGCGTGTCCGAGCACGTGGGTGAAGAGTCTCAGATATGTCAGCGGATTCAGGAGCGATGAGTGATAGGTCATGAAAAGGAGTTGTGTGCTCCTGCCGCCGGTCAGGTAACCGATGATCATCGTGGCGAAACAGATGAGAATGAAGGTCAGGGCGACCGGGGCGTTGTAAGATATTGTGAATTTTTTCTTCATTTTAGCCTCCAATAGGATGCACAGGGAATCGATTCGGAATTATGTCAGCTAATACTGATCCGAATCTTGCGCCAAGTCTCGCGAGCAAGACTAGACAGTATTTCGTGCTGTATTAACCGATATTGTACTCCTTGGAGGCGTATGTTGCAAATGGGAGTCATTCGCTATAATATATATGAAGAGACTTTTGTCATGCCGATATGCTTAGCAGGCGCGGCAGGACCAATATTTGGGGAGAACAGAAAAGATGAGTAAGAAATTTAAGAAGGCACTTCATTTTCTCGGAACAGGCGACGCGTTTTCGAGACACCCGAACAACGCTTACTTCAGACCGGATGAGGACACGCTGGTCTTCATAGATTTCGATGCCAGAAATTTTATGCGCGCGAAGCGGGAGATAGAGCGAAAGTTGCCTAAGCGCATATATGTCCTGATCACACACATGCACAATGATCATGTGAGCGGAATCCCGACTCTGGCGGAGTGGCTCAAGTTCAGGTGCCACGATTACAGCGACAGCCTTCATATCTGCGCACCGGAAAAGATCCTCGTGTACATGGCAAAGGAGCTCTTTGAGTATCGAAACCTGACCGATGACATGGTCACATTTGTCACCACTGACGCAATGTGCCGCGAGGAAAAGTCATGGCTGATTTCCGCGATCTCGACAGAGCATGTGGGAGAGCATTTTGAAGGGTTGTGCTATGGGTACCTGCTGTCGATCGGGTACCTGCGTGTACTTTACAGCGGAGATACCAGGACTCTGGACCCGTTTATTCCGATTTCGTGCGACGAGTTCTACTGTGATATGTCCAATTTCAGCGGACCCGACAGACCCCATGTCTGCTGGGAGCTTGATGGGGAGGCCCTCATAAGGAAGGCTGATGATTGCGACGTGTATGTGATGCATATGAGCAGGGAAGTGCGTGAGGTGCTCCAGGAAGAGATCGAGGGAGCGGGTCTGTTTATTGCGAAGGTGTGATCGAGTTGCATCTAGGACAGCGACTCTACGGACGGATGTCTGCCGCGTGCTTTGTGGAGGTGCGAGAAACCGTCCATGCGAAAATTATACGTGAGGTTTATTGACCTGACCTGAGTTTTGTGGTTTAATAGCAGATGAGTTCAGACTCTAATTAACCAGGGCTTGTACTGGTTTCGACGGGGGTTTTGAAGTCGAGGAAGCCATCCGTGGCCCGGACCACGATAAAACCGGATTTTTAAAATTAAACGCAGACAACGAGTTTGCAGTAGCTGCGTAATCGCAGCCGTCGGCCCGGGCGCACCCGTACGTTCGGTAACCGGCGTCATTATTACGGGAAACGATGCAGGCAAAGCTTTGAGTCTGTAGGCGTATTATGAAGCTACTGAATCCGGAAGGACGCTGCTCGCCGGCCGGATGAGGGAATGTAAAAGGAGTGGCTGTGATGGGAGATGCTTCGAGGGAGAGGCTTTCGGACGCGGGTTCGATTCCCGCCAGGTCCATAAAAAGGGTTGCCGCTGTGCGGCAGCCCTTTTTTGGTCTTGCTGGAAGCGAACCCTTTTCGTCAATCGTCAATATCTACATCAAATTCATAGATTTGGCCGCTGACCGGATCAATATCATAGTTGTATTCTTTGATCCCTACATGGAACTCGACGTCATAGATCTGCTTGCCCAGATCATCATCAAAATCGAGGTGAACCTTCTTAAATGTGACATCGCTCTTTGCGATCCCTGCATGCTTCAGCGCAATATCAAGAGCACCATCTTCATTCAGGCCGGCGGCATTTGCAGCCTCTTTGGTCTTCATGCTCTCCTTGATGGCCTTCATCTCCGCGTAATCTTCCGCATCCATCATCTCACGCTCTGCCTTGATGACCGCGCCTGTAGCGGCATCAATATCATACTCAAAATCCTTATCTGCAGCGAAGAAATCCACGTCATATTTCAAAATGCCTCTGTCATCGTCCATGTCCAGAGCAGCCTTTCTAAGCACAACGTCCTTCTCCTTAAGTCCTGCGTGTGCAAATGCAGCCGCCTTCGCATCCTCAACTGAAATCTGTCCGGATGCCGTCTGGACCATCTGTGTGGCTTTCGCGGCCGGTGCCGGGCCGTTGGCAGCGCATACCGCTACCGGGCTGAACATTGTTGCTGCAACTGTGAGTGCAATTATACCTGTCATTAAATTAATTTTTCTCATTTTTATTTTCTCCTTTATATTCTGAAATTTAGTATGTATTCATGCCGGTTCACGGGGCGGATCCTTATCTTATTATCATTATGTCGCTCGGTGTTCGGCATTTGCTTTCACACTTTTATATACGAGTAAATCTGCGGCAGGTACAACTTTTATAAAATTCCTTGCGCTGTCCTTGCGCTGTATTTTGCGCCGAATTTTTGCAGATTTTATTGTATTGTTAATCGTTGTGGCAAATGAACGTCAGTTATTATAAAATATATATACACTGCAGGTTAATGAGCGCAATCAAGAACGCCTCGGCGTTCTTGCCGCTCCGCGCAAAATGCGAAGCACCTTCATCGTCTGCAATAAGACGAGGCACTAAAGAGAGGATTTTTGTATGGATATCAGGGACATCGGAAGTATAGATTTTGGAGCTCTGGAAACTGAAGAGGCGAAAGAACTGGGCATCAACGTCTTGTTCCGGGAGGAGGACGGCACCTATGACTGGATCTACTGTATGAACATGATGAAGGACACGTCCATGATGAAGTTCATATTTAAGGTCGTTGCCATTTGCTTTATTCCGGTAACAGCAGTGCTGCTGTTTGTGTCATGGGGCTCTGATGATTTCCCGATGATGGTGGGCATACTTGCGGCGTGCTATGGAGTGGTGATGCTGATTACACTGTTTTCCATCTGGTTCATCAACACGATATATAAAGGCAGCTACATGCTCGTATATCAGATGAACAATGATGCAATCATGTTCTCTCAGACGACGGATCAGGCAGCGATGACCAGAACGATCGCGGGCGCGTCCGCTGCGGTAAATGCCGCGGGAAACAACATTGGCGGCGTGATTGCAGGAACCGGCCTCGCAATGAGTCCGAATGTGTACATAGCTAAATTTGCAAAAGTATCGTCCGTCAGAGGAAACAGAGCGGATCACCTGATCTGGGTAAATACTTTCATGCAGTCTCTGATGATATACGTTCCCGATGAGTTCTATGATTTTGTATGGAACTACATCACGGAGCGCTGCGACAGAGCAAAAATAAGTGACCGCTGATTAATATCAGCGTTCATATTTTTCGGAGCCGATCCTTACTCGAATATAGTTTTTTACAAATGCTGCATCCTCCAAAGGCGCATACATTGTATAAGTAGTTATTCCCTCTTTTAGAAGGATCGCATTTTCCCTCTCCGATGCCCATTCTACTTTGTCGAAGAAGACGACTGCGTCACCGCCTCTTGTGGCATGCTTGTGGCGGATGCAGTTATCGTCCATTTCATATGAGCGGGTATCACTGTCCAGCGCGAGATATCCGATGAGAGCCGGCATACCGAGGATCATCCCGTAAATAAGGAGGATGAACAGCAGAAGGAAGCCGGGCGTAATCTGATCCTCAAGCCCAAAGTAAAAAAAGAGAATCATGATCGCGCTGATTACGGTAGCGATAATTGCGCCGATTTTATTCATTAATGTAAAGTGGACAAGGGCCTGTTCCCTTGTCAGGGTGTATTTCCATCGATATACACGGTCGGGACCCTGCACAACGCGCTCTGTGATTTCCGGAGTATTATTATTGGTCATAGTCATCACCTTAGATTTGTTCATGCATCATATATAGCCATCACTCGTAGATTGTTCCTGCGTCACATATGGTCATTATCCATAGATTATTTTCGCGTTCACGCAGCGCTCAGTAATGTAGTTCCATACAAAATTGTAGGCGCTTTTCGGTACATAGACCTGCTGATACTGGAGGAAAGTGTTTACCCAGATCAGGTTATCCGCTCTCTTTCCTTTGACGGAGCGGACTTTCTCGAACTTGGAGTGGTATGCATTTGCCCTGAGCGTCATACCGGTGCCTGAAATTACTCCTCCGGTATTTCCGCCTGCGGCGCTGACTGCGGCCGATGCCGCCGCGACCGCTCTGGTCATCGCTGCCTGATCGGCCGTCTGGGAAAATGTGATGCCCTCGTTGTTCATCTGATAGATCAGCATGTATTTGCCCCCGTACATTGTATTGACAAGCCATATGGCAAATACGACCACCAGCAGCACACCGCCAAAGCTCAGCATGGTGATAAGGAACGTGAACATCGAGAGATTGGAGCTTGCCGCCATCCAGAGCATCATAAGAACGATCGGCAGAAAACAGAGACCGACAACTTTAAAATAAAACGAGAACATGGACCTATCTTTCATCATGTTCATGCAGTAGATCCAGTCATAGGTGCCGTCTTCTTCCTCAAAGATGGCATTTAGGCCTAATTTTTCTGCTTCTTCGGTCGTCAGCGACAGAAAGTCGATCTCTTCAATGTTTTTATTGTTCATGACGGTCCTCCATGGCATAGTAGGGCGATGTCTGTCGAAGCCTTATTTCTCAGTAACTGGTAGTTTCGAGAATGAGCCTTGCTGCTTTTTAATATTATAGTGTATTTTTCGCAAAGCGTACACATTTTAATGATATATAATAAATAGATATGGTTCACATCCTATGTGGGGCGATATAGATTTTACTTGTATTATCATAATAAGCTTGAAACAAAAAATCAGCGTATATCAGACACGCAATTGAAAAGACACGGCGTATTCGTGTGATGTCAGCCGAGCGCGGTCCCAAAATGATATTTGTAAAGAGGAGGTGTTCCGCTATGAGAGGAAAAGATAAATGCAAAATCTTGAAAGAAATCCGTCAGCGCATCGCCGATGAAAATGATATCCCATATGTCACCCGCGAATGCAGTTATCATGGAGAGTGCACCGGAACATGCCCTCGCTGCGAAAGTGAACTCCGGTATCTGGAACAGCAGCTCGAGCGCCGCAGGAGTCTCGGAAAACGGGTGAGCGTTGCCGCTTTATGTGTCGGGATGGCATTGGCTTCAGCAGGATGTGCCCCAACTGTCAAGCAGCCCACAGAATCAATGCAGACGGACCTGACAGGTGAGGTCGGCCCGGATGAGTCGAATATTGAGGGCTTGGGCGGAACGACTGTGGAGCCTGGATCGGATATAGAGGAACTGTCCGGAGAGGTCGATATTTATGAGCCGTCTTCGGAACCGGATTCAGTGGAGCTGACCGGAAATGAGCTGACAGGAGCGGTCAAGGAACCTGAGCCGGATTACATCGAACTTTCCGGCGATGTTGCCTACCCGGATGGCTATGACTCCGCAGGTTCGGAAGATGTCATGGTCACGCTAGAAGGCGAAGTCGCATGGCCTGAGGCATAAAAATATGGATAATCTGCATTTTCCCCTGCTTGCCCTCGCGCGGCTCCGAATGGGAACGGACGGCAAGGGCGTAACCACGCTCGCGGCCGGTGCCGGATGTCCGCTCAGCTGCCGCTACTGCATTAACAAGCGTCTTCTCAAAGAAGCACCGAGGGAAGATGTGACAGCGGAGGAGCTGATAGAGAGAATTCGGATCGACGACTTGTACTTTCGCGCAACGGGCGGCGGAGTGACCTTCGGGGGCGGTGAGTCGCTGCTTCACGCAGCTTTTATCGGTCGATTTAAGGAATTGTGCCCGCCTGAATGGCGGATTGCCACGGAGACCAGCCTCGCAGTGCCGCGGGAGAATCTCCTGCCTGTGCTGTCTGCGGTGGACGAATTCATTGTGGACTGCAAGGATATGAATCCGGATATTTACCATAGTTATACGGGCGGTGACGCGCAGCTCATGAAGGATAATCTGGAGTTTCTTCTCGCGTCGTGCGGAGCAGAGCGGATTATTGTCCGGGTTCCGCGCATCCCCGGTTTCAATACTGAGGCTCATCAGCGAAAGAGTGTGGAAATTTTGAGGGAGATGGGGGTCACACGGCTGGATTTATTTGATTACGTGATAAGAGACGAGTGAATGAATGCTGCGGAGACGAACTTGACGGCTCAAGATGCAGTGGGTGCGCTGTAGATTTCTTGAGGATGTGCTGTAGATTTCTGACGCAGGGTATTTTGGTTGAATTGTCCGAAGCAGACATGGCAGAGTATCTTGGTGAAATCATGACATATCAGACTTGTTAATTATAAAATGAAAAGTGGGCAGATCCGAGGACCTGCCCATCATTTATTTTTTTAAATTATCAGTCATAGAAACCAAGGATGCTTCCTGCCATCCAGCCGTGATCCGGAGAGCTGAGCTCATACCATGTTCTTCCGTCGTCAGCGTTGTACTGGGATCTGCCTGTTGTTGATACCCATGTGCCGTTCGGATAAGAGGTGATGCGCTCATAGCTGGTGCCCGGGCCGTTTCTCAGAACACCGTTCTGTACTGTGCGGGTGTTGACCTGTCTCCACTCACCGCCTGCTGCGTTTACAAGTTCCTCAACATTTATCTTCTTCATTTCTGTCATGATTTTGATCTCCTTTATCTATCAATTTAGCTTGTATTTTTCTTTTTTATTGGGCTCCCTTTGAGCCGTACAGTAATATATACGAGGGACTTTTGGGGAGGGCTAAAAGAATTTGCTGCTTCTGCCTTCAGGTCAAAAGACACAGAAAAGGTTTGGAAAGATAATGTATTATTTTTTAGCAGCTTATTGTATAATGAGTTGGTTAAACTAAATTTTTATATGCTTTAGTGTGAGGGATAGACTATGGATTTTAAAATAATGAAATGCCCGGTTTGCGGATCACCGCTCGATGCTGGGCCGGACGAGAAATTTATTATATGCCGGGCATGCGACACCCCGCTTCGGCTGAACGAGGACGCGACGTCCTTCCTCAAAGACCCGGAAGCCTTCGGTTACGGCTTCGAAAAGGGCAGACAGAGAGCAAGGGCGGAGGAAGAGCAGAGGCGGTCCATCGAACGGGGAAGCTTCTATGACCAATCTGTGCCAAATCAGCCGTATCCGGGACAGGTGAACTATAATTATTACGGTGCGAATCCGGGTGTGTCTGATAAAGATCGGATGACGACCTTAATCATATGTGTTCTCCTTGGCTTAGTCGGCGGCCATCAATTCTATGTCGGAAAAATTGGTAAAGGGGTGCTTTACTTATTCACCGGCGGATTGTTTGGCATCGGATGGATCATTGATATCATCAGTCTTGCGACCGGGTCGTTTAAGGATTCCAACGGCCGAGTGCTTGTGAGTGAAAGCGAACGCAGCAACCGCCAATATGGCAATCAATTCGGAGGCATGCCTCAGAGGAATAACGGCGGCGCACCGCAGCAGGCTTATCGCGGCCAATCCGGTTATGGACAGCCGGAGTACAACGACGATGAGCTATGGGCAAGAAAAATGAGGAATAGAAGACATATTTTCCTTGCGCTTACGATTTTGTTTGGTCTGTCCATGATAGGCAGACTCTCTGACGGAAACTTTTCTGGTTTTCTGATGACGGCGATTTTAACAGGCATTTTCGCCTACCTCTACTACAAGACGCCGAAGACATGAATAAAAGATCTCCCGAACGGACGGTTACGCCGACGATTCGGGAGATTTGTCACGATGGGAGATACTCACCGCTTCTACAAGCGGTAGGTAAATTGATATTCTGCTCTTTTCAGAGCGATTAAAAGCTTTCGGCGGATTGCAGCAGCGCAATGATGAAGGTACTGCGCATCTTGCGCAGTGCGGCAAGAACGCCGAGGCGTTCCTTCTTATGGTGAAAAGTATGGATCAATTTCTGCAATATGAGAATGAGCTTGCGCCCGGAAGCGGATTTGAATTGTGGAATCTGCCGCATATTCTATGGCTTCTGGTCCTGGGACTTATTGCTGCGGTGGCGTTTCTCGGAGCAAAACGATGCGGGGGGCGTGGAAAGAGGTGGATCCGGAGTACATTTGCAATATGCGCGCTGCTCATGCAGGTTCTTCCTTCTCTTTTGATCATGTGGAAAGGCATGTACAGCAAGTATACGCTTCCTCTGCATATATGCTCACTGGCAAGTTATGCTGTCTTTGCCCACGCACTTTTTGCGGAAAGGTCTGTGATTCTCTCCGAGCTGCTGTTTTTCCCATTCCTTCCCGGCGCGATGTGTGCCCTCCTTTTTCCGGACTGGACAATGTACCCGCCCTGCTCATTTTTCAGTTCCGCAGGCTTTCTCGTGCATGGGGCGATTATCATTTACATACTGCTGTGTCTTGATGAGCGCTTCATTGCGCCCTCTGTTCGCCGCTGGCCGATCCCAATCGCGTTTTTGGTATTGTATGCAGGAATCATGATCCCGTTCGACCGTGCATTCGGTGTGAATTATGGATTTTTGAATACCGCATCTCCCGGCTCGCCTCTCGTGTGGCTGGCGGACACCTTCGGTGCCGGGATTGGTTACTATGCCAGCTATGGGGCTGCTGTGATTGTCGTGATGGGGATGTGGTATGGAGTGTGGGTGGCGAGGCATCGTTTGTGAAAGAGTGAGGAGTTGTATGTAAAACGGCGCAGGTCCGAAAAAGACCTGCGCCGTTGTTCTATCTTTTTCAGAACGAGCATAATCGAAATGGTAGGAATTTATGGGATTTGTGTGATAAATGGTAGGATATTATGGAATTTATAAAAATCCATGGACAGATTTCTGAAAATATGATATTTTCCATGAACCATTAATGGTAGATAACGAGCGTCTTGATGCTCATTCGGCTCTTTTAACATTCGCTGAAATAAACTATAATTAAAGGAAGTGATCAGAAAATGTCACAAAAAGACATTACGGAGAAGACTCTATTTGCGTATAACGATGTGTTTGCCGATGTGGTAAATGCACTGCTCTTTAGCGGAGAGCAAGTAATAGCGGAGAAGGAGCTTGTTGATCAAACGCCCAGGGCGGCTTATAAAGCGGATGGCGTGGTCAGAGATATAGAGAGAGATGTTGCAAAACTTTTGAGGACGTGCTGAAGAAACAGAACGAACCTGAAGGAGGTGTTCATACTATGTGTGAGGTACTGGATCGAGTCGAGGCAATAGGTGAAATCAAAGGCGCAATAAGGATATACAGAGAAGAAATGAATCTTTCCCCGTCTGAAATCGTTAAGAAGGTTGTTTCAAAATTCGCTCTTGATGAAGCGGAAGCTTGGGAATATGTTAAGGCTGCAATGGGTGTGCAGCAGCAGTAATATGGATACATGTCCCGAAAGTGAGTATAAATGGTCCATATATGAAACCGGCGCAGATTCAACTCAGATTCTGCGCCGGTGTTTAGCAACTATAAAAAATTACATATAAATCATTAATGAGGCATAAATATGACACATTCTTTCAACAAACACGACATCACGCGCGACGCATGCATGCTCCGCGGTCCTCTCAGACGGCAGGGGTACGACTGGTGGTGGCACTCGCTGACCGCCAGGGACGAGAACGGCGCGGAAAAACCCTTTTTCATAGAATTTTTTGTGTGCAACCCGGACCTCGCGGAGGATGAGCCGGTCCTGGGGCAGCTTCCTGCAAATGCAGCCTCCGGCAAAAAGCCCTCCTACCTCATGGTTAAAGCCGGATGCTGGGGAGAGGACCACTGCCAGCTGCACAGGTTCTTTGCGTGGAAGGATATAAACATGCATGTCGATGCACCCTTCTCCATCGATGCCGCTGACTGCCACGCGTCGGAAACCCGCATTGTGGGAAGCGTCAAAGTCACAGCTGAGGAGGCAGCAGCTCACCCGGAGTGGATGTGTGACGCGGGAGAGATGAGCTGGGATCTGCAAATTGACAAACTGATCGCCTTTAATGTCGGTTATGGAGCGAGTAAGCCGCTGAGGGACGTGGAGGCATTTGCAATGTACTGGCATGCCGAGGGAATGAAGAGCGCATTTTCCGGCACAATCATGTTAAACGGCAGAAAATACACGGTGACGCCGGACACCTGCTACGGTTATGCGGACAAGAACTGGGGACGAGATTTCACGAGCCCCTGGGTATGGCTGTCATCGAACCACCTGGTCAGCAAAAAGACCGGAAAGCAGCTGATGAACTCCGTCTTCGATATCGGGGGCGGCAGACCGAAGATTTATTTTGTGCCGCTGGATCGACGGCTCCTCGGCGTATTCTACTACGAGGGCAGGGAATTTGATTTCAACTTTTCGAAAGTGTGGCTCGACGTGAGGACAAAGTTCTCATTCCGCGAGGATGAGGAGCGTGTCTACTGGCATGTTATGCAGGAGAATGTGCATGCTGTGATGGATACGATGATCATTTGCGAAAAGAAGGACATGCTGCTCGTGAACTATGAAGCTCCGGACGGAAGCAAGAAGCACAACCGGCTCTGGAACGGCGGCAACGGATTCGGGGTCGTGAAGCTGTACGAGAGGAAGCACGGCGGTCTCGAACTCATCGATGAGATCGAGGCGACGCATGTCGGCTGCGAGTACGGGGAATATGACACAGAATAAAGAGAGATAAAAACGGCGCGGGTCCACGTGGAACCCGCGCCGTTTATTATCATTTTCAATTTTAATTATCTGAGGTATTCAGCGTTTACATAGCCTGTCTTGTCAACTGACGGAGCGTAGACTTTTGCGTAGCCGGATCCGTTCACGTTGCTGTTCAGGACCTTAACCGTCTCACCGTTGTAGAGCTTCGCGATCTCGTTTCTCTCATCGTAGCATGTATCTGTTCTGAGTGCGAGATAATGCTTTGTGCCGCGAACTGTCTTGTAAACTGCTGTGCTTGCCGGCTTGCTGGAAGAAGCCTGCTTTGACTTTGAGAGGTATGCGCCGTATACATATCCGTCGGAGTCAACTGACGGAGCGTAAACCTTGACCCAATCACCGACTGTGCCGATGATGGTCACCTGTGCGTTCGGTGCGAGCTTCGCGATCAATGCCGCGTCGGAATCCGGACCGGTCCTCAGTGCGAGGAAGTCGCTTACGTTGCAGTAACGTGTTGCGCCGTAGAGGCTCTTATCGAGGGAGCTGGCCGTTGCATTCTTTCTGTCCATCTCGATCGGTCCGTGGCTGTCGCAAGCGATGTTGCCATCGGAGTCTGCGTAGTAATATTTGCCTGTGTCGTGGCTGTAATAGTACTTGTAACCATTCTCATAGATGGCTTCGAAGCCGTCATTGGCCATGACTACTGTAGCTGCCGGAGCAATTGCTGCTACTGTTGCTGTGACTGCGATCATTGTGCTGATAACGATTTTTCTAAGTGTATTCTTCATGGTCTTTCTCTCCTTAAGTTCTTTTTATAATATCTATTCTCGAATTTTGCTTTATATCTTTTTAGTGGGCTTCCTTGTGCCCTTACATCTATTTATACGAGAAATCTTGGAGGAGGGCCAAAAGAAATGAAAAAACGGGCAGGTCCGAATTTGGACCTGCCCGCTCAACATAGTTTATTCAGGTTTTATGCGGCTGCTTCTAAATTAATAACCGATCAGGCTGCCTGCGATCCATCCGTTCGGATGCTGATTGCAGACGATCTCGTACCAGACGTAGCCATCCTTGGTGACCTTCTTGCCTGTTGTGTAGACCTTCTCACCGTTCGGGATCTTGAACATGACTTTGGTGTTAAGACCCGGTTTCTCACGGACATTTGCATAATTGACTGCGTCATTTGCCACTGTGCGTGTTGCGCCGCCGGCCACGTTCTCGAGTTCATCAACATTGATCTTGTTCATTTCTGCCATGATTATGTCTCCTTTATCAAGTGATTTTTATTTTCTTTTTTGCGGACTTCCTTTGACCCGTACATTTAAATGAGAGGGTCTTGGGGAGAGGGCTAAAAAATTTACAGAATTATTTTCGCCGCGTTCGCCGTTTCCAGTATTATACCACTAACCTTACAAAAAATCACATATTTTCAAGTACAATAATTGCAGAGCATCGGCACTCCGGAGCCCGCGCCGATGATTCTGTCAAGCTATCGGTCATATGCACACATCACCGATCGTTACTCGTTCTATGTCTTCTCTTGCGATCCTCAAAAGAATACGGTCCACGTCCTCTGCCATTTTTTCGATCCGTGTCCGGCTGTAGCGGTTGATCTTGTAGGTCAGCTCATATATCACGGCATCGGTTTCATATACCTGGGTCAGGAGCTTGAACAGACCGTCATCACAGACTGCGGGGGATTCCGTATCTTCTTCGACAGAGTTCTGCACCACCATGCCGTCTTTACAGTCATCCCGGACCGAGAGACTGTGCAGCGTAGCTTTTTTTCCGTCCATTTCCAGTTCCGGATGCTGGATCTGGTATAAATAATTATAATCCATAAGGCCCGGATACATACCCGCAATCTCCTCAAGGGGGAATATCTGACAGCTCGTAGCGTCAAAAACCTGATTCTGAATCTGCCGGAAAAATGCCGCAAGTGTCCGGGACGGCCTTACATCCAGTCGGCAGATTCCCGTGTTGACCAGATAGCCGTAAGTCCTTTTCACGCGGGAGTCATTCCTGCCGTTATGAGAAAACGCATAGGTGATTTCACTGTCCCCGGTCTGAATCGCCATGGAAAGTGCCATAAGTCCCATAAACAACACATTTCCCGAGACCTTCAGAGCCTTTTTCACTGCAGCGATCTGCTTAGAGGAAGCGCTCAGAGTTTTTACGACCACGTCCTGTCCTGCCGGCAGCCCGGTCGGATCCTCCGGGATGGCTGTCCATTTTTTAAGGCCCTGAAGCAGCCTTTTATAATAAGAAACGATCTGTGTGTACAGAGGGGACTCGATCATCTGATTCAGCTCATCGCAGATACCGTAAAGGGAGATTCCCTCCGGCTTCAGCTCCTTGCCTGCATATGCGTCCGCGATATCCCTGAAAATAATATTCAGACTCTCTCCGTCGCTGATTACATGCGGAACCTTATGGAAAAGGAAGAGTCTGCTCTTCGTTCTGTAAATCCGAAATTCAAAAAACGGATATGTGTGAGGATCGGCCAGCTCACGCGCCAGTCTATCTCTGAGAGCAGGTATTTCCTCCTCTGTGACCTCGATAACGGGAATCTCAGGGGGTTCGCATTTTTCTTTCGCGGGAAGCATAAAGGCCTCTGAACCTGCGCCTCTTTCAATCCTGGTGAAGAGGATGGGGTGAATCTTTATCGCATTTGCAACCGCCTGCTTCAGCCGATTTATATCGATACCCTTATCCATCTCCAAAAGAGAGAGCAGGACATTTTCCGGACTATTCATGCGGAGCATATCATCATACAAAAATATCTGTGTGGGAAACATGGGATAACGATCTTTATTCAGGTATTCTGCCCCTGTCTTCGGTTTGGAGAGGATCAGCTTTTCCAGATCGGAGACCGTAGGATTCTCCCGAAGATCCGCCATATTGAGTCCTATCTGGAATGAGTCTCCAAGCTCCGCTAAAAAGGCTATAAACGTCAGAGAAGTCATCCCCAGATCTCTGAGGTCCGTAGTAATGCCGATCTCCGTATCGGACAGGAGCCTCTTTAAGACGGACAGGGTCCTCTCCTGCATTTCATTCTGCGGGGGAACGATCTCTTTTTTCGGGATCACGGGCTTCGGAAGCTTTTTCCTGTCCAGCTTCATATTGGCATTCATTGCGAAACTTTGAACCTCCTGAAAGAGATCCGGTATCATATAATGAGCCAGATGCCTTTTAGCATAATCTCTGAGATTGTCCCTGGTAAAGCGCAGCCCATCCGCTGCTACATAGTAAAGGCAGAGAAAGCGTTCATCCACAACGACAGCGGCGCAGCTTTCAATAAACATGCAGGCGGACATAACCTCCTCAATTTCTCCCAGCTCGATCCGGAGTCCGTGGTACTTTACCTGATTATCACGCCTTCCATGGAACTCTATCTCATAGTTCTCCGTGATACGGGCATAATCTCCCGTCTTATAGGCGCGCATTCCCTTAAAATCTATAAAGGAGGCCGCTGTCCTTCCCGGCAGATTTTTGTAACCCAGACCCACGCCTTTTCCGCAGATCAGAAGTTCACCGATCTCTCCCTGCTTTATCTCCTCGTTCGCCTCGTTGATGACATAACAGGATACGTTCCCTAATGGCCTGCCGATGGTGATATGCTCTGAGCCGTCGATTTCCTTCATACAGGCGCTGATGGTTGTCTCTGTCGGTCCGTAGCAGTTCAGCACAAGCGCGTCGGGATTTATCTCCCTGATACGTTCATACAGCCCCTTCGGGAATTGTTCAGCGCCGATGGCAAAGACCTTGATCTGCGAAAGAGCCTTCTCAAGCTTAGGCATTGAAAGGAGAATGCGGACATAGCTTGGGGTCGCGCACATGACGTCCACCTTGTTCTCGATCATGAAATCCCGCATCAGAAGGGGATTCATGATCTGGGCGTTGGATGCCAGGGCTACTGTCATACCGGAGGTCAGACCGACCAGCTCCTCCAGCACGGAAACATCAAATGTCAGCGGGGCATTTGCCAAAAGTACGCTGCCTTGCTCGCCAATCGCCACGGTCTCCCGGTTTTTCGGATTGTGGTCAACATAGTTACATAGATTTCCCTGTCCGATCATAACTCCTTTGGGTTTTCCGGTGGTACCTGAGGTATAAATACAGTAGGCAAGATCCGATTCGTCTATCCTTACCTGAGGGTTCTCCGGCCAGGGCGATGTCATGATATCCTCAAGAAACAGAGGACGCCTTCCCAGATTTATGATGAAATCCAGTCTGTCAAATGTTATCCGGTGGGTCGTGATCAGAAAGCGGCATCCCGCGTCCTGATACATAAAGCGGATCCTCTCATCCGGATATTCGGTACTTGCCGTTACAAATGCGGCGCCGGCTTTAAGAATTCCCAGATTAACAGCGTAATACATGATGTTTCTGGGAAGCAGGATCATGATCGTGTCATTGGGCCTTACATTATAATAGCGCAGGGCGTTGGCGATCCGGTTCGCCGTGTCGTTCAGTTCTTCGTAGGTCATGGAGATTCCGTCTCCAACCACGGCTGTCCGGTCCGGATGCTTTCTGACCTGTTCTTCAAAAAGAAACGAGACAGGTTTGAACTCCACCGGCCAGGATGTATCGTTTAAAGGGGTGTCGTCTCCCACGTTGCTCTTTTCTTCTGGCTTTTGGATCTCCATAAGATCGGTAAAGCCGGTCAGGTCAAGGATATCGTAGACTGCGGAAGAAGCATTTATAATCCTGAGCTTTTTATCCTTCCGATAGATCTTCATAAGGACACGAAGTCCCGCGGAAGAGATATATTCCAATCCCTTCAGGTCAAATATCGTCCATTCATAGTCTCCGCCGACGCTCAGCTCTCTGATAAGCTGCTCTGCTCTGTTCGCATAGTCTCCGCTCAGCCTTCCGTTGACTTCTATTATAAGGTTGTTGTCTTTTATATTTCCTCGTATTTCCATCGCGCCCTCCTTTCTGAATTCTCATCTTACATCCTGCTTCTATTTTCCGAGATTTTGTCGCAAAAATAAAGGTTTTATTTATAAAAATTCGCTAAATTCGGTGATTTGCCGGAAATCGAAGCTAAAATAATGTGGCTGTGAAAAAAGTTATGTTGCAACAGCCAAAGATTGATTGAGGCCAAGCAGGCGGTCGATCTTTCAACATGTCAATATTCAACAGCCAAAGACTGATTGAGGCCAAGCAGGCAGTCGATCTGGTGAAATATAGCACATAAGCAGTGCCATACGAGATTCAATTCATGTCCCACGGGCAGTCATGACGACTCGTTCTTTGCCAATTCAGCGGCTCTTCTTATTAAATCTTGGGCCTTAGAAGCAGTCACTTTTGTTGATTTTGATACTAGATCACGGTAGGATTTTCTTATATCAGGGTCAAGAAAGATGTCATTCAGTCATCATAGCTCGAAACGGCGATTCATGACTGCCCGGGTTGGAAAGCGGGCAGTCGTGTTCGATGAAACCGGCTTTAATATACTGAGAGCAAGAAAGATGGCATTCAGTCATCTAAGTTCAGAACGGCGTTTCAAGACTGCCCGGGTTGAGAGTCGGGCAGTCGAGTTCGATGAAATCAGCTTTAATATACTGAGAGCAAGAAAGATGTCATTCAGTCATCTAAGCTCGAAACGGCGATTCATGACTGCCCGGGTTGGGAAGCGGGCAGTCATGATTGATGAATCCAGCTTTAAGCTACTGCTGGCTTAAACTTAGGATGAGCGAGTTTTACCATCACCTGATATCAAAATCACCAAAGGTGACTGCCCTTAGCTTTATATTTCAACCTCGGCGAGCAGTAGATCTAGATAAAACTAAGTTGGTATGACTGCTTATGGAACGTGAATTGAGTCTTGTATGGCACTGCACATGCATGCGATTTCGCAAGATCGACTGCCAAAAGTTTATTTTTCACTGTGTGTGCGCGTTATTTTGTAAAATCGACTGCTGGCTTCCAGATGTTGGCAATTGTTCACAGCTAAGATGAAAAATGACTGCCAACAAAAATGGGCAGGTCCGATTTTTTCGGACCTGCCCTAATATATTACGTGTTATTTATCTCAGTGGGGAAAGCCCCCCGCTTCTACATTCAGTTGCTGTGAAATCAGAAACCAATCAGACTTCCGGAGATCCAGCCGCCGAAGTCCTCGGCGCCAATAACATATACTTTATACCAGACATAACCATCTTTGGTCACTTTTTCGCCGGTAGTGCATACCCAGTCACCGTTATCGAGTTTGCACTTGATAGGAGCATCCAGACCCGGTTTTGTTCTGAGGTTGGCATAGGGAACAGAGGGGTTGTTGACCTGTACGTTCTTGCCGCCGGCTACGTTCTCGAGTGCATCCACATTGATCTTGTTCATTTCTGACATGGTTTTAATCTCCTTTATTTATTATGTGATATTTTCTCTTTTAGCGGGCTTCCTTTGGCCCGTACAATTATATATACGAGGGACTTTGGGGGAGGGCTAAAAGAAGTTGCCAAAGTTAATTAGACCTTAATTAGACCGTACCTTTCAGAAGAATATAACCGCACGCCGTGCAGTAGTCATACCGCGGATCCGGCTTGGCACCGCAGCTGGAACATAATTTATGCAAATGGCCATGACGGATGCTCCTTTCTGAATGTTAGCAAGGCGCTCAGAAAGTAATCACTTCATGCATTAGTATACCACAAGGAATTGTGTGGCGGGAATAGTCCTGCAAATAAAAACGTCTCCTAAACTATGATCGATTATAATAGTCATGCGTGACAAAAATGTGTTTTAAATGGCAAGAAGTGTATGTTTTTGCACTTGGATAAAGTAAAATGGGCAGATCCGATGTGGATCCGCCCATCATAGAGTTCTTGTTATAGTTTATTCGGTCGGTTGTAATTAGAAACCAATCAGGCTTCCTGCGATCCAGCCAGTGTCATAAGCGCCGGCGAGCATGATCTCGTACCATACATAGCCGTCCTTCTTGACCTTCTTGCCTGTCGTTATGACCTGCTCACCGTTCTTGATGGTGAAGAATACCTTGGAGTCAAGGCCGGGAGCTTTACGGATGTTTGCGTAAGATACTGCATCATTATGTACTGTATGTTTCTCATATCCGCCTGCTACGTTCTCAAGTGCTTCAACATTGATCTTGTTCATATCTGTCATGGTTTTAATCTCCTTTATATATCTATTATTTTTTGAATTTTTCTTTTTTATCGGGCTTTCTGTTTTGCCCTGACATTTATATATACGAGGGACTTCCTGGGAGGGCTAAAAGAATTTGCCAAAGATAATTAGATGTTAATTAGATTTTTTCCAGGATTTTTTTATAGGGCAACAGCATTCCTTCGGTCATCTTATTTCCAAGCTTCCTTCTGAGTTTCTTATTGGTCATCATTGCTCCGACCAGGTACATGCCGACGATGGTTCCCTTTCGTTTCTGCGGGAAATCATAGAAACCGTGCTCCTTATAGAAACGATGATCTTCCTTCATCATCCCCTGCATCTGATAAATGAGGTCGCGGAAAATCTTCAGACCGCCGACACCATAGAAGTTTTTCGGCGGGTTGTACGCATGGTCAGCAGCGTAGCAAATGCGAAGGGCTAACTGGTTCACCTCCCGCTCCATATCTATTCCGCTTACGGCAATACCTGCCAGGAAATTTCCGCCCACCTGAGCCCTGGCTTCCATCAATGTGATGAGATTGGGTTCATTTGCAAGATCACCTTCCACGAGATACCCGACCGGTTTGCCCATTGTGACGGTGCGGTGCCCGTTGCAGAACTGTCGGTCGTCGAACATTTTGAAACGAGACCCCATAGAGTGGTCACGAATTGTATAAGCGTAAACAATCGCGTCGGAGGACTGAATATTGTTCCTGAGATACGAGTCAAAACCGTCTTTATAGACGCAGGTTCCGTCCGCGGCACAGTGGAAACAGCCGAGGCAGCCGCCCTTAAAGGGAAATTCGCAGATATTGACCACGTCACACGTGCAGGAAACACTTTCCTTGAACCTGTCTATCATGCCTGCAAGTGCGGTGCCGGAGCCGTCGGCAGGGAGGTCAGTGATGACGACGATGCGTTTCGAGGGGGCTGGCGATCCGTTGCTGCCTGGATCGGCGGGTGTGTCCTGTGGGGCTTTCACTTCATTGCTGTTTGGATCAGTGACCGTGTCCTGCGGGACTTTCAATTCGCTGTTGCATGAACCGGCGTCGACGGTATTCTGCGAAGAAGATGCATATCTTGCCGGCTCATACAGACCGTGCTTCATGTTCCAGCACACGTAGCGGAAGAACTTAAGAGCTTCCGTCTGGCCTTTCTTATGCAGCAGATCCTCCATATCCGCTGACAGTCCGGTGATATAGCGGAGACCTAGATCATCGCAGTTGTCCTTAATGAACTCATGGGCGGTCGTATCGTAAAAATGCTTGGAGGTCGTCAGCTGGGTCGCGTATTTGCCGGAGAGATCCACGCCGTGCTCCTTGATGAGCTCGATAAAGCGATGCAGCTGGGAGGGGACGAGGAATGTATATACCGGATAGGCAAATATAAGCAGATCCGCAGACCGCAGAGCCTCCTCAGACTCGGCGAAACTTTTTTCTATTGCATGGATCCTGGAACCGACGTGCAGGTAACGGAATTCTATCTTTTTGAAATGTTTTTCAATGAACAGGGCAGTCTGAAGTGTGATGCTGTTTTTCCCGGATGGGGAACCATTGATGACGAGTACTTGCATTTTTCTCCTCCTCTTGCGTCTTTAGACGGCCTGACTACAAGGTAATTTAGCCAATTAGGCGCTCATGGACATTATATCACTACCGGCGCGGCTACGAAACGGAACCGCGCCGGTATTCTCTGTTTCCGGAGAAATAAGAGGCCATATCCCTCCGCATTGGAAGTGTATTTTCACCGATAGAAAGCGTATGATGAAGTTACATTAAGGAACGGGAGGAAACAGGCAGATGGATATAAGGACCAGAGTGACAATATGTCGGCTGCTTACATTTGCCAAAAGCAACGTCCCATATTCCGAAAGATGTGGCATCAAAGATATATCTTATTACAAGAATTCAGAAGATGGACCTTCGGCAGCGGAGGGATTACAAAATCGAAATAAATCGGAGGGTGTGAAATGGATAGAAGAGTGTGGATCATAATAGCGCTTATATATCTGATCTGGCCGGCCGACCTTCTGCCGGGAGTTCCGATCGATGACATTATCGTACTCCTGATCAGCGCGCTGGCACAGATGCCGGGCAGCAAAATCGAAGATAATACACAGGAATCCTGAACGGAAATGATCTCTTCTGAGAAGTAAGGATTCACTTTAAAACTTACCTGACTAGGCCGGTAGGAGAGATGCAAATGATCAGCCAGCCGAATTCCTCCTTTCTTGTTTCAAGTTCAGCGGATCGTCAGGTAAGTGCCGCTGAAGAATTTTCTTAAGCCGGAGATGAGCACATTCATCTCCGGCTTAAATTCGTTATATGGCAGGCAGACAATATGCGGTATAATTCACTTAAGAAGAATGGGGGTGCGCATATGGGAAAGAAGTCTGTCAAAGAAGATAAAAATATATATCAGATTGCGAGAGAAGAAGCGGGTCTCACGCGGGCAGCGGCAAGCGAGCTCATGGATTTTGTTCCAGAGAGCAGGATCGAGAAGATTGAGAGTGAACGGGCTCTGCCTCGCCCGGAGGATGTGCTGGCCATGTCGAAAGCATATAAAAAGCCGGGGCTCTGCAATTATTACTGCTCCAAAGCCTGTCCGATCGGTCAGGAGTTCGTGCCGGCTGTTGAGCTTAAGGGGCTCACGCAGATAGCGCTGGAAGTGCTGAATTCACTTAACAAGCTCACTAAGGAAAAAGAGAGACTCATTGAGATCTCGGTTGATGGCCGGATTTCTGAGGATGAGATAAAGGATTTTGCAAGAATAAGGCACGAGCTGAACAGCATTTCGGCAACCGTGGATGCGCTGCAGCTGTGGGTCAGTGATACGATTGCTGCAAATGGCCTCGATAAGGCGGAGTTGGATCGGCTGACAGGGGAGCTTATAGAGTGAATCAAATATTTGCAAATAAAACCGGCGCGGCTCCGAAACGGAACCGCGCCGAAATTATCATCTTTTATAAGTTTTTCATTATGACCCGAAGGATCAGAAACCAATCAGGCTTCCTGCGATCCAGCCAGTGTCATAAGCGCCGGCGAGCATAATCTCGTACCATACATAGCCGTCCTTCTTGACCTTGCGGCCAGTCGTGTAGACCTGTGTTCCGTTCGGGATCGTGAAGAAAACCTTGGAGTTAAGGCCCGGCTCCTTGCGGCAGTTTGCGTAAGATACTGCATCGTTGTGTACTGTATGTGTCTCATAT
>JBGUHN010000043.1:0-65067 GCA_045112155.1 Lachnospiraceae bacterium
CGATAAGCACACACGCTTCCTATAATAGCGTTATTTTTGAATTTTCTCAAGTTTGAAATGATAATTCCGCTGAATTCCTGCAATGCATCTTCGGGTGCATTTTTCTTTTAGCGAGCTTTGCTTAAGTGTATAATAAAAGGAGCCGGCACACTGTGCCGGCCCATGAAAGGAAAAGAGGAAAAATGGAACTGATTTAGCGCGCAGTCCTCATAAAGGGGATCTGCAGGACAACGTCTTCGATAGTTGCGATGCGGTCGAGGAGGAGCTCGCCGGCTGCATTTGCACGAGCGCGAACACTGCGAAGCACGTGGGATGTCTGGTAGTACTCCTCGCTGATTTCTGTCATAAGATCCATAGCGCGGATCGGCAGAAGTCGTGCATCATAGTATTCAAGTGCTGTTCGAAGTGAAGCGTTCCGGCCCTGGCGGAATGAATGATCAAGAATCGTCACGCCGGGGAGATGGGAAAGCTCTTCGAAAATATTCTTGTATTTGGCGCTGCTTGCATCGTTGACGATGATGACCTGTGCGCATTCGCAAATCAGAGACTCAACACGTGATACCAGAGAGTCCTTTGGATTGTGAACCGGAATAATTACTAATGTATTCATATGTGAACCTCCTCACTTAGTTTTATGCTGAACAATTCGCGTTTTTGTCCCGCGTGCGAGACCTGAATTTCGGATGACAGACAAGGCGCATACTTAGCCTGTCTCCGGTTTCTTTCTTTTTGGATTGTCCTTATTCTACAGGCTGACCGTTAACGTTTTGTGTGAAATATGTTTACGTTTTGTGAAAAGTATCGAACCGCTTTTCATAGATTATGAACGGAAGATGAATGAATCCTTAAAATTGTAACAATTGTGCATTTATTTTGTGCAATATAGAGCAATTATCCGGTAGAGTGGAGTGTCTTCTGCCTCACAGTATGAGGAGCGGTGAGCGCTGCGGTCACGTGTTGCAACGAAGAAGGAGCGGGGAGTTACTACGGTCAAGCGTCACAGATCAGGAGGGCTGGCAAGTGAGTATCGCCAGTCGGAAAATATGAGGTGTTTATATGCAGTTAAATTCAATCAATCCGAAAACCGCCCACGAAAAGCTCGAGTATCTTCGCGAGCACCTTGCAAATCTTGGCAGCGTTGCCATCGCTTTCTCAAGCGGTGTCGACTCGACCTTCCTGCTCAAAGTCGCCCATGACACCCTGGGTGAGCGGTGCGCAGCCATCACAGTCAAGTCCCGCGTCTTTCCTGAGCGGGAATCCCGCGAAGCCGACAACTTCTGCCTGAAGGAAGGCATAAGGCACATCATTCTCGAATCCGATGAGCTCAAAATAGAAGGTTTTCGGGAGAATCCTGCAAATAGATGCTACATCTGCAAGAAACACCTCTTCACCGGGATGTTGTCTGCCGCCCACGATGCGGGTTTCAAATACCTTGCGGAGGGGTCCAACATGGACGACCTCGGCGACTATCGCCCCGGCCTTCAGGCGATTGCGGAACTTCATATAGAAAGTCCACTGAGGAGCGCAGGTCTTACTAAGGCCGAGATCCGCTATTTATCAAGACAGATGGATCTTCCGACCTGGAGCAAGCCGTCCTACGCATGCCTTGCCTCCCGCTTTGTCTACGGAGAGGAAATCACGGCGGAAAAGCTCATGATGGTCGATAAGGCAGAGCAGCTCCTGCACGACATGGGACTCGGCCAGTACAGAGTAAGAATTCATGGAAATATTGCGAGAATAGAGGTGTTACCGGAAGAATTTTCAGTTATAATAGAAGATAAGAACCGACAGCGGATATGTTCAGAACTCAGGGCGTATGGATTTGCATATGTCACACTTGACCTTATGGGATATCGGACGGGAAGTATGAATGAGGTGCTGAAACAATAATAGTTAACAATCGCACAACTATGCCTGGAAATCTCAGGCAGAAAGGGGGCGGCTTACGTGAGCATTGCATATAAGAGTGAAGTAAGAGTAGATGCTTTCGATAAAGTCACCGGCAGGACGAAGTATTATGAAGATCTGATTCCGGCGGATGCACTTTACGTGCGCATCAAACATGCGGAAATTGCGCATGGCTTTGTAAAGAAGATCGATACGGAGGCGGCGGAGAGAATCCCCGGAGTTGTCAAGGTCCTGACCTGCTTTGACGTGCCGGACATTCCGTTCCCGACAGCCGGTCATCCGTGGTCAATGGACCCGTCGCATCAGGATGTGGCTGACAGGCATTTGCTCAACCAGCATGTCCGCTACTGGGGTGATGACATTGCCGTCGTAATTGCGGAGGATGAGGTGTCTGCGTCCCAGGGTATCAGCGCGCTGAAAGTAGAGTATGAGGAGCTGCCGTTCGTTCTTGACGTGCAGAAGGCCATGGAGCCGGATGCGCCGCAGCTCCACGAAAAATTCCCGAACAACATCCTGAAGCACACGTCCATGACGAAGGGCGATTACAAAAAAGCGATCGAGGAGCCTGGCCTCATCAAAGTTGAGGGCTGGTATGACACTCCGACTGTCCAGCACTGTCACATTGAAAATCACGGCTGCTTCGCCTACGAGGAAAATGGCCGCATGACTGTGGTCTCGTCGACGCAGATCCCCCACATCATCCGCCGCGTCGTCGGTCAGGCACTCGGCAGACCGTGGGGCAACATCCGAATTATCAAGCCTTACATCGGCGGCGGCTTCGGCAACAAGCAGGACGCCCTCTATGAGCCGCTCTGCGCATGGTGCTGCACACAGGTCGGTGGCAGATGTGTCCGGATTATCTGTTCGCGCGAGGAGACATTTGTATCCAACAGAGTTCGCCATGCGATGCGCATCCATCTGGTGACCTGGCTCACCCCGGACGGATCGATCGCCGCCCGCAAAGTCGAGTGTTTCTCGAACCAGGGAGCTTATGCGTCCCATGGGCATTCGATCTGCGCGAAGGCGATGGGATCATTTGCCCAGCATTATCCGTGTGCCCATATGGAATGCGATGCCTACACCGTCTTCACCAACCGCCCGACCGCCGGCGCGATGAGGGGGTATGGGATGCCGCAGGCTTCATTTGCAGACGAGTCCAATATCGAAGATTGCGCCGAGGCAGTCGGCATGGACCCGATGGAATTCAGGAATAAGAACATCATGCCGCAGGGCTTCGTGGACGGATTCTCCAAGAACGAGAACTTCTACGACACCTATCGCGAGTGCATGGCCAAGGGCGCCGCGTACGTGGATTACGAGAAGAAGCGTGCGGAGTATGCAAATGACACCGGCCCGATCCGCCGCGGCATCGGCCTGGCAACGTTCTGGTACAACACGGGCGTTTACCCGATTTCGCTCGAGACCTCGTCCAACCGCATGTTGCTGAATCTCGACGGAACGGTCACAATGCAGTGCGGCGAGACGGAGATTGGTCAGGGCGCGGATACCGCGTATGCGCAAATGACCGCCGAAGCCATCGGCCTCGCCAGCTACCGCGACGTTAATGTCGTGTCCTGCCAGGATACGGATATCACGCCTACGGGTCTTGGCGCTTACGCATCTCGCCAGACCTACATGGCAGGTTTCTCCATCAGCCAGACAGCTGCGCTGCTTAAGGAAAAGATTCTGAAGCATGCACAGGCTCTGACAAGGCAGGCGCCGCTTAATCTTGATATCGTCGACGGTTATATCGTTCGCAAGGATGACAACAGAAGACTTATGAGTCTCTCCGAGCTGGCCATGACGGTCCAGTATGACCCGGTGAACAGTGACCATATCACAGCCGAGTCTACATATACAATAAGAAATAATGCGTATTCGTTCGGGTGCACATTTGCAGAAGTTGAGGTCAACATACCGATGTGCAAGGTGACAGTCACACGCATGGTCAACGTCCATGACTGCGGCAGACTGATCAACCCGGCACTGGCGGAAGCACAGGTCCACGGCGGCATGTCCATGGCGATCGGCTTCGGTGCCAGCGAGCAGCTGCTGTTCGACGAGAGGAACGGAAAGCCGCTCAATAACAACCTGCTCGACTACAAACTGTCAACTTTCATGGATCATCCCCGCCTCGAAGCCCTGTTCATCGAGAACCCGGAGCCGACCTCACCGTTCGGTACGAAGGCTCTCGGAGAGCCGCCGGCATGTTCCGGCGCGCCGGCGATCCGCAACGCAATCAAGCAGGCGACAGGCGTAGCTATCGACCACATTCCGATCAACCCGCAGGTCCTTTACGCCGAACTCGTGAAAGCGGGCGTGATCCACGACGAATGGCAGGAGGTGTGATTTATGTATGATATGAAAGCACTTTATGAAGCCCGGAGCGTCGGGGAGGCAGTGGCCTTGCGCCTTGAACATCCGCAGGCTAAAATACTTGCCGGAGGTTCCGACGTTCTTGTTCAGCTGCGCGAAGGCAGACTGGCCGGCATGGAGTTTATTTCCATCTACGGGATTGATGCTCTGCGCGGTGTGACTATTGATGAGGATGAGAATATCCGAATCGGATCGCTGACGAGTTTTTCCCACATCACCCGCGACCCGATTATCCAGAAATACTGCAATGTTCTCGGCGAGGCGGTCGATCAGGTCGGTTCTCCGCAGATCCGCAATATCGGAACGATCGGCGGCAACACCTGCAACGGCGTCACTTCCGCGGATTCGGCATCTACGCTCCACGCGTGGGAGGCCATCATCGAGCTGACGGGCAAAGACGGAATTCGCCGTCTTCCAATTAAGGACTTCTACATTAAAGCAGGAACAGTTGACATAAAGCCGGAGAATGGTGAGATTCAGACAGCGATCCTGATCCCGAAGGAGAGCTACGAGAACACATACGGCCACTATATCAAGTATGGAATGCGGAACGCCATGGAGATTGCCACCCTCGGATGCAGCGTCAATGTCCGTCTTTCCGAGGACAAGTCCATCATCGAGCGGTGCCGCATTGCCTACGGCGTTGCCGGCCCTGTGCCTATGCGATGTCCAACTTCGGAGGCCCTTGCGACCGGTCAGAGACCGTCGGCTGAGCTGTATGAGGCATTTGCAAAATCAGTCATCTCGGATATCAATCCGAGAAATTCCTGGAGATCATCCAAGGCTTTCCGCCAGCACATCGCGGTGGAGATGGCAGGAAAGTGCCTCGAAGAGGCGGTTCGCAGAGCGGGAGGTGAAGCCTGATGAGCGCACAGTATAAGCTGGTCCGTTTCAATCTGAACGGCAAAGAGGTTGAGAAGATGGTGGATGTCCGCGCAAGTCTCACGGACATGCTCCGGAACGATTTCAGAATGACTTCTGTCAAGAAAGGCTGCGAGGTCGGAGAGTGCGGCGCATGCAACGTGCTGATCGACGGCGAGGCCTTCAACTCCTGCATCTACCTTGCGATTTGGGCAGAGGGAAAGAAGATTCAGACTCTGGAGAGCCTGCTCGGTCCGGGCGGGGAGCTCTCGGATATTCAGGAGGCATTTGTGGAGGAGACCGCGATCCAGTGCGGCTTCTGCACACCTGGCTTCATCATGACGACGGTGGAGATCCTGAACGCAGGCAAGCTTTACTCCGACGAGGAGCTGAGGCGGCTGCTGGCCGGGCATCTGTGCCGCTGCACCGGGTACGAGAATATATTCCGGGCGGTCAAGAAGGTCATGTATAGGAGGCTTGGCAAAGAGCTGCCGGAGGCTTGATTGGCAGAGTGATGTACTATTGAAATATAATGGTTTTGTGGAGAGCGGCGCGGGGCGCCGCTCTTTTGTGCGTGGCGGGCAGTCATCATAGTTCAATGCGGCGTTTTTTGACTGCCCGGGTGGTATGGCGGGCAGTAGCTATCGACGAAACCTGCTTTAATCAACTGAAAGCAAGAAATTTGGCGGGCAGTCATCAAAGTTCAAAACGGCGCTTGGTGACTGTCCGGGTGGTATGGCGGGCAGTAGCTATCGACAAAATCAGCTTTAATCAACTGAAAGCAAGAAATTTGGCGGGCAGTCGCCAAAGTTCAAAGCGGCGTATCGTGACTGCCCAGGTGGTATGGCGTACAGTCGCAATCCGTGAAATTAACTCTAAACAACTGAAAGCAAGAATAAAGGCAAACGGTCATGAAAGTTCAAAACGGTGCTTTGTGACTGCCCGGGAGTTAAGTCGGGCAGTCGCAAACAAAGAAATCAGCTCAAAATAACTGAAAGTAAGAAATCTGGCGGGCAGTCATGAAAGTTCAAAACGGCGCTTGGTGACTGCCCGGGCGATGAGTCGGGCAGTCGCAAACAAAGAAATCAGCTCAAAATAACTGAAAGCAAGAAATCTGGCGGGCAGTCATCATAGATCAAAGCGACGCTTCAAGACTGCCCGGATGGTATGGCGGGCAGTAGCTATCGATGAAATCAGCTCTAATCAACTTACGATAAAAATCTGATATAAACCAGTCTTACCATCACCGATTATCAAAATCGATAAAGGTGACTGCTTCTAAGCAGTGAAAATAGTGGTGTTTTAAGCTGAGTTAACTAAAAATGAGCTAGCGAGACTGCCTGTGCACTGTGATCTGACCCTCGTATAGCACTGCACATGTGCGTTATTTTTCAAAATCTACTGCCAACTTTTCGATTGCAAGATTTTGGCAGTCGTACATATCTAGAATTATAAACAAGACTGCCGGTCTTGCTTGCCAAATGTTTTAGCAGCTGATTATTGTCTCGTTGTTAACGGAAAACACGATCCCTAAAAGGGAGGATTCAGCCCCGACAAAAAGGAGGATATTAACACCTAAAAAAGAAGGCTGACAGCACCCAATGGCGACTGTCAGCCTCTAATATACTACCTATAACCAGTGTCAGCATCGGATCTAATCAGTCAAAACCTCCCGATGTCAACATCATTTAAAGGCAATAATGCTTGATCAACATTTCTACATACTGCACATTAAGTCTCTTCTTGCTCGTTTCCATTGTATAAATAAAGTTCTCTCCCGTAAAATAGCCACTCATATTATATTTTTCAATCTCGACCATTTTATCATCCCTGTAGTCATAATCATCCATCATTCCATAGTGTTCCCACAAAATCACTTTGCGTTTTCTGACATTCAGAGTTCTGAAGTCAGTGTGTACAGTACCTATATCTACAAGCTCAACAGGAAATTCGTACAGATAGGGCACGTTGTATTTGTCGAGAAGATCCGCAATTATTACTTCCGACTTTGAGCGCATGCGTTCGCCCTTTCGTGAATAGTAATTCGCATTTGTGTTGATGAAAACCTGTCCATCATATTCAACGGACAACCACTTTTTGACATATTCCTCATCAGACAGACTGACTGGGGTGATTAATTTCTGGCGGTGTTTGCCAATTTTGTCATAAAGGTCTTCCATTTGATTGCCCTGAATTTCATTTCTGAATCTTCGTATGCATTTCTTTTCAAATGCAGCCGCCTTAAGCACACGCTGATTATACTCATTTTGAGCAATTGTAAGAACTTTGTCCGAATCTTTTTTCTTGATATATTCTCCGACTTTGTCGTTGCTGTCTTTTAGCAAATAATACTGTGTCCGTCCATGGCTCGAACAAATTCTGATTCTTCCTTCAGGAATCTTTTTCCGGCTGCGATTAATTTTTCCTATTACATAATCGAGACTTTTTTCTCGGCTATCTAGCGTATCCAATAAAGTGTTCAAGATTACTGTCCTCCTTTGTATACTCATTGTTTTGACTTTGCCTGCTAACGACGTCAAATAATAGATGTCGCATGATGAAAATGCGGCATTTTATAATAGTTGAATGCAAATTATTAGCTTTGTATTAGTTTTGAAATGCAATCATAGAATTCTGCCATTATAAAAATGACAGTTATCACTTCATAAAACAGTTATGTGAGCAATGCGTTGAAATAAGGGATTTTTGTTTGCATGAAATGCTTAAGTGAAAATGACATGCGTTTTGTCTGCTGCAAGATTAGCTGCGGACGATTATGTGTATTATATCAGAGAGTTGACTAAAATGAAAGAAAACCATTACTTCATTTTCATGGCAAAGCATGAACGTCCACCCTCATGCGGGGAGGCAGCTCCAATGGACGTGGTACTCTGCTACGTTTCATAGAAACATTGGGACTGCACTCATTGTGGTTGATCAAGCTTCTTTTATCAACAGAAAAATGGAAAATAGTGCCTAAGTCATCACACTTTCGACGATGTTTGAACATACTTTACTCAGAGACGAGACACACTTTCTTCAAAAAATGAATGTAAATTGTCAACATCAGCTAAAGACACCGAAAACCTCGCGGGATATGAAAATATTCGAAAACATCCCGCAACTCAATGAAGAAAAGGAATAGACTACAGTATGAAGAACAAGAAATATTTAGCACTTATGATAGCAATGACTATGACAGCCGGACTCGCTGCATGTGGCACAACGACGACAACAACTGCGACGACAGCATCAGCTGCGGCTTCAGCAGGGACCGACGTTGAATCGTCAGCAACTGAAGTAAAGGCTGATAATGAGACGAAAGTGACCGCCAGAGTCGACAGCGTCTCTGGAAATACAATAAATGTTACGCTTGGCGAGCTCGGCGGCAAACATGGCGGTCCGGGAGAAGATGGACAGGCAAGATCAGATATGAAGGGTGGAAAGAATAAGTCATCAGATTCAACTGATTCACAGAGTAATGAGAGCCAGACAGATGACAATCAGACATCGACAGACAACAGCCAGACCCCGCCGGAGCTACCGGAAGGTCAGGCCCCAACAGGTGACAGTCAGGCCTCGACGGATAACGGTCAGACCCCACCGGAGCTGCCGGATGGCCAGACACCGACCACCGACGGTCAGACCCCGCCGGACCTTCCGGATGGCCAGACCCCGACAGACAACGGTCAGGCACCAACAGGTGACAGTCAGGCCCCGACAGACAACAGCCAGACGCCACCTGAGCTGCCGGAAGGCGAGGCACCGACCGCCGACGGTCAGACCCCGCCGGACCTTCCGAATGGTCAAGGCCGCGGCGAGATGAATATTGCCGATCTGTTCACGGCATCCGACGAGACCGCGACATATACAATTGATGAATCTGTCCTGGATGGAATTACTCTCGAGGAAATCACAGAGGGAATGATCCTCACAATCACACTGAACGAAGATGGAAGTGTTGCAAATGTGGCAGAAGCCTCATTTAAAGACGGCCACGGCGGACCGGATGGCATGGGGGGACCTAATGGAATGGGTAAGCCGGGTGACATGGGTCAGCAGGGAAGCAACGGTCAGCCGGGCAGCAATGGTCAGCAGGGCGGCATGGGTCAGCCGGGTGGCATGGGAGGCCCGGGCGGCATGGGAGGACCGGGCAGCGACGCCGCTTCCATTGATTATTCCGCTGTGACAACATATTCCGAGAATACTCAGACAAGCGGCGAGACATATACATCAACAGGAACTGATGAAAATGCAGTCCTTGTCGACAGCGGCGCTGAAGTAAAAATTGACAAAGCGACCGTAACGAGAACGTCGAACGACAGCACCGGCGGGGATAACGCCAGCTTCTATGGAGTAGGCGCAGCCCTTCTTGCCAAGGACGGCACTCTGTATGTCGAAGACTCCAATATCACAACTGATGCAGCCGGAGGCGCAGGTGTATTCGCCTACGGTGACGGCACAGCTTATGTGGAAGACACAACAATCAACACAAACCAGAACGCATCGGGCGGCATCCATGTAGCCGGCGGCGGAACTCTCTACGCATGGGACCTCGATGTCACGACCAACGGTGGTTCCGCGGCGGCGATCCGTTCCGACAGAGGCGGTGGAACTATGGTCGTAGAGGGTGGCAGCTATACATCAAACGGATCCGGTTCACCGGCAGTCTACACGACAGCTGACATTACGATTGAAGATGCTGATCTCACAGCGACGGGCTCGGAGGCTGTCTGCATTGAAGGTCTCAACACACTGCGCCTTTTTGACTGTGACCTGACGGGCAATATGCCGGATGACAATCAGAACGATGTTACCTGGGATGTCATTGTGTACCAGAGCATGTCCGGCGACTCCGAGATCGGCACAGGCAACTTCAGCATGGTCGGGGGCACGCTGACGAGCAAGAACGGCGGCCTATTCTACACGACCAATACATCCAGTGAGATTCTGCTCTCCGATGTCGACATCAACTACTCAGAAGACAACGATTTCTTCCTGCAGGTGACCGGTAACACCAATAAGCGCGGCTGGGGCAGTGCAGGTGCAAATGGTGCTCAGTGCATTTTCACCGGCGACTCTCAGGATGTTTCCGGCAAGATCGTATACGACAGCATCAGCACTCTCGATTTCTACCTTACAAATGGCAGCACCTTGACCGGATACTTCGTCGATGACGAAACCTGGGCCGGCAACGGCGGTGACGGTTACTGCAATGTGTATGTAAGCGGCGATTCAGTCTGGACAGTTACGGAGGATTGCACGATTGACGCGCTCTATGCCGCCGGCAAGATTGTCGATGCGGACGGAAATAACGTGACAGTTAAGGGTGAGGACGGCACTGTCTATGTACAGGGAAACAGCGGAATCACCGTGACAGTATCTTCTTACTCTACAGAGGATAAGAGCGCCGATGCTCTGCAGACACCTTCTTACAGTAACTTTGAAGTAGCGGAGCCGGACGAAGACTGAGATAGAGGTCAGTTGCCCAATGCTTCATATGAGGCTGTCGCCACGTGCGACGGCCTTTTTTTCATTCATCCATTTTCCCATGCATTTTGTCAGTTGTTTATCCTACCATGTTTAAAGATGTTATACTGGCTACAAGAAACGACATAAATGTAACGGAGGAAAAATATGAATTTCTCAGTTGATTCACAGATATTGACCAATATCGATCCCGATTTGAGCACAATTGAAAATGAGATTAAGAATTCAGCCAATGCAGCGTATGATATTGGTAAACGGATGAGGATGAAGAGCCTTGCGTCTGAGATCCTCAGTCTGAAGTTAAGGAGTAATGCGCGGACGATTATGTCTCTTGCTGACAATGTTAAGAGTTATCGGACAGCCTTGAAAAATATTACCCAGGAATATGTCACATACGAAGCAGCGATTCGAGAAGAGTTTCTGCCGGCGTCGGGTGGTGTAAGGCGCGTGAGAAACCTGACGCAGGAGTCGGGAATTTTTGACGACCACGGAAGCTATGGCGGAGATCAGGGGGACATGCTTAGCAACCAGGCAAAGAAGCAGATTTTATGGTGGACAATTGGCGGTAATCAGGCTCTTTATGATGCAGTACGTACGTATCCTCAGTATGCAGATTATTCGGACGGTCAGATTAAAAAATTGTTCGAAAAAATAAACAGTGAGGGCTGCGGTTACGTGTCTATGGCAAATGCGATATTTGTGCAGTACCATGGCGATGCTGATGCATTTGAAAGAGACTTTGGGTTCCCAATGTACGATGAAAACGGAGAATACAATTTTGACCGGCTTCTTCTCGATATTTACGCTGAGACAGATGACAAATACTTTCTTGATGAAGAATATGGTTCGACATCATATGCCAATGACGTTCTCAAGACATATATAGGACATGAAGATGAATTCAGAAGAGAATTCGGTGTGCCATTGTATCAGAATGGTGACAATACCAGATATAATCCGGCAGCTCAGCAGGCAGTACTTGACCGGGTCGGCGATAGAACGGTTGTAGAGCAGCAGACAAAAGGTATAAATTACTTGAACTTTGAGAATCGTCTGCAACACTATCTGAAAGAAAAAAATATTCCTGTAAGTTCTAAAGTCGAACCCTTGCCTTCAACGAAAGATGTGAAATCATACCTCGAGTCGGGTAAAAGCATTAGTGTACTTGATGAACATTTCAATCTTTACGATGATAAAGGGAATATTGCGCATAAGAATGTCGGAGGGCATTGGATGACAATAACCGGAGTCACAGACGATGGTAGATTAGTTGTCTCATCCTGGGGTGATAAGTATTATTTAAAACCGGACGAACTTAGTGGGGTTACAATCGAGGTGACGGATATTTATGTATAATGGGTTGATTTATATGTTCAAACATCCCGGTTCAAGGCGGATCATGCCAGCTATTGCGCTCGGGTTTATTTTAAGTATGGCTGTTGTCGGGTGTGGAAAATATGATGTAAATGCGAATTTGAACGTACCGGAATCTATTGAGTCTCCTGCAGAGGAATATGTTGAGGATAATGACGGAGGTAATGTTATGACAAGAGAGTTTGTTGAAGTTGCGCTGGTCGCGGATGATCATATTATGCTGGAAAACACAAAAGGTATTTTTTATTGGGTCGATATTAAGTATAATGAGAATTATTCAGAAGGTGATCTTCTGTGTCTTGTTTTCCGCGATAAGGAAAAACTGCAGGAAGACTGCTACAGGGTGGAGCCGATAGAGCTGTATCCGAATGACAACAGAGTTAACATACCCAGTGTATAAAAATTTCAGGTAATTGCGAAACTCACTGCGAAGTCGAAAACCGGTTTTGCAATTGCCTGAAAAAGTCTTGAAAGGAATCTTGATGAAAGTCTGTCTTCTCAACGAATCATTCCCGCCTGTCCTTGACGGCGTTGCCAATGTACTTTTGAACTATGCGAAATATCTCCCGAGCGATTTCAATTCGCCGGTCATCGTCGGCACTCCGCGCTATCCGGATGCCGACTATTCTGCGTATCCGTACGAGGTGGTGGCGTATCCGAGCTTTAATACGGCTTCATTTGCAAATGGATACCGCACCGGCTACCCCCTCCAGGAAAAAGCGATATCTAAGCTGGCTGAATTCGAGCCGGATATCATTCACAGCCATGGCCCTGCGTCTTCAAATGTAATCGCCAGACTTCTCCGCGAGCGCACGAGCGCGCCGATCGTGTTCACGTACCACACCAAATACGACATTGACCTGCGCAGGATTTTCAAGATTCGTCAGGTCGCGGATGAGACGATCAAGGCCATGGTCGGCAATATCGAGGCCTGTGACGATGTCTGGACCGTCAGCCGTGGAGCCGGAGAGAGCCTGAAAGCCCTGGGTTTCAAGGGTGACTACCATGTCATGAACAACGGCGTCGATTTTGAGCGTGGGCGCGTTGATGCGGAGAATGTCCGGAAAGTGACAGAGGGCTATGACCTCCCGGACGGTGTTCCCGTGTTCCTTTTTGTCGGACGTATCATCACTTATAAGGGAATTCCCATGATTCTCGATGCGCTCAAAATTTTGTCCGATGCCGGGCACGACTTCCGCATGGTGTTTATAGGAAAGGGACCGGACATGGAGCTCATGCAGAAAAAGGCAGAGGAACTGGGAATCGGTGGGGACAGACCGGGAATGGGCAAATGCATTTTCACCGGCCCCATCTATGACCGCGACGCGCTCAGGGCATGGAATACGAGAGCGGACCTGTTCCTGTTCCCGTCGACATTTGATACAAATGGACTCGTCGTCCGCGAGGCAGCCGCCTGCGGTCTGGCCAGCGTGCTGGTCAAGGATTCCTGTGCCGCCGAGGGAGTGACGGATAACAGGAACGGCTTCCTGATTGAAGAGACGGCAGAGTCGATGGGAGATCTTCTCATTAGATTATCCGGTGAGATGGATCATGTGCATGATGTCGGAACGCATGCCATGGATGAAATATATATGTCATGGCGCGATGCGGTGGCTGAGGCTTACGAGCGTTACGCCTGGCTCCTCGAGGAGAAGGCCTGCGGACGCCTTCGCGAGCCCGAGACTAAGGCTACGGACTATCTGGTGAAACTGGCTGCCCGCAGCATGGATGAGGCTGCCCGCGCCCGCAGAGTCCGAACAGAGTTCTTCAATGACTTCAAGGATACAGCCATCGGAATGATGGATAATATCCAGGAGGCCGGGGAGGGGCTCAGCGATATGCTTGAACGAGTGAGCACCGGAACCGGCGAAAAGGTGCAGCAGGTCGTCAGCGGGACCGGCGAGAAAGTCCAGCAGGTAGTGACCGGGACCGGTGAGAAAGTGCAGCAGGCTGTGACTGAAGCTGAGCAGAAGGTGAAATCTAATCTGACCTTCATGTCTCAGGAGGTTCTGCAGAGCTACGAGAATATGGCGCACGACAGTGAGTAATATGCGCTTAAAATAGGGAGTGCCTCTGCGATTCTATGTGACCAAGGTGGTGTGCTGTCCTGCCTGTGACATCCGCAGTAGAGCAGGGCAAGAAGGGAATCAACCTTGGATTATGTCGGCTGTTATTGGCTTGCTCTCTGCATTTTTGCCAAATGATCGATAGCTGAATAGCATTATGCTGCATATTTGGAGGGACAAAAAATGGACCGGGATTTCAGGCGAATGTCATTATATCAGATATGGATACGCAGCTTCTGTGACGGCAACGGCGATGGAATCGGCGACCTGTACGGTGTGTACGACAAGCTGGATTATATAGCCTCGCTTGGTGTGGACGGAATCTGGTTCTCCCCGATTTACCCGTCGCCGAACGCAGACTACGGCTATGACATCTCGGACTACCGGGACATTCATCCGGATTACGGCACGCTCGACCAGTTCAAAAAAGTCCTGAACCGGGCTCACGAGCTTGGCCTTGCTGTCCTCATGGACCTGGTCATCAACCATACATCAGACGAGCACATGTGGTTCCGCGAGAGCTGCAAGGGCAAGGATAACCCGTACAGCGACTACTACATCTGGCGCGACCCGCGATTCAAGGGTGAGAACAAGCTGCCTCCGAACAACTGGTACAGCCAGTTCGAAGGACTGGCATGGGAGTACAGTGAGGAGAGAGGCCAGTATTATCTGCATGTATTTGCAAAAAAACAGCCGGACCTAAACATGGACAACCCGAAAGTGCGCGAGGAAGTCAAGGAAATCATGCGTTTCTGGCTGGACATGGGTGTAGACGGCTTCCGCGAGGACGTGATTACCTACATTTCCAAGGAGGAAGGCCTGCCGGACGGAATACCGTTTCTGCCGGCTATCAACGGGCTGCCGTTTTACAAGGACGGGCCCAATCTTATGCAGTACCTTCATGAGTTCCGCGATGTCGCGAGGGAGTACAATGCGCTGCAAATAGGTGAAGCCCCCATGACGCCCGTCTCCACCGCTCTCGCTTACATTTCAGGCGAGGATCGGGTCCTCGATATGATGATCCAGTTCGACACAATGATGGCGGATTGCATCCTGACCGAATATGTCTGGCACAAATTCAGCCTTCGGAAGTTGAAGAGGGCCTATACCAAGTGGCAGACAAAGCTTGCGGGGAAGGCATGGAACGCCCTGTACCTTGAGAACCATGATCATCCGCGCATTATCAGCCGCTACGGCGATGAGAAAAACTTCTGGAGGGAATCCGGCACCTGCCTTGCAGCCAGCTATATTTTCCAGCAGGGCTGCCCGTTCATCTATCAGGGGCAGGAGATCGGCATGACAAATATCCGCATGAAGTCGATCGACGACTACCTTGACGTCTCATCGAAGAATGCGTATAAGACCTTCCGGAAGCATTCCTCCGAGAAAAGACGCATGTCCTTCATTCATGTATCGAGCCGCGATTCCGCAAGGACGCCGATGCAGTGGGACGGAACAAAGTATGCCGGTTTTTCAACCGTCAAGCCGTGGTTCAGGGTCAACCCCAACTATCACAGAATTAATGTGGCTGAGCAGGACCGTGATCCGGACAGCATCCTGAACTTTTATCGCAGGTGCCTTGAGCTTCGTAAGAATTCAGAGACGCTGATATACGGCGATTATAAAGAGTATTATTCGATGCACCCGAAGCTCTATATGTATGAGAGGACATATGAGGGGGAGAGGGTGCTGGTCGTGTGTTCATTTGCAAAAAAGAACTTAAAGTTCTCGTTCCCCGGAGCCTGGAAGAAGGCGGAGAGGGAGCTGCTTCTCAGTAACTATGCGGAAGCTGAGAGTGTAAGTTCTATGGATAGCGCCCCTGGCACGGAGTCAGAGAGTGAGAGTTCACAGAACAACATGCTTGACACGAGGGCAGAGCGTGTGCTGAGACCGTATGAGGCGAGAGTGTATGTTCTGAGGACTGAGTGAATCTTACCGGCTTGCGGAGCGGACCCGCGCAAGAGCGCTACTCACTCTTGAGAAGTCGATGGAGCACTTGCTTTCTGAAATATGGATCGGGATGACCGAGTTAAAATCATATTTTTCCGGGTAAAAATCATCGCTGCGCAGGTCATAAACCAGAACGGTGTCATGGTCCGGATCGACGATCCAGTATTCTTTTACGCCGGCGTTCTGATACTTGTGAAGTTTGAGCAGCATGTCTTTTGCTCGTGTGGCGGGAGAGAGGATCTCCAGTGTGAGGTCCGGAGCTCCGTCGAGAGCATTTGCACCCAAATCATATGGATGACAGATTATGAAGATATCAGGTTGGACCATCGTCTTATTATCGCAGTCCAGCCTGACATCGCATGGAGCGACAAAGACTTCGCATTCGCCTTCGTGGGCATCGGCGCACTCACGGAACAGGAGAAACAACTCCCCAAGAATCTTCTGATGGATGACAGCCGGGGCGGCCATATCATAGAAGACACCGTCAATCAGTTCGACGCGGCGCTCATCTGGCAGGGCATAGTAGTCATCGAGAGTGTATTCGCCGTTTTTCTTTTCTGTCTGGGTCTGCGGTGCGTGTGCACCGCTTTTGTTTATAGTCGATGGCTTGTCGTTTTCAACTGCATATGGCTTGTCGCTTTCAAAATTATGCAGCGCGTTGTAGTTCGGCATAGCTTCTTTGACAGCATACGCAGGCCTTTCTTTGGGCGGCTCATATCTGGTTCCACTTTTCTCTGATACGGATCTGGCAACTGACCTTTCCTTTTTCTGCTCCTCTGTGAGCAGTACAGTCTCGATCGCTTCGAGCGTGACTCTTCTTGGCGCCTTCGTTGCTCCGCTCATGATCTTCTGGATAGTGCTGAGGGGGATTCCGGAGGACTGCGATATCATTTCATTTGTAAGACCGAGCTCGGTCTTTTTATTTTTCATTTCTTCGAGCGTCATAGAATTTCCCTTCGATTTAAAAAGTTACTCAGTAGATTCACGAGATTTTTTGATGTTTTATACTACTAATTATGCCATGGAATCGCAAAATGTCAATAAGGAATATTATTAAAATAGCAATAAAAGTGTATAAATAATACAATATAATTGCAAAATGGATATTATGGATGCCGGATCATTTAATCAAGCGAGTTCGCAGTTCATTTAAGCTTGGTCGGCAGTCGATCTTGTGAAATAATGCACATGTGCAGTGCCATATAAGGGTCAAATCAAGGTGCAAAGGCAGTCTCAATGATTCATTTTTACTTAAATCAGCTTATTATTCAAAAAAATGTACAGCTTAGAAGCAGTCACTTTTATTGAGTTTGATATTCGATGACGGTATGACTGTCTTATATCAGATTTTCGCTCTCAGTAGAATAGAGGTGGTTTCAGCGAACGCAACTGCCCTCCATGACATCCGGGCAGTAGGGAACGCCAAATAGAAGTAAGATGACTGCCCGCCCTTATTCTTGCATTCAGTAGAATAAAGAAGATTTCAATGATAGCGACTGCCCTCCATGACATCCGGGCAGTCTTAAGCCCCGAACTGAACTAAGATGACTGCCGGCCCTCATTCTTGCTTTCAGTAGAATAAAGTTGATTTCAATGATAGCGACTGCCCTCCATGCCACCCGGGCAGTTACGAACGCCGCATTGAACTAAGATGACTGCCCGCCCTCATTCATGCATTCAGTAGAAAAAAGTTGATTTCAGCGAACGCGACTGCCCTCCATGACACTCGGGCAGTTACGAACGCCGCATTGAACTAAGATGACTGCCCGCCCTCATTCATGCTTTCGGTAGAAAAAAGTTGATTTCAATGATAGCGACTGCCCGCCTAACGCTCGGGCAGTCACTGAACGCCGCATAAGCTCAAGATGACCGTCGCCACTCAACAAAATGAGGGCTGACAAATGAGGGGTGAAAAAAGGGCTGCCGCACCAATCCGTGCAGCAGCCCTCGTGTGAAGCTCTGTTTTTAATCTTTGACGCAGATTTCTCGTGACATAAGTCTAAGATGAATTCGAAAAGTGAAGCTTGCCGCTGACATGGGATAGAGACCCGTGGCAAGAACATCACGGTGTTATTGAATATGTTTCTACTTATTTCAAATCAATCCCATAGAACTCACAGTCTCTCGTTCCCACGACCAACCGGCTGTTATAGACCGCCGGCGATGCCTCAACGCACTCGGTCGTCAGCTGAAGCTCCGTCTTCACCTCGCCCGTCACGCCATCCAGCATGTAGCCCTTGCCGTCGAAGGTGAAATAAATGACAGTGCCGTTACCCTGTGAATCATAAACGCACACCGGTGAAGACCATGTGTACACCGCGCTGTGCTCCCAGACGATATCGCCGGTCTCTTTATTCAGGCAGGTGAGCACGCCGCCGTACTCGTCACCGGTCTTTGCGACCGTCACATAGACGTAATTGTCGAGCGAATTCCTGCCGATCGCCGGTGTCGACTGGACACCGCCTGAGACGCCGGATTCCGAATAACATGTGTAATCGGTCTTCCAGACGACCTCGCCGGTCTCAGCGTCAATTTTCCAAATAGGAACGGTCGCAGTGCTCTCGCTCCGCCACCCAAGATGGAATGAGGTGCTCACATAGAGATACAGGTGGCCGTTTTCGATGGAGAGAGCGGGGGAACCATTTGAATCATCAAGAATATCCTGAGCCCAGACGACCCGGAGAGTCTTAAGATCAAGGCACCACAGGATTCCGCCGTTGTCGCACACGAACAGGTACCCCTTGTAGATGCAGCACGAGTCTTCCATGCCGAGCCAGAAATTTTCATCGGAGGAGCGGGTGCCCCAGTAGTTCCATTTGATGATATTGTCAGGATCGATGGAAAGCGTCCCCGCAGCGGCATCGTAGTTCGTGTTCAGGTGCATGAGGTAGAGGATTCCATTTTCACCGGGATAAATCAGCGTGTCTGTCTCCGCGTCGACCAGTGCCGAGGAGTCGAAGAAGCTGAGGTTTCTTAGTGCAAATGAATCATCATTCCCAAACGTATACATCACACTACAGTCGAGCAAATTAATGACGAACACGCGCGATGTCCCCTCCGAACTGTTGTATCCGGAGCCGACATACATGATCGGGTAACCTCTGGGGTCCAGTGCGCCGGCACCCTTGAAGGTGTAACCGAGATACATGTTGTCGCGTGTCTGCTCGCCTGTCTCGAGATCTATGAAGTAGATGTAGCCGTCCATGCTGGCGTAGATGACTTCGACAAGATCGTCTTTGTTCTTGGCGGAGTCATACATATTCATATGCTGCTTGACTTCACGCGGCCATTTCATCATGAGGGGCTGGCCGGTCCAGCCGTTGCCGCTCCAGGTATGACCTGCTGAATCCATCGTGCCCGTCTGTCTTGTCCAGGCAATTTCCATGGAACCCGTGAGCGTATTGACTGCGCCGTAAGTGGGGTCATCTCGGAAATTGTTGCCGCGGAAACCGACGATACCGTCGACATCAGTGTAGGCACTGGGAACTCCGAATTCGCCATTGAAGAACGGGACGTGTGAATCGCGGTCCTCAATATCCTGACCATCGATATTTACACCCGTGTAATCGAACATGTTGCTCGGATCAGTCGCGTCCGTGGAGTGCGGCTCAAAGCTGATCTCCTCATAATCAGGGGTTGCTTTGACCGGGGCGGAAACATCGCCAGTGGTGGCAGCGGAGCTCTCGGCAGCAAGAGTGGATTCCGTCGTGATTGTATCGGCAGTGGCGGTTTGCGTGGTTTCGGGCTGTGTGGCATTTGCACTCTTTCGACCCTTCACCAGACGCACGACTCCGAAGCACAGCAAAAGGAATGCTGCTGCGCAGGCGGCAATGATAATGAGGCGCTTGCGGTATTCGCGCCTTCTTCGCATCTGCGCTTTCTTGCGGCGGCGCGCGCGGTCACGGCGCTCCTGATCGAATTCAGGATCAGTGGATTCGGTCGGGAGGGGGATGCGGTTCTTGCTGCGGCCGGAGGCCTTGCGGCTTGCTCTGGCTTCCGGATCCGGCCCGGATGCAGCTCTGCTACCGGTCTTGATTTCCTGCTCCGGATCAGATGAAGTCTGGTGTCTTGTGTTGAGTTCTCGATCCGACGCAGTGGCCGTTCGGCTGCGGCGCTTTCTTGATGAGTTGCTGGTAGAACTATTAACCGGGCTATCGGCTGACCTTTTTATCGAGCTGTCGGTAGAGCTGCGACCTTCACTCAGTGGCTCAGTGCTTGCACGTCTTCTTTTTGTTGAGCTTGAGCTGCCTGCTGAGCTGCGACCCACACTCTGTGTTTCAGCGCTTGAGCGTCTTCTTTTCGCGGTGCCGTCTGATGTCCTGCGCTTTTTAGAGGAGCTGCCGGCGACCTTTTCTGTATCAGGAAGCGTGTCCTGACTTGCAGGCCGCTTCTTTGGTCTTGTCTCGTTATCCATCACTATATTCCTCTGTAATTTGATAATAGTGTACTAATATACAATAATAACATATCTGAGGACGAAGCGTCATACTTTCTTGATAATCATTGAAACTTCCTGAGTTAACTTTTTTCGCGGGTAAAGCATGTCTGGGTCTAAGGCGGACAGGATTCGAGCTACGCGCGAAAAGCCCCAATGAAGCCATACGCGCGTAAAACAAGTCATGGAACAGAGCGGGAGCGCCGGGCGAAGGTGTGATTGCAATGCGCAAAGCGCCGTTTTCTTCAGTATGCATTTACCACCCCGGATTTTTTTGTTATACTCGAAAAGTACCAGGAAACACATGAATAATAGAAGAACCAGGCAGGTCTCTGCCTCACAAAACCACATGAATAAATACAAACTCCTTGCCCTCGACATGGACGGCACCCTCCTGAATTCAAACAAGAAAATATCGGATGAGACCGCCCGATGGCTCACGCGCCTTTCGGAGACCGGCGTCAAGATTGCCCTGTGCACAGGCCGCAACATCGCGGAAATTCGCGAATACGATGAACAGCTGACCGGAGTTCGGTATGCAATCCTGAACAGCGGCACGATTCTGTATGACACGCATGACTTCGCTCACCCGATTTACACGATCACTCTGGACGAGCGGTACGTCCGCCGGGCCCTGGAGCTCACGCGGAAAGCGAACGGCATGTTCCATCTGCACACCATCACCGGCTCGGTCGTCGACCCGTCCGACATCCCGCGGATGGCGGAGTATTCGATGGGGGTTTACCAGCCTATGTTTGCAAATGTCTGCCTCCACACCACCGACTTCGACTCCTACATCACGGACCACAGCTATGAAGTTTTGAAAGTCTGCATGTACCACCGCCGGCCTGAGGACCGCGTGGTCTCACGCAGCATATTAGAAAAGGAGGATGTGCAGCTCGTCTACTCCGAGAAGACAGCTCTCGAAGTCTCACCTAAGGGGACGACGAAGGAGCTGGGACTCAGACGCCTCTGCGAGTACTTGCACATTTCACCCGAGGAGACCGTTGCCGTGGGGGATGCGGAGAATGATTTGGAGGTGTTGGGATTTGCAGGACTTTCCGTCGCGATGGGAAATGCCAGACCGGAAGTCAAGGAAATCTGCGACCTGGTCGTAGGAGACAATGACCACGACGGGATCGTTGATGTGGTCCATAGGGTTTTCGGCTTGTAATTATGTGTGCGGCGCCTATGGACGTGGTACTCTGCTGCTACGCTTCATAGATACATTAATGGGGATTTTCCCCTGAGAAAACATTGATATGGAAATGTTCAGATGAACAAATCACACTAGGAGGGAACTATGTTAAAAGACCCGGTAAAGACTAAAGATGAAATTGTACAGTGGATCCGTGATTATTTTGCTGCAAATGGTCCCACCTGCAGCGCCATCGTCGGCATCTCCGGAGGCAAAGACTCGAGCGTAACGGCTGCGCTCCTTAAAGAAGCGCTCGGAAAAGATCGGGTCATCGGCGTCATGATGCCCAACGGGATTCAGAGTGACATCAGCGATTCGCAGGAAATTGTTGATCTGCTCGGAATTCCGAACGTTACAGTCAACATCAAGGCAGGATTTGATGGAATGTTCGGCGCGATCAACGAAGCCCTCGCGGCTGAGCAGCCCGGCGGCATCACAAAGCTGTCCCGTGACTCTGAGATCAACCTTCCTCCGCGCCTTCGCATGAGCACACTGTATGCCATCGGGCAGGCCTGCCCGAACGGCGGCCGTGTTGCCAACACCTGCAACCGTTCCGAAGACTTCATCGGCTACTCGACAAAGTTCGGCGATGCAGCCGGCGACTTCAGCCCGCTGTCCAACCTTCTGGTCCATGAAGTCATCCAGATCGGCGAGGTGCTGGGTATCCCGGAGAGATTGACGAAGAAGGCTCCGAGCGATGGCTTGTCCGGAATGACGGATGAGGACAAGATTGGCTTCACGTACGCAGTGCTCGATCACTATATTCTGACCGGTGAGTGTGAGGATGAGGCAACCAAGGCAAAGATTGACAGAATGCACAGGCTGAATTTGCACAAGCTGCAGCTGATGCCTGCGTATAAACCGGCAGAATAAGAACAGGCAGCTGCGTGCTGCAGAAGCAGATATCGGCAGAATAAGAACAGGCAGCTGCGTTATACAGAAGCAGATATCGACAGAATACGAAAGCAGGCAGCAGGGAGATGTAAGCAAGTGTTTGAAACGGACACTTCTTATCGACAGAGGTTGAAAATGATAAAAGGATTCATACCCAGACATGTAGGGAACCGCACAGTTCTTGGGACTCTTGACGCGATGCGCAGAGGGGAGAAAAATATGCATGGACTGCTGAGATCGAACTACGCGAATAATAGATTTGCAATCAGGAACCACCGGGATTCCATCCGGCGGGCGCACGGACTCGTCGAAGACCAGAGAAATTACACTGACATGAAATTCGGGAAGGTGACGATGGCGTATGCGGGGTGCGAGGTATTTGCAGCCGGGAACGCGCTCAGGGCACTCACCGGGCGCCCGGTCAATTACCCGAAGCTCATCGAGCGCTTTGAGAGGGATGGCATGATCCTGCTCGGCGGTTTCGGGACGGCACCTAAGGCAATCTCGGAGTTCTTTGAGGAGTGCGGATACGAGACAGAACTGGTGACCCATGAGGAGCTGTTCGACAGTGTTGCGGCGGTCAACGATGTGTCGATCCTGACCCTGTACAATGACGGTGAGGACATCATGCAGAAGGTCCACACAGTCTGCGTGACTCGTGAGAAGGACGGATATTACGCGCACAATGTCTATTGCGATGGCACCGTGGTCGGTCCGTGCAAGTCGATTGAGCAAATGTTATCCGACATCAACGGCGGCCGCTCCAAAGGAATCTCGCTGATTGGGATCTCTTAAATTTGAGAGCAGTCAGGAGAGCAGCTGGCGGTAACATATCTCTGAATATTTGAGCTGACTGCAGTGGAGAGCTATGACTTGGGAATGTACCAGCCATATCTTTGACATGGTATACATAATATTATGATCAGTAGCATCAGTATAGATAAGTTTGGGGACATCGATTCCCTGCAGCTACAATTGAAAAAATTCCACAGGGTGGACGTGAGCAGCGGGGGTGCCTCGCTGCTTACTATGTTGCTCGCGCTTAGTCAGAGCTTACTGCCGGGATACGCATACGACTGGCAGAATGTGACGCGGCCGGGTGAGAGCAGCTTTGGAACCGGAAGGCTTGCGGTGAGGGGGAAGGTGTTTGACGGGGGGACATTTGCAAAGTGCCTTCATGAGGACAGCTCCTACTGCTCGTGCGGGGCCGAGTTCGTGATTGAGAATCCGGAGAATCCGGTGGAGGATGCTGGCTCACCTGATAGGAGCGATCATGGTGCTGCAGGGTCGGACGGGAATAACGTCGCTGATGCAGAACGGGGCAGGACCAGCGCTGCCGGTGCGAAGCAGGCGAAAAAGACCCGTCCTCTGTATGCGGACAGAAAGCGGGCCGGAGCGGACGATTTCCGTGAGCTGTGCAGGCTTTTTGGAGAGAAATTTGCAAATGTCAAAAGGTTCGCTCTTGGGATAGAAACCTCATTTGCAGAAAAGAGCGGCGACAACATTCTCTCATATCAGTTGATCAGCATACGGTGCGAGAGAGTGTGGGATGATGACATAACGAGCTTTTTCGAACTGGTGCTGTACAAAAACGGCACGAACTATGACCTTTACTGGGACGACCTGCCGGACATTCGCGGCGTAAGGACGAGTGGGCGCGCGAAAGGGTGCAACGTCCGGATGCGGAACCTTGCGGTTCTTGATATCGTGTCGGACGGAGTTCAGGACGGCGCAAGCTTTGAGGAGGTGCTGCCGAGCGTGGTCAGGATTTCGAGGATTGCGGCGGACCAGTTCGGAACGTTGAGATTTCTTGATGTCAGGTCGTGGGTGGCTGATCCGGGAGACGACTGCAATGTCGGATCGCAGGAGTGTGCTCAAGACACGTGTTGCTATGCGGAATCGCAGGAGTCAGTCAAGGGACCCTGCTACTATGTCGGTGCTCACGGTGAGTACACGGAGGCTGTAATCAGAACATACACAGAGGAAAAAATCAGGGTCGCGTGGCTGGACCCGGCGACGGGCGAGATTCGGCATGGACTTTTTGAGGAAGCCTATGAGGCTTGGAAAAATGAGATTGGCGGTCCGCGCCGAGATGAGAGCGAAAACAAAACCGGCAGCCCGCATAAGCACAGAACCAGGGCAGAGGAAGCGGCCCTTGTTCAGGGGCTGGTCCTCCGCACCGGTGAGACGCTGGTTCTGAGCGGTGATGCCGGGCTGCCGGATAAATTCTTTAATTTTCTTTCCCGTATGGGAAGACAGATTGTACAGATTAGATAGTTCCAGGCGAATCAGATGATCCCTGACAGCTTAGACGTTCCAAGCAGATCAGATGACCCCTGACAGCTTAGACGTTCCAAGCAGATCAGATGATCCCTGACAGCTTTGACGCCCTAAGCTGATCAAATCGCTCCCATATGTTTGATGAGATACTGCATCTCAATCTGCTTGAGGAAGATTTCCATATAACCCTTCAGGATCAGCAGATCCTGCTCCGGATACTTCTCCTCATAGTGCGTATAGTTGTCGCCGAGAATCCTGCGCAGATCCGGCGTGTTGATCAAATCCTTCTGCAGCAGGTAATCGGAGATCGCGTCAAAAAGCTGCTTGGTGACGACCTCCTCCGCCGGCTTGCCAAGTTCGCTCAGCGCGTAATCCTTGACCAGAGTCTCGAGGGCGGAGCAGTAGCCGAGGGCTGCAAGCTCAGTGTCGCCTGCCTTCTCTGAGCGCAGCGACTGATTGTACATGGCGATAAAGCGGGGAGAAATTTTCTCCAGAGTGTCATTTGTATACTCCTTTGCGAGGCTCGGATAGATGCAGACGACTTCGGCGTCTGTGTTGCCGGATTCGCGGAGATTTGCAAAAAAGAAAGTTTTGCTGCAGCTGGTGCATTTGACGGAGGAGAGGAGGAGGTTGGCATTTGCAGAAAATGCAAATACCTCCCGCGCCGTCGACACCGCATCCGTCCCCGTTCCGCAGTGCGGACAGACCGCCGGTTTCAAATAAAACCCGGTGTAGCCCTGCTGAAATTCACTGGCATTTTTTCTGATAAAATTCATACTGATTCCTTTCTTTTCCAAGTCTGGCATGCGGTGCGGCAGCACCTATGGACGTGGTATCCTGCTGACCTTCATAGACAAAAGAACGACGTGCATACGGTGCGGCAGCACCTATGGACGAGGTACCCTGCTGCGCTTCATAGACAAAAGAACGTCGTCCTTGACAGAGAGGAGACCCTGCGGACTTTATTCTGCATCGGTGTCTGAGGCGTCACTCTCCGCGTTTGCATTTGCCTGCATCTCCTCAACGGTGGCGATTCTGAAGTTGACATATTTTTTAATCAAATCCGGAACAAGCCCGTGGACCTCTGCCGCTTCCACAATCGTCTCCATCTGAGCGCTGGGGCAGTTTATGCAGCCCATGCCGCACTCCATGAGGGCGCGGGCAGCAATTGGATATCTGCTGATTGCTTCACCGATGGTCATATCGTCTGTTACATATTCAATAGTTGCCAATTTTATACCTCCTGTGCTTAATCCAATGAGTTTTGGATTGTATCTTAATTTCGTATTTCAATAGCTGCAGTCATGCAGTTTTTTTATCTCAGTGGGGGAAGACCCCCCTTCTGCAAGCGGTGGGTAAATCAATATCCTGCTCGTCTCAGTGGCGGGTTACAATCCCCCACTGAGATAAACGCTCCGCGAGGGCGCAGAACGTCAAGTGGACGTTCGCTTTGCGCCGACCGTAGCGAAGCGGAGACCGCAGGGATTCGGTTTGGAATTATGTCAGCTCACGCTGACCCGAATCCCGCGCCAAGTCTCGCGAGCGAGACTTGAATTCGGATTACAACACCGCTCTTATAGTACATGGAAATTGTGATGTCCCTGTGACTTGGAGCAGTTTTTTTGTGCCACAAACCCGGTATGGCGCGTAAAGTTCGCATTATACCGCTCGCACGTAGGGCTGCACTTCATAAGATGGCGTTTTTGATCTATGCCGCGGAAGAACCGAGCCAAATGCGTGGGAATCCTTTAGTGAAAAGATCTGTCCCAAATGCGTGAAAATCCTTTAGTGAAACGAACCGTCCTCAATGCGTGAAAATAATTCAGTGAGAATAACCGTCCCCGAAACGTGACTCTGTCACAATGATGTCCATAGTGACATCGTTCTCGCCCGCACACACCGCATCTAACTTCTGAGCCTCGAAAGCCACAAGGATTTTTACCGCCCGCGGACACCTCAAAAGATAGCGATCGTAATAGCCGCCCCCGTGACCGAGCCTGTTACCGGCTTCGTCGAAGCCGACGCAGGGAACGAGCACGACATCGATCTCTTCCGGTCGGATGATTCGTGACCTTTTTGGGTCGGGGCTTAAGATATCGAACTTTCCTTTTACAAATGCATCGGATGCGTCCGGCATCGCAGCCTCCATGAGCCCGTGCGGATATGTGACCGGCCAGCAGACCCGCTTCCCGCGAGAGGCTGCCCACTCATGAAACCTTCTTAGGTCCACTTCATCCCAGGTTGCCATGTAGGAAAAGATAGTCTCTGCGCGGATTGCCGGTTCCAAAGTCGTGAGAGTTTGGCAGACTGCATGTGAATATGCCGCCCTCTCAGCATCAGAAAGATTCCGCCTCGTAGCGAGACACTGGCTTCGTTGTCGATTCTTAATATTTCTTAATGTTTCCATGTGATTCCGCTGTTAGAGACGTGTCTAAAAACCTATGGGGCTTTACAATTAGTGCAGGGTACATCGACACATGCAACTTCGCAATCAGAGTTTAGTGAAAGGAACCATCCCCGATGCGTGAAAATCAAAGCTCCTTAAGATCCGGCGTCATGATCGTCGTAATATCATTCTCGCTCGGGTCCTTCATCTCAGCGACGCGTGTCGCCTGATTTGTGATAATGCTTTCGAAGAGGTTGCGGACGTCGCGGGCATTTGCAAAATTCTCGCCCTTGTGGGCTTCGCGTTCACGGATCATCTTCTCGATTGCAAGCTTTGCCTCGTAGCTGTAGGTGTAGTTGTATTTACGCATGTTGAGCTCAAATATTGAAATCAGCTCATCCGCAGTATAGTCCGGGAACTCGATGTACTTGTTGAAACGGGACTTGAGACCCGGATTGCTCTCAACAAATTTCTTCATGAGCTCGGTGTAGCCCGCAACGATGACGACAAGATCCTTGCGGTTGTCCTCCATTGCCTTGAGGATCGTGTCGATGGCCTCCTGACCGTAGTCAGCCCCCTCTTTGTTCAGGGTGTAGGCTTCGTCGATGAAGAGGATTCCGCCCATGGCTTCCTGGATCTTGTCCTGAGTCTTGATGGCTGTCTGGCCGACGAACCCCGCGACGAGCCCGGAGCGGTCGACCTCTACAAGCTGACCATTTGAAAGAACGCCGATCTCTTTGTAGAGTTTGGCGAGAATTCGGGCGACGGTGGTCTTGCCGGTTCCCGGGTTGCCGGAGAACACAAGGTGCAGAGACACGGGAACTGTTTTCATTCCGCGCTCCTCACGAAGCTTCTGGGTCTTGACCAGGTTCACGAGCTCCTTGACATCCTTTTTGACCGCGTCGAGACCGACAAGCTCATTCAGATCGTCCATGCCGGTCTTCTCGGGTTTTGCCTGCTTGGGCTTTTTCTGGGGACCGGTCGCCTTGGCGAATTTGTCTTCATCCGCTTTGGCAGTGGTTTCGGAGGTTGCGGCGCCGGTGTCATTTGCAGCTCCCTGCTTTCCGGCAGCTCCGCTCTGGGAAGCAGGTTTTCCCTGCGCGGGAGCAGCGCCTCCTTGAGGCTTTTTTGTCATCGTGGTCTTTGAGGATTTTCCGTCAGTACTGCTGGTTTTAATTGTACTGTTCATCAGATCCTGATTGCCCCCGAAGAAGTCTTTGAGCATTTCTTTCCTTATATTGTCTATTGAGCGATTGATGTCATTTATATCACTGGACATGTCATTTCTCCTCGAAGATTTTATGCAGATTTGATGTTATTATATGCTGATTTTTCGTGCGGTGCAAGGAGAAGCGGGGGGTGCCTTTGGACCTGGCTGGTTTCAACGAGATGATGGCAGTGACTTTATAGCAGTAAGTCTTAGCTAATCTTATGTTGTTTAGCTGTTTATACTACATTTATAATGGTTACATAAATCATATCGGTGATATCTGCTTCATGAACTGAAGATGAAGCAACCAAGCTGAAGACGGGGAAAGACTATGCAGCCTAAAACAAACAACAAATCATTGGGACAGCGGCTTTTTAAAGCGATTGCTGTTATTCTTGGTCTGCTTATTCTGGTGTGTGCCGCCTATGCTGTCTATGTATTCGTGTCCTACCACAGAATAGAAGACAAGCAGGAACTCACGGTCATGAATAAGAATGAGGGGATCACTGACGACGCAACCAATGGCACCACTTCCGGCGCTGCTAACAGCACCAACAATACTGCAGATACAGCCAAAACCAACACCGAATACTCCATCGTCACCTACAATGTAGGCTTTGGAGCCTACACGCCGGACTACAGCTTCTTCATGGATGGCGGCAAATCCTCCTGGGCTAAGAGCAAGGACAGCGTGATAGAAACAATCGGGGGATGTATAAAAACCCTGCTGGACATCGATCCGGATATCTCTTTAATAGAAGAAATAGACCTGAACGCCACCAGAAGTTATCATGTGCCGGAGCTGGATTACTTTGCGAGAGACCTGGCTTATGAGAACTATGTGTTTGCGGTCAACTATGATTCAGCCTTCCTGTTCTATCCCCTGACTCAGCCGCACGGCAAGACGCTGGCAGGAATCGGGACCTTCTCGAAATTCCCGATCACATCTGCTGTGCGCCGCAGCTTTCCAATTTCCGAGGGCTTTTCGAAAATCTTAGATCTGGACAGATGTTATTCGGTTGCCAAGATCCCGGTCGAAAACGGACGGGAGCTTGTGGTCTATGCCGTCCACATGTCAGCCTACGGCAATTCCGCTGAGGTGCGCGAGGGCCAGAAGATAATGCTTCTTCAGGACATGAAAGAAGAGGTTGACAAGGGAAATTATGTGATTTGCGGTGGAGATTTTAATCACGATCTTGTCGCGGATGATAGTTCGACTGATGTCGAAAGCTGGGCGTATCCGTTCCCGAGGTCATATATTCCTGAGGGGCTGCACATATGTCTGGATTATCTTACAAATGAAGAAAAAGCCGCACTTGCACCCACCTGCCGTAGTGCGGAGACCGAGATGAAGCCCGACATGGTGACATATGTGCTGGATGGCTTCATTATCTCGGACAATGTTGAGCAGGTGTCCTATGAGACAGTAGACACCGGGTTCGAGTATTCAGACCATAACCCGGTGAGACTTGTATTCAAATTGAGCGAGGGCAGTTGAAGTTTACTCAGCAGCCTCACCGTTCACAAATGAAACCGTCATCACCGTCCCCACGCCAACCTTGCTCTCCATGTCAATCACAGCCCCATGAAGCATAGCGCTGTGCTTCACGATCGAAAGCCCGAGACCGGTTCCGCCGGTCTCTTTTGAGTGGCTCTTGTCGACGCGGTAGAAGCGCTCGAACGCGCGCTCCTGCTCCGACTCGGGTATGCCGATGCCGGTATCTTTCACTCGCAGGGTCACGACGCCGTCGACTCGGCCGACCCAGACGTCTACTTTTCCATTTTCCTTATTATACTTGATAGCGTTTTCGCAAATGTTATACACCATCTCATCCAGCGGCTGCCTGATTCCCAGTACAGATTCATGACTGCCGGACATTGTTATGCGCACATTTCGGCGCTGGGCTTCATCGGAGAGGCGGTCGCAGACTGCATTTGCAATATCATAGAGATCAAGCTGTTCCTTACTGGCATAGATTTCATTCTCATCGAGCTTTGAGAGTCGAATTGTGTCGTCGATCAGCCGCATCAGCCGCTGGGCTTCCCGGTAAATCTTTTCGGAAAACTTCGGTATGTCCTCCTCGCGGACCAACCCTTCCTTCATGATTTCCGCGTAACCGGAGATGGAGGTGAGAGGGGTCTTGAGTTCGTGGGAGACATTTGCAGAAAACTCTTTGCGCAGGTTCTCATTGGCCGCCGTCTCCTTATTCTGCCGGTCGATGCGCAGCAGGAGGGGCTGGAGCTCCTCGTAGACCTCGTTCTTCAGCGGATCGTTCAGATCCAGATCGTTGATCGGGCGGACCAGGCGGTCGGCCTCCCGACGGGAACTCAATATCGCTATAAAAGTAATGACAATGGTCATCAGAATGACCAGCGGAGACAGGCTCAGCGCGATGATGAAAATGCTATCCATCTCCTTTGACAGACGCAAAATGTTTCCGTCATCGAGACGCTTGGCATAATAGAACCGCTGCACCTTGACGCTGTCGGAGCTTCTCAGGTCGGTGCCGGTGCCATAGGCCAAAGCGTCGATAATCTCCGGACGCTTGCTGTGATCCTCAAGAGTGATCTCGTCCTCCACTGAATCGTAGAGAACCTGGCCGTCGGGGCTGATCAGCGTTGCACGCGTCGTATTTTGCAGGTTGCCGAGCTGCTCGATATAGCTTCCGCCGAAGTGATTGATGCAGTCGGAGAGGTATTCGGCCTCCTGGGCGATCTCCCGCTGCATGTTCGACCGGCCTTCATGGTAGATCTCGCCGATCATGATTGAAAATGCCACCACGACCGTCAGCATAATATGTATCAATATAGAAGTTCGAATTCTTTTTCTCATGATCTATTTTTCTTAGAAGTTCGGATTCATTTTCTCATGATATATTTTCTTAGAAGTTCGGATTCGCTTTCTCATGATTTCTTCTTCTCTGCTTTGAGCGCATGCGATATCCGATGCCTCGGACGGTCTCAATGCAGTCACCGGCTTCGCCGAGCTTTTGGCGAAGAGTCGCAATATGCACATCGAGCGTGCGGGATTCGCCTGAGAAGTCGTGCCCCCAGATCTCATCTATCAGAGAAGATCTCGGGATAACAATTTCTGGATTGCTGAGGAGCCGCTTCATCAGCTCAAATTCTTTGTTGGTCAGGTCGATTGCTTTGCCGTTAAGATGGAAGGAATGCTTCATCTCATTAAGCTCAAAGCGGCCGTAACGGAGGCTGCTGTCCGACTCTTTCTCCACGGTGGTCCTGCGAAGAACCGCGCGAATCCTGGATATGAGCTCCATCATGCCGAAAGGTTTAGTGACATAGTCATCAGCTCCCATATCGAGAGCCATGACCTTGTCATATTCGGCGCCTTTGGCTGTCAGCATGATGACCGGGATTTTTTGGGTCTCCGCCTGTTTCTTGATTTGATGAAGGATTTCCATGCCGTCGACCCCGGGCAACATGATGTCAATAAGGATGAGATCAGGGAGATCGTCCTCCTCGATGGCTTTGTAGAAGGAGCTGCCGTCTTCAAAGCCGCGGGCAGAGAAGCCGGTCGTCTCGAGTGTGTATGTGACCAGTTCGCGGATGCTGGAATCGTCTTCTATGCAATAAATTAGGCTCATTTGAAATTGTCCTCCGATGCTGATTGATACCTGCGGACTCCTCTTCGCTTCGGTCGGAAACACAGGCTTGCCAGCATTTAGTGTGAGGTATATGCTGGCATGTTCTCGCGCATACATAATTAATTGTAAAAAAATGGAGATAAAAGTGCAATAGCGGATTGAGTTTCGTTCCTTACACAATTAAAATGTACGTGGCAGTGTGATAATAGCTGCCTTGGCCTGTGGGCATATGGAATTAATGCTTCAATGGCCCATGGGCTCATGATCTACGAATCATGAAAGGCAACGAATTTTGGATTTCATGGGAAAATAGCTGCCTTTGGTCTGAGGGCGCATGTTCCACGAATCATGAGAGGCAACAGATTTTGGATTTTCAATGGAAAAAAGTTGCCTTTGGTCTGAGGGCGCATGTCCGACAGATCATGAAAGGCAACAGATTTTGGATTTTCAATGGAAAATAGTTGCCTTTGGTTTGTGGGCACTTGTTAAACTAGCAAGACGGAGAATAAAATATGAAGAAAATAATTCGACGAGCCGCAGCGATATGCATGGCGGTGATGATCCTTGCATCCGGCTGCGGCAGCGGGAGTGAGCCTGCGGCGGTGCCGGATGAATCGACAGTTGAGGCAATAGAGAAAATTCAGATTGAAATCGAGTATGATGGCGACGAAGTGCTTGGAGATGCGATCCGCAAAGCTACGTATGGGTTTAACGAATCCCAGGATATCTATGTGGCATCTGTGGGGAGTACGGGGGTTAACCTCCAAGAGTTGGCCGGCGACCCGCAAAGTGCCGAGAGCATGACGGATGAAGTTGATGGAACAGAAAGTGCTGAGAGCCAGTCGGAAGAAGCCGGTGGGACAGAGAATAGCGAGGACCTGTCGCCTGACAGTGGTCAGCGTGTTGGATCACTGACAGCTTCCGTGGTTTTTACAGATGACAACATGGCAGCAGCGTATGCCTCGGACTACCGACGACTGGACCTTCGTACTTGCAAGAGCAGTGAGTCGGGAAAGAACTCGCTGTACAGTATCATCGATTCACTTCCTGAGCACATGTATGAAACAGTGTGCGACGAGGAGCGTGGAATCTTTTATCTGCCTGTCTCAGTGACTGCACCAGTTCTTTATTATAATAAGACGGTGTATGATGGGTTAGGTTTGTCCCTTCCGCAGACATTTTCACAGCTGAGAGACAATAGTTTGAATATCTATGCAAAGTACAGGACACCGGGCTATCTTCCTTATGATCTTGAAGGTGATGTCGTCGCCATGATGAGGGAGCAGGAAGCGCTGGCGGTTCAGTCTGAGAGCGGGAGTGAGAGCGGTGCAGAGGCTGGCGATGTGGGCACGCAGATTGGCGAAGCAGGTGCGCAAACTGGCAACTCAGGAGATCAGGCTGGCAATACTGGCGTCCAAACAGGTGATGCAAGCACACAGGCCGGCAATACAAGTACGCAAACAGCACCGGGAAGCGCTGATAACAGCGACCTTCAGCAAACAATGACGGATGCTGAAGTTCTTCAATTCTTTGCGGGAAACTGCGAAGCAGGATACTTCAGGATGGTTCAGCATGAGGCGTCTCCGGCACTGGATTTTGCTACGGGCGCTGTTGCAGCATTTGCCGGAACTCCGGAAGATTATGAGATGGCTACAGCGGGTGTGACTTTTGATGTGGGGACAATTCCCTGGATCATGGATTGCGAGGATGCCATATATTGGGTTGATACCAGTGGGATGATCTTCTTTGACCAGGGAGATGAGAGGAACGCCGGAGCGGCAGCTTTTGCTGAGTATCTGCTCAGGGACGATGTGTGTTCTGAGTTTCTGGAATCTGTCGGCGGGCTCTCACCATACCGCACGGTGTACGAGTCACAGGCCTACCGTAAGAACAGGCGGGGATTCGATGAAATCACAATGGCTGCTTCAGATGAGATTCAGCGGGCTGACTTTGTGCTCATGTCCGATCCGAAACGCAGAGAGCTTGATGAGCTGCTTCTTTATATAATTGACAAGCGGGTGACGGCTGAGGACGCTGTGAGGATTTTTGTGGGGAGCTGATGAAACCCAACAGGAGCAAAGGCAGCAACATAACTCGGAAGCAATGTGCCGTCACGCACATTGAACTTATTGAAAACACAAAAGAGATTGTCTCATCATTCTGAACTCTTGACAAAGATAGTTTAGATGAGTAGGCAGTCTCTTTTTTTATGCGGATGTGTGCTCGACTGCCAAAACGAGAATAGGCAGTATATTTTGCAAAACAATACGCATGTGCAGTGCTATACAAGGGTCAAATCAAGTGCCTTAGGCAGTCACGCAAGATCGTTTTAAGCTTAATCAGCTGAATGATAATGAAAAAATGTAGTTCAGAAGCAGTCACCTTTATTGAGTATGGTATTCGATGACTGTATGACTTTCTTAAATCAGATTTTCGTTTTCAGTAGAACAGAGGTGGTTTCAGCGAAAGCTACTGCCCACCATGACACGTGGGCAGTCACGAACCGCCGCATTGACCTAAGATGACTGTCCGCCATCAATCTTGCTTTCAGTAGAATAGAGTAAATTTCAATGAAAGCTACTGCCCACCCTGACATGCGGGCAGTCACGAACCGCCGCTTTGACTTAAGATGACTGCCCGCCATCAATCTTGCTTTCAGTAGATCAGAGGTGATTTCAGCGAAAGCTACTGCCCACCATGATACCCGGGCAGTCACAAACCGCCGCATTGACCTATGATGACTGCCCGCCATCATTCTTGCCTTCAGTAGATCAGAGTAAATTTCAATGAAAGCCACTGCCCGCCATGACACTCGGGCAGTCACGAACCGCCGCATTGACCTATGATGACTGCCCGCCATCAATCTTGCTTTCGGTAGAATAGAGTAAATTTCAATGAAAGCTACTGCCCGCCATGACACTCGGTCAGTCACGAACCGCCACATTGACCTAAGATGACTGCCCGCCATCATTCTTGCCTTCAGTAGAATAGAGTAAATTTCAATGAAAGCCACTGCCCACGATGATACTCGGGCAGTCACGAACCGCCGCATTGACCTAAGATGACTGCCCACCAACATTCTTGCTTTCAGTAGAATAGAGTAAATTTCAATGAAATCTACTGCCCGCCATGACACGCGGTCAGTCACGAACCGCCGCATTGATCTAAGATGACTACCCGCCATCAATCTTGCTTTCAGTAGAATAGAGTAAATTTCAATGAAATCTACTGCCCGCCATGCAACTCGAGCAGTCACGAACCGCCACATTGACCTAAGATGACTGTCCGCCAACATTCTTGCTTTCAGTAGAATAGAGGTGATTTCAGCGAAAGCCACTGCCCGCCATCATCCTTGTTCAGTAGAATAGAGAAGAATTCAATAAAAGAGACTGCCGCATAAATGCAGCAGCCTCTTTATAAATTACAAGCCAAAGCAATCACAAGCCATTCAGCCCGACACTCAAGCCCCCACCTTCTCAGTGAACTCATTAAAGAGCCCCACAACCCTCGCGTAGTTATCCTCCAGGCAAGAGCGGACACTCTCTCCGCTGTAAGCCGGGCGCAGATCCTCGACCAGCGAGCACACAGCCTCGTAGAGAGGGGTCAGTGACAGGTTGCCGGTATCGCCCTTCAGCCCGTGGGCAGCCTCGAACGCGCGGCGGTAATCGCCGGCCTCCATAGCCTGAGCCAGCTTACCCATGCCGTTCTCCTGAACGAACCCGGACAGCAGGGTCTCATAAAAATCCTCATCTCCGCCAAGGCGTTCCAGCCCCTCCTCGATATCACATCCCCAATCTTCTAACACATCAAGCATGTCAGCCATTAAATACCCCTCAATATTTGTTTTTTCTAAAAATCGCAACGATAGTGAGGTAAGCAACATAGCCCCCTGCCCACTAAACCGCAACGATAGTGAGATGAACAACATAGATCCCTGCCCACTAAATCGCAACGACAGTGAGATGAGCAACATAGCCCCCTGCCCGCTAAATCGCAACGACAGCGAGATGAACGCCGCCCGGGAGAAGAATCATCTTCCCGCCCCCTCAATCTGCTGGGCCAACGTCTGGAACAGCCTCTCCGAATCGATCGGCTTAGTCAGGCACGTATTCATGCCTGCATCAAAGCACTTATCCTCCGTCTCGGCCTGCACATCCGCCGTCAGCGCAATGATCGGAATCGTCTTCGCGTCCGCCGTGCCGCTCGAGCGGATCTCCGCCGTGGCCGCAAGCCCGTCCTTGACCGGCATCATAAGATCCATCAGGATAGCCTGATAGTGGAAAGCGCCCTGCTCAATGAAGAAATCCACTGCCTCCTGGCCGTCGTGAGCCAGCGTGACGTGCAGCCCCTTCTTCTCAAGCAGCCGTATGATGACCTCCGCGTTGATCTTCGTATCCTCGGCGAGCAGAATGTTCTTCCCGTAGAACAGGCGGTCCTCATAGGCGGTGGTCGTTGAATTCAGCAGGGCGATCTGCTCGCCCGTGGCCATCGCGTACTTGAGAATGATCCTGAACTCTGTTCCTTCGCCGAGCTTCGATCTGCAGGAAATCGTGCCGCCGAGCAGGTCGACGAGGCTTTTGCATATATACAGTCCAAGGCCGGTCCCCTCTCTCAGCCCGGCATCAGTCACCTCCTGTTCAAATGGCAGGAACATCCGATTCTGGAAATCCTCCGACATGCCGATACCCGTATCCGAGATCGTGTAGGAGTGGGTGACCGTGTTGTCCCCGTAAGTGACGTCGCAGGCAAAACGTATCGTTCCGCCCTTGGGCGTGAACTTGACCGCGTTGGAGAGCAGATTCATCAGAATGCGCTCCACATGCTCAGTATCCATCAGGACATAGCGGCTCTTGTTGCCGTGGATATAATATTCAAACTTCTGCCCGGAATTCATCGTCCGGGATTCGATGATCGTGTGGATCTCGTCCAGCAAATCATCCTCTCTGACAGTCTGGCACACCGAAACGACCTTGCCCGCATTCAGCCGGCTGGTCTCGAGGATCTCCCCGATGAGGTTCGTGAGATAGCGTCCGGCAGAGGCGATCTTCTCAAGATTCTCTCTGACGACCGGTGTGAGATCCGGTTCCTCGAGGGTGAGATTAGTAAGACCCAGAATAGCCGTCATCGGTGTACGCATATCGTGGCTCATGTGGGAGAGGAAAGTCTCCTTCTCGTGGCCGCGCTTCACCGCAGCCCGAAGGGCCTTCGCCATCTCCTCGATCTGCTGCTTGTCATCGATCTGGATAGCCGTGTCGATGAATGTGAGCACGAGACCGCGCAGCTTTCTGTTCCGGCGCACCGAGGCGTCGTATTCGTCGTGCTCGTAGGACATTTCATTTGTCTGGAACGGAGCGATACGGATCAGGTATGTCTGCCCGCTGATCGACGCGGCAAGATGCTCCGACGGCTTCTTGGTCGCAAGGACTTCGCGGCAGAGGGCAAGCAGGTCGATTGTTGCGAAATTAAAGGAAATATAGCGCAGCGAGCGCCCGACATCCTGGTCGGCAACATTGAACTCCGTGGAGATATACTCCGTGAACTTGCGAATATTCAGATCCTGGTCGACCATAAGGACGCCGACCATCGTGGACGACAGGAAATTGGCCATATCGTCATTGACGCCTGCCAGCTCGCTCACCTTCGACTGGTACTCGGAGTTGACAGTGTAGAGCTCCTCGTTGACCGACTGGAGCTCCTCGTTGGAGGACTGGAGTTCTTCATTGGCGGTGAGTAGCTCTTCATTTGCAGCCTGCAGCTCCGCGTTGACCGACTCGAGCTCGCCGACCGTCCGCCGCAGATTGTCCTGAGCGACCTTCAGCTCGCGCTCGAGGCTCGCGATCCTCTGGGCAGCCTGAGTGTCGATCCGGTATTCCTTCATATCCTTCTCGACCTCGCGGTGACCGCGCAGGAAAGCGACTGCGCAGTAGCCAGTGCGAGTGGCCTGGTTATCATAAATCGGCTGCGCGACGATCGAAATATATTCTACGTTCTCATCGATCAGGACCGGAATCTTGTCATAGGCCACGCGGTCCTGCAGCTCGCGGCATTCCCGCAGCACGGTCGAGACCGCGATTTTTAGGTCAGTCCGGATCATTGCAAATATATCCAGCGTCACCGCGCCCGTCGGCACGTTCAGCACTTTTGAGCAGTCGCCGTAAGTGCGCACGAGCTCGTTTCTCTCATCGACCAGTACACAGGCGGGCATCATCGCTTCGAGTGTCGAGAGGTCGAGCTCGGAGGCCTTGTACTGAGTGTCCGCCGCCGACTCCTGCCTCGGGATTGCCAGCGGGATCATGTTCTGGTCCAGAGACTGCATCGCGTAGGAAATCCGCTCGTGGGGCGGAGCTTTGCCTTCGAGGTTGTGGACGAAGATTTTTTCATTTGCACAGAGGACGCGGAACACGTCATCGTAATTGATAACGGATTCGGAGCGGCCGAGGAAGAGATAGCCGCGGTCATTCAGCGCCATGTGGAAAATGCCGAAAAGATTCCGCTGCAGCACCGTCTGGAAATAGATCAGCAGATTTCTGCAGCTGATGAGGTCGAGCTTCCCGAACGGCGGATCCTGGAAAACGTTGTGTTGTGCAAATACAATCATCTTCCGCAAATCATGCCTCACCACATACGTATTCCCCTTGCGCGCAAAGTAGCGGGACAGGCGCTGCACACTCACATCTTCTATAATATTGTCGCCGTAGACGCCCTTGCCGGCTGCCGCGATCGAATCGGGATCGAGGTCTGTCGCAAATATCTTTATATCCCGTCTCTCCCCAAGCTCCTCCATGACTTCCATAAAGAGGATGGCGATCGAGTAGGCTTCCTCACCGGTGGAGCAGCCCGCGACCCAGACGCGGATCTGGTCGCTCTGGCCCGCATTCATAACAAGAGTCTTAATGACTCTCTCTTTGAGCACCTCAAAATAATCAGCGTCACGGAAGAAACTCGTGACTCCGATCAATACTTCCTTGGCCAGGACTCTGGCCTCCTCGGGATTATTCTTCAGGTAAGTCACATACTCCCGGAGATTCCGGTTGTGAGTGACCACCAGTCGGCGCTCGATCCTGCGCAGGATCGTCGTCTGTTTATAATAGGTATAATTTGTATTCGTGATATTCTTCAGAATCGAGAATACCTGCGAGAGGAGATCTTCATCCGTCAGCTGGAGCTTGCTCGTCGCGTCGACCAGGGAGGCAGAGATGTGGGCCATCTCGCGGGCGATCGCGTCCGGTGCCTGCACGATATCGACAAACCCTGTGGCAATCGCGTTGCGGGGCATGCCGTCGAACTTGGCGCTCTCGGGTGACTGGACGATGATGACGCCGTTTTGCTCTTTGATGGAGCGGATACCATTGGTACCATCCGAACCTGTGCCGGACAGAATGATAGCCACAGCCCGATTCTCATAGGCCCGGGCAAGTGAGCGGAAAAAGACGTCGATCGGGTGATTGATCTTCGTGTGGTTGTACTCCGTCAGGTGAAGTATATCCGACGTGATTTCAAGATTATAGCGCGGCGGGATCATATAAATGTGATTGCGCCGTACCTGCATGCCGTCGCGGGCTTCGATGACCGGCATGGAGGTGTATTTGCCCAAAATATCAGTGAGTAACGACTTGTGGTCCGGGGCAAGATGCTGAATTATGACGAACGACATTCCCGTGTTTCCGGGCAGAAATGTCAGGAACTGCTGCAGAGCCTCAAGGCCGCCCGCCGACGCGCCGATGCCGACGACGCAGCTGGGTGGAAGCTCCTGCCGAATTTCATTATTGTATTCCATATGCATCCTCCGTAAAACCATTCGACTCAGCGGAGAAACCGCTTCTTCCAGATACGGAAACTCAACAACGGTCTTGGCGGGAGAGGCTCCGCCACTTTGTGAGTGAGTTCTGACATAATACTCTCAGTCGGAGAGACTCTGCCACTCAGGGGTGAGTTTAGGCAAAAAGGCCTCAGACGGAGAAAAGTTTCTCTAAGGTGGTGAGTCGAAAGAATTGGCTGATATTAGAATAAAACAAAAAAGGTGAATAGTAAAGTAAAGCATTTGCAAATCCAATTTCGACCACTCATACCTGTATTTGCAAAACACCCACACTGAGGTATAATAAGAACGAAAATACAGGTATTGTACACGGAGGAAACCTCATGAAAAAAATAGATGTTAAAACCATGAAGAAAAAAGTCATGGAAGGTATGCTTGCCACGTTCCTGGACAATGACTATGAACGCGTCTACATCATCGACATCGCTGAGCGCAAGTGCTGTGATATATACGACCTGAGATTCACCGAAGATTTCGAGGAGGTGCCGTGGCACGACTACGATGCCGTCCTCTTCAAAACACTGCGCGGCATTAGAGCTGACATGAGCTCGGCAGAGCTCCGGCAAAAGTTCTCGCTCGACAACGTGGAAAAGGAACTCGAATCCCGCACAGCTTACAGCATATATTACAGCTTCAACGGCCGCGGCGACAGGCACATGCATCGCCGGGCTACCTTCTACCGCATTGAGGGCGTTACGGATCTTGTCTGCTACTCCGTCCAGGATCTGACAGACTACGTTGAGAATGAGCAGAGCGAGCAGCGCAAGCTGCAGGCGGCGCTGCTGGATGAGAAGCAGGCTTCATTTGCACAAAGATCTCTGCTCAGCAGACTCAGCCGTGACGTACGCACGCCAATCAACTCTATCATAGGACTTGCGGAAATAGCTCACTCGGAGCTCGGCAACCCCGAAGTTCTCGAGAGATATCTTAAGGAAATAGCGACGTCCGGAGAGTACATATCCGGCATCCTGGAAGACATTATCAACCTGTATCAGATCGAGAACAATGAGATTGTCCTTCAGCCAGAGAAAGTTAATATGAGAAAATTCCTGTCCGAGATCGAAAACGAGCACCGCCCGAAGGCTCTCGAGAATGGACAGCACTTTACAGTTAAGCGCGAACGGCTGGCCAGCACGGTCGTCCTGGCCGACCGCTACAGACTGACTCAGATCATTCGGAATCTGCTTGCGAACGCTTTCTACAATCTGCCCGCGGGCGGATCGGTCATCATGAACGTCGCTGAGTTTGACAGGCAGGGGGACAGCACGACCCTCAGCGTGTCCGTGCAGTCGAGCGGCGGCATAGAGCCGGAACGCCTCGAAGCCATTTTCGATGCTGAGGCCTCGAGGAGCAGCCGGGAGCTGGCAGTCAACGACAAAGTCGGCCTCGGGCTCATCATCGCCCGGAGCTACATAGTGGCCATGGACGGCGAGGTCCGCGCGGAGAACTGGCAGGGACAGGACACAAAGATTACTTTCCGCGTGAAGCTGCCGATCCCGTTCGAGCAGCGCGAGAACTACGCAAAGCAGACAAGAATCAGCTCGGAGACCCCGGTCATGAACGGCCGCCGTATCCTGCTGGTCGACGATCACAAGCTTACCATCGAGATTGGCAACAAGCTGATTGAGAAGACCGGCGCGGAGGTCGTCACCGCCAGGAACGGCAAGGAAGCCCTCGATATCTTTGCCGAGGACAGTGAGAGCTTCGACATGATCCTTATGGATATCCGCATGCCTGTCATGGACGGCCTTACAGCGACCCGGGCAATCCGCGAGCTTGACCTGCGCGGGGCCGCGGACGTTCCGATCGTGGCAATGACGGCCAGTGTGTTCGAGGATGACATCAGGGAGAGCTTCAGCGCGGGCATGAATGCGCATCTGGTGAAGCCGTTCGGCCCGAGGGAGTTGTATCAGGTGATGGAGAGGTTTCTTAAATAATTATAGGTAGAATTATTCTTTTGTTCATGCCTGGAGGCTAATAACAGATAGAGTTATTCTTTTATTCATGCTTGAGGATTTAGTGGCTGCCGCGCTGGGTGGCGTAGATGGCAGTCGCTATCATTGAAATCAACTCTAATCTACTGAAGGCTAGAATGATGGCATTCGGTCATAAAAGTTCAAAATGGTGTTTCGTGACTGCCCGCGTATTTTGCGGGCAGTCGTTTTTATTGAAATTAGCTCTATTCTACTGAAGGCAAGAATGCTGGCATTCGGTCATCTTTACTCAAAGCGGCGTTTCATGACTGCCCGGGTGTTGTGGCGGGCAGTCGCTAACATTGAAATCAGCTCTATTCTACTGAAGGCAAGAATGCTGGCAATCGGTCATGAAAGTTCCAAACGGGGTTCCGTGACTGCCGGAGTGTCATGGAGGGCAGTAGCTTTCATTGAAATCACCTCAATTCTACTGAAGGCAAGAATGCTGGCAATCGGTCATGAAAGTTCAAAACGGGGCTCCGTGACTGCCGGGGTATCATGGAGGGCAGTAGCTTTCATTGAAATCACCTCAAATCTACTGAAGGCAAGAATGCTGGCAATCGGTCATGAAAGTTCCAAACGGGGTTCCATGACTGCCCGAGTTGAGAAACGGGCAGTCGCGTTCGCTGAAACCAACTTTTGTCTACTGCTGATCAAAAACTCATATAAGAACGTCTTACCATCACATAATATCAAATTCAGAAAAATAGACTGCTTCTAGGCTTTCGTTTTTGGAGGGCGAACAGCGGATTTACCTAAGAATGAGTCAGCGTGACTGCCCTGGGCAGATGATTCAACTCTCGCATGGCACTGCACATATGTGATATTTTGCAAGATCGACTGCCGGCTTTACTTTGCGCAATCCAGCCGGATTGAACCGATTAGCGAAGGCAGCAATCACACATCAAAATCAAGATTTTGCTGCCTCCGCCATCGACCCGATGAAACCCACCAAGCGCAAAGGCAGCAACCGCGCCTTGGAAGCAGGATTTTGCTGCCTCCGCCATCGACCCGATGAAATTCAACAAGAGCAAGGCAGCCATAAACCCAAAAGAGCAAGTGTATGGTAGAATTCTAAAGAAATTGGAAGACCAAGTTTGTTGTTTTTATACAAGCGATGGTTTATAATACAACAGTATATATCTAAATGTAGTGTAGTAGGGGTTATAGACACAATTATGGATGAATATAGCAATGAGAAAAAAGAAGGCTTCTTCAGCAGACTGATCGACGCAGTCCTCGGCATATTCGGAGGAGGCAGCAAGAAGAAATCCGATTCGACCGCTGTGGCAAATATCAAAGCCAAGGAACTGTCCAGAATTGACTTGCTTGAGATGCTGGTCGAGCTTGGCAAGGAAAATGCAAGACTGAAGGCTGAAATCGAAGATCAGGGCCGTGAGATCGAGAAGAAAGAGCTTCTCCTTCAGGCAGCCCGCAAGAATACCCCGGTACTGACGACCGGAGAAGAAGTCAATCTGGGACCTTCGGATGCCCAGAATTCAGCGTCTTCATACAGAACGCAAATGCAGGCTGCTGAGTCAGAAGCCAGAGCCATTGATGCGGAGAGGAGAGCTGCAGAAGCGGCACTTCGGGCTGCGGAAGCTGAGCAGAGAGCCCTCAAGGCAGAAGCCATGGTAGAGGCCGCGGAGCGACGTGCCCGTGAGGCTGAGGAGAAGGCAGCTCAGGCAGAGCTTCAGATTCAGGAAGCACAGAGTGTCATGGATGACTTGACAGCGGCTCCGGATGCTGCGGAAGCGGAAATTCCGGTAGAACCTACAGCTATGGCAGTGGAATCTGAGGCGACGGAAGTGGTATCTGAAGAGGCAGAGAGCCTTGCTGAGGCAGACATGGGGGCAGAGATTCCTATGGAAGCAGAGGTTTCTGCAGAATCAGACGCTGAAGCAGAGGTTCCTGCAGAATCAGATGCTGAAGCAGAGACTCCTGTAGAAGCAGATGAAGAAGTCGAAGATACAGAGGATCTGGTAGAAGTAGTTGAGGAACCAGCCACGCCGGAAGAAGTTGCTGCTCTGGAAGATGTAATTGCGGAGTCGGAGAATCCGGTAGAAGCACTTGCTGAGGTGCAGGCTCCGGCAGAAACTGCTGCAGAAGTAGAGCTTGCAGAAGCGGTTAATTCGGCAGAAGTAGAGCTTGCAGAAGCAGCTGATTCTACAGAAGCCGAGATTGTAGAAGAGGCAACTCCGGCAGTCGAAGAGACTGCAATCGAAGAGACAGCTGAGGCAGCAGAAGAGACAATCTCTCAGGCAACTGCAGAGCCTGCCGAACAAATCACCGAGACAATAAAAGAAGAAACTGTTCAGGAACCGGCGGATATTGAAACAGAAGATGAAGATATTAATGAAGATTCACTGTACTCCGCCCCGATTCCCGGAAGTCTCGAAGCAATCATCGCCGCCAGCGCAGCTGCGGCAGCGCTTCGAAGCAGAGCTTTTTCTGATGAAGCATTGGAAGAAGCGACAGCTGAAGAGCGAGCAATAGCGGAACTTGTTGAAGAGACGCCAATCGAAGAGCCCACTGCAGAAGAGTCAGTAGAAGAGACGCCAATCGAAGAGCCCACTGCAGATGAGTCAGTTGAAGCAGAGCCGATCGAAGCAGTGCCTGCAGATGAAGAGTCGGTCGAAGAGACACCAGTCGAAGAGGCACCGATTGAAGAGATCCCTGAAGAAGAGTTCGTTGCAGAAGCGCCAATTCCAGGCAGCCTCGAAGCAATCATCGCCGCCAACGCGGCAGCGGCAGCACTTCGAAGCAGAGCTTTTTCTGATGCAGCATTAGAAGAAGCGACATTTGAAGAGCGAGAGATGGCGGAACCGGTTGAAGAGACGCCAATCGAAGAGCCCGCTGCAGATGAGTCAGTTGAAGCAGAGCCGATCGAAGCAGTACCTGCAGATGAGGAGTCAGCCGAAGAGGCACCTGCAGAAGAGGAGCCGATCGAGACAGCTCCTGCAGCCGAAGCCGAGCCTGCAGCAGAAGCAGCACCTGCAGCAGAAGCAGCACCGGCAGCGGAGCCAATCAAGGCAGCAGCAGCCGCACCGGCAGAAGCCGCCCCAACAGCAGAACCCAAAGCCGTAGCAGAAACCGAGGCAACAGCAGAGGCTGAAGTTAAAGAAGCCCCGGCCCCAGTAAAAGAACCCCACACACGGCCCGCCCACAGACCCGAACCGCTCCGCGCCTCCAGGCCGCGGACCGGACGCTCCGGACACCCGGAGGGCAGGGTCTCCATGAGGGAAGCCGCAAGAAGGGCAGGATTAAGCAAAGATTAATAATCTAAGCGGGAGCATTCATGACAGATAAAGAGTTAAAACGAATAGGCCGAGCCGAACTCCTCGAGCTACTGCTCGCGCAGAGTGAAGAAAACGAGGCGCTTCAGATAAGAATAGAAGAACTCGAGCAGGAACTGCGGCACCGTGAGATAATAATTGCAAATGCCGGCACGATCGCCGATGCAGCCTTTCAGCTGAACGGTGTATTCGACGCAGCGGGAGCTGCAGCTGTACAGTATCTTGAAAATATCAAACGGCTCAATCGTCAGCTCGAGCTGAAAGCTCAGGAGATGGGCATCAAAGTTGAGGATATTGAAGTCCCGGGCGAAAAAGCAGAAGCAGAAAACGACAGCAACAGTGAGTCAGGCACAACACACACTGTGGTATCCGGTGAGGCGGCCAGTAATCTTGTGAGAGGATACTCTCTCACAGATCTGGAACGTTTGCTGGCACAGGAAAAAGGTGAAGACCTGAGGTGAGGGAGCACATGGCAGAACAACAACGGATGCACAGAAGCGGCAGATTTGGGCCGACAACAGAGCAGATTCGTCACGAGTTGGAGAGGGTGCGGTATCGAAGGACATTTGCAAATACCCTCCGAAGCACTATTTTCATTCTGATCGTCGTATCAGCATCAGCGGTCCTCATAGCGGTACTGCTCCTGCCGGTACTTAGAATTTACGGTCACTCAATGAACGACACATTGGATGAGGGCGATGTAGTTGTCTCCATCAAGGGAAGTTCGTTCAAGACCGGCGACATTATCGCCTTCTATTACAATAACAAGCTGCTTGTAAAGCGAGTAATCGGACAGCCGGGTGACTGGGTAGATATCGACGAGGCAGGAAACGTGTACGTCAACCAGGTCATGCTCGAGGAGCCGTACCTCAATTCCAAAGCCTTCGGCGAGACGAACATCGAGCTCCCCTATCAGGTGCCCGAGTCAAGAATATTCGTCCTTGGAGACAACAGGGACGTATCCATAGATTCGAGAAACACATCAGTAGGATGCGTTGCGGAGGAACAGATCGCCGGAAAGATTGTATTCAGGGTGTGGCCGATCGATAAGATGGGAATTATAAAGTAGAAATCCTGCACTTCGAGCGGCGGCACCCGGTCACATAAAACACGCTTAGATTGTACTAAAATAAATACAATATTTGGCACGATAAGTTTTCAAAAAGTGTATCATCAGTATCCTTTTTGTGTCCTTTTTGTGTCCTTTTTGGTGGTAGTATATTGAATAGATTTTTATCTGTATAACTATGTCCACAAAAGGGCTTGGCGGAATATCCGCCATCGAATATGCGTACGATGAGTATCTGCTTAACGACAGAGGAAAGGGGTGCAGGCGTATAGATACGCAGCTCCAACAGGCATTCATAGGCATCTATTGCATCTGCAAATGCAAGACTGCTGATGAGCATCGCGAAAAACCTGTATAAAGCAAGCGAAACATATGAGGAAATGGCTCAAAAAGCATCTTGTAAACATGATATTGTTCGGAATTATCCTGATAGGTCTCGGCCTGTTGGCATATCCGACATTTGCAGACTGGTGGAACTCATTCCACCAGGCTAGAGCAATCCAATCGTACGCTGCGGCTGTCGCAAATCTGGACAGAGAAGAATATGACCGCATTATCTCAGCGGCTGAGGAGTATAACAAGGAACTTGCCCGGATAGGTCCCATCTGGAACATGACCCGGGAACAGATCCGGGAGTACAACGAAGAGCTGACAATCGATGAGAGCGGCATCATGGGCTATATTGATATCCCGAAGATAAACGTCAAGCTGCCGATCTATCATGGCATTGATGAGGATGTCCTTAAGGTTGCTATCGGTCATATTGCCGGGACCAGCCTCCCCGTAGGCGGAGACGGTACACACTGCGTTCTCTCCGGACACCGAGGCCTTCCGAGCGCAAGGCTCTTCACTGACCTGGACAAGGTCGCTGAAGGCGATACGTGGACGCTGACAGTCCTCGACAGAACATACACATATGAGTGCGACCAGATCCGAGTCGTCGAGCCGACGGACCTTTCGACTTTGGGTATGATAGATGGCAAAGACTACTGCACGCTTGTCACCTGCACTCCGTATGGTGTCAACTCGCACAGACTGCTGGTAAGAGGACATCGAATTGCAAATGCATCCGGCGAGGCCAACGTCATCGCTGACGCCATCCTGATCGAGTCAGTGTACATTGCACCGTTCATCGCAGTTCCGATGCTGGTCGTTCTGATCATCGAAATGCTGATTGTAACCGGCAGAAAACGCAGAAAGAAGGCAGCGATGGAGGCTCTCAAACGAGAAGTCTAATTCTTTGAGATTCTTTATAAAAAGCAAGTTGACGTTACTTGTACATTATTGGTAGTATTATAATGGCAAGTAATTGTATGGAATGATAACGCTGACAATGATCTGTCGCGTTTATACGAATAATCCTAAGCTTTACTGCTGAAAGAGAGGGGTGGATGACTCCTATGATTGTAAAACTTGAGATACCGCGCATAAGGGGGAAACCCCATGAGATAAGGGAAACTATGAGGCTTGCTGTCATAGAGAGCAGGCGGGTCGCCATGTCGAACAAACAGAGGATACGGCGGTCAAAGACTCGAGAGAGAGTGTGGTTAAAATCCGCATCCCAAAATCCAAGATCTCCGAATGAGATATGGGGTTTTTAAGCAATAAATATATGTAACTCGTTGACCAAAACACAAAATAGCATTTCCTATGAATTATAAAATAAATAAGGGAAATGGAGAAAGGAAAAGTTCATGAAGAATCTTAAAAAAATCATGGCTCTGATCGTTGCAATGGTAATGATCGTGGGCACAATGAGCAGCATGACCGTCTTTGCAGCTCAGGGCGCTGCAAAAGAAGACGGCAAAGTAGTCATCACAGGCTTGGATAAGGATGACACAGTAAAATTGTACAAGGTCATCGGCTGGACAGAGAGCACTGGCTGGGAACTTGAAGAGGGTTTTACAGTTCCTCAGTTTGATGGAAAACTTGGAACAAAGAATCAGGCTATTTCTATCGACACGGGTGTTGTCGAAACAATCAACGGCCAGATTACAGATACAATGGATCCGGTAGCAACCGCAACTATTGATGCTTCCGGCAAGTTTGAAGCCGAAGTAGACCCCGGCATGTACATTGCCATTGTTACAGCCGCAACACCGGGTACAGTTTACAACCCGATCATTGTTTCCTCTGACTTCGTAGTTGATGGAAATTCTATCGATGCTTCTGCTGCTGATTCAGTTATCCCGAATTCCGTATCCGGTGCTGAAGCTGTTGCAAAGAAGAGCACACTTGAGCTCAAGAAGGAAGGCACAGACGAGACATCTGTCGATGGTAACAAGAATGAGACAGTAGCTGTTGGTGATACAGTCAATTTCAAGATTGAGACAGAGATTCCTCCGTTCGCAACATACAACAACCCGATTTTCACCATCACTGATGAACTGTCTGATGGCATTAAACTGGGCGACGTAGAGACTATCGTAGTCACAAAGCCGGAAGGCGCTCATAGAGATACAGACTACACTGTTACAAAGGACGGTGATCATAAGTTCACAGTTAAGTTCGATAAAGATTATCTGAAGACAATTGCTGCAAATACTGATGTACAGATTGATTATCCGGCAACCATCACTTCCGATGCTGTAAAGTCTGTAAATCCGGAAAACAATACTGTAACTCTTGAGTATCAGAGAGATCCGAAGAGCAACAGTGATAAGACAACCGAGAAGGTTCGTGACATCACAAATCACTATTCCTTCACTATCGACGGTAACCTTCTTGGCGACGACAACTACAGCGCAACTGAAGTTGTCAAGGTTGGCGTATCCGCTGATGGCTCAGAAATCATTGAGAAAGTTACTCTTGCAAATCAGAACTCCGTTGGCGCTCTTGAGGGTGCTACCTTCAAGCTTGTTTATGCAGAAGCCGTTAAGGATAAAGATGGCAATACAGTACATGCTGCTAACGATATTGTTGAAACATATGACAAAGACGGACAGAAAATCACTTGGGATGATAAAAAGATCATCTCTGGCGCAGACGGACGTATCAACATTACTGGTCTTGATGCCGGCAAGTATAAGCTGATCGAGGTTAAAGCTCCGAATGGCTACATCAAGATGCAGGAAGCTGTTGATGTCGAGATTCAGGCAACTGTTAAGAATGTTACTTATAAAGATGAAGACGGCTGCACAATCAACACAACTGAACTTGAGTCTTATAAGATCATCATTGGTGGCAAGGAAACAGCTAGCTACACAATCACAAACAGCAAGGACGTTACAAAGGCAACTTCTGACAAGGGCGATACTGTAGTTGGTATCGATGCAAGTTCCGGTAAGATCAAGAACACCAAGGGCGTTGAGCTTCCGAGCACTGGTGGCATCGGCACAACCCTGTTCTACATCATTGGTGCTATCCTTGTAGTTGGCGCTGGCATCCTCCTGGTAACACGCCGCCGCATGAGCGCAAAATAATCTGAAGAGTCAATTCTGAAGATTAGGTGTAGAAGCAACTAATTAGTTAAATAGAATGCACTGTAGTTGTTCTGGAAACTGTGGGCATCTTCAGTGCATTCTTCTTTCTGAAAAATTACGGGAAAGCCTTACAGAGGCTGGGCTTGTCTCCGCTTTGAGAGGTGCCGTGCTTAAAGCCTCCTCGGGTGTAATGCTCGGGGAGGCTTTTTATATGATAAGTCTTAGTTCCTGTCGGGAACGGGAGATAGTCGAAAGGAAACTTCCGCATGGAAAAAACTTCATTTTTCACGGGAATTAAACAAGAAGTAAAGTCGTTTTTTGGAGCCGTTTCTAAGGCAAATGAAACAGTCTATCTTGTCTTACTGACTCTTTATGTCATTATTTATTTAATTCTGAAAGTCTTCTGGAATTCAAATGCTGACGGGATTGTTGCAACTATTAAGTATACCCTTCTTGGTGTTGTCATGTGGGGTGCAGCTGTCTATCTTTTTTTTGTAATAGCTGAATGGAAAAGTTTATGGAATGAGACTATATGGCTCATCCTTGTAGGGGTTGCTATCTTAGCGGCAACTTATTTTTTTAGTAAGAAGATGAGCACAAACTCTTATGAGGTTGTGATGGATATATTTTTCTGTATGATGGCATGCGGAAAGGATTATAAGAAAATCCTGCGCTGCATCCTTTGCGTTACAGTCGCAATGCTGATTATTGCAGGAATTGGCATGCCGCTCGGCTTTACATCTGACGTCGGCAAACCGGACACAAGCGTACCTGGACACTCACTTGGAATTGAGTATCCTAACTCCTGGGGATACCTTGTGTTCTTAGCCCTGGCTCTTCTTTGGTATTTATATATCAGATTTAAACCGGCACTCACATTTATAGTCTTTTGGGCTGTCAGTGCGTTTATGTATAGCTACATAACCTGCCGAACGATAGCCGGAATTACAATCATTTTCCCATTTCTTGCTTTGGTTGTAAATTTCATAGAGAAGAGAATTGACCGGAAGGTCGGCGAGGGCACATTTTATGGCAATAAGCCACTGCGATGGATCGTAACGGCTATTCCCTATCTTGCCTTTGCGTTCATGATGTTCTCAAGTATGCAGGTCGATTGGTGGTACAAGTATTATCATGGACCCCTCAGAAATCTCGCATGGCGTTTTCTGATGGGTGGCCTTTATTTCAGGACTTACGGCATTCCTGTATTCGGAAATCCATATAGATCGAATGTCTATACTTATATAAATGTCCAGGGCGAATTCATTAAGGTGGGTATTCTCGACAGTTCATTTGCTGCCTACCTGATCATGAGAGGCGCAGTATGGATGGCATATACACTGCTGTGGCTGTGCATAGCTCACTGGAAGGCTCTCAAAAAAAGAGATTATGCTATCATATTAATCGGGACCATAATGCTGGGTTTTGCTATGATGGAACGTCCAGGACTTGATATGTGGTATAATTTTATTCTACTGTATCCGTTGGCTAAAGTAATCAGTAAGCCTGGAACAGAGGATGTACTGGAGTTTGCTGGTGTGGTAGAGCCCGAACATCATGGAGATACAGGGGAAATGCCAAGTCATGAGGATTCGTCAGACGTACCTGAAATGAGGGCGGATGATGAGAAAGAACAGCTCAGTGACTTGGATACATCTGTCGCCATGGAGCCTGTGACAGAGGAAGGGATTGAACCGGAAATAGTAGACTTGGATACAACTGTTGAAACAGGACCAAAAGAAGAAGATACAGAGTAGATAGAATAATTCGTGTTCGAGAATAAGCACCGGAGGCGCATACTATGATTAAACGAAATCAGGAGTATCTGAACCGCATAAACGCGGTCCTGGATTTCCTTCTTGTATTTCTTTCATATCTTTTTTCCGCATGGTTCCGCCTGAAGGTTCTTCACGGATGGTGGGAGAACCAGGGATTATCGCGCCCGATGATCATAGCATCCCTGTTCTATGCCGCCGGGCTTCTTATGATGCTCTCAATTCTCGGCTTCTATAATTCTACTCGTGTCCGTAAGCTTTCCTGGAAGCTTACCACCTTATTTATTGCGACCACGATTTCAATTTTTGCCGTAACGGCATTCATCTTTGTATTCAAAATCGAGGACGTATCCCGCGGTATTATCGCGATCTTTTACGTGCTGACACTGGCCCTCCTTGGCGGTAAGCAGATGTTGACGCGAGCCGTGCTGAATCAGCTGCGAAAGACCGGTTATAACATCAAGCACGAGATACTTGTAGGCACAGGAAAACTTGCAAAGCAATATCAGGAAGACCTGAGCAACGAGCCGGAACTCGGAATTCAGGTTGATAAAAGTGTGACGACGGACAGTGAACTGAAAGACGTTCTTAAGAGTACACACATCGATGAAGTTGTCATTGCACTTGAACCGGAAGAATATGGCAACATCACGAAAATCATTGCTGTCTGTGAGAAGTATGGCGTCAAGTACTTCGTCATTCCGTTCTACAATGATATGATTCCTGCTCACCCCGTGTTTGAGAGCGTCGGCAGGACCAGACTCGTCAATATGAGGGCAAATCGGCTTGAGAGCATAGGCTGGGCGGTTCTCAAGAGATCATTTGACTTTATCATGAGTGCGATTGGGCTGATCATACTAAGCCCGCTGCTTGCTTTTCTGGCAATTGGAGTGAAACTCAGCTCCCCGGGACCTGTCTTCTTCAGACAGGAGCGCGTCGGTCTGAACCGCAAGAATTTTGAAATGCTCAAGTTCCGGTCCATGGTCGTGAATGACACCTCTGACACAGCATGGAGCAAGAGAGGTGATAGTCGGCGTACAAAATTCGGTTCATTTATCCGCAAAACAAGCCTGGACGAACTGCCGCAGCTGATAAACGTCCTTAAAGGAGATATGAGCCTGGTAGGACCGCGGCCGGAGCTGCCGTACTTTGTGGATCAGTTCAAAGAAGAAATCCCGCTCTATATGGTAAAGCACCAGGTCAAGCCCGGCATAACTGGGTGGGCTCAGGTCAAAGGATACCGCGGTGATACCAGCATTAAGAAGCGCATAGAGCTTGATCTGTGGTATATTGACAACTGGAGTCCATTGCTCGATCTTCAGATTCTGTTCATGACTGTGCCGTGGGCGATGATCAATGACGAAAGATCCGTGAATGTTCGGGAATCCGACGTTAAGATCATCGTGGCAACCCATAAGCCCTATTGGATGCCGTCAGATCCCCTTTATGTTCCGCTTCAAGTCGGTGCGGAAGGCAAAGAGAGCTTAGGCCTCACACCGGATAATACAGGAGAGAACATCAGCTATAAGAACGCCAATTACTGCGAGCTGACAGGTCTCTACTGGGCATGGAAGAATCTGCCCTGTGAATACCTTGGCCTGGCACATTACAGACGCCAGTTCACTATGCTTAAAGGGACAAGTGACAGAAGGGATGTGCTGACCTTGGATCAGGCCCAGCTGCTATTTGCAAATGTCGACGTTCTGCTTCCTAACAGGCGCAACTACTGGATCGAGACCAATTACAGCCAGTATGTGCATGCACATCACAAGGAAGACCTGGATGAGACCAGAAAAATCATAGAAGAGAAGTACCCAGAGTATATTCCCGCTTACGATAAATCGATGAAGAAGACCACCGGTCACAGATTTAATATGTTTATCATGAAGAAGGAATTGGCAGATGCTTACTGTGCATGGCTCTTCGATATTCTCTTCGAACTGGAAAAACGTCTGGACATAAGCAGCTATAACAAGAACGACCAGCGCGTCTTTGGATTTGTGTCGGAGCGGCTGTTAGATGTGTGGCTGATGACCAACAATATCAAAAGCAAGGATATTCCGTATATCTTCCTTGAGAAGGAGAACTGGATCACTAAGGGCATCAACTTTATCATGAGGAAGATTGACAGAAAACGGAAGGAAAGGTAAATTCTATGGAAAAGGTTTGTGCCGTTATCGTCACATATAACCGGGTGACGATGCTTAAAAAGTGCCTCGATTCTCTTAAGCAGCAGACCGTTTCCTGTGATATACTGGTCATCGATAACGACAGCACAGATTCCACTGCGGAATATCTTGCCAAAAGAGATGACATAATTAATATTCGGCTGGATAAAAATCTGGGCGGGGCAGGCGGATTCAATAAAGGTTTGCGAAAGGCGGTTGAGCTCGGATATGATTATTTCTGGCTGATGGACGATGACGTTATTCCTGATCCTGAAGCGCTTGAAAAGCTCCTTCTTGCAGACAAGGTACTTGATGGGAACTATGGGTGGCTGTCATCGGTTCCTCTCTGGACAGACGGAAACGGCTGCAGGATGAATAAGCATAAGTTGAGTGGAGAGTTCTATGACAATATCGGTCTTTTGAAATATGGGCTGTTTAGAGCAAATCAGGCAACATTTGTCGGGCTGTTCATACGCCGGGCTACCATTTTATCAGCAGGCCTCCCCATAAAAGAGTTTTTTATCTGGGGAGATGACATAGAGTTCACGAGACGAATTGCTGTCAGGATGGGCATTCCCAGCTACATTGCCGGGCAGAGCATAGTTACTCATGCGATGAAGGATAATAACGGAAGCAATATAGCCCGGGACGGTGTTGAGCGTCTTTCAAGATATAACTATGCATACCGGAACGAAAACTATCTTTACAGAAAAGAAGGAATCAAAGGTTTTTGCTATTACTTTGCCAAGTGTGGGAAAAACATTGTATGTTCTCTTTTTTTGGCGAAAGATAACAAGCTGAAAAGAGTAGGGATTATCTTGAAGCAGTTTTTTACAGGTCTGTTTTTTAACCCGAAGGTAGAGTATATTGATCAAGAGTAAGCGGAGGTGGACTTGAATCGTGTTTTACATACCCTGAGAAAGAATAAGTTTCTCTTTGAAGAACTGGTAATCAGGGACTTTAAACAAAAATATAAAAGAACAGCTCTCGGTATGCTGTGGAGCATACTGAATCCTTTACTTACATTACTTGTAATGCGGCTTGTTTTTACAAACTTTTTCGGAAGGAATACACCTTACTATACTACATATCTTTTTGCAGGAAACTTGATGTTCTCATATTATAGAGAACAGACCTCCGGCGGGATGAATTCTTTGATGATGAATGCCCATATATTCACAAAGATCAACATTCCTAAATATTTGTTCCTGCTGTCCAAAAGCATATCAGCAATAATTAATTTTGGCCTCACATTGATTGTTTTCTTTTTCTTTGTGGCTATCGACGGTGTCCCGCCTCACTGGACCATGCTGGCAATTGTTTATCCGATTATAACATTAACAATGTTTAACGTCGGAGTAGGCATGGTTCTTTCGGCGTTATATGTATTTTTCAGAGATATATCATATATCTATGACATTTTTACACTTTTGTTGATGTACATGTCAGCCATATTCTACAAGGTCGATGATTTTCCGGTATGGATTCAGAGGGTATTTCTGATAAATCCTATATATGCCAATATCAAGTATGTGAGGGTGGCAGTAATCGACGGTAACCTTCCCTCTGTATCTTATCATCTTCTCTTGCTTCTCTATGGATCAATTGCCCTGGGCATTGGTGCGTGGATTTATAAGAAGTATAACCATCAGTTTTTATATTATGTCTGAAGGATAAATGCTCTATGACAACAGCGATTAAAGCGGATCATGTATCTATAAGATACATGAAGGGCGATTTTAAAGATATAGGTTTAAAAGAATATGTCCTTAGAAAACTGACACATAAGTATAAAGTGGTAGAGTTCTGGGCAGATAAGGACGTTTCTTTTTCTATAAACCAAGGGGATATGCTTGGTATTATTGGCTCGAATGGTGCAGGAAAGTCCACGCTGCTTAAGGCTATTTCAGGAATTATGGTGCCTACAGAAGGTAATATTTCTGTCAAGGGAAATATTGCGGCTTTATTAGAGCTGTCCTCCGGTTTTGACAGCGACTTGACGGTCAAAGAGAATGCATATCTGCGCGGTGCTATGCTTGGCTATACGCGGGAATTCATGAACCAGAAGTACGAAGAAATAATTCACTTTGCAGAGCTGGAGGATTTTCAGGACCATCGGTTTAAACAGCTCTCAAGTGGAATGAAATCGCGACTTGCATTCTCGATTGCATGTCTTGTTGAGCCTGACATCTTGATTCTTGATGAAGTGCTAAGTGTAGGTGACGGAGCGTTCCGAAAGAAATCGGAAGGCAAAATGAAAGAAATTCTGGCTGGAGGAGTAACTGGTATTCTTGTTTCCCACAGTATTGAGCAGGTACGTACAATGTGCAACAAGATTTTGTGGCTCGACCATGGTAAACAAGTATGCTTTTCAGATGAGCCAAAGATGATTTGTGATGCGTATGAAGAATTCCTGATAACGAAAAAGCTGCCGGCTGGTAAAGAGGAAATTGAGTTAAATGCTGTGAAATTCCAGGAACGCTTAGCAAAGCAAAGAGAAAAAAAAGAAAAAACTGAACTTGAAAGATTGCTTGACATATTAAAGAAAAGTGATCGATATGCTGCAACTGAGGCTGCTAGAGAGTATTTAAAAGGCATTGAAAGCTGAAATTTGTAGTACATGGAAGAATGACTAGTTGTAATAATGTGAATATGGGAGAGATTATGAAAGATGAAAATCCCATAAAAGTCTCAGTTATTATACCCGTATACAACACCGAAAAATATCTGAGAGAATGTCTAGATAGTATAGTAAATCAGACACTAAGGGAAATAGAAATAATCTGTGTAGATGATGGATCGACGGATGGGTCATTAGAGATTCTGCGGGAATATGAACATAAGGATTCTCGCATAAGGGTATTTACTCAACCGAATAATAATGCCGGTGCAGCCAGAAACAATGGGTTCAGGTATGCTGTCGGAGAATATTTGTCATTCCTAGATTCGGATGATTATTTTGAACCACAGATGCTGGAAATGGCATATTTAAAGGCGAAGAATCAAAGTGCTGAGATCGTCGTTTTCCGATCAAATAGTTTTGACATGGACAGCAATTCCTACAAGGAACTAGGATATACGATACGAAGAGCCAATCTTCCCGAACACGAGCCTTTCGCAGGAATAGAAGTAAAGAAGGACTTTTTCCAAACCTTTGTTGGCTGGGCATGGGATAAAATCTTTTTGAGAGAGTATATCGAGGAGAAGAACTTAAGATTTCAGGAACAGCGAACGACAAATGACATGTTTTTTACGTTCATGGCAATGGTTGAAGCAAATCGTATTGCAACGATAGAAGATGTTCTTGCGCATCATCGCACAAACGTAAGGACATCTTTGGAAGCAACAAGAACAAAATCGTGGGACTGCTTTTACTATGCTTTGCTCGCTTTACGGAAGGGGCTTATAGATGCGGGTTTATTCAGCCATTTCGAGAAAGATTTTATTAATTATAGCCTTCATTTTTCTCTTTGGAATCTCAATAGGATGAAGGAACCTGAGCGAGAAGAGCTCTTTAATAAGTTGAAAAATGTATGGTTTGAAGAATTAGGAGTGTCAGAGTACCCTAAAAAAAATCTATATCATTGGAACGAAAAACTTCAATATAAACTTATTATGAGACTTCCTTATAATGGGGTGGAAAAGATGGTATACATATTTGTACAGTTTGGAAAAGACAACATTAAGAAGGCTTTTAAGAAAACTTAGATCTTGGATATAGTATTTGAGCTATTAGGCGTTTTGTTACACGTTATAAATAATTAGAGGATGTAGATATGAAAAAAATGATCAAAGGAACTATAAGATACATAGTTGGAAAATCTGCAAAGACCCGAGAAATAATTACACGCTTAAATGACGTGGTTTTAGAGCATTATGATGATATTCCAAGTAGACAAAAAAGAAAATCTGAAGAGCTGTTTTCAAAAAAAGCTACATTTACTGGTTCAAGTATTGATAATCTAAATTGTAGAATATTGACAAAAGAAGAGAGAGCCAATGAACTAAAGCAACTGTTTTACCGGAACTGTAATTACTATTTAAATCTGGAAAATCCAAAAACGTTCAATCAAAAAATTCAGTGGCTAAAGCTTAATTGGTATGACGAAGATTTAAGTCGTGCAGTAGATAAGGCCGAATTCAAAAATTATATTGCGGAGAAAATAGGAGACGGATTTACGGTCCCTCTTTTTGGCGTATGGGAAAAAGAAAGTGAGATAGATTTTGATACTCTGCCGAATAGCTTTGTCTTGAAGTCAACTGTACAGAGCGATGGACGACATATTATTGTGGTACATGACAAATCGTTAATCGATCGCGATAGATTGCTTACAACCTTGAGTTCATGGCTGCTTCCCAGAAATAATCTGTGCAGTTCCTATTGTGTTGCTTATTCAAAAGTTAAACCAAGAATAATAGCAGAGCAGTTTATTGAGGGCTTTGATGATTCGTTGACGGATTATAAGTTCATGTGCTTCAATGGCAAGGTTGAGATGTTATTTGTTGTTTCTGATCGAAAGAAAAAGATGTCAATTAATTTTTATGATTTAGATTGGAATTTATTACCTTTTACACGTAAGTATCCAAATACAAAACATCCAGTAAAAAAACCAAAAAACTTTGACAAAATGGTCGAAATTGCTAAAGAGCTTTCAAAGCCGTTTCCTTTTGTTCGTGTCGATTTTTATGAATCTGCGGAAGGCAAACTTTATGTTGGAGAGTTAACTTTTTATCCGGGAGGAGGATATGAGACTTTTCAACCGATGGAGTGGGATTATAAATTAGGAGACATGTTACATCTTCCTGAGGCAAATATATAATTATCAAGGATTAGGGTGGAAATAATGATAAAAAAGGTTAAGAGAATTGCAAAGAAATTACCTGTGGTGGAAAAACTGTATAGAAGGGTAAAAAATAAAACTGTTGATGGTGATGTATTGTACCCGAGCGTTCAAGATATTCAATATAATAAACGTATTCATAACTATATGCTTTCGACCCATCTAGGCGAACCGATAAATCGTTGGGTCATAGAACAGATGTCTTATCGGGTTACCGGAAGGTTTCCGAATCTCGATAATCCCACAGGATTTAACGAAAAAATGCAGTGGATGCGACTGCATTATCATGACCCTTTAATGACAAGATGCGTTGATAAATGCAGCTTTAAAGATTATATCCGAGAAGTTGTTGGTGAGAAATATGTCGTTCCGCTCTATGGCGCATGGAATAATGTCAACGAAATAGACTTTGAATCTCTTCCAGAGGCATTTGTTCTTAAATCAACTTGGGGTTGGGGAGACCTTCAAAATATTATAGTCAAAAAGAAAGAAAAGCTAGATATAAATCGTGCAAAAGCGATGATGGCAGAATGGCTTATGCCATGGAATAATTATTACTATCAGTCATTCGAATGGGATAGTAAAGATATCCCGCCACGCATTATAGCAGAAAAGTTGCTGCAACCTTCTAATGGGGAGATTGTAGATTATAAGTTTTATTGCTTTAATGGAATCTGCAAGTATTTCCTTGTGTGTAAGGACAGAAAGACTGAAACAAAGTACATTAACTATGACCTGAATTTTAATTGTTTAAAATTGTCGCCTAATAGTTATGTTACAAAAGAAGCTTTTCACGCGCCTGACAATTATTCAGAAATGCTGTCGTTAGCTGAAAAGCTGGCAAAGCCATTTCCTCTGGTACGTGTTGATTTTTATGATGTCGATGGAAAGATATACGTAGGAGAGATGACATTCTCGCCAGGTGGGGGATTTAATACATATTATAATGAGTGGGATGAGAAACTTGGATCATATTTAACTCTTCCAGAGGCTAATGTCCCGGAATAATAAATAGTTGCTTTTATGAAGCAAAGGGAATCTTGATGAATCATGCAAACAATATATTAAAAAAGTCTTTGATTATGGTTACCATACTTCTGTGTTTGCCTATAATAGTGTGGGCTTTCGTGAGTGTCAGGAAGACAATCTCTGAAGATGCATCTTCTTCCGTAGTCTCTGAAGATGAAATATATAGATACGAAAAAGGAAAGCCTGCTTTTGGAGAATGGACAAGAGCTTCTAGTGATTGTGCACTTCCGCGGTATAGAAAAACGGGTAATGGTTTTTTTGAGCAAATTAAACCTACAACATCAAACACTGCAAGAATAATGTGCGCCGGTGATATGATGTGCGAGCCGGTTATGTCAAAGGCTGTTTTTAAGAATAACAAGTTTTTCTTCGAAGCATGCTTTGACAAAGCAAAAAAAGTATTTGAAGCATCTGATTTTGCCATTGCGAATTTGGAAACGTCAGTCGACCAAGATTCTCCTTATGCAATTGATAAACATGTATTAACCGATCGATATCATTGTAACGCTCCGTTAGAGTATCTTGATGCAGTTCGTTGGGGTGGAATAGATGCCGTAACAATGGCGAATAATCATACCTGTGATACAGGCGTATCTGGTTTGCTTCACACAATTCAGAACGTAGAAGGTCGTGACCTTATCCATACAGGCGCATTCACTTCTCCGCAAGATAAGCATTATTTTATTGTTGACATCAACGGAATTAAAGTCGCGTTTTTTTCATACACGCAACATATTAACAGCCGGCTTGATGAGAAGTGCTTTACGCCGGAAGGTCGACAAGTAATGCTTAGCTTGTATTCAAAGGAAAGATTAGAAAGTGATCTAAAAGCTGCTAGGGCTGATGGTGCGGAGTTTACGATAGTTTATATACATTTTTGGTGCAAGGACTATACACATGAAGTCCAAGACAGCCAAAAAGCTTGCGCAAGAGAGATAGCAGAGGCTGGTATTGATTGCATTGTTGGTGGGCACCCTCATGCTGTCCAGCCTTATGACGAGATTGTCACTTCTGCTGGTAAACGTGTTCCTATTTGCTACTGTCTTGGTAATTTCATTACGAGCGATGTTAACAAGACCACGAGAACTAATTATATTTACGAATTATTTCTTGAAAAAGATTCGTCTGGCCTCGTTCGTATTACACAAGAAAAGGTAATTCCTTGCAGTGTAGTTGAATTCCCTGAGAAAAGCGGCTATGTTGTATTCCCGACACCCAAAAACTGGCGAGACGGACAGGAGAATGCAGCGCTTCAGAAAGCAGAAGATTATATAAAAGAATACTTGGGTGATAAAATCGAGATCGATTATAATGAATGATAATTGTTTATCGCGTTAATGTTGAGGGAGTTGTATTTAACCTTCCATTCAGTTATCCTTATATGATTGTGAGGATGGGATAAATACCACTCCTTATATATTTTCCACATTATCATTAGGGGAAATGGTTATGCCAAACAGTTCAAATAGAAATGCTCTGGATTTTTTAAAGTTTGTATTTTCTGTTGTCATCGTTTTATTTCATTCTCGAATGCTGACAGCAGACCAATCAGAATGGATTGTTATCAATGGACGAGCAGGTGTTGAATTTTTCTTTATTGTTTCCGGATGTTTGATGTGCGCATCATCTGACAGAAGAAGCAGCAGCGGCAATATCGGTTTCGATACATTCATTTTTATGCGGAATAAGATATGTCGTTTGATGCCAAATTTTCTAGTTGCATATATCATTTCGTTTATTGTTTACCACTACAACGCAGGAATAGGAAACTGGAGAGTGATAGTGACTAATGCAGCAAAAGCTTTGCCAGAAATTCTGTTTATCAAGAACAGTGGAATCAGATTTGCAAGCTATAATGGACCTACTTGGTACATTTCTGCGATGCTTTTGAGTATGTTGGTATTATATCCATTCTTGCGAAAAATGGGTGATAGCTTTTATGTGCTTGCTACAGTAATAATGCTTTTCATCTTAGGATATTTTTTTCAAACTTTCGGAACACTATCAGATCTTGAAAACTGGAATGGTTGGATATTAAAAGGAACGTTACGTGCTATGTCGGGCTTATGTGCTGGCTGCCTATGTTATAAAGGAAGCATTGTACTTGGGAGACATAGATGTACTGTATTTGGAAAAGCGGTTTTCACTGTGATTGAATGGGGAGGATATATTTTAGCCATTATCCTCTGCTGTTCCTTTTTCTCATCTGTATGTGATTACCTGATTTTTCTTCTGTTTATGATTAGTGTCACCATCACTTATGCAAATATTAGCTTTGATGATATCATCTTCCACGCCCACTTTTTTCATTGGCTCGGAATATATAGCTATTCCCTCTATCTTGGTCATTCCTGTTGGAGGGAATTCACAAGTAATATATATCCAATAGGGTGGAGTTTTAGACGGCGGGTAATCTGTTATTTGGTTATTTCTGTCTGGAATGGCCTGCTAATACATTATCTTTCTGTTTTTTTAAGAGAACTGGGACGGATGAAGGGAAAGTCTCTTATGAAAATATTTTTCGTGCAATAAGGCAACATCAATAAAAATGCTTATAATGATTTTGAATGAGGAGATATAATCATGAATACAGTTGGCTTTCTTATTAGTCACAAGAACAATGAAAAGCGGAGAGCTTTGATGCCATGTGATCTTGAAAAAATTCAACATTTGGATAACTTGATATTTGAAAATCGCTATGGAGAGTCTTTGGGTATATCTGAAGAAGAATATCTTGAGAAAGGAGTCAAATTTGCCTCCAGAGCCGAGGTCCTCAAAGCGGATGTACTTGTTGATGTTAAACTTGGCGATGCCGATTATCTCAATCAGATAAAGCCAGGAACGATATTATGTGGTTGGGCACACTCTGTGCAAAATATTGAGTTCACGAGCGAAACGCTTCGTTCAGGTCACACTGTTATAGCATGGGAGAATATCTTTGAAGATGGTCGCTATATTTTTTATAGAAATCGTGAAGTAGCTGGAGAGGCTGCGGTGATCCATGCGTTTAGATATTGTGGAAAAATGCCCTACGATGCTAAGGTAGCCATAATAGGAAATGGTCAGACAGCAAAGGGAGCATTACGTGTACTTCATGGATTAGGTGCAAGCGTAGATGTTTACCCAAGAAAATTTGAAAAACTATTCATAAAAAAGATGTATGAATATGATGTGTTAATAAACTGCGTGATGTGGGATACAGATAGAAAGGATAGGATTATTTATAGAGAGGATTTGAAAAAGATGCGTCCGGGGACATTAATTATTGATGTCAGCTGTGATCCCCATTTGGAGATTGAGACATCACATCCTACGACTATTGATGATCCTGTGTATGTAGTTGATGGAATCATTCACTATGCCGTTGATAATACTCCAGCAATGTATCCATATACTGTTACTAAAACCTTAAGTCGTAGTTTTGCTCATTATGTAGATGCACTTGTTACCGGTGATTACCCAGACAACCTTGCTGCAGCAATAGATGTGGAGCAAGGCATAATAAAAAATGAAGCAATACGTCGTTTCCGTGAGGCAAGAGGAATCTTTTGTAGGTAAGGCGTTATGACAGCGAAGAAGATGATAAAACTCCTGAAGGACATCTTATGCAGAATTTCGCCCGAATTACTTAGTAAATATCAATTTAGGCGTATGCTCGGAAGGAAATTGAATTTGGCATGTCCATCTGGATTAGATGCCAAAATCATGTGGCTTAAATTTAATACTTATAGGAATAATCCCTTAGTATCAAAGTGCTCGGATAAATATGCGGTGCGAGAGTATATCATATCTTGCGGCTATCCGGAAATTATAAATGATTTATATGGCGTTTGGGAAAAAGCGGAAGATATTGATTGGGAACAACTTCCAGAAGCATTTGTGCTTAAGTGCAATCACGGATGTGGCTATAATTGGATTTGCCCTGACAAAGGTGCAGCTGATAAAAATAAAGTGATGGATCAGTTAAAACAGTGGATGAGGGAAGACTACTGGTTGCAATTTGCTGAGCTTCAATATCGCGATATCCATAAGTTGATAATCTGTGAGAAGTATTTGGGAAAGCATTTGGTAGATTACAAGTTTTATTGCTTTAATGGCAAACCTTTATATGTCCTTACTTGTGTTGGACGTGAAGGTGGACTGCCAAGCCATATGCCAGATCATGAGAATCCAAAGTTTTTCTTCTTTGATCGTGATTGGAATATGTGTAAGCTAACAAATGATAGTTTGTATTGTTCAACAGATTTATATATTCCGCGTCCTGAAAATTTGGATAGAATGTGGGAGATTGCAGAAAAACTTTGTGAACCTTTCCCTTTTGTAAGAGTGGACCTTTATGACGTAAATGGTCATGTTGTTTTTGGTGAGTTAACATTTACCCCCTCTGCTGCTTTGGATACTAGTCGCTTACCTGAGACAGATAAATATTTTGGAGAGCTGCTTACACTTTAATAGTGTGATAAATGATAAGGTTTTTCCTCAAATTGAAGAGTGATGTGATATGTCTTTTAATACTTTGGAGTTCATGCTTTTACTTGCAGTGACGACGAGCATGTACTTTCTACTACCATTTAAGCTACGCAATCCCTTATTGTTGATCATTCCAGGAACGATATGAAATTGGACGATGTTCGCGATCCCTTTGTAAGCAGAAAGTATAACTATTACAAAGGCGGATACCCACAGTACAACTATACTACTAACGACGAACTATTCTGGGACAAGGTTTTTAACGGCCCTGAAATCAATGAGGTGAGCCTAAAATATGTACCGATGATTAAACGGCTCTGCGAGGAAAACGGCATCGCAATGGCTATCATTAAGAGCCCTAATTACAGCCGATGGGGGTATGATGATAAGCAGACAAAAATTGTACGAGACTACGCTGCAGAACTAGGCGTACCCTTTATAGATTTTCACCTTAAAGAAAACTGCAACTTTGAGGAGTGGGATTACGGCTATGAGACTGGTCGCTTGAATGTATTCGGCGTGAAGAAGTTAAGCGAAACCTTGGGACGATACCTGTCTGAGGACTTTGGTTTACAGCCGACTATATTGTCTGAGAAGGATAAGGCTGCGTGGGATGAGTGTGTGGACTGGTATTACAAGAAAGCGGAAGAGAACGGGTGCAGTATAACGGAGGGGCGAATTGCCCAAATATGCAACCGTGATAGTGCGATTCGCCTACGCTGGAATCTCTGCAGGGACAGTAAGACCTACAGCATTTACCGAGCAGAGGGAAAAGAGAATGTATTCAAACTACTGACCCGCGAAGCTGAGGGAGATTTTTATCTGGATGAAGATGTAATTCCCGGAAAAGGCTATTCGTACTATGTCGCACCGAACGAAGGTGAGCTTGCTGGTCAATCATCGCAGATTGCCTATTACGTTTATCTGGATGTGCCAAAGAATTTCCATGTGGAAAAAAATAATGGCAGAATGCAGCTTGAATGGGAGAAGGCAGATGGTGCGGCCTCATACAGTATACAACGGCGCAGAGCTAATGATTTCAACTTTAAAGCCTACGATTCAACCACGTATCCCCATTATCTAAATAGGGTATGCTGAATAGACTCGATTTTTACGCAAAACGCAGATATCCGAACGTGCTTTCGCCCTGGTAGAATTGTATATGAGTCCCA
>JBGUHN010000044.1:0-6744 GCA_045112155.1 Lachnospiraceae bacterium
CTGCGAGCCAAAAAAGCTAAAGCTTTTTGGTCTCTCGGTCGGACCAGCAATGCTTTTCTCACGAAGATGGATGCTTTGCGCCGTTAAAGAACTATAATAACAGCCTGTCTGAACTGTTACACCAATTGAGCCGGCTCCAGATATCACGCGCTATATCTTCCACAGCCTTTCCGTCCGTCGCGACAGTGATGTCCTGCGCTGCCTCATAATACTCTCTGCGGGCATTTTGCAAATGCAGTATACCTTCAGGAGAAAAACGTCCCGAAAGGACCGGCCTCGTCTCGGCTTCACCAAGCAGCCTATGATAAACGGTCTCCGGCGAAGCTGTAAGGAGCAAAATCTTTCCTATGCTCTTCATAAGGACGATATTTCTTGCTCTGAGTACCGCGCCTCCGCCGCAGGATACAATACAGCCATTCTCCCCGGCAAGTGATTCGATAAGATCCGTCTCAATATCCCTGAAATAATTCTCACCGAACTGCTCAAATATATCCGGAATGGACATGCCCTGCCGCATTTCTATCTCCTCATCCATTTCGATTACACGCCGCCCGCATAGCCGTCCGAGCTCCTTGGCAGTTGTGGTCTTTCCCGCACCCATGAAACCGATGAGGAACAATGTGTCTGCCTTCCTCATCCTGTCATGACGCACAGAGAGTATTTTCCGAAGCTCCCGGGCTTCCATCTGACCCGGAGCGCTGGCCTTTCCGTCAAGACATGCAAATGTCACTGCCGAGCCGTAGACTTCACCGTATGTCCGCGTCATCTGTCCAAGCTCACCCATCGAGATGAGGATTGTCGGAATTCCAAGCTTTTCTTTCGCTGTGAGGCCCGCAGCCAGCACTTCATCGACATCCTCCGCAGCCTGCGGCATATAAGCACCCTTGGCTATATCTGCTCCGCTGTCTCTCATTTGCTCCATAGCCGCGTAAATAACAGCACGGGGCGGGGTAGACGCAAAGTCGTGCTGAGACATGACCACGCGTATGCCGAAGCTTTGGGCTTCTTCCGCCAGCATTTGCGCAGTGGATATACCATACTCCTCAGCTTCAGCGGTGATTCCTGTTCCGAGTTCAATATCAATGAGGTCTATGCATCCGCTCGATATCGCGATCCTGAGAATATCCAGATACTCCTCCGGGTCCACGTTCAGCATGCCTCCTTCGCGCTCTGACCTCAGAGTAAACAGAATAGGTCCTTCAAATGCTTCTCTCACGTCAAGGAGAAGGGCAAGAAGCCTCATGGTGTCATGAATCCCCTCGAACGCGTCCGCGCGAAGTTCAATAAGATCCGCCTCGCCGCGCGCACAGGCAGCCTCAGCGCAGATCTCTGCCTCTGTCTTACCGGTTATTGGTATTGCGACAGCAGGCTTACCGCCGCCGAATGTGATATTTCTAACCTCAAACATTTTTCTTTTTCCCTTATTATGATATGATTAACACGCCGATGGCGGCCCTGCTTACAAAGCGGCCGAATTCAATTTCCGGTTCTCAAAGGAGTGTACCATGCAGAAATACTATCTTGTCGGAAGTCCGATCTCTCACAGTTTCTCTCCGAAAATGCACAATACGGCTTTCCGCATCACCGGCATAGACGCCGAGTACGGGCTCTTTGAGGCTGATGAGGCTGCCCTTCCGAAAGCCGTCGAAACTCTCATATCCTCCGGTGCCTGCGGCTGGAATGTCACCATGCCGGACAAGACCGCCATGTGCGGTCTATGCGATGAGCTCTCCGAGGCTGCCCGGATCGGTCATTCCGTGAACACAGTCAAAGTGGTCGGCGGAAAGCTTTTCGGAGATACGACTGACGGACGCGGTTTTGTCCGAGCGGCAAATGAAGCCGGTTTTCCTGTCACCGGAGCCGGCATCACTCTTCTCGGCACCGGCGGAGCGGCGTCCGCAATACTTATTGACAGTGTGCTGACCGGTGCGGATCGCATTTTCGTGTTCTATAACCGTAAATCCTCTGTTGACCGCGTCAAAAGGATAACGGATGAGCTTTCAGGCCGCTACAGCACAGCGATAAGCTTTCACGCCCTCTCCGACAGGAATTCTCTGCGAGAAAAAATAGGACTCAGTTCCCTGCTTGTAAATGCCACGAGCGTCGGTATGAAAAAGAGCCTTGAGGATGTCTCCTATAAAGATGCCTCTCCGGTACCTGACACATCCTTCTTTCACCCGGATCTTAATGTCTTTGACGCAATCTACAACCCACGCGAGACATGCCTTCTCAGGATGGCCAAAGAGCGCGGCTGCAAGACCGAGAACGGTCTTCCCATGCTGCTCTATCAGGGTGCGGAATCCTTCAGGATCTGGACCGGGCAGGAATTCCCTGTGAAAGAAATCAAGGATGCTCTGTTCTGACTTTACAAAAGTCCGGGCGGGATTTGATCTCCATTCTGACTTTTATACCTGCTAAGCAGCGAAAAATGGCGGCTCACATTGAGCCGCCATTTTCACACACTAAATACGGATCCATCCGCGCGTTTATTCTCCGGATGTTTCACTTTCATTGCTCTCCACAGAGGCGATGATCTCGTCACAGATCTGATCGACGGTCTTGCCGTCAACTTCGACCGTTACATTTGCAATACGCCTGTAAGCAGGCTCGCGCTCCTTCATCATCTTACTGACACGCTCTTCAAGATCACCGGCTCGCAGCCATGCGTGCTTTTCCTGCTTTGCAAGCTTGGCGACCACAGTATCAAGTTTTACTTTCAGATAATAGACTGTTCCCAGTTCTTTCAGATATTCTGCATTCTTAGGCATCAGAGCAAGACCGCTGCCAAGAACAATAACAGAACGCTCTACTCCGGACTGAAGTTCGATCAGGATCATTGTCTCCATAGCCCGGTAATACGCATCTCCGAACCTGTCATAGACTTCAGTTGTCCTCATCTTCAATTTTGCCTCTATCATCTTATCGACATCAACCAGAGGCAGCTCCAATCTCTTCGAAAGCGCTTTTGCCACCGCGCTTTTGCCGGAACCCATAAACCCTTCGAGAATAATGTTATCCATAATGCTGTCCTTTATTCTGCTTAGATTGAAATCATATAAGTAACAACTCTATCGATTCTATTATACTCTTTTTATGTGAATTGCTCAAATAATTTTATCTCATTGGTCAAAGATTCACGCTATTGTCAGATTCTTTCCTTCATAGGGACATAATCAACCCGGTTTGAAACGCTCACGTAAGCAGGACGTATGATTTTATCCATATTGATGAGCTCTTCAAGCCGGTGCGCGCTCCATCCGACGATTCTTGCGATTGCAAATATCGGCGTGTACAACTCGACAGGCAGTCCCAGCATGTCGTAGACAAGTCCGGAATAAAAATCAACATTCGTGGATACACCCTTGTAAATATGGCGCCTCTCGGCGATGACCTTCGGTGCAAGTTGTTCGACCCTGCTGTAGAGGTCATACGTCTCTTCCTCACCCTTTGCCACTGCCAGCTTCTCCACGTACTGCCTGAATAACTTCGCTCTCGGGTCGGAAATCGAGTATACCGCATGGCCGAATCCGTAAATAAGTCCCTTCCGGTCAAATGCCTCTCTGGAAAGCAGCTTGTTGAGATACGCACGAATCTCATCGTCGTCCTTCAGATCTTTTACATTTTCCCGAAGGTCTTTGAACATTTGCATAACTTTGATGTTAGCTCCGCCATGCTTCGGTCCCTTCAGGGAAGCCAGAGATGCTGCCACCGCTGAGTATGTGTCCGTTCCCGAGGAAGTGACGACATGCATTGTGAATGTCGAGTTATTGCCGCCGCCGTGTTCCATATGAAGAACCAGCGCAAGGTCCAGAACTCGCGCTTCGATCTCAGTAAACTTCTTATCCGGGCGGAGCATCCTCAGTATGTTCTCCGCAGTTCCCAGCTTTCTGGACGGGTTGTGGATATAGAGACTGTGCCCGAGTTCATAGTGGTTGTAAGCCTGATATGCGTAGACCGCCAGCATCGGGAATGTGGCGATGAGGTTGACGCACTGGCGGAGCACATTTTCGAGGGATGTGTCATCTGCGTATTTGTCGTAGGATGCCAGCGTCAGCACGGATTTAGCAAGTGAATTCATGATGTCCTTGCTCGGGGCCTTCATTATGACATCCCTGGTGAAATTTGTGGGAAGGGATCTCCCGGCGACCAGCATTTGCCGAAAATCCTTCAGCTGTTTCTCATTCGGCAGGGAGCCGAAAAGGAGCAGATACGTGGTCTCCTCGAACCCATAACGTTTTTCGCTTATAAAACCGTTTGTTAATTTCTCAATCGGAATTCCCCGGTAAAAGAGTTCGCCTTCTATCGGAATCTTCCTGCCGTTTTCATATCTGAAAGCGTTAATTTCCGAAATCTGTGTCAGACCGGCGACAACGCCGTTGCCGTTCAAATCCCGGAGCCCCCTCTTGACATCCTTAACTGCGTATAGTGTATGGTCGATAGTAGACTGCGCACGGCAAAGCTCAGAGAGCTCCGCGTGCTCGGGGGTCACTTTTTTTGAATATGCTGCCATTTGAGTACCTCCTTTTATTTATTCCTCCGCACGGAAGAAATGGCACAGCTGCCTCCCGCGCAAAGTCAGTCAGCTAATTGTGACATTCTATCATAAAAGGGGCACTCTGTCACGAAAAACACAGCCAGAGTGTATACAATAGAGGCTCATTATCTAATTATTCGATTGTTTTCAGCGGAATATCAGTTAAGTCCAACTGTGAGATGACCTGACGTTTACATATAAAAAATGACAGTTCCTGATTACTGTGTATCTTTTCCACACGGCAATGCTGTTCATTCTACAATCGTATTATGCAGTGTTCCGATTCCCTCAATCTCACAATCGACGGTATCACCGACCGAGAGAAATCTCGGAGGATCAAATCCCATACCTACACCTGCCGGAGTCCCCATGCTTATGATCGTACCCGGAAGAAGTTTCATTCCTTGGGACAGTTCAGCTATGCAGTAGGGGATGTCAAATATAAAGTCATCGGTGTTCCCGTTTTGTCTAAGTATCCCATTGACATAAGATTTGACCTGCAGGCACGGTCTGCCCGGTATCTCATCCGCTGTGACGATCCATGGTCCGATCGGGGTAAAGCCGTCAAGGCTCTTGCCCAGATACCACTGTCTGTGACCGGTCTGCACGTCTCTTGCGCTGATATCGTTGAGGATCGTATATCCGAAAATGTAATCATACGCATCCTTCTCCGCCACTTTATAAGCTTCCCTGCCGATGATGACAGCAAGCTCAGACTCATAGTCCAGCTTCTGTGTTACATCCGCATGGGCAGGTATGCGTCCGAAATCGGCCACCGCCTCCCCCACTCTCTTGGAAAAGTAGATCGGCAGTTTCTTTTCGCCGCCGAAAGCCCGGTTCGAATACCTCTCCGCCTCCTTCGTATGTGCCCGGAAGTTCTCACCGAGACAGATCACATCCTGAGACGGACGCGGAATCGGCGCGCACTTTACAACCTCACTGTAGGGAATTCCTTCCTCATCCGGTGCAGAGAGGAACTCCGTGATGATCCTGCGGTCCTCCTCCGTCAGCCTGGCCACCAGATCATTCATATTAAAGTAGGATACACCGATATCCGGCAGCGAGTACACGAACTTTCCGTCATTTGAAAGAACGCCGAGAGTCTCATAACCATTGTCCATAAAAGTTAGCAGCTTCATATTTTTCTCTCCAAAACCAGTTTATTCTAGCCCGCAGAACAAGTTGGCAGGTTTTATCTGCGCCTGCAGCACGGGGGCGCTCTTGGTCGGCTTCAGCCGACACAATTTCCAGCTGAGTCCCAGCGACCTATGTTCCGCCGCAGCCCATGAAAAACCCGGGGCAGGATGCATATCCAATGCTCTGCCCCGGGCCTGTAAATCCACTTTATGCTTCTGCTTTCCAGAGACCGTGGAGGTTGCAGTAATCATATGCCGCTACAACCTCGTCACCTTCCGCGAGCGCGAAAACTGCTTCCGGAGCTTCTTCCGGGGCCAGGTCTGCCTTCATGATGGTTTTCTTTGTCTCAAGCGCGATCCACTCGATATAGTGAGCCGCAAGCATCGGATGAGCCACTGCTCCGACTTTCACAACGACTTTGCTGCCGTCCTGCTCGATGACCGGAACATGCTTCTCCTGGGCTGCATCAGTTGTGTTGGCTGTGAGTTCCTCAAGCGGCTCACCGCAGCACTTTACCGGACATGTGCCCTTCTTAAGCTCAGCTACCATATTTCCACACTTTTTGCATACAAGAATTCTCATATTGTCTCCTCCTGAAAGTGAATGACGGCACCGGGTGCCGATAAACATATATGTATATTATACTACAATGCGCTGAGGGCGTACTATGTTTTTTGAAGAAATCGAAAGATTTCATTGGACCTATCTCCCATCGAACCGACCGACGAAGCTCGTTATGCGGAAGATGGGGTGAGGTGGAAAAAGAAAAAGGTCCGGGGGACCTTTTTCCCGTCGAACCGACCGACGTAGCTCGTTATGCGGAAGATGGGGTGAGGTGGAAAAAGAAAAAGGTCCGGGGGACCTTTTTCCCACCGAACCGACCGACGTAGGCGCTACGCGCCGAGGAGACAGAACCCACTGGGTTCTGTCTCCTTCCGCATGAAAGAACAGCACCCCAGGCAATATGCCTGAGGTGCTGTTCTTTCATGCGGAAGATGGGACTTGAACCCACACGCAAGCATTATGCACAAGATCCTTAGTCTTGCTCGTCTGCCAGTTCCGACACTTCCGCG
>JBGUHN010000045.1:0-55858 GCA_045112155.1 Lachnospiraceae bacterium
AAAATCCAGGGGAGCTGCCGGCCTGATGCCGCGGCTTCCCCGATAGCCGTTGCCAACTTTACGAACGGATGATTATTCATCGCTTACAGACAAAGTAATAGCGTTCCTGAGTTCTTCGGTACTCAGGAACGCTATTTTTCTTTTATTTCAGTGATTCATTTTTATCGAAGACATCCAATGCAGCGTCCGTCACGGAGAGGTCCGCTGCACAGACATAAACATTCACTCCATATGCAGACTCCAGATCATTTTTTATGGCATAAAGTTTTCCTTCATTCCTCGCCACAAGGACAAGGTCATATTTCTTTGAAGCACAGATCCTGGCGAATTCCAGGCCGAGCCCGCCGGATGCTCCTGTAATCAATGCTAAGTGTCCGTATTTTCTGCAGCGTACACGGTGCTGGTGCTCAGCATACATATTATCAAAAATTCTCGGGTTTTTTGCTGCCTTTGGTGCGAAGGCACTTGTCCGACAAATCTTAAAAGGCATCGGTTTTTGGATTTCTCGGGTTTTTTGCTGCCTTTCGTCATTGGGCTCTTCTCCCATGAATCTTGAAAGGCAACAAATTTTGGATTTCATTAAGATTTTGCTGCCTCCGTCCTCTTACCAGCCGTGCAAAACTAAACCCAATAATACAAAAGTGGCTCAGCCTGCATTCTACTACAAATGCGGCAGCAGAAATTTAAAAAGAAAGAAGTGTCCCCGCAGCCCCTGCTCAAATCAGCTCATACACTGCCGTCTCAAAGGGCGACATCACAATAGTGCCCCGCTTTGTCTCACCTGTGTAGAGCAGCACCGCATCAGACTTTAAAGTGATCTGCTGCGGTTCCTTCTGAAAATTGAGAACGAACAGGAATCTTCTTCCGTCACGCTCCCGCATCACAACTTCCACTCCCTCCGGGGCATCGATCCACTCTCGGAAGGGTTCCAGCACTCCGGCAAAGGCCAGCAGCCGCTTCACGCCGTCTCTGGTAAATGTGCTGCCCAGATGGAGCACCTGGCCTTTCCCATATGTTCTTCGGGTCAGGGCTGCCTGTCCTCTATAGTAGCTGGTCTGATAAACCGCCAGCACCTCTGTCCCCTCGAGAGGTGTGAGAATGTCGTCGAATACCGGTGTTTCAAGGCGGTCCTCATCCCAGATGGCAAAGCTCTCCTCCTCATTTGGGCTTGTGAACGTGAAATCACGGACATCGGTGCCGGTCAGCTCTTGAAGGAGTCCCGGTTGGGGCCGCATCACACATTTACCGCTCAAATCCTTATAGCCGCTGCGGCAGCCCACGATGAGCGTCCCGCCCTCGGCCACATACGCAGCAAGAAGCGCCGCGCGCTTTTCGCTGAGTATGACCGGGTGAGGGTAAATGACCACAGGATAGGCGGACAATTCCGCAAGGTCCGTCTCATCCCTCAAATAGACAATGTTATACGGTGAGTGGTTCAGCTCTGATGCGGCAAATATCTCTTTCTCACTGACAGACTGCACCCGGCGGTGCCATGCGTCCGCATCCATATCCCACAGATTATCATAGTCCTTGATCAGTGCAAATGCAGCAACATTATCCGCTCCGCAGACCGGGTCAAGTGTCCTGATTTTTTCGCAGAAGTCCTTCACTTCTGCCAGCTTCCGGTTGTCCCGGTTGTCGTAGTCCAGTATGCCGTGCCAGTACATCTCCGTGCCGAAACATGCGGTCCTCCACCGGAAAAAGGAGACGAAATCGGCTCCCTGAGCAACGCTCTGCATAGCCCAAAGGGTCAGCTGTCCCGGCCTCGGCGCGGGACCCTCCATTCGGTTCGTCCACCCGTTAGCACCGGATTGCTGCTCCATTATGCCAAAGTGCGGACAGACCGAGCGCGTTTCGGTCAGGTTCCGGGTCCATTTCCGATCGTTCAGGTCAGTTTCCGTCTTTGGACTGCGGTCAAGACCGAAAGCAAAGCTGGGGTATGAATCGTAGCAATAAACGTCAAGGCTCTCCTCTGCCATCCGGTGGTTATCCAGATGATTGAACAGACCGTTAGTCGTGATAAAATCTCCCGGTTTCCTGTATCGCCGCAGAATATCCGCCTGCATCCCGGCAAACCGGCAGGCACTGTCAGACACGAACCGGTAATAATCCAGCAGATAGGAGGGATTGTAGCCGTCATTCAGCACCGGACGGGGCGTAAAGATCTGGTTCCAATCCGTATACGTCTGGCTCCATACCACCGTTCCCCACGCCTGATTCAGGGCAGCCAATGTGACATACTTCTCCTGCAGAAAGCGCCGGAAAGCAATCTGGTCTGCCTGAGAGTGGAACTCATCCGTCTCGCAGTTAATCTCGTTGTCAATCTGCCAGCCCACCACGCACGGGTGCTGTCCGTACTTCCTTGCCATCTTTTCCACAATTCTCGCACAGAATTTCTGATAGACGGGAGAATTGTAGTTGTAATGCCGTCTGCACCCATGTCGGTAAGGCGTTCCCTCGCGGTTGCAGTTCAGCGTTTCCGGGTATTTCTCGGTGAGCCATGCCGGAGGCGTCGCGGTGGGAGTTCCCAGAATGACATTCATCCCAGTCTCGACACAAAGCTGCATAAATTCGTCAAAAAGATCAAAGCAGAAAACCCTTTCTGACGGCTCAAAAATGCTCCAGCAAAACTCTCCGACGCGTATGACGGAAAGTCCGGCCGCCTTTATTCTTTGCAAATCAGATCTCCACAATTCCTTTGGCCAATGCTCCGGGTAGTAGCAAACGCCCGCGGTCATTGTCTCCCATTGAAACCCCTGCTTCCTTAACATTATTCATCCTCCGATATTCAAGTCTCGCTCATGTATCCCTCAGCACAACATACACAAGATCACGTATATGCCGCAGCACCCTGTAGAGCTTTTCCTCTGATGAAAAAGCGAACATCGCAATGCCGACCGGCCGGTTATCCGCGTGAATGCTCTCAATATAGGCGCCCGGTTCCCCGCCGGGTAAAGCATCAAATGAGATAAGATAATCCCTGATGGAATCATCTATATACACATGATCAAAGATTCCCGGCACGAAGCTGAATACGGCATAGGTCAGTAAACAGCGTCTCTGCCTTTGAGTACTTTTAAGCTCCTCGTAGTAGGAGAGGTCCCCGACGGCAGTGGTCACAAGCAGTTTTGAAAAATCCACTCCGCTAAAGAGTTTCAGTTCCTTTTGAAAGTAGTATCCTGCCGGCCGCGGGTTGATCTCTATGACAAAGAACCTGCCATCATCCGTAAAAAAACCTTCGACGTTAAATTCGCCGAGCCGGGCTCCGGATGCCGCCAGTACACATCTCACAGCCGAATGAAATTCCGCCTCCTCACGGCTGTTCAGAGAAGCGGGAAACACATCGATCGCAGGGCGGAGCGGCTCTTCCGGCAGCCGGTAGCACCAGCTGGTCCCGTCCCAGAGAATATCGTCCCCCACAAGAAATATGTCCGCTTCCAGGACCCTCAGAGAGTCCTGCTCAATAAACTCCTCCACACAGACAACCCCGTTTCGGGAATAAGCCGCAGCTTTTTCAAATGCAGGAATAATATTTTTCCTGTCATAAAGCTTCGTCATGCCGAAAGAGGATGAGCACACTGCCGGCTTCACGATGATCGGGAAGCGAAGCTTAGCACACCTATCTTCCAGACCTTCACTTGTATCCGTTTCAAAATACTCCGGGCAGAACACGCCGGCTTTCCTCTGCAGAGAGCGAAAGCGCCCTTTTTCCATAAGCGTTCTCACACAGTCCGGGCTGTTGCCGGGCAGTCCGAGCTCTTTGGCAATAATCGCTGCCGAAAGGACAGATTTGTCCCACGTTCCCAGCACAGCGTCTATTTTTTCTTTTTTTGCGATTTCAAGCAGCTCTTCTGTCTTATGACCGTCAACTGAATAGAACCGGTCCGCATGCGCAAGGGAACCGTCATCCACTTCCCTGGTACACGCGACGGTTTCCATACCGAGCGCCCTTGCAGCCTCCACCGCCCCGACGAGCCGCGGATCCAGCGAAGAAGATATTACCATGATTTTCTTACTCATCTGTTTCCTTTGGCCTCCTCATTTTCAGCGCCTTCTTAATATCTGATGAACTGATCCCCGGAGTCCGTTTCAGACGGACGACGGACTTTCCGTGCGCACGGCACCACTCCGAGATGGCATCGAACCGCCCGCCGATATGGTCTTCCCCGAGGGCAAGGACATCAAACTCTGTCTTCTCCATAGCGGCATCGCAGAGCGTGTCGTATACGAACACCTCATCCACAATGCGCAGAGCCTCTATCATCGAGACTCGCTCCTGCGTCGTATAAAGCATCTCCTGCTCAGGTTTGAACTGGGCAACATACTCCCCGTTCTGTACGCCCACGATCAGGTAATCTCCATGTTCCCGGCACTGCCGAAGCAGATTCAGATGTCCGATATGAAAATAATCAAATACACCAAACGTCAGAACCTTTGTCATCACTCATCTCCCCGCACTGAATTCTTTTCTGATCCGGGAAAGTGCCATATACATCGGATCATACACACGTACATCGCTGCACAGCTCCCGATATTTCTCATACAGAATCGGAAGTTCTGTGCACCCGAGCACACACACGCTGCCTCTATGAATGAGCTTGGCAAATGCAGCGCGGACCGCATCATTATACTGATCCCTCTTGACAGCCTCTATGCATTCCCGAAGCTGCGAATATTCCTCTTTATAAGGCGCCTCACACCGAATCCCCCGCGCGCTGCAGGCCTCCTGGTATATCCCGGAATCTATAGTTCCCTCGGAAGCCAGAAGGAACACTTCTTTTTCATCATTCTCAATCAATCCGTCCGCGCAGACTTCGATAATATTAACGATTTTTCCCTCCGCCTCCGGAACCTGCCTCATAATATCCGCAAGAAAAAGATGGGCAGTATTACAGGCCAGCAGAATTCTATTACAGCCGCTCTTTTCCAGATTCCTGACGGAATCCGACATCTCATCAACTAGCTGCTGTCTGTTTTCTCCGTGCAGCGCAGCCCTGACACGGCTCGGCATGGTACACCTGTTGTCAATGATGATCCTTGGGCGCTCCCACTCCTTCTCCGCAGGAAAAACTGCTGCATACTGCCTGAAGAGATGTATGGTCGCATATGTGCCCATACCGCCTAACACACCGATTGTACACGATTTGCTATCCATAGCTTCTCCTATGACAAGATATCCATCTCCTCAAGTATCTTCTCCGCCACGTGAGGATAATTAACGGCAATATTCTCCCGAGTCCAGTCATCCATGCCGCATTCTGTGGGGTATCTGCCGCCAGCAACATCCGAAACGAAACTGATAATATCCTCAGCGCTCCGGGCAATTCTGTATCGGGTGATTGCCTCATTCATCTGCGTCGTCAGATGCTCCTCCCGCAGATCCTCGTTAAAGACAAAGCATCCCGGCTTGCCTGTGAACAGCCACTCGAGTGTAAAGGAACCGCAGTCATTGATCATCGCGTCGCACTCCGCAAAGAGGTGCAAATATTCACCGCCGTCAGAATACTCTATTCCGACCCTCCTGAGCTCCTCCAGATAGCCTTTCACCTGCTCCTCCGTCCATAAATTCCCGTCAGTCAGTCTGAAGAACAACAGCGGATGCGGCCGGAATACAAAATCAACCTCCGGAAACATCTTCGGAAGCTCCGGGAGAAGTTTATAATATGTCAAAAAGTTCGACAGCGGCAGTTCCTCTATGTTCACGGTATGGTGCGACGTGATAAGGATCTTTTTTCGCTCACCCGCTCTCCCTGACGGAAATTTCGCCAACGCATCCATTTTGGCATACCCGGTGAGTACCACATTTTTCCCCTGAATGATCTGCAGTTTTCTGCAGTCCTCCTGTGAATAGACTGTCTCCGTGAAGTATTTCCACACCAGATTCAGTTCCGGTCCTTTCATTCTGGAATACATCGTGTAATATCCGACGTCATATCCGTAATTGACATAGACCGGCAGAACATTTCTTGTGGCAGCATACTGAATAGAATGCACTTCCTGTGCCATCGCGTCATAAGGATTTGCAAAATAAATAATGTCGAACCGGTCGGTATAATCTATGTACCGGTCGGTCTCAATATCCCAGCCGTCCAGCACCGCATCGGTCCCGTAAAGCTTCTCAAAGTGCTGCCTGGCCTTTATATAGGTGGGTTTCTGGTGCGCATATCCTCTTGATACGTCGGGAACAATTACGATCTTAGGATCCCAACGCAGAGGATTCTTCCTCATAAGACGGAACACGTCATCCATTCCGTACATTGCGGCACTCGACACATAAGCCGCAAAATGAATGACCGGATCTCCGGATCTCCTTTTCCGCTCTATGACTTCTCTGTAATGCTCCGACAGGCTTTCAGCCTGCGCCCTGATACGCTCCCACCTGTCCGGACCCCAAATCCGGTTCTGACGGGTCTCCTCTACAACCTTATCAAACATCTTTATCTACCCCTATACCCTATTCTAACCACAGCTTAAGCTCACGATGTGTATCCCAAAACGCTGGCAGCCTGATGCGGCATTCGTGTGTCAATCAATTGTAAAACAGCAGATCTCTTCGATTTTATGCAGCTCGGCAAGAAAGCGCTCCCCGGAATATGGATCCCATATGACGCCCCCGTCATCATCCAGATACATGACCGGCAGCCAGCGCTCCTGCTCTCCTTCCTTTATGACAGTTCTTATCGCGCATGGGTGGCCGGCATAAAAGAGTCTTTTCAGAGTCTCCTCCTGATACTCATAATAACCATCGAACTGAATATCAGGGTCTACCGCATTTATATCTTCCACAGAGGTGAGCTTCTCTGCCAGCTTCTTCGGCGTATAGGCGGTGTCCTCCACAACACTGTAATGCATAAGAAGCGCTGCCACAGCCACTGTAAGACTGTCAGCCGCGTCAATCTCTGTCTTCTTCCATCTGAGGAACTTACGATTGCCGTTTGCCCGCACCAGATGTCTGCGAATAATGACATACCCGGCTGCAAATATAAGGCTGATGATGAGCAACATCAGCATGACACTGTGCATACCATAATACTTCAGCAATACTGTCGAAATAGTTGAAAACACTGCTCTTGATATTTCGCTTCCGGTGGACTGAACAAAAAGAACGTCAATCATCTTATCTTCTTTAAGCCGCTTCAGCATGAAATCATATATACTGAAACGAAACGGGTCGAAAACCATCACCCGTATCAGAAAAGCGGAAACAGAAATTAAAATGCCATAATATCCGCTTCCCCATCTGCTCAGAACTCCAAGAACCGCGATCAGGACTACACTGATTACGATAAAGGAAAGCACACTCTCCTGACCTATTTTTATGTTTCTGCCGGCATATAACAGGAGATTACTTACTATTTTAATTATCCTGCTCACCAGAAGGATCATGGAAAAAAGAAAAACCGTTCTGCCGCTGTCTGTCACCGTGGAGAGATCATTTTCAATCATTATTTTTAAATAATCACCTGACACGTAGAAGATCACCATAAAAAGAATTGACAGGAACAGGCAGCTCAGCGTTGTTTTGTCAAAAGAACGCATTTTCATTCCCGGCAGCACCTCGCGTCTGGTACTTAGGCTTTCCTTTGTGTCCTCCTCATCATATCTGCTGATAAAATACGCAAGAACGCATGAGTTCAGACAAAAGCCGATACAGATATACATCGGCAGATTTTTATTCATCTCATACAATCTGCTCATGCTCATCGCCGCAATCAGACTGATGACAGAAAATATGACCCCCGTTGTTGACATGAGCTGCATATAGTCTACATTTGCAGGATCTCTCTCCGCTGCTTTTTTGGCAATCACCGTTGCCATTTCCTGAAAGCTCCCTGCAGCCAGATAGATGCTCTGACCGACAACTGCCACTGCAAACGTACAGCCGAAAGTCAAAAGAAGGGCAGCCAAAAGAAACATCGCGGCCGAAAGCAGAACACAGCGGGCTGCCCCAAGCTTCTTGGCCAGAGCGTTCGCCGGCGCCTTCACAGCCAGTGCGACCCAGAAAGCCACGGAAAAAAGCAGTGAAATCTGCGTCATGTCAAAGCCGTAGTTCATGCTTAATATGAGCACGTCGAACCAGCACCAGAACATCAGATCATCCGATGTTGACTGATACAGGCAAAAAAGTGTTTTATTAAAACGCCTTTTTCGAGAACCCGTCTTACTCATTCCTTACTGCTCTCCATACCGTATAAAAATAGTGGTCTTGTAATAAAAATGAGCTGCTTCCTCAAAGCCTTTTTTTCTCAGAACGTCCCCATAGACAGGATTACAGTAAAACACTGTCAGTTTTCTCGGACATTTCCTGAGAGATGCCAGAATCTGATCCACGCACTTTTCAAGAATCTTTTCGTCAAACGGATTGTACAGGTAGAATGTATCGTACTTTTCATACAGCGGGAAATCTGCCGCATCCGCCTTATATACCTTTACCTTCCCGGAAGTTTTTCTCAGGTTCCTTTTGGCTATGCGGCACAGCTTCTCGTCATACTCAACTCCTGCCACTTTGCCGAAGCTGAAACCGCTCAGAAAATGCAGGACGAAGCCTTTCCCGCACCCAATGTCCAGTACTGAGTGACCCCTGCCGTCTTGCATATTCCTCCTGATATATCTCCGAAGGCGCGGAAACGAGAACACCGGAGAAGGGTAGTAAGTATACCGCCCTTCTTTATCCTCCGAATTATCGATCCCCGAGAACTCTGTCCCATGTAAGACATCATAAATCTTCAACGGGACCAGCGAGACAAAATAGGTCAATGTATATAATAGACGAAAGAGCCGCTTTAGATCGCGGACACTTTTTTCCCTGAAATAACGCATACACTCTATTCTCCTCTTAAGAAAAAGCATACACATTTCCTGCCGAAGAATCAACATCAAGTCTCGCTCGCGAGACTTGGCGCGGGATTCGGGTCAGCGTTAGCTGACATCTTCCAAACCGAATCCATGCGTAGCGTTTATCTCAGTGGGGTCTCCCCCCACTGAGATAAAACCTCCCGGCAATCGGCTAAAATCCGATTACCGGGAGGTTCTTCATCTGTTATCTTTTTATGCGATCGTGATCGCTGCATATCTCTCGGAGTTAATGATTTTCTCCATCGCCTCCACCGGATTCAGCCCGACGCACTGCATGACCTGCCGGAACACAGCTGCAGACTGACCGCTCACCAGCTGCACGCCGGTGCGGCTTTTGTCAGCGTGGAAAACATCATGGCGGCTTGCCACGTTCCAGAAAATAACGTTCGGAATCTGGTAGCCGTACTCTCTGAACTTCTGAGACATCATCTCGTAGAAGGTCCAGTCCTTATCACCGCAGTAGTCGATCTCCATATCAGAGATAACAATCAGTGATTTCGGCATATCCTCCTTCGCCACATGGTTCTGCACAGCGATTTCCAGCACATGCTGGAATGCAGCTTTTAGATTTGTATTGCCTGCCCAGTCATTCATATCCATACTGCTGATCTTCTGTGCAAGGGTCTCACCTTTCAGCATCTGGATATTGGACGTTCCGGAGAAGGACATGAACATATTGTGGTACGGACCGGTGTTCCGCTCTGCGAAGTAGACTGCCAGACCGACTGATGTTGCCATCGGTCTTCCGTACATGGAGCCGGAAGTGTCCGCAATGACCAGCGCATTCGTCCCGGGTTCCACGTAATCCGGCAGCTGACGCCACTGGGCTTCCAGCACGTCATCTTCGCTTACCTTGACTCCTCTCCAGGACATCTCCAGTACCTTTTCCACAATGTCGTACGGAAACAGGGTAGCAGAGTGTATCGTCTCCTCACCGCTGACAGCCCTCTGAATGAATTCTTTGTAGCGATCCTCATCATGCTTCATAAAAGCATTCCTGTAGATCATCATAGCCCTGGACGGAACCGCGCTGTAACGGATCTCATCCCAGCGTCCTGCTGACATGAGCGCTTCCACGATACCGATTCTCCTGCGCATCGCGCGAACCAGACGCTTGAACTCATATACAGAGTAACCCAGCTTCTGTGCGGTCAGAATGCCGAGCCTTCTGGTATTTGCAGAAGACGCATCCGCCGTCTTGATCCACTTAGCAAGCAGAGAAACTGCATTTCCCGCCTGAAGATTCAGCCGGTCTTCCTCGAACTGCTTCTTCATCGCAGCCCACATCTCATCCTCCATCGGAGTACCAATCAGGCAGTACATGTCATCGTAGCGGCCGTACACACCGATCAGATCCAGGTTCGGGCACAGGGCCTCCGGGTGATACTTTGCCATGTACTCCAGAATAGTCCGGAAAGTCTGTCTCTCACCCAGTCCGCCTCGTACATCACGAGCGTAGAACGCGATTTTAGTTGCGAACAGCGGATCCATCTTGTATGCCTCAGAGAAAAGACGCGTGATCCTCGCCTTGTCCGCGCCGCGAAGCGAGCCGGCCGTTCCGAAGAAGTCCAGTCTCGCGTCGCCTGTGGTATTAAGTGCCACGGCTCCGTTTTCAGTTCTTGTAAACGCAGCATTCATTCCGGCTGCTTCAGCGAAATTCATCGTCATTCCTCCTTTCATTAGATTGGCGCACTTGCTGCGCCATAATGGTATCCTCCTGAGGATTTCCTTAATTTGGCGCACTTGCTGCGCCATAGTGGTATCCTCCCTGGGATTTCCGCTGTTTTTGTTATCATGACCCAGTGAGTTACAAAGACGCGGAAGCACACAGTGCCGGTCTTTCAGGTAACTGCTTCTTAGACCTACAATTAACAATTGTTATATCTATAAATTTTTTGCTGTAAGGGTCACATTTTTTGTCAGGATGCATTGTTTTATACAAGGACGTATATAATATTTTGCTGTTAGCATCCCATAGGGCGGCGGGCTGGATTCGAACCAACTACTCCATCGTGATCTTCTGATTGCTGTTTAAATCCCTGACAGGATTTATTTTTTTGTGCTCTGCCAATTGAGCTACCACCGCCGGATTGAAGTGAGCGGAATCGCATCACATTCCAATATTCCGAAGTTTTCTGAGTAGATTATACTATATTTATCCGTTTCTGTCATTCTACCTGCATTATAAATCGCCGCATCAATCCAGAACTTTGAGCGGTTTCCACCGCAGATAATCTCCCGAAACCAGATGATACATCCTGCCGCGATATTCTCCGTGAATGCTGTCATTAAATCGGCCGGATCCGTGGCAATGCGCGTAAATCACCTGCTCCGCGCCATACTCCTCCGCCATATCGGTAAAGCCGCTTCTCTCCTCCAGAATATTCGTCGGCGGATAGTGCAGGAACATGATAAACTTCTGATATCCATCCGCCTTCGCAAGCTCAAATGATTTTCTAAGGCGCTGCAGTTCACGCACAACCAGCTTTTTTGCATGCACCTCCGCTTCCTCATCCCAGTCTATGACGCGGCCTAAGCGGTCAAGATAAAACGGGCCTTCAAAGGTAAATCCCTTGGTCCCGACAAGCGCATAATCCCTGTATACTTCATAACTGTCCTGCAGGAACGTAAGCTCCGGCTGAAACAATTCATTCAGATGCCCTGTCTTCTTCGCGTCCCAGAACATATCGTGGTTCCCTCTTGTGAGGACTTTCCGTCCGGGCAGAGCTCTGATATACTGCAGATCCAACTCACATGCAGCAAAATTCTTCCCCCAACTGTGATCCCCGACCAGTACCAAAGTGTCCTCCTCCGACACGAGCTTCCCACAGTTTTTCCGGAATTTCTCCTCATGATTCTTCCACACCCGGTCATGAAGCTGCCCCGGTGCCCTGAGTACAGATTGATAATGGAGATGAAGATCACCGATTGCATAAAGAGCCATCTGAAAAGTCCTCTCTTTTTCCTGACACAATTTTCTTACAGTGCCATTGTAAGCTCTAATACGAACATTGTGTACTCTATATTGGTAAAAAACCGGACAAGGTTCCTATAGAAACAGTAAAGGGCTGTCGCTTAATGCGAACGGCCCCATACTCGGTTCATTATCACTGTGCTATTTAATTGAGATGTCTTCTCACGCCTTCATAAGGCCCGCACCGGCATTCCAGGCTTTCCCGACCTGCTCGCCGGATACATAGTAGCCATGCTGGAACTGATCAAAAATCAGTGCCTGCAGCTTTGCGGGATCGACCTTTCCGTTTTCGGACAGGACGGCTTCTTCCGCGGCGGTGTTGACGATCTTACCGACGATGCAGTAGAAGCTCTCTGTCTCGACCACTTCTGCCAGCTCGCACTCCATAACTACCGGGAATTCGTCGATAATCGGAGCATTGACAAATTCACTCTTAATTGCTGTATATCCGGTGCGCTCGAATTTGTCGCTCATCTTGTTTCCGGTAGCAATGCCAAAGAAATCAGCCACATCCATGTGGTCCTTATCCGCAAGGCTTACAGTAAACGCTCTGGTCTTCAGCAGGTTCTGGGTCGTCTTATGATCCTCATCGATAAACAGGGCGATACGATCCGTGTTGCAGATCATACCCCACGCCGCATTCATGACATTCACTTTTCCATTTTCATCATAGGCTGCCACCATAAGGACCGGCATCGGATAAACAGCCTGTACTACTCCAAGATTCTTTTTCATTGCAAGCATTCCTCCTTTGGATTATCAGCACAGCTTCCTTTTACATTGCCTTTAGGCTGTCATTATGCTATCATATCGTCCTCATATTATCAACCCGTGTACCTGGCGGTATCTACGACCACGCCTGTAATCCTGATGCTGTCCGCTTCCACATGGCATCCGTAATAAGCGACCTGCACGCCGGCCTTTGCGGCATAAGTCAGCGCCTGTCCAAATTCCGGCTGCGTATCATTATTGGGAAATACCATATGAATGCCGTTCATCTGGATCACAAAGGCGATCTGGCAGTGATACCCTTCTTTCGCCGCCGCAGCCAGCTCATCCAGATGTTTCACACCTCGTACCGTCGGGGCATCCGGAAAGAGTCCGATTCCCCGCCTTGTGTCAGCTGCCAGTGTGCAGCCCTTTACCTCCGTCAGATATTTCTCTCCCCGACGTTCCATGTAAAAGTCAAATCTGGAGTCCCCAAAAGTATACTCCGGTTTCACGACATCATAGTCAAGGCTCATGATATACTGCTTCATCAGTTCATTCGGCGCCAGGCTGTCGATATTGACCCATTTGAGCCCCGGTTTATAGACGGAAATCAGGTCATACGCAGTCTTCCTGTTCGGATCTGCCGCCCTCTGAAGTATCACTTTTGCTTTTGGCATGAGCAGCTCTTTTAATCGGCCGGTGTTCTTTACGTGTACCTTTTCTGTGTTTCCGTCAATCAGCACCTCGGCGACAAAGCGGTTCACCCTGCGCACGAATATGGCCGGGACAGTATTTTCGTAATGTATCGCTGGTTTGGGTCTGCTCATAGCTCTCCCAGCATCTGAGCCGGATTATCAGCTGCCTTCACCTTGCCAAATGCCTTTATGATAATGCCTTCCTCATCGATTAGATAGGTCGTCCGGACAACGCCCATGCTGACCTTGCCGTAATTCTTCTTCTCTTTCCAGACGTCGTAGGCCTGTATTACTTCTTTCTCCGTGTCAGCCAGAAGCGTAAACGGCAGACCGTATTTCTCCTCGAACTTCTTGTGGGATGCCACACTGTCCTTGCTCACACCCAGGACAACGGCGCCCTTCTCCCGGAACTGCGGGTACAGCTCTCCAAATGCGCAGGCCTGTTTCGTGCAGCCGGCTGTCATATCTTTCGGGTAAAAGTACAGAATCACCTTCTTACCCTTATAATCTGCAAGGCTCCTCATTTCTCCATTCTGATCCGGCAGGGTAAACGCCGGGGCTTTGGTTCCGATTTCTAACATTTCTTTTCCTTTCCGCTGAATATATCAGCAATATCTCCATCGATACAGATACTCCTATCCTCAATTTCAGCCGGGCAGAACGCCTCCCCGAAATTCAGGCATGCATAAACGGCTTTATCATTCTGATACGTTTCGTGCCAGAACGGATACTTAATAATGACCGGGGTGTTGGCTCCCACTCCGAGCTCCAGATACAGAACATGTTTATCCCTGTGACTTTGCAGGAACTCCGCATAGGCCGCAGAAGCTTTATGCCATCCTTCATCTTCAACAAATGAATTATCCGCGCGCAGATTCATACTCATCGGTTCTCCGCAGACCGGGCAGTAAGGAATGAGTCCGGATGGGATCCTCATAGATAACATAGAGAAGTCTGTGTCACCGTTATCCAGAACCGGAGCAATCAGTTCACTGTTTTCACCAATCACAAACCCTTGGGCAAGGAGCATTTTCACTACCTTTCCCTTGTTGTCATAGGTCCTTTTATGGCATGGCTTACTGCACTGCCAAAGACCGTAATCTCCCTGTGTATAGAACAGCCTTTCTTTATCGAAACCTGCTTTCAGGAACTGATGGTCTACATTTGTAGTAATCACAAAGTAATCTTTGTCTTTCACCATATCAAGGAGCATCTGATAAACAGGCTTTGGAGGATACACGTAGCGGTTCACATAGATGTGCCTGGACCACCACGCCCAGCGGGTCTCCTCATCCGGGAACGGGTAGAAGCCCCCGGAATACATATCCTGAATGCCGAACTTTGCGGCAAAATCCCCGAAATATCTTTCAAATCTTTCCCCGCTGTATGTCAGTCCCGCAGACGTTGACAGCCCGGCTCCTCCGCCGATCACGATAGCATCGGCAGTTTGAATTTCTTCCTTCAGCCTTTTTAACTGTTCTTCCCTTGTGCCCTTTCCGGCCTGCGCATTTCCTCTAAAAGCACGCACCGTTTTTATCCCATTATTTATGCTTTCAAGATATCCGTTCGGTAATTCATCGAAGTTCTGCCTCATAGTATTCCCTGTCCTCCTCCTTAAAAACATTGAAGATCACTCTGTCCATCTTGCCCGGATTGGCAGAAAGCCACTTTTTAACAGTCCTAACGGCAATCTCAGCCGCACGGTCATTCGGGAAATGAAATACGCCTGTGGAAATGCAGCAAAAAGCCACGCTCTTTTGGTCATTTTCCGCACACATCTCCAGAACATTCCAATAACAGTCCGCCAGATCCTTTTCCAGTTCCGGAGTGAGACAGGCTTGCACAATCGGCCCCACAATGTGAATCACTTTCTTTGCCGGAAGGTTATAGGCATCCGTGAGCATCGGCAAAGCTGTCGGCTGCTCGTAGTCGCTGCCGTAGATCATACGGAGCTCCTGCATCCGCCTGGCACATTCGGCGCGGAGCTGTACCCCTGCAAATGTATGAATGCAATTATCAATACACGTATGCATAGGTACGAAGCAGCCAAGCATTTGCGAATTAGCCGCGTTGACGATCGCATCCACAGCCAGCCGGGTAATGTCGCCCTGCCATATCGACATGCCATCCTTAATCACCGGGATATCGGAAAGCCGGACAATACCCTTTTCTTCCGCGCGGCCTTGCAGGTATTCGTCCTGAACAGCCAATATGCTTTCCGGCATCTGCCGCGGCATACGGACGTTCATAAGCGAGCGCAGGATACGGCGCTTTCCCTCCGTGTCACCGGGTGTCTGCAGATTTTCATATTGAACAGAGTCTGTTTTGAATTCTTCTACCAGGTAATCCAGACGCTGATCCTGTGTCATTATCTCTTTCATACTCATTCTCCGTTTCGCTGCGCCTATCTCCCCGGAATCGAGACTTACTACGTATGCCAGTCAGGCTCCGGCTCGCTGCTTTCTAAGAAAAAGCATACACATTTACTGCCGAAGAATCAATATCGGCTCCGGATAAATATTTAGCAAAAAAGGTCAGAAACCGGATTATTTAATCCGAATTTCGGCGATCTTTCAGCGTTGTCGGGCCTCCAAGCAGATAATTGCAAAAACGCAATACATTGTCCGTTTTTGGGGACAGCTGACTGGCTATACTATATTTAAACTTGGACATTTCGTTGGTTGGGACCAACTTTAAATCTTCAGTTTAAAGGGGTATGTTTTGTTAAATTGCAAATATTAACCCCTTTAACTTGATTTTATCTTAATCAAAAAATATAATGGCATTGATGGATTGACACATGAAAAGGAGAACTTTCATGAGACTATATAAGAGAGATAATTACCTGAAGAAAATACGTGGCTTTTACCATGATACCGGTATGATCAAAGTGATCACCGGCGTTCGTCGATGTGGCAAGTCCTGCCTTATGGAAACGATAGCAGGGGAGCTCACAGAAACTGGAATCGCCTCTGAAAACATCATTTACCTGAACCTGGACAAACGAGGATACCGCAATATTAAAACACCAGATCAGCTGGATGCACTCATTGAGGAAAAATCTATTGCAGCAGGGACAAAATATCTCTTCATCGACGAGGTTCAAAATGTCAAAGATTTTGAAGAAGTGATCAATGGCTTTCGAGAAGAAGATGAATACAGTGTTTTTATCACCGGTTCTAATTCTTATCTCCTCAGTGGAGAACTCTCCACGAAACTGACTGGCCGCTATCTTGAATTCGAGCTGCATACGTTGAGCTTTGAAGAATACCTTGGGATGAAGGAGTTTCTTGGAAAAACAATACAGAGTGACATAACCACCGAATTTGATAACTATATTTCTGAAGGAGGTTTCCCGAAGGCATTGCAATATGAAGGAGCTGATAAACGCGCCTATATTCAGGGTGTTATTAATGAGATTTTTAAGAAAGACATAAAGAAAAGAGTAAAGATCCGTAAGGTATCTGTCTTCGAAACTGTACAGAGATATATTATCAACAACTACGGCACTACCATGAGTCTGACAAACATTCTGGGAGAGTTGCATAAAAATGGATGTCCAATCAAAAGAGAAACCTTACATCGATATATAAAAATCCTGGAAGAGGCCAAGATTATCTATCCCTGTTATCGTTTTGATCTGAAATCAAAAAAATCCATTTCCGGCGAGCAGAAGTATTATCTTGCAGATTTAGGATTCTATTTCGCCTTAAACACAGATAAACGTATCAACTATGGTCCTGCTTTAGAAAACATTGTTTACATCTACGCCAGATCAAAAGGTTATGATGTTAGTGTCGGCCGGATCGGAAAACTGGAATGTGACTTCATACTGGGTCAGAATAATATGGATTACGCCTATATACAGGTGTGCATGACGATTATGAATGACATTCAAACAGAAGACAGGGAATACCGCCCATTAGAGAGTATCCGTGATAACTATCCTAAATATCTTCTGACCCGAAATGATCTCATTCAGCATCGCAGTGGGATTAAGCACTATAATATTGCACCCTTTATGAAAGAAAACAAATTCTTTTGACCCTGACTCTTTGAATATAACAGGAAGTATCTATGGCTGCACAACCACTTTCACACGAAAACCTGCTCCTCCTCGTCGACGACCTCCTCGAACTGGAGGTCCTGGAGCTCATCCCCAAAGGCACCGATCCCGCCACCATGTACATCCCGTATATGATGAATGACGCGGTCGAGTATTACCTGATTCTCAGCAACTGTCAGGTAATGGGAGAGATCCCGGAAGAATTCGACGGAGATACACTGGTCAAATTGATCGACTCGCCGGACCGGCCCGGCCTCATCTTTGAGATGCCGTCGGGAGAAAAGCTGACCCTCTGGTTCGACAGCTGCGCGTTCGAAAAAAGCTTCTATCAATATCACCGCATCTGTCATATCTGGCGAAAGGGCGAAGAACACTGGCGCATGCTCGTCTACATGATCGGCACGATCCATGATAAATACGCCTTTCTCGGTCCGGACTCTGTAAACGACGAGGAGGCTTTGCTGCTGCCTCTCGTCCACTTCGGCCCGTTCCGCTTCTATTCACCGATAGATGAGCCCTTGGATGACCGCTACCCCGAGAACGAGGATGGCTGGACCTGCATGCGAAAACTTACCCTCGCAGCCGGTGACAAGGACTATGTTAAGATGATCGATCATGCAAATGCTCTAAAAAAGCTCCCCTTTATCCGCACCGATGCTGTTATCAAAAATCTGGCAGATGGGCTGACTCGGCCCCAGCGAAAGCCTTTATTTGAATACATCTACCGTAAAGTATGTGATGCCTCATCCCGGTATCCCGAGAGAACATACAGTTCTGAATCTCTTGACGAAATGGAAGACGCCCGCAAAGCGGCGGACGTCAGCCTTCGTGCTGAAGGATTTGCAGGAACATATCCTTTCTATGAAAAAGGCAGAACATCTGCGATCATCTTTGAGGAGCACCCGTTCACAGTGCAGGAGCTCGACTATGAGGGCTTTGCGTTCCGGATTCTGGTCATGGTCTGGAATCCGGAGGATGCCTGCCCGAAAATTCGGACTTACGCTTTTCGACGAAGATAATGTTTGTGCCGGTTTATGGAGGCGCGGTGCAGCCTGTCTGAACTGTTACAATCGAGCGTTTCCCCAATGATTTTGTTACCTGATTGGATATTCTGTCGAAAAGAAGTATACTAATATACGTAGTAAGATCATAATCCAGAAAATGGAGAATATATAATGTCAGCACAGCCCACTATAAGCACCGAAAAAACCACACCGAGCAAAAACCCGAATGATCAGCGCAGATCCTCCCTCCAAAAGCGCCACGGCACAAGTGAGGAACTTGAATCCCTTAGGATCGAGTACCAGAATCTCTTTGACCGCAGCAATAAACTCGACAACAAGACCTATATCACCATCACATTCTGCGGCTTCATGTTCGTCTTCATCACCAGCCTGTTCGGCAGCATCTCTCAGATTCAGCTGTCAAGAAGCGGGGCCGGCAGTCTTATTATGGTCCTGTATATTATCGTCTGCATAGCGGTTGCCGTCTCCTACGTCTGGAACCTCATCTGGTTCATGCAGCTGCTTGCCCCGGAGGGCATCATTCGGCTGGACCCGGACAAGATTGCGGGAGCAGAGCTCGATAAATGCAGCGTCCATGAAGCAGAGCGGCGTTTAATCGCCCTGTACCGCAACATCATCAATGAGGATCTTGAGAAACTCCATATACGCTGTGACAAGTTCGTTATGGGTCTTCGCTATGTCCTGCTGACCCTCATCCTTTCATTTGTATGCTACGGTCTGCAGATCCTTCTCCAGGTAATGTAAATAAAAATTACGATTAATACAAAGATAGATACTTTCATTGCAAATAAAGCACGTCGGCATGCGATTGTGCAGCAAACAGACAAAAAACACCTGCATTTCTTGCACAAAAAAAGAGATACCTCCTCTCCGTGGAGATATCTCTAAAAAGATTCATACGGTTATCCGATGATTAATTGTCTTCTACAAACGCTTTGACCTGTTTGTATATTCCTTCGCCGTCCAGCATATACTTGTGGATCAGCTCTTCCGCGGATCCGGACTCGCCGAACTTATCCCGCATGCCAATCCTGTACATCTTCGTCGGGCACTTCTCTACAAGACACTCAGCGACTGCGCTGCCGAGACCGCCGATGATATTGTGCTCTTCAGCAGTTACAACTTTGCCGGTCTTTGCGGCACTCTTTACGATCAGTTCCTCATCCAGAGGCTTGATGGTGCAGATATTGATGACTTCCGCGTCGATGCCGTCCCTATTCAGCATCTCCGCTGCCTCAAGAGCAGACGCCACGCAGAGACCGGTGGCGATAATACTCACATCTTTGCCTTCACGAATAACCCTGCCTTTGCCGATCCGGAAGTCATAATCCTCATCAAAAATTACCGGCACCGAAGCGCGTCCCAAACGGATATAGACCAGGCCTTCATACTCTGCAGCTGCCCTGACGGCTTTTCCCGCCTCTGTGGCATCCGCGGGACACATGACCACCATTCCGGGGATCGTGCGCATAAGAGCAAGGTCTTCCAGACACTGGTGAGACGCGCCGTCCTCACCGACACTGATGCCGGCGTGTGTCGCGCCGATCTTCACATTGAGGTGCGGATAGCCGATAGAATTGCGAATCTGCTCAAATGCACGTCCTGCGGCAAACATAGCAAATGTGCTTGCGAAAGGAACCATTCCGGCCGCTGCCAGACCTGCCGCGATGCTCATCATGTTGCTCTCGGCAATACCGCAGTCTATATGCCTGTCAGGATATACTTTCCTGAATTCGCTGGTCTTTGTAGCGCCCGCAAGGTCGCAGTCCAGAACAACGAGACCCTGCATCTCAGCGCCAAGCTCTGCGAGTGTTTTGCCATATGCTTCACGTGTTGCGATCTTCTTTACATCACTCATAAGGTCTCATCAATCCTTTCCAACTCTTCCATGGCGGCCTTATACTCTTCCGCGTTGGGAGCCTTTCCGTGCCAGGCAGCCTTGTTCTCCATAAAAGAAATTCCCTTACCCTTTAAGGTCTGGCAGATGATCACGGTGGGCATTCCCTTCGTGGCTCTGGCTTCCGCAAATGCCGATGCCAGCTGCGTAAAGTCATGACCGTCCTCCACACTAATCACGTGGAAATTAAAAGCCTCGAACTTCTTGTCAATCGGATAAGGATTGTTGACTTCCTCGAGCGTTCCGTCGATCTGAAGGTTATTGTTATCTACGATCACGCACAGGTTATCGAGCTTCTTTGCGCCTGCGAACAGGGATGCCTCCCATACCTGGCCCTCCTCTATCTCGCCGTCGCCGATCAGTGTATATACGCGGTAATTCTTGTTTTGAAGTTTTGCTGCCAGCGCCATGCCGACCGCGCAGGAAATACCTTGTCCCAGGGATCCTGAGCTCATATCTATACCGGGCAGATAGCGCATGGACGGATGTCCCTGAAGATGCGATCCCAGATGACGGAATGTCTTTAATTCTTCTCTGTCAAAATACCCCTTTTCCGCCATCACGCCGTAAAGGCCGGGACAAGTGTGTCCCTTGGAGAGGACGAATCTGTCTCTTTCCGGGTCTGTGGGATTTTTGGGATCCACGTTCATCTCTTCCATATAGAGATACGTATATATCTCTGCCGATGAAAGGGATCCGCCGGGATGTCCCGCCTTAGCGTAATAAACTTCAGTGATAGTATTTCGGCGTACCTGGTTCGCTGTCCTCTTTAGTTCCTGAATCGTCACTTGGTGCCTCCCTGACCATAATACGCATTTGCGCCATGCTTCCTGTAGTAGTGCTTGTCCTGGAGCTCCTGCGGTGCGGGAGCTACCCTGGGATTAATGAGCTCTGTCCTGAAGGCCATCTTGGCGACCTCTTCCAGGACGACTGCGCAGTGTACCGCGTCTTCAGGGTTCTTTCCCCATGCAAATGGTCCGTGATTCTTGCAGATGACTGCTGAGACCGCCTCGGGATCCTTGCCAAGGCGCGCGAACTCGTCCACGATCAGTTTTCCGGTGTTAAGTTCGTACGCGTCCTCGATCTCCTCTTCTGTCAGGCAGCGCAGGCACGGAACTTCACCATAATAGTAATCTGCGTGGGTCGTTCCGTAGCAGGGAATGCTTCTGCCCGACTGTGCCCAGCTGGTCGCGTATGAGGAATGGGTATGCACGATCCCGCCGATCTTATCAAAGCTCTTATAAAGCCATGCGTGAGTGGGAGTATCTGAGGAAGGATTCATCGCACCTTCCACCTTATTGCCGTCGAAGTCAACGACCACCATGTCCTCCGGTCTGAGTTCTTCGTAAGGAACACCGCTCGGTTTGATGACAAAAAGCCTTTTTTCCCTGTCAACGCCGCTTACGTTGCCCCACGTAAATGTGACCAGTCCATACTTCGGAAGAAGCATGTTGGCTTCATAGACTTCTCTCTTCAGATCTTCCAGCATTTGATAGCCTCCCTCTCAACATTCAGACAGCTCTTGTAGTCTGAGATAAACTTATTGAAACCGTCGACTTCTTTCTGATCCGCAGTGACAGAAACCGACTTGCAGCCGTGGAAAACTTTGTCGTCCAGATAGTCTTCCAGTGATTCGTCTTCTTTCCACAGCATATATGCGCACAAAAGTGCCATACCGTAAGGGCCTCCCTCACCTGCCGTCTCCATGACGGATACCGGTGTGTCAATCGCCGCGGAGAGGACTCTCTGACCAACTTCCGGCGTCTTGAAGAAACCGCCGTGGCCATAGATCTTGTCGATCTCAACATTTTCCTCACGCAGGATATCCATTCCGATCTTCAATGTTGCCATCGCAGAGTAGAGGTGGGTCCTCATGAAATTAGCCAGCGAAAATTTGGAGTCCGCTTTTCTCATGAAGAGGAGCCGGCCTTCATTGAAGTCTGTTACGCCCTCACCGGAGAAGTAGTTGTAGCTGAGAAGGCCGCCGCAGTCATCGTCACCTCTAAGGGCTGCCTCAAACAGTTTCGTATACAGAGTATTGGTGTCAACCGTGAAGCCGAATTCGCTCAGGGACTCCCTGATCAGCTTGACCCATGCGTTGATGTCGGAGGTGCAGTTGTTGCAGTGGACCATGGCTACCGGCTTACCGGCAGGTGTCGTCACCATGTCGATCTCTTTGTGCCTTTTGAGCTTTTTGTCAGTAACGACCATGGCGAAATCGCTGGTACCCGCGCTCACATTACCGGTCCTTACGCGGACGGAATCGGTCGCGACCATACCGGTCCCGGCGTCTCCTTCGCAGGGAGCAACAGGGATCCCCGCTTCCAGTTTCCCGGACGGATCGAGATACAGAGCGCCTTCCTCAGTCAGAACGCCGGCCTGCTCGCCCGCCAGCTTGATCTGCGGCAGCATGGAGAGAAGATCAAGGCCTGTACATTCGTTGAACTTCTTCACCATCTGCTCGTCGTAGCAGAGTTTTTCGGAATCGATCGGGAACATACCGCTCGCCTCTCCGATTCCCATCACTCTCTGGCCGGTCAGAACAAAGTGGACATATCCGGCTAAAGTTGTGATATAAGCGATGTCACTCACATGCTCTTCCTTATTCAGGATTGCCTGGTAAAGGTGAGCAATGGACCATCTCTGCGGGATATTGAAGTCGAACAGTTCGCTCAGTTTTTCCGCTGCCTCCTCTGTGATTGTGTTTCTCCAGGTGCGGAACTCACAGAGCTGCCAGTTGTCTTTGTCAAAGGGCAGGTAACCGTGCATCATAGCGGAAACGCCGATTGCCCCGGTCGTTGTCAGCACTGTATCGTACTTACTCATTACATCTTTTTTGAGCTCTGCAAAGCAGTTCTGAAGGCCGGTTTTCACGTCTTCAAGGGAATAAGTCCACACGCCGTCTCTGAAGCTGTTCTCCCACACATAGTCTCCCTGAGCCAGCACTTCGTGCTTTCTGCCGATCATGACGGCTTTAATTCTTGTGGATCCGAGTTCTATGCCGATTGCTGTTTCTTTTAAATTCATGTCTTAAATCCTCCAATAAAGAAGCGCTTTGTAATTGCAAAGTGGTAACAGTTCTGACGATGGTATCAGGGTCTCGGAATCCGGAGCAAACATCATCTTCATCGAAAAGCGTAAGTCCTTCCCTCCGAACTAAAAGATGCTTGCGCATCTTTGATTTCTCAGTCGGACTTACAATGCTTTTCTCACGAAGATGGATGCTTTGCTCCGGAAGCGAAGTTCGAAACCATCGTCTGAACTGTTTTGAGAAATACACCAAATCAGCGTAGCTTCCAGATCAGGTCATTTACAAGCAGCTTCTCTTCAAGTGCTTCCACGGTCGTGTCTTTCGTGATATGTACAAATTCAATGTCCATGAACTTAGCAAAATCGCGCATCATCTCGGCGGTGACATCTAAGCTGAGCACTGTGTGGTGGGCACCGCCTGCGGTGATCCAGCACTCTACGCCTCTCTCAAGAGAAGGCATCGCTTTCCACATGACCTTGGCAACCGGAAGATTAGGCATCTCCATAATGGGCTTCACGCACTCGATATCCTGAACGATCAGTCTCATTCTTCCGCCCATGTCGATCAGGGAGACGACAATTCCCTTGCCCGCTTTTCCGTCAAAGACCAGACGGGCAGGATCCTTCTCATTCATACCGATGCCCAGATGATGTGTCTCGATGCGGGGCTTTCCTGCAGCGAGAGACGGGCAGACTTCAAGCATATGAGCGCCGAGGGAATATTTTGCTCCATCGACAAGATGATATGTGTAGTCCTCCATGAAAGCGGAAGCACCGTTTTCTCCCTCTCCCATCTTCTTGAGGATAGCCGTCATGGCGCTGACTTTCCAGTCGCCTTCTCCGCCGTAGCCGTAGCCCTGTGCCATCAGGTGCTGTGATGCCAGACCCGGGAGCTGCTCCATACCGTAGAGATCCTGGAAAGTATTGCTGAATGCCTTGCAGCCGTTCCTGTCCATCATCTTCTTCATGGCGATCTCTTCTCTCGCCTGATATCTGATGGCATCAGTATTGTCCGTAGCCACATCATACTGATCAAAATATACCTTGCAGAGCTCGTCGACCTCTTCTTCCGTCACAGCATTCATCTCTTTTACCAGATCGCCTACTGCCCAGAAATTAACTTCCCAGCCGAGCTTGTTCTGTGCCTCAACTTTGTCGCCTTCGGTGACAGCTACATCTCTCATATTGTCGCCAAAGCGCATGACCTTGAGGTTTTTGGAGAAATCGATGCCGACGCAGACTTTCTGAAACTCTGCCAGTCTTGCGATCACATTCTCTTCTTTCCAGTATCCGGCGATCACTTTTCTGGACTTTCTGAGTCTTGCGCCGATAAAGCCGTGCTCTCTGTCACCATGGGCTGCCTGATTGAGATTCATGAAGTCCATATCGATCTCTTCATTCGGAATTTCCTTATTGTACTGCGTTGCCAGATGGCACCAGGGCTTCTGAAGCATGGCAAGACCCGTCAGCCACATCTTGGACGGTGAGAAGGTATGGCACCATGTCACTACGCCAAGGCACTCGTCATCATAATTGGCCTCCTTGATCACCTTTGTGATCTGGCCGGAGGACATAGCTGTCACTTTATAGACCAGCGGATAAGGAAGCTTTTCGCTCAGCCATGCGGCCATCTCCTCTGCTCTTTCTGCCACTGTCTTAAGTACTTCTTCTCCGTAAAGATCCTGAGACCCTACTACAAACCAAAACTGCTTCATAATTTACCTCCATTTCATAACTACGCGCTTTGCGCTTAAATTGCTTTTGAACCGTAGCACAATCTGTGCTGTTTTCTAATCAAAATTATAGAAGAGCACTTGTGCTCTTACAAGAAATCTAATTTCCTATTCTGGACATTTATTGACTTATGGAGTATGCTTGAAATATGTTAGCAAATCATGAGCACCGACTCTATCCGGACCACGCCCTTGTCTGGGTGGGAAAATACCGGGATCTGAAAAATATATCGCATTGGCACTTTGATCATGAGATAGCCGTATGTGAGGACGGAGAAGCGCTAATTTCCCTGAATCTGGAAACTTTTACACTGCGGAAAGGACAGTGCATTTATCTCAGGGGACAATCCGTTCATTCTATTCTTTCCGCTCCCGGCACGACCCTCTATGTATCTCTCTTTTCTGACAATCTCCTTCGCCGTGTCACCGACAATTATTGTCTTATAAATCCGGTCTTTACGGATAACTTCGGCGTGCTTCATGCGCTTGAGCGGATTCGGGCAGCCGGATTTAAAAAAGAGAGGTTTTACGACGAGCTCAGCAATGCCCTGATGCAGCAGCTGATTGCCGAGATTTTCTCTGTTCTGGAGATTCAGGCATCAGCCGTTTTGACATCCGCAGCAACCGAGCGGTATAAGAAGCTGCTGTATGATATCGATGAACATGCGAATACCTATAGCTTTCCAAAAGCCGTCGAATATATGAATATGTCGGAAGCCTATTTCTCCCGCTTTTTTAAGAGAATATCGGGGATGACTTTTTCTATGTATCTGAATCATATTCGAGTGAACAAAGCAATCGACCTGATCCAAAACACAGATTTGAGTATGACGGAAATAGCTATGAACTGCGGATTTGAGACCATCCGGAATTTCAACAGAGTCTTCAGGCAAATCACTGGGTATTCTCCCAGAGAGCTGCCGGACGGCTATGTTTTGAACTTGCGCTCCAACTCCGGAAATGCTTCTAATTTTGATCCGACGATAAGGACTTCAGAATTGATGTATGAGTGATATAGTTCAGACAGGCTGCGTCCCAGCTTCATAAACCGGAGCAAACATCATCTTCATCGAAAAGCGTAAGCCCTACCCTGTGAGCTGAGCAGACATCCGTCGTATCCATTCTCCTACATGACCTTGAACCGACGTCTATGATAAAACCGGAGAGGCTGGCTGCCTCTCCGGTTTTGAATCTTCTCTTACATCAATCAAACTAATTTTTCTACAGGAAAACAACCACGACCAAATTCTTCACAGACAGCTTTAAAAATCATCTGATCCTGTATAAGAATGTCACAATCTGGCCACGCGTACAATTCTTATTGATGCCGAATGTACCGTCACTTAACCCGTTCGTGACCTTGTTCTGTGAGCCCCACAAAATCGCCTTGTAATAAGCGTGGTTTTTCGGCACATCACTGAACGGTGATTTCACCGCTGCCTTCGGCGCAGGCGAGCCTTTAAACCTCCAGATGAAAGTCATGATCTGACCACGCGTACATGCCTTGTTGATTCCGAAAGTTCCATCGTCATACCCCTTTGTGATGCCCTTCTGCGCTGCCCAGAGTATTGCCTTGTAATGGGCGTGGCTCTTCGGCACATCTTTGAACGGGCTTGAACTCGCATTCTTTGGCGACGGTTTTCCTGCCAGCCGCCACAGGAACATAACAGCTTCGCTGCGGGTGCAGGCCTTATCGATCCCGAATGTGCCGTCGCTGTATCCTTTCGTGATACCGGCATCAGCCGCCCAGTAAATTGCTTTATAATACGGGTGCTTCAGATCCCGGACGTCCGAGAAGCTTACTTTTCCAGGAGCTGATCCGTCTAATCTGCCATACCAGGTATCGCGGTCAACATTGCCGGATATTCCGCTGACTCTTCCCGTGTTGGAATACTGCCAGGTCTCGTATCTCCCGGAATAAGTGCAGCTGGTGTTGTACTGCGCGACCCAGTGATAGTACGACGGCAGTTCTGCAAATGCTCCGAAATACGCATTCCAGTGAGACGTGCTCGTGTAGAGCCCGCTCTTATACCCGGCTTTTTTTATCTGGCTGCAGAATCTCTCTGCAAATCCGCTGAGCACAGCTCCGCCAAGCGCAAATTGCCTGTTTTCCTCGATATCGATATACACCGGCAAAGTTGGCTTATGTCCCTTAAGGAGTCTCAACACATGCTGCACTTCTCCATCGATTTCCGACGTATTATCGGCATGCGAATAGAGATATACTCCGTAAGGTATTCCCAGAGACTCACAGCTTGATGCGTTATACTCCCAGCGCACATCGTCCTGGCTTGCTGTATTTGCCCCATAGCCGCACCGTATGATGGCAAAATCGATGCCGGCATTCTTTACCTGCTGCCAGTCGATGTATCCCTGATGCTTCGAGACATCAATTCCCTGATACGTGACGCCGCTCCCGACTATATCGTCAAAAGCACCCATCCCCGGGATTACACTGTCATCGTCAATAACATCTATACCCTGGATTACGCTGTCATTCGGATACTCACGCTCTTCCGGGCTGCCGTATGGGTCATCTGCATCTGTTTCAAAATCGGACACCGACTGGGCTTCGTCAGAGATTACCTCAAGCACATCTGTTATGGGTTCACCGTTCAGATATCTCCAGCTGTTCTCAGCCTCATCTTCTCCCAGATTGATGCTTTCACCCCTGCCTGCTGCATTTGCAGCACCTTGCAAATCTTCTATTTCGGCAGCTATGGCCTGCATATAATTCACGCTCTCGGACAGCATCGCCTGATCTTCCTGAGATAGCGATTCATAGCTCTCCATCCAATCCAGGATATCGCTCTGCAATTTCTCCAGCGATGAGACATCCTCCGCATTGATCTCCGTATACGCTGCAACAATATCCAGAGCTGCGGCTGCAACCGTCCCGGCATTGACAGACGTAGTATCATCTGTCTCAGAAGCAGCTACAGGCACTGCGCTCACAGATGGCGCATCTTCTGTCTCAGAAGCAGCTACAGACACCGCACTCACAAAAAGAACTGCGAGCAGAATCCATATGCTAAGACTTCTTATTATATATTTCCGCGTTTTTCCCATACTCATGAAAACCTCCGTGCTATAAAAATCTGATGCGGCTTATCTCAGGTCATATAAGCCCAAGGGCATTATAACACGGATACTGTCAGATTCACGCTGCTGTCACCCACCTATTCATCCGGATAAAACACCGGTAGCCGGACATCCTGTCCGGCTACCGGTTATTGCGAGGTTTGATAACTGTTTACTTCTTTTTGTTTTTCATCTGGCCATATTTGTAAAGCGCGTGCATCGCGTTGACGGCCTGCTCTGCTGTCGGATATGCCGGGATTCCATGATCACGAAGCTTCATGATCGCTTCCTGGCATTCCTCGCCGCCCTGGCATTCCATAATGAAGGGCTTTCCAAGATGTTTATATGTGTCATAGATATTGATAACAATATCCGTAACTGCCGGAACATCAGTAACTGCTGTCGGGCAGATCGAGCCAAGAATTCCATGTACGTTCGGATCTCTTATAGCCTGTGTAAAGGCGCCCTTGTACTGCACCGGTGACGCGGTGCCGGAGATGTCGACCGGGTTCAGCGGAGACCCGAACATCGGCATGTATGCGCGGATACGGCCGGGCAGGCTCGGAGAGATCTCTACGAGCTCATGCATCGGCATACCAACTCTCTCGAAATGATCGCAGCTTAACAGACCGGAACCGCCACCGTTGGTAATCATGACGATATTATCGCCTTTCGGTGCCGGCTGCATGCCGAGTGCCATGGATACATCCAGGAACTCCTGCCATGTTGTTGCACGGATTGCGCCGGCTTTTTCAAATATCTCATCGTACATGGCATCATTTGTTCCGGCATTTTCCGAAGCTGTATGGGCAAATGCTGCCTTTTCGCCGATTTTCGAGCCGCCGACTTTGATTGTTACGATGGGCTTATCAACATTCTGGCAGGCTTCGATGAAAGCCTCCGGGCAATCAAGACCTTCAATATAAATAGCGAGGCACTTGCTGTGTTCGTCTCTTCCGGCATAGGCTACGAATTCGCAGAAGTCCACGTCTGCCTTATTGCCCAGGCCTACGAAGAAGCTCATGCCGAAATGATCCTTCTGCGATGTGCCGAGTGCTGCAAGGAGGTTCGCGCCGGATTGAGAAATCATCGCGACCGGTCCCTTGATCGGAAGATATGGTATGAACCCGCAGTTGAAGTTCAGATAAGGACTGCCCATGCCGACCAGGTTCGGACCGATCAGCGGAAGTTTATTATCGCGGCAGTATTGGGTCAGTTCATCCTGAAGCTTGCCACGGCCAATCTCTTTGAAAGCAGATGTTGCGATAACAACAATCTTTACCTTTTTTGCAACACAGTCTTCCAGGACCGATTTGACTATATGTGCCGGAACTGCAAGAAACGCAAGATCTATTTCATCCGGAATGTCTTTAACGGTCTTATAAGCCTTTCGGCCGGCAACCAGATCGGCTCTCGGGTTCACCGGGTAGATCTTTCCCTTGTATCCCCATGTCTGAAGACCATCGATGACTTTATAACCAACTTTTGTAGAATAACGGCTTCCGCCAACAACAGCGATAGATTTCGGGTTGAGGGCATACTGAAGATTATTGATAACATACTCTCGCGGATGTTCTACTCTCATTTATTTATCCTCCTCAGCTTCTTTGCAGAACGGGCACCTTACGGAATTCGGATCTGTCCAATCCTGAAGGAAATCATCCGTCATTACACATTCTTCCCAATACCCGTTTTCGTCATCCAGTCTTGCTGTCCAGCGTCTGAACTGTCTCTTGGAATTGGCAACCCAAACTTCCTCAATTTCCGCATAGTTTTCCAGTTTCGTACGGATAGCGTCTATGTCGTTGATCTCTGCGTAGCAGCTCAGCAGGCAGTCATAGAAAGAATCGCCAAACTGGAAGATATCGACAAATTCAGGCATGTTCATGAATTCGCTTACAATTTCCTGTTTTCTGTAGCTCGGTACATTCTGGAACATACGAACGAGATACATCTGCAGTGAAAGTCCGAGAGCCCTGTAATTAATATAGATTTGCAGGATCATGAGCTTTCTCTTGTCAACGACTTCGATAATGTCTTTCTTCATCTGTTCGCCATCGAGGCCGGAGAGTTCCTCAAGTTTCGCAAAGTTAAACATGTCGGCAATCGACTTCGTACTGTTAAGCGCTTCAATGATCGCGAAATCATCTTTATCGATCTTCGTCTGTGCTTTCAGGAATTTTTGGCGAAGTTCATCACTGATGACAAAGTTCCTGTATTTATCCTCCGGAACATGCCACTGATTTACCATGGACTCTCTTACATCGCCCCTGATCGGGCAAAGGTGAACATGATCGACTGCCGGATGATTCTTCCATGGTCCGATAACATCTGAAAGAAGATTGTCCAGAACACGCATGTGGTCGCCGTTGAAGAAATCGAAATCGCCTTCCGTCAGATAGCCGGTGCAGATATCATCCTTATTCTGATACCATTTGATGAACTCTTCCTTGACTTTGGGATCTGTCCCTTCTTTAAGCTTGACGACCCAGTAATAAAGACCCCAGCCGTAGACACCTACATTGGGATTCATGACGAACATGATAAGATGCTCGTCATACAGCCTCCTGAGTCGCTTTGCAATATCCTCTTCCTTTAATCCGGTTTCCTTTGCAACGTAGTCAATATTCCATACTTCCGGATAAATCTGATAGAACGATTTTACTACATTGTACGCAGCGCATTCCGCTGCATCAGTTGCATAAATTCCGGGCTCTGCGTAGCCATAACCTCCGGGCGGAAAACAGTTGATCTGTTTCCATGCCAAGCTCTGATCTGACCCAAGGGTGTAATGCATATCACTCATAGAAATCAACCTCCAATCATAAGGACTTTCCGAGATGTTCTGATTTGACCATATCATTGTTTACCGTCATTATTCAATCTACCCAGCAACAGTTTGTACAACTTTAAAGATTTTGTCTATTTTTCAAAATTCCCTGTTTATCCAGCGCTGTTTTGTGTATAATAATGTTGTAGTTTTAGGGTTTTTACCGCTGAATTCGAATTGTCGACTTCTGTGTGAGGCTTTATGATGTCAAGCGCAGCAAAACAAGATTACTCTCGCACGGCTTTTACTGAGGAAATCATCAAGGATGCCCTTCTGACCCTGCTTAAAAAGAAAAATTATATGGATATCACCATAACTGACATTTGCAGGCAGGCATGCATCAGCCGTGGAACATTCTATTCTCATTTTATGAACATCCGTGAGATTATTGATCTGCTTTTTGACGATGCACTTAAGCAAATCGGAAACATCCCTCTTCAGACACTCTGCCATCCACTGGATAACAGTAACGAAGGACTCCCTCTGTGCGGCTTTCTCCGGAAAAACAAAAGGTACCAGCCACTGTTCTTTTCAGATCAGTTGTATATCTATGCCGTTCAACGCACAGTGGCTTCACTGAGAAAAGGTTTTTTATCAGTCATGAAAGATAAGACTGATCTGGATGAGGATCTGCTGGAAGACCTGTTGTATTATCAGATCATGGGCTGTATGTCGATTTGCAAACGACATATAAATGTATCCGACGACGAATGGAACCGTCGAAAATGTAACGTGGATATCTTTTTAAAACAAGGTTTTGGCAATCTGAGTACCACAAAACCTAAAGTCAATGGATAGCAAAAAGAGAGGGTCGATTATCCGTCCCTCTCTTTTTAAATACCTGGTGACAGTTTCAAGAATTTACCATCTGAATACAGCCAATCGATTATTTATATTTTTGCCTATAAGCGCGAAGAGCTTTCCCCGTATTGTGTATTTTTTCATCTCCTCGTTATAGCTTTTTTCGGAAATATACTTCAGCCTCGGCTCAAGAGCTAGGTATTCCCTTCCTGATTTTGTTCCCCATCCGAAGGAGGCATTGGTGTGTTTGACCGCGTCATGGTGCGAGCCGTGCTTCTCAAGGAACGGTGAATGCTGCTCGACCAGCAGGTATCCGTGCGGAAAGCTGTCGCAAAGCATATTGAGACAGGTCTTCACCTGTTCCTTTGAGAAATATTCCATCACGCCCTCCATGACAATCAGGTACATGTCTGACCTTGGAATATTCTTTGTCCACGCCCCGTCCAGAGCATCACCATCCATCATCGTGCAGCGTTCACGATCCTCATATACTTTCCTGCGGACGGCGATCTGGTCCGGCAGATCTACGTCAAACCAGGTGAGTTTTCCGTTGTCCACCTGGGAGAACTTGTCATCGAACCCGCATCCAAGGTTGATGCAGACCGCTTCAGGATACTTCCTCAAAAGCCGCTTCAGTTCATTGCGGAACATGATCGTCCTTGCCACGACACCTTCATGGGACAGGAACGGGTCAAATTTGCTCACATCCACGCCGAGGGCATCTATGATCTCCTTTGCCTTCGGATCCCGGATCCTTGCATTGGGACGCGCTGTTTCACTGGCACGAATCGCCAGAGTAATAAGGGCGGTCTCCTGAATATCACCAAATTTTAAATCCATAAATGATTGCCTCCTATTCTTCATTTACTGACATGCCTTTTGGATAGTATATACTAACCCATAGCCGTTTTTCAAGGCTGAACATATACAGATAAAGTGACATGCCCGGCAATTGTGACCTCGGATTCACGCTCATTGTCCTAAAAGGGATATTGACATCTATTCATCCGTGTTATATTATGATACTAGGTTAGTATACTCTAACCAGCAGGCAAATCATGTGACCTCCTCTTTTCTGATTGACCCTCCTGTCTGAAAAGAGGACTTCCACATGTAAAAAGAAAGGAGATGCATAATGAGCAACCTGTCAATTCAGAAAGTAATCGGAAGAGAGATATTAGATTCAAGAGGAAACCCTACCGTTGAGGCAGAGGTTCTGCTCGCTGACGGAACAATTGCGACCGGAACGGCGCCGAGCGGCGCTTCAACAGGCGAATTCGAGGCTTTGGAACTTCGCGATGGTGATAAGTCAAGATATTTAGGCAAGGGTGTTACGAAGGCAGTAAATAATATAAACACAGCAATAAACGACGCGGTCTGCGGACTCGATGCATCTGACACGTATGCTGTTGATGCCGCCATGATCAAGGCCGACGGAACGAAAGATAAGTCAAATCTTGGTGCAAATGCAATTCTCGCCGTTTCCATCGCTGCCGCAAGGGCAGCAGCAAAATCTCTTGGCATCCCGCTTTACAGGTTCCTCGGCGGTGTATCCGGAAATCGTCTCCCTGTTCCCATGATGAATATCTTAAACGGCGGCGCGCATGCAGACAGCGCTGTTGACACACAGGAATTTATGATCATGCCCGTTGGCGCACCATCCTTTAAAGAAGCTTTGCGCTGGTGCGCGGAAGTCTTCCATACATTAAAGAAACTGATCAAGGATATGGGAGATGTGACGGCAGTAGGTGATGAAGGCGGATTTGCACCGAATCAGCTGATGAGCGACGAAGAAGCTATTGAAAAGATTCTTGAGGCTATCAAAGCGGCTGGCTTTGAGCCGGGCAAGGATTTCATGATCGCGATGGACGCGGCAGCTTCCGAGTGGAAGAGCGAGAAAGGAAAAGGATTCTACAAGCAGCCAAAGTCCGGCAAAGAGTTCACATCCGACGAACTGATTGCGCACTGGGAAAACCTGGTCGACAAGTATCCGATTATTTCCATCGAGGACGGTCTTGACGAAGAGGACTGGGAAGGCTGGCAGCGGATGACGGAAAAAATCGGCGGCAAGGTACAGCTCGTCGGCGATGATTTATTTGTTACCAATACAGAGCGCCTCAGCAAGGGAATTGCTCTCGGCGCGGCGAATTCGATCCTGATCAAGCTGAATCAGATAGGCTCCGTTTCGGAAACACTGGAAGCAATTAAAATGGCACAGAATGCGGGCTACACCGCAGTTACTTCACATCGTTCCGGCGAGACGGCCGATACGACGATTGCGGATCTTGCTGTCGCCCTTAATACCTGCCAGATCAAGACCGGTGCGCCAAGCCGTTCCGAACGTGTCGCAAAATACAATCAGCTGCTCCGCATTGAGGAAAAGCTTGGGGACTCCACCGTATATCCGGGAATGAGCGCATTTCACGTCAAGAAATGACGCGCTGCTTTCATTATTTGTCCGATAGTAAAGATAACCAATCGTCAATAAAGCTCCTTTAGAACCAGCACAGTGATTCCGGGATTGTCACCCGGAATGATCCGCTTTACTTTAGGTTCATACCTATACCAGTCATATATCATCGACCGGAGACTGGTGCCGCGGTTATATCCGTGAATCAGCTGCAGCTGATAAGTCGCCGGTCCCGCGGATGCAATTGCCTTATCTATGACCTTCATGGCCTCCTCCTGACGCAGGCCATGGAGGTCTATTTTTACAAATCCTGGACTCATATCATAATCCCTTTCTGGGTCGCATTTTGTCACAGGAGATTTTCATTTTAATTTGAAAATCTCATTTACAGTTACCTCGAAAAATTCAGAGATCTTCATGGCTAATTCCAAAGTTGGATCGTACTTGTTGTTTTCTATCGCGATAATAGTCTGTCTGGTGACACCGAGGATCTCCGCCAAATCTTCCTGTCTCAGTTTTCTACTCTTCCGGAGCTCCTTGATATTATTCTTCATCGGAATCCCCCGGATCGGTAAGTCGTTTTGTTTCTATCAGTTTCGTCCCCCAGAATACCACACCTGAAACAATAAAGATCAGCCATGCCCAGGGCAATTCCCCCGTTTTCAAAACACATACCAGGCAGTATATGGCAAGTGCAAATTCCAAAAAAACAAAGGCGTTTCGGGCAGCTTTATAGTTAATTGCCAATTCCATCTCATCGGCTTTTGTAAAAATCTTTTTCATAAGCCCACCTCCACAATGTAAAAACCTTTTTACATTTTCATGATACACCGAAAGCCTACAAATGTAAAGACATTTTAACATTTTCTCCCTGGTGAGAATACTCAGGCTTTCCGGGATGAGATGGACCATGTAAACTTGTGTGGCAGCCTTTTTGCATATATACTAATAATAAACATGGAAGAAAGGTACTCTCTGAATGATGTGCTTAATGTAGTGGAAGCCCGTTACCCGCGGGTGGAGCTTCCGCGATGGAATCTGTGAAGAATTTCTTCTTTTAAGGTCTCACATGAAAACACTTACAGCCGGGCATCATGCCCGGCTGCTATTCGGTCGCAGTCATCATAGTTTATAGCCTCCCTTACCCAGGTACTTTTACTATGAACTATGACGCTGCGCAGGGGTCAATACTTTTTTGTCACTTAGCCGCATTCACCATGGTCGCAACATCTTCGGCTCTCAGTCCAAAGTCATCATCTCCGCCTGCTCCGTAGGCAAGGATTGCATAATTGTAATCGCCTGCCGTCCAGATCGTCTTGGTCGCTTCTCCCTCGCGGTTTCCAAAGCACTTCACTTCCTGTCCGTCCACATCCTGTGTCCACTCGTACTTATAAGGTTCGGAGTCCATAGAAACATCTCCGTCAATGCCGGATGGAATCCTGCCTTTGATCACGCTCATTTCAACTGCCGCTGCAGGGCAGAAGGTCTGTACCACTCCGTCCATATAGCGATATGTGATCTGGCCCATTTCTCCGAGAACACCCAGTGTTATCTCTGTTCCGTTCAGGTCGGCCAGAGAATCAAGACCTGCGCCCTCACAGGCTTCCTCGGCTGTCGCCGCCTGCGTCCAATTAGTGTGTCCGCCAAGAGCAGTCTCTTCCGGTGCCGATGTATCCGCATTTTCTGAATCCTCCGCAACATCCAGACCTGTTATACTGCCTGCAGGTTTTACACTGAGAGTGACATTGCCGGTGGCTTTGCTCTGAACGGTTACAATCAGATCATACTCGCCTGAGTCGAGCGTGGCGCCCTCAGTCGCCTTCCCGCTAATCATCATCTCGTACTTTACATTGTCCCTGTCCGGAAGTTCATCTATACTCTGATCTTCCTCCACTTCAATGAACCCTATGACGACTTTTCCTCCGTCATTCAGGTCACTGACAATCTCGATTCCTTCGCCCTCTGCGACACTAATGTAACCACCCTGTACAAAGTCATCCTCTTTGGCATTGCTTAATTCGATGGTAGCCGCTTTTTCGTTGGATAAATCCATCGTAATCGAACTCTCTTCAGCTGCCCCGCATCCTGTCTGGAACATTGCCAGTGCCATTACTGCAGCCGTCGCAATTGCTGCTGCCTTTTTAAACATAATAATTTACCTCCGTTTTTTATAAAAATAGTGTGTTTTCCAAGTGTTTATTTTTTTATACGATGAATCCTTTAAAAAGTCACTATTTTTTATAATCCCATTTACCTGTCTTTTTTGCCCTTCTCTGTTTTTCAAGAACGCCTGGGCGTTCTTGCCGATAATCACAGCAATCGTTTCCTTCCGCGACAGATTTCGTCCGTGCGTTTATGTATTTTAAATGCACAATAAAACAATTTTATCTTGTCGTTATGACATAAAAAAACTACAATTAAATTAATTTATATAACCGGAAAGGTTATCCGGAAGGAGGAAAGGTATGAAAGAAAAGCTCGTAATAGGATACTACGGCAACGGAAAAAGTACGAACAGATACCATATTCCGCACCTCATGCGCAGGGGTGATAAAATCGAGGTCAAGACAATTTACGCGAGACGCCTTCGTGACTCATGGGCAAGATGGGACGGCGTGTATTATACGGACAAGGAAGAAGAACTGCTTGGAGACGATGAACTTGATGTTATTATCGTCACAACTCCCCCTGAAGCTCATTATGAAATCGCGAAGAAGGTCATCGAATCCGGACACAATGTTGTGCTGGAGAAACCTTTCACACACAGTGTCGCACAGTCTCAGGAGCTCTTTGACCTCGCGAGGGAGAAGGGAGCAATGCTTCAGTGTTATCAGAACCGGCGCTTCGACAGCGACTTTCTGACTGTTCAGAAAGTTATCGCGTCCGGAAAGCTGGGCGAGCTCGCAGAGGTCGAAATGCACTTTGATTACTACCGGCCGGAAATTCCGGAAGGCGCACATACCTTCACTAAAGCTGACTCCTATGTCTATAACCACGCCTGCCACACGGTAGATCAGGTGCTCTCTTACTTCGGAATCCCCGATGAGAAGCATTTTGACGTAAGACAGCTCCTTGGCTCAGGCCGGATGAACGATTATTTTGATCTGGACTTTTATTATAATAAGGGAACGGATCAATACGATGTTATGCCGGGAGGCCTCAAGGTATCCGTCAAGTCCAGCTACTTCAGAGTGAAGGAACGCCCAAGTTTTGTGGTCTATGGCAGACGCGGTATGTTCGTCAAAGCCGGGAAGGATCGTCAGGAGGCTGACCTAAAGAAATTCTATCTGCCAGACCATAAGGATTTCGGACTCGACGCCCCCGAACATTTCGGAACTCTGACCTATTATGATGCAGAAGGACATTATCACGAGGAACTTGTCGAGTCCGAGAGAGGAGATTACGGTATCTACTATGATTATCTCTATGAGACAATCAAGAACGGTGCTCCGATCCTGGTGACCGAGGAGCAGACAATGACACAGATGCGGCTTCTTGAGGAGGCTACAAGTAAACTTGTCTGACAACAATCATGATCACGATACAGGGCTGTCGCATCAGACGGTGTCACCACTATATATGGCAGACATTTGCAAATAACATCTGCCATATATAGTGGTGGCTCGCCTTAATGCGGCAGCCCCTTTTTTGCACATATACCAATAATCATTACTTCATTTGCTTTACAAAGCGGAACATTCCGTCAAAATCCCCGCTCTCATATTCGCTGCCGGTTTCCGGATGGCGCGAATCAGAGTGATGTTTATTAAAAAACTCAACGATATGGAACCCGCACTTATTGACGTAGAAATGAATGTTCCGGGTCTCGAAATACGGAGTACAGGTCTCCCAGATTTCTGTCTCCGGATAGAGCCGCTCGACCTCCTTCCAGGCGGCATAACCGATCCCTTTGCTGTGAATTCCCGGATTCACAAACAGCAATTCCAGTTCATTATGCTGCGTTTCTTCATTGATTTTCAGGACAAGACCCCCGACGATCCTGCCATCCTCGCGGATACGGTAAGCAGTCCCATGGTCGATACTGTTCTCAATGGTTTTCCGGGAAATGATTTCTCCATCCTCTTCGAAATGATTGTCCCGCATGCCGAATTCTTCCGTCGCGCCATATTTAAAAGCACGCTGATTATCGAGGATGAACTGTTCCCTGTCGTCTTCTGTAAGCTGTGTCAGTGTAATAATCGCCATTTTTCCGGCCTCCTTCATAAAAAAATGCTCGGCAACAAAAGGCCTTTTTGCCTTTCATTCCGAGCTCACCCGACATCTTATCCAACAGGCGGCCTGCAAAGCATATGCTTTACGATCCCCTACGCTACGGCGTACTGTCCTCCGATGACCGATATTGATTTGTGAAGAAAGCATAACATTAATTTCCGAAAGAAACAAGCGTTTTATACTCTTAATCGCAAGCTTGTATTCACGATGAAAACGAAAGTCACCCTGCGCGCGTATTTCGTGGCTAAAGTCACGAATATTGCGCAATGAAGAATAGATACTGTGATATACTGAATATACACTTATCTGGTTTGGTATCCTCCTGAGCCGGTCAATTCAGGCATCAGCGTAGAGATCCGGCAGCAAGCATAAAACATTTGCCAGCCCGGTAATCAGTCACAGATGCGGAAACCAGGAAACAAAAGAAGAGGAGGTCCTATTATGAAATATCGTCAATTAGGAAAGACCGGATGGAATGTTTCCGCGATTGGTTATGGGGGCGTTGTTTCCTCTCAGCATTTTGACAGAGCCGTCATCCCGGGGGACGGGCAGAAGATGTCGGATGAATTTTTGATGTTGCTCCCGGATACGGAGATGCCCAGCTGCTGATGGGTAATTCCCTGAAACCGTATCGTGATAAAGTATATCTCGCCTGCAAGACTGCTCAGCGAAAAAGAGTGGAAGCCGAAAAGGAGATGTTGGAATCTCTAAAGCTTCTGCACACAGATTATTTCGATGTCTATCAGCTGCACGGGCTCACCTCGATGGAGGAGCTGGAGACCTGTTTTGCCCCCGGAGGCGCCATGGAGCGAAGGAAAAGGGAATCGCGCGAAAAATCAGCTTTACAGCGCACAGCGAGCCGGCAGCCTTGCGCGCGCTGGAACTGTATGATTTTGATACAGTCATGTTTCCCCTGAACTGGCATATGCATATGGAGCACGGCATGGGGGAAAGGATTCGCAGAGCCGTGAAAGACAGGGGTCTGGGTCTTCTGGGCATCAAATCCATGGTGGACCGCGCCTGGAGCCATGAGGAGCAGGATAGCTCCAAATATATCAAATCCTGGTGCAGGCCATTTGATATCGAAACAGAATCATCGTATCTCACGGCAGCCCTTAAATACTCAATCTCGCTAGGAGCGGATATCCTGATTCCGCCGGGTAATTTCGAACACCTGAAATACGCAGTCTGTCATATCGATGAAGTCCTGGACAATCCCCTCACAGAGGAGGACCGTGCCTTCCTGGCGGCGAGACTGCCGCAGGTACAGGAGCAACCTTTTTATGATCCGGAGTGTTATCAGTTCTGATCCGCATAAGGATGCAGATAGTCATCTGCGAATCAAATCATACATATGAAAATGTTCCCCGCAGCTACGTACCCGATCCAGTTTCATTCCCAGATGTTCATAACGGGCTGCTTTATCTCTGTCATCCGTATCCAGGATCACCGAGATCAGTCTTTCATCTGCCAATGCGTATACATATTCCATCATCTGACGCATATAACCCTGTCCCTGATATTCTTTCCGAACGACCAGCATCTCAATACGCAGAAACTTCCTCTTTTCTTTCCGCATACGGGTCTCAATAGTCCCGCCGTCACTGAAGCAGGCATCAATGAACCTCTTCATGTTCCGGAAGCCTCCGAGCGCTTTCTTTTCGGCGGCAATCATCCTCATGCCATCCGAAAAACCAATCGCCCCGCCTGCGCCTTCTCCTGACAGCATCAGATATCCTTCCTGGCGGTCAGATGTTGTATACAGTACACCACTCCTGTACGCTGCCTGCACAATTCCATGGATATAAGTGAACATATCTTCTCTGGCAGATATGAATTTTATCAATCCGATGTCTGCTTCATTGTAGGTATAATCATAAAAAGCATCTGCAATCTGCCGGGATATCTCCCGCAGCTGTTCCGCACTTAGCCCCTGCAGCTTTTTCATAACAGGTCTCTTTCCTGTAATCCGCTTTTCGATATTTCCTGCATAATCGGGATCCTGTGCCATCGCTTCACAATGCTCCATTCCGGGACGCACAATCACCTCTGCGTCGGGCCAGAGCTTTTTCACCAGCGGCATACTTGTCTTTGTGTACAGTTCTTTCTCTCCCCAGTCAAAGCTGATCCTTTTCTGGACCTCTCGGGAAATGTCCGGGGTATTTCCCACCGCACAGTCTCTTCCGATATGGAGGATGCTTTCTTTATCATATGCAAGGAAAGAATCTGCCATGTGCTCCGCTATATCCCTGCCATAGCGTTTTACAAAATCCGAGATTCCCTTTTCCCTGTTTTTGATGATCATATCCTGCTGCCATACCAGCACAGGCGCAAAAATCTTCCGCATAACAAAACCCAATCTGGCAACCGGAGCTCCATCCAGATAAATATATTCAATCTTCAGATCACCATATTGAAGAAGATGAAGCGACACGGCACATCCGAGGGAAGCTCCATACAGTAACCGGATCTGTGTTAATCCCTTCCGCTGCAGATAGTTATGCAGTGCAGATGCCTCTGCTTTTGCAGACCGGAAAGATCTTTTCTCACTGCCGTGGCCGCCCATGTCCGGCGTGATGAAATAATACTTTCCGCCAAACTTACTGCCCACCACTTCATACATCTTTTCACCCGTAATGCCCATCGGATGAAGAAGAATAATTACCGGGTCTCCCTTTATTCCGTGCGTATGAATATACATTCTCTGTGTCCTCCTGTCATATCAAAGCAGTGCGCATATTGTCTGATCCGCCAAAAGAGAGCAGGTCCGAAATCAATCGAATCCTGCATACTCCGCTTTTTCAATGTCTTTGTGCTTCTTCATGGATACATTTGCAATCCATACCGACACGATAACACCAATGATAACTACAGCAGGAAATGCCCATACAGGGCTGACCGACATCAGAGTATCTCCATACCCGGCAGGCATCTCTTCTATTGCACACTCATAAGTATAGGCACGGTTAAACCAGATCTGGCCATAATAGCCGAAGCTGGAGAAGGTCATCAGAACCGTACCTGCAATATCTCCGAACCGGCTGTAGCTTGTCACTCCCCTGACAGCCTCTGCCAGAACCGCAATAACAATCAACGGCACCACATGCCACATGACTGCATCTCTTATGATGAGCAGCAAAAGCAATATTCCCAGAAACAGGCAGACAGCCGCTCCGGGGGCCTGCACTCTTCGAAATGCGCGGATCACAATCGGCGACAGCAGCAGTCCTGCCGTGATCTGATAGCAAACGAAGAAAATCGGGTGAATCGCCCCTGTCACACAGACAACTGCCGTGACAACTGCGTACAGGACTGCATACAGCAGCATCCATAATGCATTTTTACGGTTCCATTTGTTGTTCATACTCAACCTCCTTGTTAGATACAACTAACCAACTTTTAGTTAAGCATATCGACCAAAGGATGTCAAGCTCAGTCCACTTTTTCTCCTCACTTATCCTCCGCCTCTTCTGCTGAATATCAGAGAAGACATTGCTAAGCAGTTTCCCGGCGTCGAATGTCTGAAAAAGGAGGAACTTGCATTAAAAAGTCCTGACCGTCCGTATCTTGTGGTAAAATTAAATACTGCATCCAGATAAATAATGATGATCAATTAATTCTAAAAGAGAAAAAACCATGAGAAAGATCGGACTCAAAGATTTCTACAACTACAAATACATTTCATCTCTAACACTCTCACCGGAGGGCGACAAACTTTCCTATATTGTCTCGTCCGTTAATGAAGAAGACAATGACTACGATTCAAACCTGTTCATGATGCGAAGAGACGCAGAGGGAAAGAACTGGCAGGAGGTTCAGCTGGTCACGGACGGCAAGGCAGGAGAATTCTTTTTCGAAGACAATGACACGATCCTTTTCCAGGCAAAGCGGGGCAAGGATCAGAAGAAGGGCGAGGAGGCGCCGATCACGGTTTTTCAGCGTCTGCCTCTTGGCGGGGGCGAAGCCCGAAAGGCCTATGAATTCCCTATTCCCGTGTCGGATCTCAGGAAGCAGCCCGACGGAAATTATCTGCTGACCGGACAGACTTTCGTCAAATATCCTAATTACTACGCCATGTCGGAAGCCGGAAAAAAGAAGGTCCTCAAAGAAATCAAGGAAAATAAGGACTATGAGGAACTTACGGAGTCTCCTTTCTGGAGTAACGGGGAAGGGATTACCCAGGGTACCCGAAATACGCTTTTCCATTACGATGTGAAAACAGGAAAACTGAGAAGGCTTACAGATACGCTTTTTACCGTTGACTGCTTCGAGGTAATCGGCGGCTTTGCGTATGTGATCGGGCGCACGTTTGAGAACAGGGAAGAGTATAAGAGCGGCCTGTATCGTATTGATGTTGCGGCCGGAAGCTGCACGGAGCTGGTGCGTCCATATCTCCAGATTATGGAGATGGGAAAGATTGATGACAAACTCATCGTTCTGGGAAGCGAATGCAAAAGATACGGGGAAAACGAAAATCCCTTCTTCTATGTTTACGATACCGCCGGCGAAGAGAAGGATTTCACGCTTCTTCGTGAGGCGGACGAGGGCGTTTTCGACGGCGTAATCAGCGATATTGAGTATGGCAGCTGGCGCGGCCTCAAGTCGGATGGAAACTACGTGTATTATATGGCGGTCGACGGCACCCGCAACGTGCTCCGGCGGATCGGACTTGATGGAAACGCAGAGACTCTCGTGAATAAGGAAGGCGCTCTCTATGATTTTGATGTTCTGCGGGGCGACCTTTGGGTGATGGGGCTCTATGACATGAAACTGCAGGAGATTTATCATGCGGATCAAAATGGCAGCCTGCGCCAAATGACCGGGCTCAATGTCACGGCACTCCGCGGCAAATATGTCGCGCAGCCCGAATATATATGCACACAGTATCATAGTGACCGATATGGCGATGAGGATATCGATGGCTGGGTACTGGCTCCCAGAGACTACGAGACCGGAAAAAAATACCCGGCGATTCTGGATATCCACGGCGGACCGAAATGTGCGTACGGGCCGGTCTTCTTCCATGAAATGCAGCACTGGGCTTCGGAGGGATATTTTGTCATGTTCTGTAATCCCCACGGCTCGGACGGCAAAGGAAATGAATTCGCTTACCTTGATATGCAATGGGGCGGAATCGATTACGAACAGATCATGGCTTTCGTCGACCATGTGCTGGATGCGTATCCAGATATCGACAGGGCAAAGCTGTGCTGCACCGGCGGCAGTTACGGCGGCTTCATGAGCAACTGGATCAACGGTCATACGGACAGATTCTGCTGCATTGCGACCCAGCGGAGTATCATGAACTGGATCACGATGTACGGCGTCAGCGACATTCCTCCGCTTATGTGCGGCGAGACCTGCAATACCGATCCCTATTCTCAGGAAGGATTTGCCCAGATGTGGGACGTCTCTCCCCTGAGGTACATCGGCAATGCCAGGACTCCGACCCTGATCATTCACAGCGACGAGGACTACCGCTGCCCGATCGGGGAAGGATATCAGCTCTTTACCGCACTGAAACATAAAGGCGTTCCTGCCAAAATGGTCGTCTTCCACGGCGAGAATCACGAGCTTTCCAGATCCGGCAAGCCGAAGCACAGGGTCAAACGTTTGGAAGAGATCACGAAGTGGTTTAGAATCTATACGGCAGGCTGCGCAGATAATTCATCCACAGATCAAGCTGGAAACTGCACATGATTTCATAAAACCGGCAACCGGGCGTCATGCCCGGCTGCCTTTCCTTCTTTACTCTTTTTCCTTATCTGCAGTAGATCTCGATTGCCTGCGAGGCGAACTCGGCCGTGCCTTCCCCGCCATAGCTGTCAATATTCTTTGTGAATTCTCCACCGCCGGCATACATTTTTCCGAGAGCGCTCAATATCTCCTTCGTGCATGTATACATATGCTCCGTAATATAACCCTGCAGTTTCTTTACCAGAGCCTGCGCCTCCACGGCTCCTGGATCCGTATTCCGGATCTTTCCGAATTCTCCAAAGATATCGATCATACCCTGATATATTTTCTGATCTTCTTCCTTTGTCCGTCCTTTGGATTTTTCCTCGAATTCTCTGTATGCCGCTGTTGTGCCCCAGGAAGCCTTTGCCCTGGCGGCATACTCATCAATTTTACTTGTGTCAAATGCGTCAAATGCCAATTTTCTCACCCCCAGTAGTTTGATTCCCTTAGCAAGGTCGATCAGGTTCTCGATGTGTTCCTTCTTCAGCGTGAGGAGCTCAATCTGCTGCTCCAGAGCCTTACTCCTGTCAAAATCCGGACAGCTGATGATTTCCTTAATGTCTTTCAGAGAGAACTCCAACTCTCTGAAAAGCAAAATCTGCTGCAGAGTCTCCAGTGCGGCATCGTCATATAGCCGGTAACCTGCCTCCGTGTATTTTGCCGGATGAAGCAGCCCGATCTTGTCGTAATACTGCAAAGTGCGTATACTCACACCTGTCAGCTTACTTACCTCGTTTACTCGCCATAGCGTACAGTCGGAACGCCCGGCAGATGTTTCGGTCGTAGTCATCATAGTGTATTGCCTCCCTCGCCTGGTGCTTCCACTATAAACTATGACGCTGCGTAGGAGTCAATACTTTTTGCTGAGTTCACAAATTTTCCATTATTCAAACACAATTTGCACGAAATCCAGAAGTACCATGTTTTCATCACTGAAAACAAAGCGAATGGCAGCTCGCTATACAAATTACTCCATCAGAAGAAAGCGAGGTGTCACGATGATCAATAGAAATGTAAAAAGAGTTTTTGTATCGCTGCTTGCAGCAGGCATGCTGTTCGGATGTGCCCCGACATCTGCGAAAAGCGGGACTGGGAATGAGACGGAAACAGTGTCTAACGGCTCTGGCGATGAAAGTACGCAAAGTGGTTTTTCCGGTGAAGAAAGAACTCCGGGAAACGGCGGCGGACACGGCGCGATAGGACCGGGAAATAGAAATATGGGAGGGCAGGCTCAGACAGATTCCGCTCTGCAGGCTGTGATTGACGAAAGTGCTTCCACATTTGAACAGTTTACCTATACCGATGAAGAAACCGGAATCACACTTGAATACAGCCTGTATATTCCGGAAGGGTATGAAGAAGGCACGGATACGTTATATCCCATGGTCATGTTCATCCCGGATTCGACCGGAGCAGGCCTTTCCTCCAGCCAGATTGTTGAAGAATACTATGGCGCAGCTGTCTGGGCAGGCGATGAGGATCAGGAAAAGCATCCTTCCTTCGTCCTTGTTCCGGCTTATACCGGAACTGTGACGGACGATAACTGGAATGCGTCAGAACAGTTGGATGCCACTGTAAATCTGATCACATACCTTACAGAAAATTACAGCATAGACCAGGACAGGCTCTACACGACCGGCCAGTCTATGGGCTGCATGTCTTCCCTGTATCTGAACAGCAAATATCCTGACCTGTTTGCGGCAAGCCTTTATGTTTCAGGCCAATGGGACATTTCGGTCCTTGACGTGCTGGAAGACCAGACCTTCTTCTATGTTACAGCCGGCGGCGATGAGAAAGCATCCGGCGGCCAGGATGAAGTGATGGCTCTTTTTGATCAGGATCAGGTTCCTTACAGCTATCAAAGCTGGGATGCCCAGAAAGACGCAGATGCGCAGAATGACCTGGTCCAGGCCATGATCGATGAAGGAAATCAGGCAAATATGATCCGATTTGAGACCGGGACCGTGTTGAACGGCGAAGGTGGAATGGAGCATATGGCATCCTTCAATTATGCGTACAAGATTTCCGCATTGCGGGACTGGCTGTTCGAACAATCACGTTAATATCACTGCGAAGAACTCTGTAAACCCTATTGTATAGAAATGAGCCCCGATTTAGGGGCTCATAACTTTACAAGCATCAGAAATGCCAGGCGTTGTTTACCCAATCCAGCAGCTCTGTTTTCAGAGCCTCTCGATCCTTCGCACAATCCTTCGGATGCTGCCGCTCCGATTTAAATGCCATCTTGTAGATCCAGGGCAGTCTGGTCAGCACAGCATGACTCATGTGCTTATAAGCTATATGTTTATGGGGATACGGAAAACCGATCTCATTCAGCTTCTTTTCCATGTAAGAGGCACTTTCATAAGACGGCCAGACCTCGTCATGCGTGGAAGACAGCATCAGGACCGGTGCCTTGATATTCTCGATCGGGATCAGTGTTTCCGGCGTGATATCCTTATCCCGGTTGAAGGTGATGATATGCATCTCTTTTTCGCGCATGAACATTTGCAGGATATTGAACGCCCGGTTGCGATAGGGTGCATAGGGCAGTTCCTTTCCCCGAAAGCTCCAGCAGGAAGTGCCGGATGGCGCTTTGTTTTTACCACTCCCGGTCAGCCCTTCACTTACAAAGTGGGAGGGTACACGCACGATCACGCTATCTTTCTCACACTTTACTTTGATCCGACATCCGCCAGTGCATCCGGGTCTTTATCCCCGAGAATCCAGTAGTTGCATTCCCCATCCCCGTCCGCCAGGGTTTTGTGCCGGATCAGTTTCCCATGGGCTGCACTGCAGGTGATCTGGTCGATATAGCATAAGTTCGGGAGAAAATCCAGATAACCATGTCTTCTGGCAAAATCATTTAACGGGCAGGTATCATACACAAAAGCGATACCCTTGTCATGGCCATCCGGGTTCATCCGCATGACCCAGGTATTCCCCCATTCCTTTCCTCTGTATTTCTCTGCCTTTTTTTTATAACTGTTAAGGTACCAGTTAATCGCTCCTATAATCCATTTATGTTTCAGAAGACGGTTCATATCAAAGTGGGAGAGCATGCGGATAGATTTTCCCATTGCCGCATCAATCAGGGAATTCAGATCATCTGCCGTAAAGCTCCGGTCCACCGCTTCATAGAAAGCGAAGAAAGCATATGCTTCCAGCATGTTGCTGGCCATCGGATTCTTCTTCCCGCCCAGATCGCCTTCTTCCCGGATCCACTTTTCATCCAGATATACTGTCTTCTTCCAACGTTTTTTCGCTTCCTCCAACGGATAGTGATCCCGCAGCCATTTCGTCATGGCAGGCTTGAACATTTTCAGATATTTATCCATCCTGTTATTCCTCCAATTATGATTTAAACGCTTTTTGGAAAACTCATTCTAAGAGATAACATCACTGTCCGCTTCTTTCTGACCCTTCAAAAGTGAAAAGAGCAGGCCCGAAATCCTTCGAATCCTGCTCAGTGAAAAGCACACTCTTTGGTTAGGCTTTGCTAACTATATTTACTATACCTTAACCAGCCCAATTTTTCAATAGTTTTTGACTTAATAAAGGGATTTTCTCTATGTACTGATACAGCTTCCGCCGCCTCATTGAGCCACTTAATACCCCAAACCAGTCAGCCAGTCATTTACCGTGTCTCTTACGCTGTCCTGATTATTCTGTGCATCCGTACCTGCAACAGCAAGCCCTTCGCCCACCGTACTGTCCGGACAGGCAGAAGAGAGCTTTTTGTCAAATCCCGACAGGCCGCTTCCGGCGTGTGTCGAGAACGGGATCAATGTCTTTCCGGCAAGGGCATCGGCATTGTTCTCAAAGAAGGTATACATGATCATCGGCCAGTCGCCCCACCACACCGGGGCTCCGATAAAGACCGTGCTGTACTGAGTAAGATCAGGCAAGTCTCCGGCATAGGCAGGTCTGGCATTTTCATTCTGTTCCTGCTTTGCCACGTCGGTCAGTTCGTCGTAAGTGTACGGATAATAATCCTCTTCCGGAAGAATCTCAAAGCTGTCGGCACCGGTTTTATCAGATATCATATCAGCCACGATAGCTGTATTGCCTTTTTCAATCTCGCCAACGCCATACTGTTCTCCGGTCCTGGAGAAATATACGACCAGGATATCGGTTCCCGCTCCGGGGCCTGCCGTTTCTGCAGCAGTTCCCGATGTTTCTGCAGCAGTTTCTGCTGTTGCTTCGGATGCTGTTTCCGCTGTGGTCTCCTGTGATTCATCTGCCCGACTGATTTCTGCAGGGCTGCTCTCTGAAGCGCTTTCTTTTGTTTCAGCCTGAGAGCCGCATGCCGCGAGTGAGGTCATCAGCAATGCGGACAGCAGGAAGATGCCTGTCTTTTTAAAAATCTTCATCAAAGCCTCCTTATTCCTGCGGCTGCAGCGGTCCATAATAATAACTTGCCGTAGCTCCGCCGTCCGCCAGGAAGGTAGATCCGGTGATAAAGGCACCGGCATCGCTCATCAGAAGCTCCGCAATGTTTGCCATCTCATCAGCGGTTCCGGGTCTTCCTGCCGGGCATTTCGCGAACATGTTCTTATAAAAATCTCCGCGAGGACCGTTGAACTCGTCTATCGCCAGGGGTGTCACGATGATGCCGGGGGCGATGTCATTGAGCCTTGCCCCGCGTTCGCCCCAGCGGACACATTCGTACATGACCCTCTTTTCGTTGCAGCGCTTTGCCAGCTGGTAAGCATGAAGGGTATCACGGATATTTTCCGGCTGAAGAAGTGGCAGGGAAAGAAGCTCTTCTGTCGGCGTCATGGCCAGCTGCCGGTCTTCCTCCGGGGTCAGCTGAGGCATGCGCCATCCGGACTGGCTGGAGATCGTTACACCGGCGCCGCCTTCTGCGATCACCTTGCCGACTTCCTCAAGAAGGACAGCCGTACCGTAAAGATCCACTTTCAGGATTGCCTCGACCGGCATCTGGGAGGGAGAGACGCCGGCAGCATTGACCAGATATTTGATCTCACCGTATTTCTGCGCCTCATTAATAATCGCCAGAATGGACTCGCGGGAAGAAAGATCCATTTCAAAGGGAACGACATCGTATCCCGCATTGTTCATGATTTCTGCAATCGTCTCTGCATTCTTTAAGCTTTTATCTCCGAGAATGATCTTTTTCCCAAATCCGGTACGGCGGGCAATCGCCATGCCGATCTGACCGGCGCCTGTCACGATCATAACTTCTTTTTTCATCATGATATTACCTAACCTTTCTTTACCGGCGAAAATGCCTGAATCAGTTTCTCTTAATAGGTCGAAGCTTTGGAACTGCTCAGTTTCCAATCGCCCTGCACTTTTCTGAGTGTAAAATCACCCTGCAAATGCCACCGATGTCTGCTACCGCCGTAGACAGCAGCCAGCACACGGCTTTTGCCGGTCATCTTTGCCCTGTCTCCATCGACCGTAACTTCAATATCATCATGTTCCGCGGAATAATAATTGAATGTCCCGTCCTGCAGCCCTCTAAGGAACACCTCCGCGCTTTGCTTCACGCCGGTCATGTGCAGCAGATAATAATCCTCTGTCATGATGCCCCGGAGACCATCGGCGTTCTTTTCGATCATATACCGCCAGTATGTGCGGTATACTTCTCTAATCTGTTCTTTTTCATCCATCACAAGAACTTCCTCGCGATCTTCAGGCCAGTCCGTTTGCCGCAAGCCACTTCTTTACGCGGCCTGCTGCATTTGCTGCCTCACTTCCTGTGACAGCAAGCCCCCTCTTAACGACCGCACCCGGGCATGTCTTTTTGATATCGCGTTCGCTGCCGCCCATGCCGCTGCCTTCGTTTGTGCAGAGAGGAAGGATCGTCTTGCCGGAAAAATCAAAGTTCTCAAGGAAGGTGAATACTGCCATCGGCATGGTTCCCCAGTAGTTCGGGTAAGCCAGGATCACAGTGTCATACTCCTCGATGGAAGCCGGCATAGAGATCAGCTCCGGCCTTGCTTTTGCCCGCAGGTCTTTCTTGGCCTCATCGATGCAGGTCATGTAGACCGGTGAATAGGGATCCTTCATTTCGATCTTGAAGGTGTCCGCCTCGATCATTTCTTTCATGTCGTTTACGACGATCTCGGTATTGCCTACCTTTACATATCTCATAGCCCCGCCGAAGTAGTTTTCGTCTGCTCTTGAAAAGAAAGCAATCAGTGTCTTAGCCATGGTAAAATCCTCCTTATTTTGCTCACCGCCCAAGTGGTTTATTTCTTTTTCTGACGTTATTGTCGCACAAAGCTATTGTATAGTCCAATCTAAACATTATATAATTGATTTAAATATTAAATAACGCAGTGGCTGCGTACACACTGTAACACGCACGAAAACGGTGTCGCGCGCAACGCAAAACACAAGTGCCGCATGCATTGCGTACGAAAACGGTGATTAACATGACAACAAAACAAATCGATTACTGTATTGAGCTTGCCCATACACTGAACTTCAGTCGGGCAGCGGAAAATATGTTTGTAAGCCAGCCGACATTTTCCTACCAGATCCGGCTTCTCGAAGAGGAAATCGGTTTTACTATTTTTGACCGGAATGGCAAGGGTGCGTCGCTTACGCCGGCTGGATCCCAGTTCGTGACTTACCTTACCGGAATGCGTCAGGAGATGAAACGGGCAATTGAGCAGGGGCAGAACTTCAGCGCAAAATATAAGGATAATATCACAATCAGCCTGATGGTAAGACAAGCCGTTTATTTCCTCCCGGAAGCCATGCGCCTTTTTGAAGAGAGAGAGCCGGGTGTCCAGATCACCCCCATGTTTCAGTATGAAAACGGGATGGAGTCGTTTCTGAAAAATGAAGTCGATATCCTGTTTGCGCTTAAAGAAGAAGCCCGCCAGATTCCCGGCATTGCTGCACACTCTTTATTTGAGAGCCGCATTTACCTTATTGCCGGTCAGGACGACCCGCTGGCTGCAAATAATCTGATTACAGAAGAAGATCTGTATGGTCGGACGCTAATGGTCGGCGGAGGATCTCCTCCCGCTCTGCGCAGCGTACAGCAGCGCTTGATCGCGACCGGAAAAATCGACTACTTTAACAGCGCTGACCATGATACGACCCTGACAAATGTCGCCGCAAAACGCGGTGTCTGTCTGGCGCCCGGCTTCCTGAATGACCACAGCGGTCAATTTGCCTGGATCCCGTTTGACTGCAAAGAAAAGTTTTCCTGTCAACTTCTGACACATAAAAATGATACCAGAAAAAGCGTTTCTACTTTTATCGATATTCTGAAACAACTATATCAAAGCGCAGTGGCTTTTCCTTTGTAAAAATGTGCTGAAGCAGAAAAAGTCGTATAGACACCGGCCACATTATCCCAAAACATGATTTGATCCTCCTGTGTCATTTTCGATACCGGATTTCACACTTCTTTACGTCCTCCGCGTATTGCCTCCGACTTTTTGTTCTCTTTTGAGCGGCATATCTCTTCCTGCGTCGCGGCTCTTTTACTGACATAGCGGCAGTCACAAACTTCTCCTCCGGTTGCAATCGTGGACTCACGCAGGAACCAGTGATTGCTGCATTCTCCAAAAAGATAATCTATGGCGCACATGGCAGGCGCAATATGCGCCATACCCCGGCTATTCAGGTAATCGTATATGCCGCATCTGGTAAAAACAGCAGTATATCGATTTTCATCCTCAACACGGACCTTCAAACCTTACAAATTTCCCGGTAGCTGTTATTCATTCTTTGCGGCTGTACGATTCCGTTCTTCTCGTAATAGCGTATAGTTTCACAACTGATATCCAGAAACTGTGCGATTTCTCCGATTTTCATAGTCTTCTCCATAAAGGAACTCATTTCTCATCTTGCGAAGCATCAACATTTTGGCAAACAACGATTGTCACTTAATCGTCATATTAAGTTTTATTTCATCTTCAACACCGGTTGCGTAAATGCCCTTGCGTTCATACTGCTTTCTTGCAATGGAATTATGTCAGCTAACGCTGACCCGAATCCCGCGCCAAGCCTTGCGAGAGAGACTTGAAAATTATTCTTTATAAAACGCAAAACTTTTGGATTTACAGAGTTTTGCGTTTTTACATCAGGCTTCTTCCAGAGCCTTCTCATTCAGCAGAAAATCAAATAACTGCCGGAAATGACCGCCAATCGCATCTCCAGACAAAAGGCGCGGAACATCCCGCTCCAACGGATATCCCACACCAGACTACTGTTAGGAAGGAATGCGTCACGTTCATGTGATGGGGAACATCACATGGATATGCATTCGGGCAAAAGAAAAACGCCTGCATTTAAGCAAGCGCCTGATATCTGATTTGGGCAAACTATAACGTTTTAAGAAATGATTCAATCCTGTCAAAAGCCACAGCCGTTTTAATTCGCAGCCAATTAGCCTTTTCTGAACCTTCGACATTTGAACGATATGTCCTGTTGCCGAAGGTTCTTGAAATTCGTCTTCGTATCGCATCCATATCATTTTCACGCATCTTCTCATCATCCAGAATATATGTCTTCAAACAGTTCTGGAGTCTCTCGCGATCCACATACTCTATAAGATAGCAGAGATCAAATATATCCTTGTATCGTGTTGACAAAGGGCCAAATCTTAAAAGTGATCTGAGTTTTTCTGCAAAAATCTGCTCCTTCGAATTAATCAACAGACTTGCACCTTCATCATCTAAACAAACATCAAAGCAGTATTCGTCCTGGGCAACCTGAATATTCTTATGCACACCCAGATCTATTTTGCTTTTGAATGAATGCCCTGTGTCGTCTTCGAGAATGACATAAACCCGCTTGCCTCTGTATTCCTGCTGTGATAGTTCCTCTATCTTTCCTGTAATCTTTATGGAAATGCCTTCCAGACAATTCAACTTATCGATAAACTGACGGATGGCGTCCTCATTAAGAGAATATCGGATAAAATCCAGATTCATATCCTGCGTGGCGCGACGTATATTTCCCGTAATACTTCTCATCACCACGCCGCCCTTTATTGTCACATTTCTGCTCAGGTCGCTTTCTGCAATTGCTTTCAAGACAATGTCCTGACAAACACGGGCTTCCGCATTCTGATCTGAGTACCCTTCTTTCCTGAATTCATCTGCCAATAATTCAAGATCAGCCATTACAACACCTCCGATTGCAATAAATCTAATACTTTTGCGCTTTTAGGAGCATCAAGCGCAAGATCCTGTATTTCCTGAATATTTAAAGTCGGGAGTATTTTTCTGTAATTCAGAACCACCTCTTTATAGAAATCATAAGAGAGTTTCGATTTATATCTTAATAGTTCCACGAGCATTCTCTCCTTACTATAAACGGAAATCCTATATCCTTCGTAATCGATATGATCAATGCCTTCTTTAAAGAACTCTTCAGAAACGAAATACTGTTTTACACGTTTATCTTTGATTTTAGCTGCGTCCCGGGGCGTTGCCAGATCGATGACATCCGGTATAACATCTGTCAGGCCATATAGATAAAAGGCGCTTCCCATTGTTACAACGGCATTTGGATACTTAAAAGATACAATCGCAATCTCCGGGATATGCTTCTTCAAAGCATATATCCCTTTGTCGATTCGAAACAGTTCTCCAGATTCAACTTTTTTTTGAATATAATAATCCGACCCATATTCTTTCAAACATTGCTCTCTTGACAGCATGCATTATTACCTCCATGAATTTATACCGTCATCCGCATTTTTCTATATTTTGCGGACGTTTATATAAATAATACAAGGCAAGCGGCATCTAGTCAAGATTTGATTTCAAATAGCATCCGCACTTTTATCACTTTTGCGGATATTTGCTCAAATTCTATGCATCTGATTTGTTATCTGCTTCTTCACGCCTTCCTTTGTCCAACCGAATCCAATCATCCAGTGTCAGCGGAATATAATCCGAAAACATGCAGAAGCAGTTGATCATATTGCAGGGAATCGGATGCTCCTCTGTCTGACGTGCGGATTTCACCATCGTTGATCTGGTAATCCGGATGAATTCGTTGACAAGCCTCTCATCATGCGTATTATGAACATGGCCATAAAGCATGTATGTCAGCGGAGTACCCTCAGGTGTCATGCGGTACTGCCCTTTATAGCAGAACACCGGATAGTGAGAGAGGATAACCTGACGTCTGCAGTCCCTGATCTCCGCATAGGGACGGATCCACCTGAATAAAGAGCGGTCAAATTCTTTGTCGTCCAGAAACTTATCATGATTTCCTTCGATCAGATATTTCTTTCCGTTCAGCTGCTCAAGGACCTCATTTGCCGCTTTTCCTCTGGAGATAGAAAAATCGCCAAGAATATACACTTCATCCTTCTTTGTCACATGATCATTCCACTGACGGATCATATGCGCGTTCATTTCTTCATAGCCTGAAAAGCCGCGCATATCCATACGATGGTTCAGGCTGTCATGGAAGAAATGAAGGTCTGAAATATACAGTTTCCGGGTCGGGATCCTCTTGCTATAACGCAGCTTTTTCTGCAATACTGAAACATCTACTGGCCCCTTCTCAATCGTCATGCCGATAACAGCTGCTTTCTGTTTGATCTCATCATTGCTGATCAGTATATTCTGCAGATTGAAGTGATCTCTCAGTACATCATATTTTTCACGCACCAGCAGTTCATAGATCATTACTGCCTTTACAAGTTCATTCTTTTCCTCAGCGCTTAATGACACATCAAGATTCACCGGCTTATGAAGTTCTGCTTCAAGCCGCGTATGCAGCTTCCTGAATGTATTACTGAGGTCTGAGCCTGACGTCCCCAGCGCTGCCAACTCACAGACCTTCAAACAGTATTCAGCCTCCGGCATTGTCAGAGTAAATACTTCTTCGTTCACCCTTACCACCACCAATCATAATCATATTTATCGTATACTCTGGTAATCCCAGGCAACTGTGTCAATCACCGGGAACTCCTGTGTCCCGATTGGCTTCCCCTCACTGTCTGTCGAGAACACATCACAGGAAATGAGATTCCCTTTTCGCGTTATCCCTTCGACCGGCGTATGCCCCACCACCTGCAGAAGCTTCCTAGGTTTATACAGCTTCCCTTCGTAATACTGCGGCCGATACCAGATAGGCGACGCATCCTGCCACATTTCTCCGCATCCGAATCCATTGATCGTGTTGACGACCGCGTCAACGTCGTTATATTTGCTGGCCGGAACATACCGGCGGACAAATGCATCCGCCAGACCGCCATGGGAGAACAGGACATTGTCGATCCGGTGAAGATATGCCAGCTGCCGCTCATCCGGAAGTGATTCCCGGAGGATCCGCAGTTTCTCGCAGACTGTCCATGGCGCGATCTTGGAATAACCTGTCTCCCGCTGATTCCACAGATAGCAGACATCGTGATTGCCATAGCACCAGAGCGTATCCGGATATTCTTTCGCAAAATCGATCGCTGCCTCATAGGTCTGTATATACAGATCTAGGTTGAACTGCTGCCGCCAGTCGTCCGCGATGTCCATCAGACAGACTGCCCGATCCGATTCAGTTTCTTTCATCAATTCTGATGCCCGCTGAAACATCCAGGGCTTCAGATGGACATCAGGTATTACAAGTACTTTCATATAAGCCTTGCCTCCTCTTCGGGAAGCCACTCTATCGCATCTCCAAATTTTTCCATTTCTTCTCTGTACACATGCATAAAATCAATGATGTCTCCGTATTTTTCCGGAAACAGTTCCTCACAGTATCTCGTCGGAACGGAGTGAGGAACGATGCCGACATATCCGGTGCCGTCAAACCGTGTCATGATATCC
>JBGUHN010000046.1:0-3715 GCA_045112155.1 Lachnospiraceae bacterium
AGTCATAAACTGTATTCAGTTGTCAAAGAACAGGCATTGTTTAGCTGCCGGAGTCGGGATTTCCCGACTTTTGGCGACCTAATCATAACTTGTTTTTCGATTATATACCTGCTTGAGGCTTTATGGAATCTCGAATCATGACATTGTGTACGAGCCATAACAATTGTAATTAAGGTCATCTTGTGAAATCATGTGTTGCCCCAAAGGTCAGCAGGACACTGTTTTGTGTAGCTGCCTCACATTCAGAAATTCGAAATACCGGAGAAGTAAAAAATGAAAAAAAGAATGACAACGCTTTTATTGGCTATTGCTATGGTATTTATGTGCTTCGGATGCACAAATTCTTCTGCTGATTCACCTGACGATACACAGGGGAATGAATCAGACGAGGCGAAGGAAGAGGAGAGCGTTATCGGCATTATTTCGGCAATGGATAATGAGATTGCGCTGCTTCTTAAGCAGGCTGATATTGACCATGTGGATCACATAGGCGACATGGATTTCCACGTGGGTGAGCTCTGCGGAAAGCAGGTGGTCATTGTTAAGTCCGGCATAGGAAAGGTGCGGGCAGCGGCAGGCATAGCTGCAATGTTGGATACATACAACTTGTCGAAGGTCTTCTTCACAGGAATTGCCGGCGGGGTAGGTGACGAAACAGAGGTCCTCGACGTCGTCGTTGCGACGGAGCTGGTCCAACATGATTACGGGCAGATTACAAATGATGGATTCGAATGGTACGAAGGATATGGCGGAGATCACGGCTATTATCCATGTGATCCGGATCTGGTGAGTCTGGCTTATGATTCCGCTGCCAAAGTCCTTGGCGAAGAACATGTCTTTAAGGGGACGATTGCCACCGGGGATCAGTTCATTGCATCAGAGGAATATGTGAAGATACTTCAGAATGATTTCCACGCCATCGCCTGTGAGATGGAAGGCGCCGCAATTGCAGTGGTGTGTTCTGAGTATGAAATGCCGTTTGTCGTTATAAGGGCAATGTCTGACAAGGCAGATGGTCTCGCTCATGAATCCTACGAGAACATGGCAGACAGAGCTGCTGATAATTCAAGCAGGATTATTATGCAGATGCTGGAGAGCATGTGATTTGCATTCGCATCAAAATTCTCCGGCTTTGAGTAAAGCTAAATAGGGCTGCGCATTAGATGGTGCCCTACTATAATTATCTTTTTGATCAAACAAAAACACCCTCAGGTAATCTTGAACCGAGAACCTGAGGGCGTTTATCTCAGTGGGGGAAGCCCCCCGCTTCTGCAAGCGGTGGGTAAATCATTATCCTGCTCGTCTCAGTGGTGGGTTACAATCCCCCACTGAGACGAGCAGGGATTCGGTTTGGAATTATGTCAGCTAGCGCTGACCCGAATCCCGCGCCAAGTCTCGCGAGCGAGACTTGAACTTATTTCTCTGTTGGAGAGAGAGAAAGAACTACATTTCCCTTGTCATCTTGAAATACTAAGGGAGAGCTGCCACCTACTTTGCTGTACTCGGCTGTCAGGTCTGCGTCTTCCCAGAACAGGGTAATTTTGTTCCCTTCGAGTCCCCAGCTGTGCATTCCTCCTCCCTGCCACTCGCCGTTAGAATCTGTCAATGTGTGCCTTGCATAATTGTCAGAGTCAAAAACAATACTGTAATGCTCGTCTCCCAGAGAACCTTCCCAGGCATGTGATGTAAGATCCGCTGCGATCTGCTCTGATGTCATTTCAATATCTGTTCCGACTTCGGGTGCAACACTCTCAGCTGTCTGATCTGACGGTACATCAATATCCGAGTCGACCTCGGGAGCGATAGTCTCAGCTGTCTGATCTGACGGTACATCAATACCCGAGTCGACCTCGGGAGCGATGCTTTCTTCCAGTTGAAGAGCAGGCAACTCAACGACTTCCGAGGCAGCTGCCTTCTGTTGGGGCAGTTCTGCGACAGCGGCCTTCCTGCCACAAGAAGTAAACAACACAGTGCACGTGGATACAGTCATAACAGATAATAAAATAGTTAATATTCTTTTTCTCATCTTTATTATTCTCCTTTATATACATATAGAATTTGACATTCGAATCGCTGCTACCAGGTCATTCAAGCTTCGCTTCTGAGACTTGGCACAATACTCGAAGTGACTTTAGTTAGCCTAATTCAAAGCTGAATCCATACGGTCTCCACTCCGCTCCGGGACCTGAATGTATGCCGGCTTGTCAGGACGGAACGAAGAAAAACCGTCATATTGAATTGTGCTTCCCTTTATCGACAATACTATCCGGAAACGTATTAAGAAACTAGACGTTATATGATTAAGATTTTCTTAATGGCGGTTCAAGTCTTGCAAGCGAGACTTGAACTCGAGCCTGAAGACAATTAGCGGATAAAATTTTTATAAATCATGTAAAGCTAGCTTGACATCGACGCATGAGTATGGTACTTTATAGGTGTAAAGCAAACTTTACATCATCGGCAATAAAAAACTATATAGTTTCGGGTGTGAATGAGAGAAAAACATGATAATTCGATGAGAGACATGTGTGAAGAAGATAGTTAGAAGGTGATGCAATGAAGAACCGAATAGAAGAAATAAGAAATGCGAAGGGCATCCGGCAGGATGAACTCGCAAAGCTGATGGGGGTCTCACGCCAGACAATCAGCTCGCTTGAGAACGGACGCTACAACCCATCAATTATGTTAGCCTACAAGATCTCTCGATATTTTGGGATGACAATCGAAGAAGTATTTATATTTGATGAGGAGGAATGATTATGTATTACGATAATAAAAGACTGGCGCTCAGTATTTTCTGGACGATTCTTGGCATTACTCTTATAATATTGTCGTTCACAGAGGTATTGCAATCTTCCCTGTACGGCGGCATGGGCGGCGGCCTTACCGTTGTAGGTGTATTTCAGATCATCAGGAACCTCAGATACAGAAAAGACGCTGAATACAAAGAGAAAATCGACACTGAAGCAAGCGATGAGCGCAACAGCTTCCTGCGTATGAAGAGTTGGTCCTGGGCAGGCTACATAACAGTACTTGTCGAAGCGATAGGGGCAGTCATCGCAATGATCAGGGGGCAGGAGACGATTCAGATGGTGCTGTCCTTCTCTGTAGCCCTTATCGTATTTGTTTACTGGCTTATGTATATGATTCTCAGCAGAAAGTATTGAGACTGGGAACCAGGAATAAAAAAGAGTAACTCTGTGGGAAGACCTCGGCTTACACAAGCGGTGGGTGAGTCGATATCGCACATATACAAGCCTAAGAAATGATGGAAAACGAAATAATATGTGAGCGGGGGAGGGCTGTTGCAATTGAAGTTGCGGCAGCCCTCTTATCGATGTTTCACTGTAACTGCTGTTCAAGGTCATACTATACAGGGGATGTATGACTTCTGACCAGATAGGGCTCGAAGAGCCAGCTGAGACAGGGTAGAAGTTCATGCAACAGATGGCAGTCTCTTTGTGTATTCTTTTTAAATGCAACGGCCAAAACTTCCAATAAGTAGAACAGGCAGTAGATTTTCCGAAATTGCACGCATCTGAAGTGTCATATGAGACATGAATCATCTTCCATAGGCAGTCATGCCAGCTCGCTTTTATCGCAATCAGCTGTTCGTCCAAATAATATCATGATTAGGTCGCCAAAAGTCGGGAAATCCCGACTCCGGCAGCTAAACAATGCCTGTTCTTTGACAACTGAATACAGTTTATGACTG
>JBGUHN010000047.1:0-4816 GCA_045112155.1 Lachnospiraceae bacterium
GATCCCGCGATGTTCATCTTGCGCTCCACCTTGAATCCGGCGTCTTCCAATGCCAGAGCATAGATTTCCGCGACGATCTCATTTTCCGTGAAGTCCTTTGATCCGACGACCACGGACTTGGTCTCTCCCGATCCTGCCTCGCCGGAAGAGGCCTGCTGTCCGCCGCCCAGCACAAGCAGATCCATCCGGTAGAGTCCAAGCCCAGTGAAGATAATCTCGCCGAGACCGCCCGCTCCAATCTTTGCCGCGAGCGTTGTGCTTGCGACCACTTCAACCAGCGCTGTCCGCAGGCCTGCCAGGATCATCGGCAGAGCGCACGGTATTTTGACTCTCCAAAAGAGTTCCTTTTCTGTCATGCCTATACCTCTGGCCGACTCGATCATGAAATCAGGGATTGTCCTAAAACCCACGATCGTGTTGAGCAGCACCGGAGGAACCGCCAGAATCGTCAAGGCTGTCACTGCGGGCGGAACGCCGGTACCCATTATGGGGATCAGCAGGATCAGAACAGCAAGCGACGGTACGACTCTGAGCATCTCAAAGGGCGCTGTAATGACCGTTTCGCCCTTTTGAAATTTTACGGCGAGACATCCGCACGGGATTCCGACCAGTGCCGCGACAAACAATGCGAAAAGACTGATCCCAATATGCGCGGCGATCTGCTCCGCAAGCTGCTGCGGATGGGTCGCGATGTATTCCGCTATTTTTTGAACCATAGTTATCTGACCTCTTTGCCCCCTGAAGACGCGCTATGCGCGGCTTCCATAAATGCGAGCCTCGTTATGCGAGTATTTTATTCAGACATCACGACGACCTTGCCAAAGCTATGGCTGCTGCCCAGATATTCGTGCGCCTTTGCCATTTCCGACAGATCAAACACCTTCTCCGGACTGCAATCCACTCCGTGCTCTTTAACGTAGTCCAGCATTTCCTGAAGACTCCGCTCTGTGACATTGCCGGAGTGGAAAGCCGTAAGGTATCCGTTTGCCGGCAGATCCTCCAGCGGGTCAAAATCATCCAACGTCCACTTTCCACCAAGAAGACCGGTCACACATATGATCCCGCCCTCCGCTGTATGGGCGAATGTGTCCCGAAGCGCGGCAGGCCCGATCAGGTCGAAGATCCGGTCATATTTCTCCCCGGTCTGAAGCATCTGATCTCTGTCTTCTACGACCTGATCAAACCCTTCATCAAGCAGCGCACCTGCCTTGCGCATGTTTCTCGTCGTTCCCGTCACCTGCACATCTTTGAAGCCGCTCTTAACAAGCCTTACAAACGCTATTCCGACGCCGCTCGTTCCTCCACGCACAAGGATCCTGCTGCCTTCCGTGATCCGCAGGTTTTTCATGGATCCGTATGCAGTGTAATAAGTCTCGGGAATCGCGGCGAGGGTCTCCCACGGCAGGTCTGTTGTCACCGGATAGATCTGATTGTTTGGAAGAAGCGCGTACTCCGCGTAGCCGCCGTCAAAGGCTCTTCCCATCTCTCCCATGATCGAGATGACTTTCTGTCCCATCGGGAGTCTCACCGGGTCAGTCGATTCTGCGATCACCCCTACACACTCGATTCCCAGGATTCTGGGAAAGGTTACAGAGGGAGACTGTCCATCCCGAGTGAAAATCTCGGAATGATTGACTCCGCGCCCAATGATCCTGACGAGTGACCAGCCTGGTTTCACTTCCGGCACCGGAACTTCCGTGTAAACCAGTTTTTCCGGTCCTCCCGCTTCATAGATTACGAATGCTTTCATAGTTTTCTGACTCATATTGCCTCTCCGCTTCGCCTGACAATCGCTTCTGCCGGGCAATCCCGGAAACAAAGACCGCAGTGCAGGCAGTTTTCCTGCCGTATCACATAAGGACTTCCCTGGTCGATCGCCTGCTGCGGACATGTTGCCGCACAGGTCCCGCACTGGATACAGGCATCCGTGATCTCAAACCCCTTTTTCCTGTATGTCTTCCTGCCAAAAGAGAAAGGATGACGTGTGATGGGTTCTGTCCCCAGATTAAAATACTCTCCCTCTCCTTCCTCAAGGCAGAAAACCTCAAGGATATATCGGCTGTTGCCGGGATATACATTGTTCATGGAGGGATTTTCTTCAAAGATCCTCCCGAGCAGATCCTGCCCGACGTTTCTGACTTTTCCCCAAACACGGACCGTTTCCCAGCTACTGTTGAGCCCGGCTGCAGCAACACATCCCGTCCGCATCAGTTCCTCATAAAAGTCCTTCCCCACTGCAGTCAGAAAGTAAAGCTTCTCCCCTTCTACAAGCATGACATCAATGATACGCGCCCTGGGTGTACCATCCTCTGCCACTGTTGAGAACACCACGTCCCTCATCTCCCGCAGCATTTTAAAATAGGTTTCAGTCTTATGTTCAGTCATTTATATCACCTCTCTGCTCCACATTTTATCATCCTGTTCATTAACGCTTCAATGAACAAAATACGCCATAATGTCTGATTTTCTGCTATGATAACGATAAAAGTGAACTGAAAGGAGTTCTTCCATGTCTGAATATATCGCCGCGCGCAGCCGCACCAGAGCCAAAATAGAGAGAGCTTTCTGGGACCTGTACCTTGAAAAAAAATTCCGGCGCGTTACCGTGCAGGAAATTGTACAGCGCGTCGGAATCCATCGTTCCACATTCTATATTTATTATCAGTCTGTCGAAGACATCTTCTCTGCTATCAAAGAGCGGCAGCTCTCCCTGCTGGAAGAGGTTCTCGCCACGGAAGGCGAAGGAGAGGCCAGATTTGTCGGCCTGCTGAATGCATTACGGGATGTCTACGAAGAAAACCGCATCTATCTCAAGCCGCTTGTCATTGACTATCACAGCAGTATGTTTTCCCGCGCATACCGCCAAATGCTCAAAGAAGCCCTGAAAAAGGACGGAAACTTCCCCGCCTATCCCGAAGACAGCAGGGAATACATTATCCTGGACTGTGTCATGAGCGGATATATTGAAATGCTCCTGCAGTTTCTGGACTCCGGCGCTCTTTCCATGGAGGAAGCTTTCCGTTTGGCTTACTACACTATGGAGCACGGAACAAAACCCGCTTTACTAAGTCAGCTGGGAATCAATGATTTGAGTGATCAGCTCCGACCATAATGATTTGCCATTGACTTGCCCATAATCAGTATTTTACCCCATAGTAATCAAGATATATCTTGAATCGATCCTGCGCTGCCAGACAGGTATCGCGAAGATGTCCCTGCTCATTTCTCCACTCATGCAGTCCACGGTAATAATACAACTTCATATCATCCTCAATGATGAATGGTACGATTCCGTTTCGCAGGCATTCCTTAAAAAGGATCAACCGCCCCACACGGCCATTCCCATCCTGAAAGGGATGAATTGACTCAAAACGGTAATGAAACTCCAGCAGATCTTCAAATGTCACCGCTTCCCGCTTTTTGTAGTCTGAAAGCAACTCTTTCATTTTCTTCGGAACATCTTCTGGCGCAGTCGTTTCTCTGCCGCCAACCTCATTCGCCAACCGCTTATAGGCGCCAACGGCAAACCAGCTTTTCCTGCTGTCAGTAGTTCCGCTTTTCAGAACCAGATGCAGCTGTTTGATCAAGGCTTCTGTCAGAGGACGTTTTGCCTGATCAATGATCAGGTCAATACATCGGAAATGGTTTACTGTCTCCAGAATATCATCTACGTTTACCGAGCCGTCCGGTGCATCGATGGTATTAGTTTCAAATATGTACCGGGTCTGGTCATGTGTCAGCCGACTGCCTTCCATGTGGTTGGAATTGTATGTCAGCTCGATCTGCACTTTATGATAGATACCCCCGGATATTCCGTTTTCCTTCTCCATGATCAGTCTTCCGGGCAAATCCTCAGGCGCTTTTCTCCGCCTCGGTTTTCTGCCGGGTTTCTCTGCTGTATCGGGAATATTCCAAGTCTTTCCCGTTATAAAAGCGCCGGGAATACGTCCGTCAGCACAGTACTGACGTACTACCCGTTCAGTGATCCCCCATTTTTCACTTGCTTCTTTTACCGAGATATAACTCATTTTGTGCACCACCTGTCCAATCTTTGTATAGATTTATTGTATTCCCTTATCGGCTGTTTTACAACCGCAATAACAGAGCAAAAGCAGGTTATAAACAGCCGGTAGGTGCATCTTGTGGTCCACTGGAGATATTAAGTACCAGAAAATTCATCAGCAACCCGAACCATAAGTCCTCTGGCAAAGCTGGCAGTTCGCGACAGTGTCTGATGTTCATTTCGTAAGCGTATAACTTCGTGTGTCTTATATTCTTTTTCGCATCCTTCTATAATGTTTGCGTTTATCAGCAACCATCTATTAGAAGGGGGCGAATTATGAATCAAGATGCATTAGCTGTCCGTACCGAACAATGGCGCAGGATCGTCACTGATTGCATCAACCGCGATCCGAAGATTTCCAAGAGTCAGTGGTGCCGGGAAAACGGTATCAGATATCGCAGTCTTATGTACTGGCAGCAGAAGTTCCAAAAAGAAGCTCTGGCTGTGATCAACAATCAAGGGACCTCTCTTCCTGCACAGTCTGGTTCCGTAAATATACCGGCTTTTGTTGATATGAGAAACCAGCTGGAAGCGATTCACGCTGAACAATGCATTCCTTCGGGGCATCCGGAAGCAGCAGCACTTGCACCGGAGCTGATGATCGAGGCCGGATCTTATCGGATCTACGTCAGCAGTTCCCTTCATGAGGCCACCCTCAAAACAGTCATGAGCGTGCTCAGTCATGCTTAGGGACGGTATCGGCTTCTCACGCGTTATCATATGCTGCGGCCGCGTCGACCTCCGGAAAGGGAT
>JBGUHN010000048.1:0-9601 GCA_045112155.1 Lachnospiraceae bacterium
ACCAGTAAGTTTGTCCCGGCATTCACCCACGCCCATGCGGTGCGGAGGCTCCTATGGACGTGGTACTCTGCTGCTACGCTTCATAGATTTTGAGGGAATCAGGGAACGGTATGCGTTCATGTTCGGTGATTAAAGTTCTGGTTTCAAAGAGGAGGTAAGTCATGCAACGATACAGAATCGGAGAAGTATCCAAAATGGTAGATGTACCGGTCGAGACCATTCGATTTCTTGAACAGAAAGGATTACTCACACCGGAAAAGAATCCGGAAAATGGATACCGGTATTACAGCGTCTGGGATGTGAATCATATCTTGGACTATAAGAAATTCCGTCAAATCGGATTAAGCTCTAAAGAAACCGTTGATATGGTCAGGAACTGCGATCTTGCCAGCCTTCTATGGCAGTTGGAACAGAAAAAAGCGGATGCCTCTTATCTGGCTCATTACTATCAGGCTAAAGCGCTTAAACTAGATCATTATCATTCTGTCATATCAAATGCCGGAATGCTCATCGGAAAGTATTACATCATGAACCGTCCGGAAAACTACTCCTTGTTTACCCGCACACGTACCAGAGAAGAGCTTCACATGATCTCAGCAGATGAAACGAATGGCGGTTTTCAGGAATTGACCCGCCACTATCCGTTCATTGAACATATTTACCGGATAAAAAAAGAGAAACTCGCCTCCGCTCCGGGACAGGAGCAGGCGGAATGGGGATTTACGGTAAAAAAGTATTGGGTCAATCGCCTGTCAATACAATTCTTACCAAAGATGGAGCATATTCGTACGGCAACGTGTCTGTTCACCGTCATCCGTCTGGCGGAACGGGAATACTTCACGAATCTCACCCTTACTCCTGCTCTGGAATATATAACTGAACACAAATATCAGGTGAATGGAGACATTCTGGGCATTTATCTTGCTACTCTGAAAGAAGAAGGGCGAAATATGCGCTACATGGAGTTGTGGATTCCCATCTGCATGGCTGAGACGACCACAGCTCCACCGGAGAGTGCCGAAATCTCTCAAATAAAAAAACTATTTGTCTGAGCACTTTTATGTTCTTGGAATTTTTCCGGCCTTTTTTACAAATTATTTTTCTTTACCTATTGACCCTGTAGTTACTACAGGGTCTATCTTTTTTTCAGGCGGGAACCGGTTCCAGCAATCCCACAGGAAAGCAAAGAAAGAGGGTACTGAAAAATGACGAATAAAGAATTAGCCTCCAAGATTATTTCTCTCGTTGGGGGAGAGGACAATATATCTGTCCTGACGCATTGCGCGACTCGTCTGAGATTTAATCTCAAAGACAATAACAAAGCAGCTATCGACAAACTGAAAAATCTGCCCGGAGTTCTGACAGCTCAGATGAAGAGCGGCCAGCTTCAGGTCGTAATAGGAGCCAAAGTCAACGCTGTATTTGATGAAGTCTCTTCTCAAGTCCATATCACCGAAGGCGGCGCCTCTGCTCCGGAACCATCTAAAAACAAAGTTGGCGCAGTTATAGAAACAATTTCCGGTATCTTTGCGCCAACTCTACCGGTCCTTATTGGATGTGGTATGTTCAAAGCTATTGTTTCCCTGGTCACAAATCTGAATCTGATGCCCGGAGACAGTTCTTTCATCATCATTATGTCCATGATTGGCGACCTGATTTTCTACTTCTTCCCATTTTTCCTGGCAGTCAGTGCTGCAAGGAAATTCAAAGTCAGTGAATATATGGCACTCGCCCTGGCAGCAGCTTATATGTATCCGACAATTATGAACGGTGCTGCGGCTGTTGCAGACGGCGGTCCATCTACCATGAAATTTCTGGGTCTTCCGATCCTCTTTGTTAACTACAAATCCACGGTCATTCCCATCATTCTTTCTGTTTGGGTACTGAGCCTTATCTACAAGCGTATTGACAACTTAGTTCCGGACTTTTTGAAGATTCTGCTCACATCAATGATCATTCTGTTCATTATGGTTCCGTTAGAACTTATTGTACTCGGACCCATCGGATCTTACATGGGTACTTACATCGCAAAATTCATAGATTGGTTCTACAATATCGGCGGCTTTATCGCAGCTGCACTGCTCGGCGGCACTCGATCTCTTCTGACTATGATGGGCATGCACTACGCTCTTGCTCCTCTTCAGATTCAGCAGATTGCAGAGACCGGCGGATCCACTCTTCTGGTAAGCGCACTCACCGCCAACTTCTCTCAGGCCGGTGCCGGTTTCGGTGCATTCCTTCGCGTCAAAGATAAGGAAATGAAATCCGTTGCAGGATCAGCTTCGCTCTCCGCTGTGCTGGGAATTACAGAACCGGTCATGTACGGCGTGAATCTTAAGTACAAGCGCCCGTTCGCATTTGCAATGGCATCCTCTGCGGTTGCCGCTGCATTCCTGTCCTTCTTCCACGCACGCGCACTCGCTTATGCGCCTCCCGGCCTGTTCACTATCATTACCTATGAGGCAGACAGTTTCATTTTCATTATCATCGGCTCCCTGATTGCTTTCTGCATGGCTGCTATTCTGACATTCTTGTTCGGTATTCCTTCTCAGGAAAACGAGGCAGGAACAGATTCAGCGACAGCCTCGAGCTCTTCTGAAACCAGCAACACCTTCATCAGCGGAGAACTCGCTATCGTCTCCCCCATCAAGGGCAAGGTCATTCCACTCAGCGAGGTTCCTGATGAAGCATTCAGCGGCGGAGAAATGGGCAAAGGAGTAGGAATCGAACCTGCAGAAGGAAAAGTCTATGCCCCCTTTGACGGTACAGTAGATATGCTCTTTGACACAAAGCATGCCCTCGGTCTCATCAGCAGCGAAGGCGTGGAAATGCTCATCCACATCGGGCTTGATACCGTGGAACTGAACGGTAAATATTTCACGGCTCACGTCAACACCGGCGACAGTTTCAAGAAGGGACAATTACTTATCGAATTCGATCGGGACAGCATCGCAGGAAACTACTCAACAATCACTCCGGTCCTGGTTACGAACTTTGATCAGTATGGAAATATTGAAGGAATTTCCGGTATGACAGCTGACAATAATACCACCATCATTAAAATTCGATAAAAGGAGGATGTATGGACAACAGATTACCCGATGGCTTCCTTTGGGGAGGCGCAACCGCAGCCAATCAATACGAAGGCGGGTATCTCTCCGGCGGCAAAGGCCTCTCCACTCTTGACGCAATCACCGGCGGAAGCCATACCACCCCGAGAATGATTACATTCCGGACCGCAGAGGGGGATTTAAAAAAAGTGACCAAGGAGCAGCCGCTGCCGGCCGGAGCTACCGGCTACATCGATCCGGACTTGTATTATCCCAGTCATGTAGCCACGGACTTCTACCATCACTACAAGGAAGATATCGCTCTCTTTGCCGAAATGGGATTCAAATGTTTCCGAATGTCCATCGTCTGGTCCCGCATTTGCCCGAACGGAATGTATGACGTCAACGAAGAAGGTCTCCGGTTCTATGAGAAAGTATTTGATGAATGCAGTAAATACGGAATTGAACCGGTCGTCACTATCAATCATTTTGACACTCCGATGTATCTTGCGGATGTCTATGATGGCTGGGCAAGCCGCGAGCTGATTGATTTCTATGTGTTCTTCTGCAAAACTATTTTTGAGCGCTATAAGGACAAAGTCCGCTATTGGATGACTTTTAACGAGATAAATTTCCTGAGAAGCTGGACACAGATCGGCATCCACAGCAACGACCCGGCTACCAAAGCGCAGGCTCATCACCATATCTTTGTAGCCAGTGCCAAAGCGGTCAAACTGGGACACGAGATCAATCCGGATTTCAGGATCGGCATGATGGTCTCTTATATTCCCAGCTATCCAATGTCCTGCCGTCCGGAGGACGTTTGGGAGGCAATCGAATTCAATCATGAAAAAGAGTTTTTCATGGATGTACAATGCAGGGGTGAATATCCGAACTACAGATTAAAGATGTACGAGCGTCTGGGAATCGAGGTAAAAACGCAGCCGGAGGATGAGGCTATTCTAAAGGAAGGAACGGTCGATTATGTGGGATTTAGCTACTACATGTCGACAGTCTCCACCGCAGATAAAAATGCCGAAATGACCGGCGGCAATCAGGTCATGGCTTACAGGAACCCTTATTTGAAAGAATCTCAATGGGGCTGGGCGATTGATCCGCTCGGACTGAGAATCTCTTTGAACCAGATATATGACCGCTACCATCTTCCCATGTTCATCGTCGAGAACGGATTCGGGGCTGTGGATACGATTGAAAAAGATGGGTCTATACAGGACGATTACCGCATTGATTACTTCCGCGAACATATTAAGGCCATGAAAGATGCCGTCCTGATTGACGGTGTGGACCTAATCGGCTATACTCCGTGGGGCTGTATAGATGTAGTATCATCAGGGACAGGCGAGATGAAAAAACGATATGGCTTTATATACGTGGATATGGACGACACCGGTCACGGAACACTCGAGCGTAAGAGAAAAAAGTCCTTTTACTGGTATAAACACGTAATTGAAACAAATGGAGCTGAGCTTTAATGCCCTGAAAAAAACGGAGGTGAACTACATTGGTATGCATGCAGCCTGAAAATTTCAAAGTGATGCCGCACACGAATATGGAATTTCCTGGTGTAGACACAATAAGGGTATGGAAAACAGACAGTCTTGAACCGGATATAAATACTTATGCTGCAGTAACAGAAAGCAGTTTCCATAATGGAACTATTGAAGTTGATGTATGCGGCAGGTTACTGCCGAATGCTCCTGACTACGCCAGAGGTTTTATAGGAGTTGTGTTTCGCGCAGCAGATGACGGGCGAGAATTTGAAAGCTTTTATATCAGACCGGCAAATGGTATGGATTGCTGCGACCCCATCCGTAAAAAGCATGGCTGTCAATACTTCTCATTTCCCGGATATACTTTCTCATATCTGAGAGATTTTGGAATTACTGATTATGAAAGCAGCGTAAACACCATATCTTTAAACAAATGGAGTCGAATCAAAGCTATTGTCAGAGATAGCAGTGCTGTGTTTTATGTAGATAATGTGAAAGTTCTGGCAGTCAGCAATTTAAAACACGGTGCTTTCGCTCGTGGTAATGTTGGATTATATGTAGATATCGGGACCGACGGCTGGTTCAAAAATCTGAACATTACCTGCGACGATTGAGTATCATCGTTCCGTAACAAATATCGGAAATTCAACTTTATCTTACTATAACTTAATCATCCTACCATAAAAAGTGCCTGACACCTTGAACCGTCCGTTCATCATGCCAGGCACTTTGAACAGCTCTTCACCAACTTTCGTCAGCAGTCCGCCATCGTCTTCCCTTCTCCGACAAGTCCGCTGAAGTCCTTTGTGAACTGATCAATCGCAGCGTCGATTGCCGCATTCTTCACCAGCGCGTCGATAACATCCGGCGAGACTGTAACCGCCTTCACGCCGTATGTTGTCAGCTCAAGGACCTGCTGGCTGTTCTTGAAGCTTGCGGCAAGAAGACCGCTTTCAAGTCCGTTCGCGGTAATCGCGTCATGGATATCCTTCGCGACCTGCACACCGTCAAAGCCCATGTTATCTATACGGTTCACATAGGGAGCCACATACTCCGCGCCGCACTTTGCCGCAAGAAAGCCCTGCATTGCTGTGTAGATCGCAGTGCCGATGAAACGAATCCCTTCTTTCTTCAGCTGCTTCATAGCTTTAAAGCCCTCGGGAATGCAGGGGATCTTTACAAGAGTGGTCTTTCCGAGCACTTCCACAATCCTGTGAGCTTCTTCGACCATGCCCTCTGCTGTTGTGGCTGTAGCCTGCACGAACAGCTCGCCGTCCTCACCGATGATGGAACGGATCTCCTTAAGGACCTCATAGGGGTCTCTTCCGGACTTGGCCAGGATCGAAGGGTTAGTAGAAACGCCATCGATCGGATAATACTCATAAATGCGGCGGATCTTTTCTACATTTGCGTCATCGATACAGAATTTCATCATGTTCCTCCTTGATCAGAATTATGTTTGTGTTTTATTTATGCTCAGCCAATTCCATGCTCTAAGTATATATCTTATCGGAAGCTGCGAAGCAGATCCCGATAAAAGCCCGATGAAATCGGGCGCATTATGACTATCGGGTTCGCGGAGCGGTTCCGATAGTATATCTTTTGTGCGAACCCGGCAGCTTTTATCAAATACTGTTTACAGTGTCTGCTCCGTCCTGCCAATGATATCATCCTGCGTCGCCTTGCTGAGGACATTGAAAAATGCACTGTAACCGGCCACGCGGACAATCAGATCTTTATGCTTCTCCGGGTGAGCCTGCGCATCCAGAAGAGTCGCCTTGTCCACCACATTGTACTGCACATGATAGCCTTCCAGGCGATTAAAGAATGTGCGGACAATGAACTCCAGCTTCTTTGTGTTCTCCTTTGTGGAGAGCATCGCGGGTGTGACCTTCTGGTTCAGAAGCACGCCACCTGTGATCTCATGGGTTGGAAGCTTGGATACGCTCTTGAAGACTGCTGTCGGACCATGCTTATCCATGGAATGGGCGGGGGAGCATCCCTCCGCGAGGGGTTCCTTCGCATGGCGACCGTCGGGGGTGGCCATTGTGCCGAAGCCCTGGCCGACATTTGCGGAAATCGAAGATGTTCCGCCGTAACGAATACCGCCGATCGGACCTCTGCCGAAGCGAGTGTTCTTATACTTCTTCATCTCGTCAAGGTAGGATGCATAGGCTTCGACGACCAACTTGTCCGCATAATCATCATCGTTGCCGTACTTGGGAGCGTCATTTATGAGCATCTGGCGGATTCGCTCGCCCTCTTCGCCGGTAAAGTCTGTCGCCAACGCATTCATCAGATCATCGCGGGAGATTTTCTGCTCTTCGTATACAAGCTTCTTAATTGCAGAGAGACTGTCGGCCATATTGGCAATACCGACCTGCAGACCGGAGATGAAGTCGTAGACGGCACCGCCCTCCTTGATTGTCTTGCCGCGGCCCAGACAGTCCTGGGTGAGACAGGAGCAGAGGATGTCCGGCACCTCGCGCTCACTGGCGATATCGATTGCATTTTCAACTATGACGCTCGCCCGTGTCAGTTCGCGGATCGCGCCGTCCCATGCCTTCATGAGATCATCAAATGACTCCATATCCCGGAAATTTCCATAGTCTTTCACGAACCTCCTGCCGCTGGTGACATCGATGCCATTGTTCATGACCATGAGGAGGATGCGCGGGAAATTCAGGTAACTCATGCCCGTGCAGCGGTAGCCCCATTTTCCGGGCACAGCTGTCTCCACACAGCCGATCGCGGAGTAGCAGTAGGCATCCTCTTTTTTGACACCCTTCTCGATGAAAGAAGGAATGATGACCTCATCGTTGTTGAAAGCAGGCATGCCTGTTCCGAGTTTAAGGACTTCAAGAGCTTCATCCATGAAGGTCTGATTGATGTTCCTGTGGTAGCGGACCGTGAGGTTCGGCTGCGGAAGCCTTGTCTGGCCAATCGAGCGAAGTATCAGGAAAGAAAGTTTATTGACGGCGTCTTTTCCATCCGCGGTCTGACCACCGATCGTCACGTTCTGATACATCGGGCTTCCCGCGCTGGAGAATGTGTGGGCCTGAGAACGAACCTTGTTGATCGTCAGTGTCTTGATCCAGAGATTCGTGAGCAGCTCCACTGCCCGGGCCTCTGTGATAATTCCTTTTTCCAGATCGGATGCCAGATACGGGTATACGTACTGGTCAAATCGGCCGTAGCTGAGCGAATGTCCGTTGGACTCGATCTGCAGGATCAGCTGGATGAACCAGACGGCCTGCACGGCTTCGTGGAAAGTCTCTGCCGGCTCGTAAGGAACCTTGTCACAAACCCCGGCGATCTCAAGCAGCTCAGATTTCCTTGGCTCTTCCGCCCTCTCCGCCTTCTCCCTTGCCAGAGCCGCAAAGCGCTCTGCAAAACACTTCACCGCATCGATCACAATCAGGACCGCTTTATAGAACTGATACTTGTCTATGGATTCCGGCTCTGTCAGGTCAAGATTCGCCTTGAGCTGTCTTGCGCGTTCCTCGTAACCTTTAAGTCCGACCTTCAGCATGTTGCCGTAGTCCACCGCAAGGTGCGCATCACCGGCGTTCAGTTTGCCTTCCATGCCGAAGAAGCCTGTATCCATATAGACCTGCATCTCCTCCGGGATCAGGGCTTCGCCGCGTGCGCGGAGATTATTGTTCTCCCAGAAGGGGGCGATCTCACGCAGCTGCTGCTTCGTCTCTTCCGTGATATAGAAGACATCGCCGTCTCTCTTTTCAAAGAGGTCGAGCTCATCCATGATGAATTTCATCGTGTACTCCGGGAAGACCGGTGCGCCGCGGTTGACGGAAGACTGATTGCCGACAAGAATCGTCTCGTCCTCAATGTAAATGTCCATCTTGGAAAGGATGTTCTGCAGCATCAGTGCTCTCTTCATGACCGGAGGCTGATTCATGTTCTTCTTGTAGGCTTCTGTCGCCAGAACAGCCCGCTGGGCGTCGATGTAGGGTTTCTGATCCAGTACGCTCTCGCGGTAGGCTTGCATTCTCGGGGTCAGGGATCCGAAATGTGCTTTGTTTTCCATGGGGTGCTCCTTTTGCGTTCTTGCTCGTTACTCGTTATTCGTTATTCGTTATTCGTTGAGGGCTGGCAGCTGACTGTATTGACTCGTCTCTGGTGATGTCAATACAGTTGGTCGCGTTATCACGACTTCAACTTTCAACTTTCAACTTTCAACTTTCAACTTTCAACTTTCAACTTTCAACTTTCAACTTTCAACTTTCTTATGAAATTTGTCTTTGTTCTGTTCGCAATTTGATTTTAACATTTATACGTCATTTGTCAAGTTAATTTTTATAAGAAATTATTTATAATTTCGTTCGTAATTTATATTTACATTTTTAGCTTCTAATGCTATTATATGAACGTACTAAATGTAAGGCCCTGCACCAGGAAATCCTGTTCTCAGGTTTTGTGATTTACAAACCTGCCTTATTTTATATGAGAATGATGCGACTTTTGACCAAGGCAACCAGAATGGCCTCTGACAGGGGAATCTGCTGCCTTTCAAGTGTGAGTGCAAGATGGGATTTTGGGCAGAGGCAACTGGATTGACCTCCAACCGGGGAATCTGCTGCCTTTCAAGTTTGAGACCTAGATACGATTAGGGTCAAAGGCAACCAGATTGGCCCCCAACCGGCATATCTGCTGCCTTTCAAGTTTGAGACCTAGATACGATTTGGGTCAAAGGCAACTGGATCGGCCTCCATCCAGCATATCTGCTGCCTTTGACACATTCGAGCAAGATTGGGTCTTCAGCAAAGGCAACTAACATGGCCTCCATCCGGCATATCTGCTGCCTTTGACACATTCGAGCAAGATTGGGTCTTCAGCAGAGGCAACTAAAATGGCTCCCGACAGACAAAATTGCTGCCTTTGACCTTTTGAGCAAGATAAGTGAACCGCGCCAAATCTCGCGAGCGAGACTTGAATAGGTTAGAAAAGTTCGAAGTCCGGGCTCAAAGAAATGGAGCCTGATATGATCTTCAGGCCCCGGATTTCGTACTTTTCTTTTGA
>JBGUHN010000049.1:0-3283 GCA_045112155.1 Lachnospiraceae bacterium
GATCAGGCATACGACCACAAGCACAAAGTCGGCCATCGTATCCAGCCTGGCCCCAAGCTCGCTGACGGTATCTGTTTTTCTCGCCACAAATCCGTCAAGCATATCAGATAACCCGGCCGCTATGTAACACACATAAAAGGCAGGAGAGAATGCCGGACAGAAAAGCAGAACGATACTGGCAGCTATTCTGAAAAGCGTGATTGTATTTGCCATATTACCTTCATTTCTCTTTCAATGGGATGCAGGTAAAAGAGATCTCTCCCTTTGCGCGATGGCCTGTTACAGAGATATGGTAGCAGCCGGTTTCCGGAACCGTCAGAATGAAGTCGGCATTTTCCTGCGCAGTCCCCTTGTATATCGGATCTCCGCCATCCTCGCAGAAGATCACATCCACATTTCCAGTGGTATGTGAAATATGCACCTGTATCTGATCGCCTTCCGTCAGCTCCAGTTCGGCGGATTCTTCTTTGTCCAAAATGCTGTATTCCATCCGGAACCCTGTCTCATCGGATGTCTTAGAACCATCGAAAGTGGTTTTTCCCCCGCACCCTGACAGCAGAAGGCATATCGCCAGCAGAATAGCATTAATTGCTTCCTTTGTTATGCCTCTTTTATCTCTCTTGGGACTTCCGTTCAAAACCGGTATCTTCATTGGCGTATCCTCCCAAAAGCAGTTTCTATTTCACACCAAGGAGCTGACAATCTCTTCAGCAAGGGCTACAGGACTTGCCTGTCTGCTGTCAACGCACAGGTCATATACGGTCTTTGGATACAGATATTGGAGAGATGCCTCTGCGAAACCGGCGCACCAGTCACCCCGTTCGGCCTCCCGCCGACGCAGCATCTCGACGTCACAGCTGACCAGAACCGTTTTCATTTGAAATCCGGCAACCGCATTGTTCAAGGCACAATAGATTCTGGCGCTGGTGATCACATGGTCGATGATCACCGTTTTGCCGTCCTGCAGCGGTGCTGCAATATCATAGCTGAGAGCGTTCAACCGAATAAGTCTACACGCTGTGAGTTTATCAGTATCATTTCCGTTTCTTCCATGTCCCTTTCAATCAGCGGACGCATACTGTCTTTGTATTTGGACAAATCTGCACTGCGCAGAGCAGACAGAATTTGCGGGATATGCTGTGGCCTTGCCAGCCCCACTTGAGCAAGTGCCTTCACGCATTGTCGGGCGGTGATTGGCTTATCATCGGTGATGTGTTTCAGATAATCCGGCAGGATGAGATCGAATCGGTTTTCTTCATCCCACTGTGCGTTTGCCGCAAGGATATACAAAGCTCGATTTCTTACCAATGACTTTGGATGGTCGAGCAACGAAGCAACATCCTCAAAGTATTCATACCATTCATCTGTATCACGGCTTTCTGCAACAATTCTATCAGTAAAGGCACAGGCATATTTATCATCTTTTGATGTAAGCTTCTGTACGATGTTTTCTTTCATCTCAATCCTCTATACAACTCCCGATTTAGTGACGGATGCTCCAAAGATAAAAATCTTTCTTTTCAACATCACTCATCCACACATACCCTGGTAAAGTTCGGTCAAGCTCAGCAATACAATTCCTTCCGTTCTCTGTTTGGAGAAAGTCCGAGTGCCAGCTAAACATCTGATCATAAAGCATGACTGCGCATTTCAGCTGATCCTCTTTCGTTTCCCCTGTCATATTCAGGCAAAGATTCTGAACAACATATCGATCCCAGATTGGCATATCGGGATTGATCGTCGCAAGCATTTTGCTGGAAAACGATGATTCAATATTCCCGGTGGCTTCGTACATCGTTTTGATGATGAACTCGAAAGAAGGATATCCAATCGTTGTCTGTCTTACTCCAACACGCTGTAACAGTCTAGTGACGGACAAAACCATCCAATGAATGACCGGTGAAATTGCTGTTGTTCAGTCTCTTGTATTGATAATTCATCCCATGTAAATGGCAAGGTTCTTGACTTCACAGCCCTTGTCCGTGTAGTAGGCAAGCATTTCCGGCATCTTCTTCAAGTCATAGCTGGTGACGCAGTCGGAGATGACATGCACGGCATATCCGGCCTTTGTCATGTTGAAGCAGGTGGATTTCACACAGGCCGTGGCATCCGCACCGGTAATGTAAAACTCCCGGAGATCCCTTGACCGGATGAATTCTGAAAATGCCTCGCTTGTCAAAGCGTTGGCTTTTGTCTTGACGAAGATATGATCCGAGACGATCTTGAGCTCCGGCACAAGTCCTGCTCCTTTTGTGCCCGGCTTGAAGGTGCGGGTTCCGGCGGACAGGTTATTGTGCTGAATATAAACGATTTCCATGCCGCTTTCCGCCGCCCATTCGATGGCGGCATTCAGTCTGTCAATGATGTCCCTGTAGTGCTTGGTGATATCATTTTGAATATCAATGACAACAAGGGCTTTATGGTTCATATCATTTTCCTCCAAGGTGTTCGATGCGTGCAAAAGCATTTTGGCACCAGGCGAACAGGGAAGTGAACGCCTGATCAAAATCGTAACCGTCCGGCAGATCGACCAATTCCAGAACGATCCGGTCTTCCTCCGCAGCCGCTTCCTTCAGATCCGTCTTGCGCAGGATAAAGCACCCGCTTTCCAGAAAGTGCAGATTCTGGATCAGGTAAAACACGCATTTGCAGGTCCCGCGGAATTTGGCTGTGTTCTTGTCCCTGTCCGCATGAATATAGCGATGACAGAGTTCGTGATACAGATTCCCCAGGCTCAAGTTGACATAGTTGATTTCGTCTTCCCGCGTCGCGGGCGGAAGATAATCCGTCAGTACGCCGACCAGGTCTTTCGTCGTATGACGCAGCTGGCATACCTCCAGAGGATTCCAGCGCTTCATTTCGTCTTTCCCGCAGAAAAAACCGCAGGATCTCTCGTAGAAACCGATTTCCCTCAGAATTCCGCGGTATGTGTCCATATCCCGCACGGAGAACCGGTCAAGGATCACCATGATATCGATATCGCTGTTTTCATGAGCTTCACCGCGCAGCCAGCTGCCCTGAAGACCCATGTACAGCAGCCGCTCTCCGAAGGCCGACCGGCAGTTCAGGATCAGATCAGCCAGGTATTTGTCCAGATCAAACATGGTTACTTCATCCCGTAGGTCGCAATAAAGTGTCTGCTGAACGCTTCGATCTGCGCTGTCGCGTCTTCCGTTTTCTCCGGCTCCCGGTCGCACAGATGGATCAGGGCGGAGATCGGCGCGGTATAGGCAAAGGCCAGCATCTTCGGATCGTCCTGGCGGATTAGTCCCTTTTCCATCAT
>JBGUHN010000050.1:0-100365 GCA_045112155.1 Lachnospiraceae bacterium
CCCTGTTACCATTGATCTTGACAATCATCAGTATACAGGTAAATCCACGATGCTACAAATGTGAGGTCACTTCATATTATCTTAGAAGATGCATTCGCATCTTCTGATCTCTCGGTCGAACCTACAATGTTTTTCTCACAAAGATGAATGTTTTGCGGCCGACAACCGAACTGAAAGAGCATTCCGTCTGAACTGTTACGAAACCGGCGCCCACGAAAAAATCCCGCAGCCATATGGCTGCGGGATAATTAATACTCTCTTCGGATCACATCATCTTCCTGATCTCATCCATAAATGTTTCCACATCCTTGAACTCACGGTATACGCTCGCAAAGCGGACATACGCTACCGCGTCCAGGGTCTTAATGCGGTTCATGACCATCTCGCCGATCTCAGTCGTCGGGATCTCACGCTCTCCCTTGTTATAGATTTCTGTCTCGACAGAGTCCACGAGATCCTTGATCTGCTGCGCGGACACCGGTCTCTTATGGCAGGCGCGAATCACACCATCCTCGATCTTATTCCGGTTGTACTGCTCTCTGGTCTGATCCTTTTTGACCACCATGAGCGGACTGAGTTCGACCTTCTCGTAAGAGGTGAACCGCTTGCCGCAGGTATCGCACATGCGGCGTCTGCGTATCGCGGTATTGTCATCGACCGGTCTGGAATCGACTACTCTGGTATTATCGTTTCCGCAAAATGGGCATTTCATTTATCTGTTCCTGTTCTTCAGGAAATCCGGAATCTGAATCTCCTGTGTTTTTACTGTCGGTGTTACATTGGACTGCTGAAGCACCGGAGCTGCCTGCGGAGCTGAGGGCTGAGGCGTTACCGGTGTTGAGAATATGCTGCGGTCCCAGTTCGGCATCGTATAGCCTGTTGTCTGCGTCTGAGGCTGCGGCTGCGGGATCTGACGAGACTGCTGCTGTCCCATTCTCTGCTGCTTCGGCTTATTCGGGACACCGCTGACATCCTGAAGACCTGTAGCCATGACTGTGATCTTGCATGTATCGACAGCTGCGTCATCATACATTGCACCGAAGATAATGTTGGCTTCGTCGCCAACGATCTCCTGTACATAAGAAGCAGCTTCATTGGCATCCATAAGGGAGATGTCGCCGCGGATGTTGATAATAACATTCTCTGCACCCTTGATGGAAGTCTCAAGAAGCGGGCTCTGTACTGCCTGCTCAACTGCCTCGAGAGCCTTCTCGTCGCCCTTGGACTCGCCGATACCGATATGAGCGATACCGCCGTTCGTCATAACAGTCTGAACATCGGCAAAGTCAAGATTGATAAGAGCCGGCTGATTGATAAGATCTGTGATACCGGCAACTGCCTGCTGAAGAACTTCGTCAGCTTTCTTCAGAGCTTCCGGCATGGTCGTACGTCTGTCAACGATCTCAAGAAGCTTGTCATTCGGGATAACAATCAGAGTGTCAACATTCTGCTTAAGTCTCTCAATACCGTCGAGAGCGTTCTGCATGCGCTTCTTTGCCTCGAAACGGAACGGCTTTGTCACGACGCCGACTGTAAGGCAGCCGAGTTCTTTCGCGATGCTGGCAACGACCGGAGCACCGCCTGTGCCTGTGCCGCCGCCCATACCGCAGGTGACAAATACCATATCAGCGCCCTGGAGGACCTGCTTGATCTCATCTGTGCTCTCAGTTGCGGCCTGCTCGCCAACTTCCGGCTTTGCTCCCGCGCCGAGGCCCTTGGTAACTTTTTCGCCGATCTGTACAACAGTCGGAGCCTTGCACATATTAAGCGCCTGCTTATCTGTATTAATTCCTACAAATTCAACTCCGCCGATTGCTTCGTCGACCATTCGGTTCACGGCATTATTGCCGGCACCGCCTACACCAACTACAATTATGCGTGCAGCAGATTCAGCTTCATTGGTTGTGATTTCTAACAAAACAGTTCCTCCTTTTGACCGCCTTCTAAAACAGCCTATTATTTGCTACTCTATCCAGATATAGAATATTTTCACATGATAACATCATTAACAATCATATAGTCTTTAGATGCATTAATCAAGAATTTTTTTCATTTTTTGAAAAAATCAGACGACTTTGTGTCCCGTCATATTTCTCAAGATGTAGTGTTCCGGACCTGCCGAGAAGCTCATATATGATGTGTTTGAATGCATCCAGACGTTTCTCGATATGGGAGCCGTCACCCAGATTGACGGTGACGTCATTAAAATGGAGCTGCAGATTTCCTTTGTCGGAGACATCCACCGATGTCGGATATATGCTGTTCTCTTCTGCAAATGTCTTGAGTGCGCCGAGTGCTTCATAGATCGGCGAATATTTGACCGGCAGTCTCTCCCCGACTGCCGCGCCGCTGATTTTCAGCCCTGTGATCTCCGGTATATAGTTCTCCGCAAATGTATCTTCAGAAGTGTATTCTTTCACAAGCACTTCTTCCGCAGGAATGGGAGTCACTAAGCTCACTGATGATTCATCCGCCGGGATCGGCGTCGGAGCGGTGTCATCAATAAGCTCCGGCTGAATCAGGATCGTCTCTTCATCGCCATCCTCTGCCCGGTCACCGTCTTCTTCAGAGTACTCCTCGTAGCCATCATAATCGCCGGCCTCCTCGCCGGTATCATATTCCTCGTCATAGTCGGCATTCCCATCGTAGTCAGCGTTCCCGTCATAATCGCCGTCCCCGCCGTAGTCATCCTCGTAATCAGTGTCATCGCCATAGCCGTCCTCATATTCCGCAGTGTCCGGATCGACATAGGTCTCCTCATCGGTGAGGTAGTTCGCTGATTTCACTTGATATGAGGAGCTGTTCGAGTCTTCCGACGTGTTCTCAGAGGTATCCACCGCAGAATTCAATTCGCCTTCAGAGGAACTCAGTGCAGGATCAGATTTGCTTTCACCCGTATTCCCGTTGACAGCCGGTTGCCCGGATGAAGCATCTCCGGGCAGCATCTGCCCGCTTTGAAGGGCTTTGTACCCGCTCTCGTTCATGACGGACCCGACACGGACTACGCCTTTGCGGTCGAAGTACCAGTACCTGTCATCATATTTCACGTAGCCCACCAGAGACTTTTCCTTCACAGTGACGTTCACAGTGTCATGCTTCACATATGCGACATTCACACTGTCAACAAAAGTATTTCCTTTGATTTTCCTGTCGTTAAAAGCAAGGCAGAGGAACAGCGTATTGTCTCTTAAGGGACCTTTCTGAATCATTGCCGCAACTTCTTTGTCTGACTCGTGGCAGTTGCCCGTCACCTTAATGTCCGTCACCCGGAACATAAAGAGGCATACAAAGGCGGCGCTCAAAATGAGCGCCACGGTGAGAATCCAAAGTAGGTTCCTTATATAACGTTTTCTTCTTTTACGCCTTTTCCCTGACATATTCCTTGAATTTATCTCCTCGCACCTCGTAGTTAGGGAACTCTCCCCAGGAAGCACAGGCCGGGGACAGGAGGACTGCGTCGCCGGGCTCCGCGTGATCCCTGCAGAAATCCATGGCTTCATTCATGTTCTCAAGGAGTACGATCTTCTCCTCAGGGAAACCGACCGAGACGGCAGCATCCCGAATATCGAATTTCGTCTTTCCCTCAAGGACAAACCATTTGACCCTTCCTTCAAACGACCGGATCCACTCTCTGTAATCAGATCCCTTGTCATAGCCACCTGCAATCAGCAGCGTAGGCCGGTTCATTGCCTGAATACCCTTAATGGCTGCATCCGGATTCGTACCCTTGGAATCGTTATACCATCTGACACCGTTCTTTTCACCTGAGAATTCAATGCGGTGCGCGACCGGATTAAAGTTCTCACAGGTCTTTCTTATGCTCTCCATGGGGACGCCGTAGGTGAGCGCCATAGCGGCTGCCGCCATGACATTTTCATAATTATGGACGCCGAGGAGATTCAGATCCGTAACATCAAGAAGGACTGACTCCGTGCCGCCGCGGGTGACCACGATATTATTGCCTTCAAGATAGATGCCGTTCTCAATTCTTCTCGCGGAGGAGAACCAGAAGACGTCGGCAGGACATGCATTTGCAAATGCGCGAAGTTCCTCGTCCTCATAATTGAGCACACAGACATCCTCTTTCGTCTGATTCTTCGTGATGAGCTCCTTGCACCGGATATACTCCTCCATAGTGTGATGTCTGTTCAGATGATCCGGAGTGATATTCAGTATCGCCGAGACAGCCGGATGGAACTCGCACGTCGTCTCGAGCTGGAAACTGGAAAGCTCGGCTACGATCACCGATTCCTCAGTGGTTGCAAGGGCCGCATCCGTGTACGCGTTCCCGATATTGCCGACCACGAAAGTATGGTAGCCCGCCTTCTCCATGATCTCGCCGAGCAAAGACGTCGTTGTCGTCTTTCCGTTCGTGCCGGTGATGCCGAGCACATGGCCTTTGGATGTCTGCCAGGCAAGCTCCACCTCGCCCCAGATCGAGATGCCCGCATCCCTTAAGGCATTCACTGGTCCTATATCCGTGGGAACACCGGGGCTTAAGACCGCCAGATCAAGGGAAGATATCACTTCATCCGGGATCGTCCCAAAACATACTGACGTATCCGGAATGTCCTTGAGGAGTTCTTTAAGCTCCTCCTCACTCTTCTTTTCATCAAATACAACTGCATGCGCGCCGACCTTCGAGAGCAGGGCTGCTGCGCCGATACCGCTCTTTCCCGCTCCGTATACCAATACTTTTTTATCTCTCAGTTCCATATATGCCTTCCCAAATTAAAGTGCTATAAATCCGACAATGCTAAGAAGAGCTGTCACGATGGTAAATACGGCGACCACCCTCGTCTCGGACCATCCCGATTTTTCAAAGTGATGATGAATCGGGGCCATCTTGAAAATACGTTTTCCATGGGTCGCCTTAAAGTAGCCGACCTGGAGAATGACCGAAAGGACCTCAACAAAATAAATAAGTCCTACGATCAGAATGTACAGAGGCATCTGCATGGCATAAGCCATACTGATTACAAACCCGCCGAGAGCGAGAGAACCGGTATCTCCCATAAACACCTTCGCCGGATACGCGTTGTAGACCAGGAACCCAAGCAGTCCGCCAAGCACAGCTGAGCCGATCGGAGCCACGCCGGCCTTAAGGAGCAGTGACGCAATAGTAAAAAATACCGCGACGACCGCTGTGACAGAACTTGCGAGTCCGTCGACGCCGTCCGTGAAGTTGACCCCGTTGACGGTGCCGCCGATTGCGAACACGACCAGCGGATACTGCAGCCAACCGATATCGACAACCATTCCGCCGGTGAACGGTATGCGCAGGCCCATGGGAACCTTCGCGAAGACCTTCAAATAGATAACATATACAACGATCACCACGATCTCCAGAAGAAGCTTCTGCCACGCGATGAGTCCGTCCGAATCATGCTTTACGACCTTCAGATAATCATCGAGAAAACCGATCAGTCCATACGCGAGCGTGAGGAAGAGGACCGGTCCGATGTTCGGAGATTTCCAGATAAAAATCAGAGATGTCGTCGTAATCGAGACCAGAAACATAATGCCGCCCATCGTGGGTGTACCCGCTTTGGCCAGATGCGATTCCACGCCCAGCGCCCTCTCCGTATTGGAGAGCTTCAGCCTCTGAAGAAAGGGAATCAGGAACGGGCCGATTGCCGCAGCAATCGCGAACGAGATCAGCGCCGGAATTAATGCTGTTATTTCAACCATTTTTTCTACCCCATCATATTTACATCAGTCGGCAAAGCCGGCCTCTTCATTGGTTATACCGTCATCCAGGTAAGTATTTCCTCCCCGGGTATTCGCTTCATCCTCGGAGCCCATGACTTCAGGGACATTGGTATCCGCCACCGTATCGGCCTCCACTTCCGTAGACATGTTGTTCTCAAGAGTGGAATTCAGGATCTCATTGGCGGGAAGAAGCTCTTCATCCGGATAAATATTCATATACGGAAGGATCTCTGTCAGAAGATCCTTCGCGATCCACTGCGCATACCGGTTGTCCGCCTGCTGGGACGCGTTCGGCTCGTCAACAACAACATAGAGCACAATCTCCGGATTCTCATACGGCGCAAATCCGATAAAGGAGACAAGATACTTTCCGTCCGCCCTCGGTATTTTCTGAGCCGTTCCGGTCTTACCTCCCATGGAGTAACCGTTTACTTTGGAATATCCGCAGCCGCCCTCATCGACGGCAAGTTTCATATAGGACTTTATCTTAGCGGCATTGTCCGACGCAATGGTCTGAGCCTTAAGAATGCCGTTATTGACCTTTTTCGTACTGCCGGCCGGACTGACGATCCGGCTGACAACATGCGGCTGATAATAGAAGCCTCCGTTGACAATCGATGAAATCGCGGCTGCCTCCTGGATCATTGTACATTCAAAACCCTGTCCGAAAGAGTTCGTAGCAAGATCGACAGACCCCATCGTGTCCTGTGTATAGAGTATACCGCTCGCCTCTCCGGACAGATCGATGCCGGTCCTCGAACCGAAATTGAATATTCTCTGATACTTGCAGAATTCACTTACGCCCATAGACGATGATATCTGCATAATGGCGTCATTGCAGGAATTCGCGATGACCTGCGCCACAGTCTCCTCACCGTGCCCGGCTTCCTCCGCGCACTTGATGCGGGTACCGGAAACAACCTCACTGCCGTCGCAGACGAACATCTCGTTTCCGGAGAGAGTTCCATTCTCCAAAGCAGCACTCATTGTGATCGGCTTAAATACGGAACCGGGTTCATAGGTATCCGAAATACAGAAGTTTCTCCAGATCTGCTGAAGATTCGTCAGCTTTTGGTCATCGCTCATAGCGTCGATCGCGTCCTGCGTAAAGAACGGCGACAGATCCCGGGGTTTATTCAGGTCAAAGGGATCGCTGCTCGCCATCGCGAGAACAGACCCGTCATTGGGATTCATCGCTACGATACCGATATTTTCAGCACCCTTTGTGGAGCTGTAGGGACCGCCGCGGTAGATCTCGTTGAACTTGACGATCTCATCCTCGACCATTTTCTGTATATTGGCATCCAGTGTCGTGACGACCGTATCGCCGTCGACCGGGTTTATGACAGTCTGTGAGAGCTCATCGGCATTCTCGTCTCCCCAGTAGCCGAATCTTCGTCCGTCGACGCCGTTCAGCGTACTGTTATAATAGCCTTCAATACCCCAGTCGGCGGTCTCACCGTCATATGTAAATCCGATGACGTCGCATGCCAGCGAATTCATCGGGTATCTGCGGACATATTCTTCCTCGAACCAGACACCGTGGATCTGCTTTCTCTGCTTCTGTTCGTCTTCAGACAGCGTTTCATTGGCACCGCTCTTATAATCATAGAAGGCCTGCCGCTCTTCTATACTGATGTTCTTCTTCACGACCTGGTACTGGGAATTCCTGGTCTTTTCATCGGTAAGCTTTTTCGTGATCTCAGCCGCGTCCAGTTCGAGGGACCTGGCCAGCGCGTCTATCGTCGGACCGACGAAATCATTGTCGGAATTAACGACCTTGCAGTCGAGAATCACATTGTATGTCTTTTCAGAAGCAGCCAGGACCGTCCCGTTCCTGTCGAGAATATCCCCCCTCTTATAAGCCAGGACTTCCGATGAATATCCGGACTGCGACTGGGAAAGCACCTGCTTTGTATATCTGTCGCCGCTCATGGCGTTTATGTACGAGATTCTTATAAGCAGACATAGCAAAACCAGCACGACCGCCACGAACAGCCCTGCCAGTTTCCTCCTCAGCTTTGCTCCCTGTTTTCTGTATTTTACATTCCCCGTTTTTTTTCTGCGCGGGTTCTTCTTTTCACTCAAAATCAGCCATTATCCTTATCCGGCACGTCAGTATACTGATAAACGTACCCGTCACTTGCGCTATTATAACATATAATTTGGTCTTTATCCGCATACTTCATATTTAATTTATTTATAGCGACATCACGTATATAGTCCCAGTCGACATTATTTGTGATATTTTGATAACGAGCTTCATTATCCCGCCGCATTTCTGTCAGTTCTGTCTGCAGCCGCGCGTTCTGTCTCTTCAGCGATGTGACGTTTTCCTTAAGCTGTAGAAAATATACGCACATATAAACTGTCGCAATGCACATAACCGCAAGGAAAATGACATAGGCGGCATTAAGCGTGCTCCGCGCTCTCTTTCTGGTCCTTCTTCCTGCGCGCGAGCGCGCAGCCGTCCGCTCGTCCAAAAGATATCCAAACGAATTACGGCCGCTTTTGGCGGCCTTCATCTGTTGTTTCCGGGCAGTTGATCTCGTTTTCATAGAGTCACACCTTTCTCTCAAAGACGCGCAGTTTAGCGCTCTTCGCCCTGGAATTTATCTCCATTTCCTCCTCAGAAGGAAGGATCGGTTTTCTTGTTATTACCCTGCCTTTCGACTTGTTTCCGCATACGCAGACCGGGAAATCGGGCGGACAGGTACATGGATTCTCATTCCTCCGGAACACATTTTTCACGATCCTGTCCTCGAGGGAATGAAACGTGATCACACAGATCCTGCCGCCGTCATTCAGAAGGTCGATCATGGCGTCAAGACTCTCAGACAGCGCTGTGAGTTCCCCGTTGAGCTCGATTCGCAGCGCCTGGAAAGTCCTCTTCGCGGGATGTCCTCCTGTTTTCTGGAACTTCATCGGGATCGAAGCTTTTATGATCGAGACGAGCTCCCCAGTTGTCTCGATTTTGTCTCGGCTCCGTGCTTCCACGATGTTCTTTGCGATATTCGATGCAAAACGCTCTTCCCCATAGTCTCTTATTATGCGCGCAAGTTCACGCTCGGATGCGCCGTTCACGATATCCGCCGCAGTCCTTGGCTCCCTTCTGTCCATGCGCATGTCGAGCGGCGCGTCTGCCATATAGGAAAAACCGCGTTCCGCAGTATCCAGCTGGTGAGAGGATACCCCCAGATCAAGAAGTATACCGTCACAAGTTTCAAAGCCCTGTTTTCTCAGTATTTCCGGCATCTCGCTATAGTTGCCGCGCACGATCCTGACTTTATCCCCGTATGGGGCAAGTTTTTTCGCGGCAGCCTCTATGGCCGCGTCATCCCGGTCAATACCGATCAGGGTGCCGGTGTCAGAAAGTCTCTCACAGATCTCCTTCGAATGGCCCGCTCCGCCAAGCGTTCCGTCAATGTAAACGCCGTTCTCGCGGATATAAAGATTGTCCACCGCTTCATCAAGCAGCACCGATAAGTGTCTGAATTCCATCTTGTCCTCCATGTAAACAGTCTGATTCCCGCGTACTGTGCCGCAGCGCATTTCCCTTCCTGCGCCGCAGCCGGCCGCCCGTTCTCTCCCCACGGGTTCCATAAGCTTCCGCAGATGATCAGAATGTGATGCCAAGCTCTGTCGCCATAGCTGCCATCTCTTCCGGAGAACCAAATGCGCTCATCTGCTGCCACTCAGCCGCATCCCAGATTTCGAAATAATCATCAGAGCCCACTATCACAACATCCTTCTTGAGGTTAGCCTTCTCCCTCTGCTCCTGACCGATCAGTATCCTTCCCTGCTGGTCAAGTGCTACTTCCCTCGTATTGGACAAAATATAGCGCTTAATGAACATTCCTTTTTTATCGGTGCTGCTGATGCCTGATAAGGATCTGGTGTGTTCACGGTAAGCAGATTCCGGATAGACCGACAGGCAGTTGGAAAATGCCGTGACAATGCACAGAGTTTCCCCATGAATCTCATCCCTGTACTTGGATGGGATCATCATCCTCCCTTTCGCGTCTATTGTGTGCTTATACTCACCGTCGAACAATCCTAATCTCCCATTTTGTGGGAATTCTTTGTGTTAGTCTCCCACTTTCTACCACCTTGACTCCAATTTTACAGCACAATGCCCGAAAAATCAACCACCGAACAGCAAAAGAAAAAGCGGGATGTATCCTCCCGCCTAAATGTTGTGGAAATAAAAAGACCCGGTGCAAAATCTTGTGATTTCACACCGGTCGATTCCTAAATCCGTATTTGATTCGTAAATTCCGATTCACCGAAGTACCATTTTGCCCCACTTAAACTGTCACACCGTTCCCAGCTTTTAATCCGGCTGCCCGGAGATCAAGAACCGTCGCAAACATCATCTTCATCGAAAAGCGTAAGTCCTTTCCTCCGAGCTTAAAACGCTCACGCGTTTTGATCTCTCGGTCGGACTTACAATGCTTTTCTCACGAAGAAGGATGTTTTGCTCCGGAACCGAAGTTTAAGAACGCTCAACTAATCTATTACGCTCTTTGCGCCGCCCTATAGCGGCCGGCGATGATCATGACCACACAGAAGGTAAAAAGGCAGCTCGACAAAACGACAGAGACTCCGATATCTGTGCCCGGGATCTTCAGCTGATCCGTACGGAGAGGTTCGATGAAAAAACGTCCCAGAGAGTAACCGGCAAGATACCGAAGGAACAGCTCTCCGCTGAATTTCGTCTTATTTCTCGTAAGGAAGAGCATAATGAGAACACCGATATTCCACACGCTCTCATAGAGGAACGTCGGATGCACCTGAATGAACTGTATTCCGTCTATGATTTCGGCATGCTGCCACATAGTCTCAGTGATCTCATGCTGCCTTACCGCCGAGACCGGCAGCTGCATGGCAAAGAGATTATTCGTGTAGTCGCCGAAAGCCTCGCGGTTAAAGAAATTGCCCCATCGTCCGACAATCTGGCCGATCGGAACGCTCATCGCGATCGTGTCCAGGATCTTTAGAAACGGTATCTTCTTTATTTTAGAGAGAACACCGATGGTGATAACGCCGCCGATAATTCCCCCGTAAATAGCCAGTCCGCCCTCGCGGATATTCAAAATGTGGATCAGGCTGTCTTTGTAAGCGTCCCAGGAAAACGCGACATAGTAAATTCTGGCCCCGAGCACGCCGAAGACCATGGTATAAACGGCAATGTCGATATAGTCATCACCCTTCTGGCCTGTCGCTTCTGCCCTGAGAGTGGCTACATAGATACCAATCAGCATGCCGAGGGCGATCACTATACCGTAATAGGCTATCGTAAAGCCGCCGATGGTGACATTCTTTCCGACATGTTCAAGATGAATCCCCAGATTGGGGAAATTAATCATATAATCCATGCTGCGCCTTCTGTTATACGTTGAATCTGAAAAGAATGACATCGCCGTCCCTGACGACGTACTCCTTGCCCTCGATTCTTATAAGGCCCTTATCTCTGGCCGCGGCGTAGGAACCCGCATCGAGAAGCTCCTTATAATTAATGACCTCAGCCTTGATAAAACCGCGCTCAAAATCAGAGTGGATCTTGCCCGCCGCCTTCGGTGCCTTACAGCCGATCGGAATCGTCCATGCCCTTGTCTCATCCTCGCCTGTTGTCAGATAACTCATGAGGCCGAGCAGCTTATAGGAAGCGGCGATCAGCTTTTCGAGACCGGACTTCTCGATGCCGAGGTCGGCAAGGAACTCCTGCTTCTCCTCGTCATCAAGCTCGGCGATTTCCTGCTCGATCTGAGCTGAGATGACGAACACTTCATAGCCGCGCTCCTTCGCGATCTCACGTACAGTCTGCACATACTCATTGGATTCACCGTCATCTGCCAGGTCAGCGTCGGATACATTTGCGGCATAAATGACCGGCTTGTCCGTCAGAAGATCGAGGGAAGCTTTAAACTTATTCTGATCCTCATCGCCGAAATCGACCGTGATAGCCAGTTCGCCGTTCTCAAGGTGCTTCTTCAGTTCCTGAAGGACCGCAAGTTCTTTGGCTGCCCCCTTATCCGCACCTGACTTTGCGGATCTGGATGTCTTGGCGATCCTTCTCTCGAGGACCTCTAAATCTGCAAATACAAGCTCCAGCTCGATCGTCTCTATATCGCGCTTCGGGTCGACAGAGCCGTCCACATGGATGACATTGGCATCCTCAAAGCAGCGGACAACATGTACGATGGCATCGCACTCGCGGATATTTGCAAGAAACTGATTGCCGAGACCCTCACCCTTGGAGGCTCCCTTGACAAGACCCGCGATATCAACGAACTCGATCGTCGCCGGGGTGAGTTTCTTTGAGTGGGAAAACTCGGCAAGCAGCGTGAGCCGCTCGTCCGGCACCGGGACGATACCGATATTGGGGTCGATCGTGCAGAACGGATAGTTCGCGGATTCCGCTCCGGCACGGGTCAGGGAATTGAACAGTGTGCTCTTGCCTACGTTCGGGAGGCCTACTATGCCTAATTTCATTTTCTATCTATCTCCTTAAGTTACCTTATTCTTTGCCCTTCGGGTCATTGCCTGCCCGTCTGCTCCGTTACACATAAGAAAGAGCCGACGTGACAGAAATTACTTTATCACATCGGCTCCCGTTTCTCCACCATTTTTAAAATTTCATTTTGTCCGGTTTATCTTTCGATTTTCCACATTGCTCCCGGCTCAAACATCATCTTCATCTAAAAGCGTAAGTCCTTTCCTGCGAGCTAAGAAAATGCATGGCATTTTCTGATCTCTAGGTCGGACTTACAATGCTTTTCTCACGAAGATGGATGTTTTGAGCCGGTAAAACGAACCTCGAGAGCAGCCTGTCTGAACTGTTACACGAAACTAATCTCTGTCACCAGTGCAATTATTCGCTGACTGTCACTGTATCACTCACGTGAATCTCTCTGCCAAAGACACGCAGAATGCCGGATGTGGCCATGACCTTTACACGAAGGATCCTGCCGTCCCAGGACAATACGATCTGACCATCCTCCCCAACAGGAAGCGTTGACTCAAGTACCCCAAAGAGCTCAAGGTGCGGTGTGAGCACAAATCTGTCATCTCCTTCTTCGCAGAGTTCAAGCCCGATGAGATATCTGGAAATGAGATAAATCGGGCTCGCTGCCCACGCATGGCAGAGACTCTTTCCGAAGGGATCGCCGTACATGCCGTACTGAGCATCTCCGGTGACCGAAGGATCGAATTCCTCCCAGAAGGTCACAGCACCGAGGTCCAGCATGCCGCCCCAGTACGATTTGATCACATCCAGCACCGTGCCCGTCTCGCCCAGCTGCCCCATGACATCCAGCGCAAAGAACTGGAAATAGGGAGTTCTGATCGGAGGAACTTTGTCCGAGTGCAGCACATTTGCGGAAATCAGGCGGGTCTGCTCCTCGTCCGCCATTCCGCACCGGACCGCGAGCAGATTCGTCTGCCGGCTCACATGGCAGCGGCCTGATGTGAAGGAATCAATGAAAGCACCGAGCCGAGGAGACCAGAAATGCTCCTGAATACAAGCTCTGACCCGCACTGCTTCCTCCCTGTAAAGATCCGCAAAATCCCGATCTTCCGCCATGACAGCAAGGTCTGCTGCAGCTTCTAGTGCGCCGCAGTACAGCATCTCTACGGCCCCGACAGGTCCGTCCTTGTCGATCTCAGCCCAGTCAATAAAAGTCCAGTCACGATCCACCCCGACAAGAAAACCGTGTACATCCGTGCGCTTCATGCAGAATTCGATGAGGCTCCTCACTTTCGGATAAATGAGTCTGAGGAATTCCCCGTCGTGGAACGTCTCAATATGCGTCTTAACTCCAAGCACCCAGAGAAGCGAGTAGTCCACGATTGTGTTGATGTGCCCCGTCATGGGATCGTTTCCCCTCAGCCCGACAAGAGTTCGCTGCTCCACGCCAGGATCCGCAAGCAGGTATCGGCTGATAAGAAGGCTCTGGTAGGCATCTCCGCTCCAGATCCATCCGTCACGCTTAACTCCGTCGAGGAAGAAAATGCCGCTGCACAGGCGGAATGTGTGCTCAGCTACATTCCATATCTGATTAAGTTTTGCATCATCGCATGCAAATGCAGTTCTGACCGGAAAATCCACATACTGATGAACTGCGGTCAGTTCGACCGGTTCGCCCTCAATGAACACATATCTGAGTGCGCACCGCGGACAGTGTCCTGTGGCTGACTCTCCGAAACCTGTAATCTCCGGCTTCCAGAAGAGATAACACTCCTTACCCGCCAGAGCTTCCGCCCGGGATTCGCCGCAGTACACTGTCATACCCCGAAGCCTCGCCATGGAAGCGCGTATCTCAAGACGGGCTGTGAGCTCCGTCTCGAACTCATACAGTGTTCCTCCGCATACCGACTGGGTATTCACCGGAAGATACTCTTTTTCAGAATAGTTCCACTCCGCCGGGTCCTGCTCCTCATCCGTATAGAGCCTGCTATAGCCCGCCGGAAGTTTTTCAGCATAGTCATCGGAGATCCAGCCCGGACCGGATGAAATGACATCTCCGCTGACGAGGGCGCTCGGCAGCGCTTCAAGACGGCCAAGATGCACTGTCACTTTTACCTTGCCCGGACCGCATGTAATGACGGATTCGAACGGATACTTGTCATCATTGACAAGGACGAAGCCACTGCCATGCGCATAGACCGTAAAGTTTGTCTCCTCCTCCAGCACATATTCCTTTGAGAGAGCGATCCTGTTACGAATACCCTCGCTCTTCCAGAAGGCCGGCCATGCAAGTCCTCTCTCCACACGGCTGAAGTTCTGCTTCATGGCATGCCATCTCTCAAAATCTCCCTGATACCAGATCCAATAACTCATATTTTCACCTTACCTATTTTTGATCTCTCGATCGGACCAGCAATTCGTTTCTCGAGGATTTCACTTCTCCCGCTGGGAATCTTTCAGTCCCTGGAGAGGACAAGGATCAGTATCCCCTCTGTAAAATCAATACCGGCAGTCTCGCCGGTCACCTCATTGCTGACCCCGAGAGAACTTCCCCTGACAAGACAAGCGTCCGAAAGCGGATATTTCATGCCGGTCAGGGTAACTCCGCTGACGCGGTCCGTGAACGGCAGGAGCGATACGTATCGTCCGGCTGTGTTCTCCGCATGGAGGGTAATGCTTCTGTCAAGGAGCCTTATTTCGTTGTACTCATCGGCAAGTGTACATTTTACTCCCCGCCGGAGAGGCACGAGACACAGATCCAGATTGGCAAGAAAATGATCGAGGCGACCGCCGGTCGCCCCGAGTATCGCTATCTCATCCGCTCCCTTAGCAAGCGCGCACATGACCGCGGCCTCCGTATCCGTAAAGTCTTTCTCCGCGGGATAGACCTCCACATAAGCTCCGGCACTTCTCAGCTCGTCGATCCGTCCTCGCATACCGGTACTGTCATAATCACCCAGCACAATATCGGGCACGATCCCCGCGCGCACACAGGTATCGAGCCCCTTATCGGCGGCAATGACAATGTCAGTGCCGGATTTTTCAATATAGTGGGCGACGAAAGCGGGATTTGCCGGTCCGCCGCTCACGATCGTTATTCTGCCAGACACCCCGGGAATACCTCTTTGAATTTCAGTAAGTTGGCTGCAATGTCACCCTTGTAGACAGCACTGCCGGCCACAAGGACATTTGCGCCCGCACCTGTAATTTCGGGAATATTGGCAAATGTCACACCTCCGTCGACCTCAATTAAGCACTCGGGGTTCTTCTCCATTGCCATAGCCTTCACTTCCGCAATTCTCTTCGTGGATCCGGGAATATAGGATTGACCTCCGAATCCAGGTTCTACTGACATGATCATGATATCATCGACTTTTTCAACATAAGGAAGGAGAACCTCCGTCGGTGTCTTCGGCTTGATGACAATGCCGACCTTCTTGCCTGTCGCACGGATTTTATCTATCACAGCATCCGCGTTTTCGGTCGCCTCCAGATGGAATGAGATGAGGTCAGCGCCCGCTTTCGCGAACTCATCGATGTAGCGAATTGGATCCACAATCATGAGATGAACATCAAAGAACATATCCGTTGCCTTCCTGATCGAGCTTATGACAGTCAGCCCCAGAGAAATATTCGGAACAAAGAGACCATCCATGACATCGACATGCAGCCACTTGACGCCGCCCTTCTCCAGGATCCTGAAATCTGACGCCATGTCCGCGAAATTCGCCGACAGAATTGATGGGGCGAGAATATTTTCCATAATAACTCCTTTATTTAGAACTCTAATACCGGTTCTTTTCCTGCTGATACAGATCCTCATAGATCAGACAATAGTTCTCGTACCTTTTACGGTTAATAAGTCCGGCCTCCAGTGCTTCCTTAACTCTGCAATCCGGTTCATGAATGTGCACGCATCCGTCGAACCGGCACCTGCCCTCATACGGGGCAAACTCCGCATAATAATGCCTAAGTTCCTCTTTTTCGATACCTTCCAGAAGAAGGCTCGTAAAACCGGGTGTATCCATAATATAAGTAGAATTGCCGCACGGAATGAGCTCGGCATGTCTGGTCGTGTTCTTTCCGCGGGCCAGTTTTTTCGATATCTCGCCTGTCTCCATATGAACGTTCGACTGGCACGCATTGGTCAGCGTAGACTTGCCGACGCCTGACGGACCCGCAAGGAGGGTCGTCTTTCCGGCCATGAATTCTTTAAGTTCCTGAATCCCCTCTCCCTCCTCAAAGCTGGAGAAAAAGACCCGGTATCCGCATGACGAATATGTATCACGCAGATTCTCCTTCTCATCCTCACGCGCCAGATCCTGCTTATTAAAGCAGATGGCTGAATGAATCCCCTTCATATCCATGGATATAAGAAATCTGTCGAGAAGGACAAGGTTCGGATCGGGACTCTTCAAGGCAAACAGGATGAGAGCCTGCTCAACATTGGCAGCAGCCGGGCGGATCAGTTCATTGACACGCGGGGCAATGGCGACGAGACTGCCCTCCCTATCTTTCTCATGGGTAATCTCGATTTCCACATCATCGCCGACGAGCGGCTTCTTCCCGAGCTTCCGGAAGATGCCTTTCGCCTTACATGCATAAATGCCGGATTCTACAGTATCGACATAGTAGAATCCGGCAATTCCTTTAATAATCTTTCCCTTAAGCATCAGCCGGCGGATGAGAATGCTACCGGCCATGAGGCGCGGGAGACATAATCGCCGTCATAGAGCTCATACATGACGACTTTTCCTTCAGATACGCCTGCCGCACCCTTGCAGAGCAGCTGGTATGGGAAGTCAATATAGTCACCTTCATCCACAGTTGTCTCAACAGTCTGTCCGTCCACGGTCTGCTGAAGGACCAGTCTGAAAGCACCGCCCTGATAATTGGAAGGAGCATCCAGAGTAGAGTTCGTCGTCCAGCTTGCCGTCTGAATGTTCGCGCCGCCGCCTGCTGCACCGGTCTGACCGTTCATGTCAGGATTATTGACTTTCAGAGTGATCTCTGTACCGATAGAAACTTCAGTTCCGCTTGAAATGCTCTGGCTAATGACATCACCGACATTGACACGGTCGGACGAGCCGTACTCGATTCTGACGATAAGGCCCATTCCCTGAAGAGCAGCCACCGCCTGATCCTCCGGCAGTCCGCCGTAGGAGCTGACAGTTACCTTCGCCGCGTTCTCGGATCCGGTGCTGACGGTCAGAGTGATGAGGTCAGTCGGTCCGACATTCTCCCCGACACCCGGGGAAACAGAGATAACGTTGCCGATCGGGACTTCCTCGGAGGATGCGTTTGCCACCTGCAGATTGGAGAATCCCGCGGAGGTCAGGGCGTTCTGCGCGTCTGTCAGCGATGCGCCGATTACATCCGGCATCGTTATCGTAGTACGCCCGCTGCTTCTGTAATAATAAATAGTCGTGTTTTTATCGACCTTGGAGCCGGCTACAGGATCCTGTTCCATAATGATGCCGGCTTCGTACTCTTCTGACTCCTTCTCGCCCATATACTTGATACCGAGGTTAGCTTCCTGAGCTTTGGCCGCTGCTTCGCTCTCAGTCATGCCCACGATGACCGGAACTTCCACCTGACTCGTGGATTCCGCTGTTCCGTTGTCACTTACTGCCGCCACAGTACTCTCGACTGCGATCTGATTTTCTCCGTCGGATCCCCTGCCCATACTGAAAAGACCGGCTGCACGCGCAATAAAGTAAATCAGAACGCAGATAATCAGAGCGCCGATCACGAAGACACCGATCGTCATAGCCTTCTCGAGTCTTCCGGAGAGACCGTCATCCGACTCATCGTACGGATCGTCGTAGGGCTCCTCCTCCGGCAGCTCACGGCCTGACTTAGCAGCCGCCGTCGATGTATATGTCTTCTGACTGATATCCGGTCGCGTATAGCCATCGCTGCGAATACGGTCCTGCTCTTCCGGTGTGATCACGACTGTCCTCGCATGATCTGAAAGCGGAGCCAGCGTCACAAAACGTCCGTCCGGCTCTACCAGCGAATGTTTCAGATCATTGATGACGTCGTTCATAGACTGATATCTTCTGTCAACGCTCTTCTGTGTGCACTTGTAAATAATCTGCTCAAGGGAATACGGAAGATCCGGCGCATATTTTGACGGCGGATCCATCTCATCCTGCAGATGCTTAATTGCTATAGCCACTGTCGTCTCACCGTCGAACGGTACCCGGCCGGTGACCATTTCATACAGTGTGATACCGAGGGAATAAATATCGGCTCTGGAATCCGAGTAGCCGCCTCTCACCTGCTCCGGTGAACTGTAATGGACAGAACCCATCGCATTGGCACTGATGGTATTGGACGAGGCAGCCCTCGCTATACCGAAATCAGTCACCTTGACTTTACCGTCAGTGGAAATAATAATATTCTGAGGCTTTACATCCCGGTGCACGATACCGGCCTGATGTGCTGCCGCAAGTCCCATACAGACCTGAATGGCAATACTGGTCGCCTCGCGGACAGAAAGCTTGCCTTTTTTCGAAATGTACTCCTTAAGAGTAATACCTTCGACGAGCTCCATGACAATATAATAATTGCCCATGTCCTCGCCTACATCGAATACATTCACGATATTCGGATTGGCAAGACGAGCCGCGGACTGCGCCTCTCTTCTGAACTTGGAAATAAAAGTGCCGTCCTCCCGGAACTCACTTTTCATGACTTTGACAGCTACGAACCTGTTCAGCTTATGGTCTTTTGCCTTATAAACATCGGCCATACCGCCCGATCCTACACGGCCAACAATTTCGTAACGTTCCCCTAAAACTGTCCCCGCTTTTAACATTATGCCTCCTCGTCCGAATCCGGTTCCACCAGAATGACTGCAATGTTATCTTTTCCGCCGTTTTCGTTCGCTGTTTCAACCAGTACTCTGGCTTTATCTTCGATAGAAATTGTTCGTCTGAGAATTCTTCTTATGTCCTCATCCTCCACCATATTGGAGAGTCCGTCAGAGCACATAAGAATCATTCCTCCAGGTTCGACCTTGTAGTCAAAAAAATCAATGTCCACGTTAGGAGTTGCGCCGACAGCTCTCGTGATGATATTTTTATCGGGGTGATTGCGGGCTTCCGCCTCTGTGATCTCACCGAGTCTTACCATCTCTTCAACAAGACTGTGATCTTTAGTGATCTGCTTCAATGTGTCGCCGAGGAGATACAGGCGGCTGTCTCCGACATTTGCAGTATACGCATATCGGTCTATGATGGTCGTCACAACTATTGTCGTACCCATCCCGCGCATTTCTTCATGCTCATCCGACTCCCGGAGGATACCCCTGTTAGCCAGCTCAATCGCGTCACGTATCAACTTGATTGGATTGGTCTCCGGGCTGGCACCAATCGATTCCCTTACGGCGTTGACCGCAAACCGCGACGCGAAATCACCGGCTTTATGTCCTCCCATTCCATCTGCCACAATGAACAGGTTGGGAAGATTTCCGACCGGTCCGACTGATGCATACACGCAGTCCTGATTAATTTTTCTTCTCTGTCCCACATCAGTGAGTGCGAAAGCTTTCATATCTTATCCGTTTCCGTGTACTTTTTTCTTAATTGTCCACAGGCCCCGTCAATATCACGGCCCATTTCCCTTCTAATAGTAACATTTATTGCATTTTTTTCAAGTTTTTTCTGAAAGGCCGTCACCGCGCGGCGATCCGGCGCTTTCATCCCGGTTTCTCTGACCGGATTGACCGGAATCAGGTTGACCAGACAGTTCACGCCCGAGAGCAGCTGCGCGAGCTCTCTGACACAGGTATCCGAATCATTGACTCCGGCAATCAGGCTGTATTCAAATGTAAGCCGCCTGTGCGTAGCCTCATAATAAATATTAAGAGCGTCCATGATTTCCCGCAGCGAAAAGCTTTTCGCTACCGGCATGATTTTCCGTCTCATCCCGTCATTCGGAGCGTGAAGAGACAAGGCCAGATTGATGCTCAGTTTTTCCTCCGCAAGTTTCAGGATGCCCGGAACTATGCCGCAGGTGGACACCGTGACATTTCTCTCGCTTATATTGTGGCCGTCTGTATCTGTGAGCATCCGGATGAATCGCACGACATTTTCGTAGTTGTCGAGCGGCTCCCCTGTACCCATGACAACGACATTGGAAATTCTCTGTCCGAAGTCTCTCTCAATCGCGTAGATCTGCCCCAGCATCTCCCCCGCGGTCAGATTTCTTGTAAGCCCTCCGATCGTCGACGCACAAAAGGAACATCCCATCCGGCAGCCTACCTGGGAGGATATGCAGACCGAGTTTCCATGATGATACATCATAAGAACGCTCTCCACATAGTTTCCGTCGCTCATACGGAACAGATATTTTCGGGTCCCGTCCGCTTTGGATATCTGGACCGTCTCTCTGACCGGAAGACGAAGCGGATACTCATTTTCAAGGCGTGCCCGAAGATCTTTTGAGAGATTCGTCATCTCATCATAGGACGCCGCGTTCTTTACATGGATCCACTCATAGATCTGGCCTGCCCTGAATTTCTTCTGCCCAAGCCCTTCCATCAAAGCGGTCATCTCAGGCAGCGTCATATCAATTATACTTACATATCCCTGTGAATGTTCTGTGTTCGGCTGCATATATTAAGTTTATACCTCATTCTTGCGGAATCTCGCTATAAAGAAGCCGTCGCACTCATGAATGCCGGGGATCAGCTGGATATAGCCCTCAGCCGTCGTGTGACGGCGAAGCTCGTGCGGGAGATACGGATCAAGGCTGTCCGCTGTCAGCGGATAATTCTCCGTGAGCCATCTGACGTTCTCCTCGTTCTCCATACGGCTCACTGTGCAGGTGCTGTAAATCAGAGTTCCTCCCGGTCTCACATAGCTGACCGCGTTGTGGAGGATCCTCCTCTGCAGTTCCTGGAGCTCCTGGATCTTAGCCGGGGTAATCCTGTATTTGATATCTGCCTTTCTGCCGATCACGCCGAGACCCGAACAGGGCAGGTCACATATAACGATATCCGCCTTCTCCTCGGATTCCTGATCATGCATGAGAGCATCCATGACGACCGGTCTGATATTGATGAGATCCGCACGGGTCACATTCTGAATAATCAGAGCCACTTTTTCTTCAGAGAGGTCTCTGGCTTCGACCATGCCGTAAGATGCCATCTTATCCGCTATATGAAGGCTCTTTCCACCCGGAGCCGCGCACACATCGATGACATAATCTCCCTGTCTTGGACCGGCTGCCTCAGCCACCAGCATCGAGCTCACATCCTGCGGGAAAATCAGCCCCTTCATGAAAGCGTCCAGAGCGGGCAGATAATTATAATCTGAAATATTGTATGCGTACGGAAGATAGGGAGCCTTCTTAACTGTAACACCCTGGTTTCTTAGGCTGTTCAGAATATCTGCCCGGTTCACCCGGCTGGTCTTAAGTCTGATTGTTGTCGGTCTCACCGTAAGGAAACTTGCGAACATCTTCTCCGCCACTATCATGCCGTACTCGTTAAGCCAGGCTTCCGCCAGCCATTCCGGTACGCTGTAGGTGACAGACAGATAGCTGACCGGCTCTTTTTCTGCGCTCGGATATTCGATTGCCCCGGCGTTTCGCGCTATGTTCCTGAGGACTCCGTTCACAAATCCTTTCAGATTATAAAATCCCCTGGTCTGCGCGAGACGGACAGCTTCATTGACTGCCGACGCGTTCGGAACGCCGTCCATATAGAGGATCTGATAGGTGCTCATGCGCAGAATATTCTGGATAACAGGTTTCATGCGCGGCACCGGCAGCGTCGAATATTTGCTTATGCAATAATCGAGCTCAATCAGTCTCTCGACGGTCCCCTCGCAGACTTTAGTGATGAACGCCCGGTCTCTCTTCGAAAAATACTGAACTTTTTCCAGTGCGTTATGTATCGCTATATTGCTGTAGACACCATCTTTAAATATTGTTAATAGTATATCCAATATAATTTCCCTAAGGTTGCTTGCCGGCACTGTATAACCTCCCTGCCATCACTTAAGAAAGCTGCTCTTTATTACATATCCTCTGAGGAAGTCGGACGTCTTCATGCGCTTTTTCCCCTCAATCTGGACTTCATCCGGACACACATAACCGCTGCCGGTCTGTATTAACATGCGGCCGGCCCCGTTCGTGAAGATTGCACCGGCCTCGCCCTTCGCTTCCGGCTCCTCCACATGGGCTTTGAAAATACGGAAATTTTTGCCGTCAAGAGTCGTGAACGCGCTCGGCCACGGGTCAAATCCCCTGACTTTTCTGCAAATAGCATCCGCGCTCTCCGTCCAGTCGATCCTTCCGTCCTCCTTCTTGAACATCTTCACATAGGAGACGTTCTCCTCCGGCTGCGGAATACGGACTGCCTTCCCGCTCTCTATGTCCGGAAGCGTATCGACGAGAAGCTCCGCACCAATGACCGCCAGTTTGTCGAAAAGGCTCCCCCCTGTCTCCTCCGGAGAAATGGGGCACTCTCTCACCGATATGATGTCCCCTGTATCCAGACCGACATCCATCTGCATGATTGTGACACCGGTCTTATCACATCCGTCAATAATAGCCTGCTGAATAGGCGCAGCCCCTCGGTAAGCGGGAAGAAGCGACGCGTGCACATTGACACATCCGAGAGGCGGCAGTTCAAGAAGCTCCTTCGGAAGAATCTGGCCGAAAGCCGCGACAACAATGAGATCCGGCTTCATGTCCGCGATCTCGGCGACAGCTTCTTCGTTCCTGACTCTCCTCGGCTGAAAAACTCGGAGTCCATATGACACTGCCAGTTCTTTGACCGGGCAGGGGCACAGTTCCTTCTTGCGTCCTTTAGGGCGATCCGGCTGAGTGACAACGCCGGTCACCGTGTATCCATTATCAAGAATTGCCTTAAGAATCCCGGCGGCAAAATCCGGTGTTCCCATAAAAACTATATTCACTGTGCTCCACCTCCGTACATCGTTAAACCCAGCTGGCATTGGCCGTGTGTCCCGCGATTTTGTCCCGCAAATAATAGCGGGTCAAATTCAGGACTCGCCCTCTTCCTCTTCCTCTTCCTCTTCTTCCACATCATTCACATCGTAGATTTCACCCTCGACGAGCTCCATGTACATATGTCCGTCGAGATGATCGATCTCATGGCAGAAATCTCTGGCAAGAAGACCCTCTCCCTCCATACGGACGGGCTGCATGTTCCGGTCAAGACCCTCAACGATGACATGGTTCGGTCTTGTGACCTTGCCGTACTTGCCGGGGTTGGAGAGGCATCCCTCGTCGCCCGTCTGTGTACCGTCAGATTCGACAATGACTGGGTTGATCAGTACCCTCGGGTCGTCACCTGTATCGACAACTATGATGCGCTTCAGGACACCGACCTGCGGAGCTGCAAGTCCGACACCGTTGTACTCATACATTGTGTCGAACATGTCATCAATAAGTTCCTCGATCTTCGGTGTCATTTCCTTTACTTCTCTGCATTTCTTCTCAAGAACTCTGTCCCCGACTGTGCGTACAGTACGTATTGCCATCTCTTACTCCTTCTCTTATACATTAATATCGAATTCTATACGTATTTCTTCAAATCCGCTGTTTATGCGGATATACTCCTCGATCATATGTCTGGCGCGAATCAGATTTTCGATCTCCTTGTGCCGCAGATAAATGACCTGCCGGAAGCGGTCCCTGATCTTGCCGACAGTCTGCGGCGCAGGTCCGATTGCAGCCAGAGCCCCCCTCTTGTCTATGATGTCTATATACTTTCTTATATAGCCCATTCCCACCGTCAGAAGCTCCTCGCTCGCAGCGCTTCCGAGAATTGCCAGAAGACCGCCGACCGGCGGATACCTCATGATCTTTCTGTAGGCTATCTCCTCCCGATAAAACGGTCCGTAAGACTGAGCAGCAGCATACCGCAGGGTCGAGTTTTCCGGTTGATATGTCTGAATCACCGCTGTTCCGGGTTTTGTCCCACGGCCGGCTCTGCCGACTGCCTGAGTGATCAGCTGATATGTTCTCTCCTGGGATCTGTAATCCGATTCGTTGAGCGATAAATCCGCCATCAGTACCCCGACCAGAGTGACATTCGGAAAATCGTGGCCTTTTACGATCATCTGCGTGCCGACGAGAACATCTGCGTCCCCACGCCCGAATTCCCTGAGGATCCTTCCGTGGCCTTCCTTTCCCCGCGTGCTGTCAAAGTCCATGCGAAGAGTACGAATCCCCGCAAATTCTTTCCGTAGAGCTTCCTCGACCTGCTGGGTCCCGACGGAAATTCCTCCTATGTGCCGCGACTTGCATTCCGGACACTCCATGTATTCCGGAATCTCATATCCGCAGTAATGACAGATAAGCTTACCGTTTGCGTGCCTGGTGAGCGAGACATCACAGTGAGGACATTTAGCCACGAATCCGCAGGATCTGCATGTCACAAAACCTGCATACCCCCGCCTGTTCAGGAACAACATGGCCTGTTCTCCCCGGTCTAAACATGCCCGAAGTCGACCGGACAGCTCTTCAGAGAACATGGACCGGTTTCCTTTAGCCGCCTCCTCCCTCATATCGACAATCAGAGTCTTTGGCAGCATCGCACTGCCGTACCTCTGCGTGAGAGATTCCCCGGCATACCGTCCCTCCCACACGCGGTAGGCAGATGTGATCGATGGCGTCGCCGATCCGAGGAGCAGATGAGCCCCTTCGATCTCCGCCCTCTTTTCCGCAGTTTCCCTTGCATGGTACCTGGGTGTCATCTCGGATCTGTATGTCTCCTCGTGCTCCTCATCGATAATGATGAGTCCGAGCTTTGTGAACGGGGTGAATAGAGCCGACCTTGGGCCGACCATGATGGAAACGTCGCCGCGCTTCGCGGCCTTCATCTGATCATACCTCTCGCCCTCGGACAGCCTGGAATGGAGAAAGGACACCTTCTCTCCGAACCGCTTCACGAACCGGGTGACAGTCTGCCTTGTCAGAGCGATCTCGGGAATCAGCATGATCACCTGTTTTCCCTCAGCAAGTGTATCCGCAATAAGTTCCATATAGACCAGCGTCTTTCCGCTGCCGGTAATCCCCTTGAGGAGTACCGGCCGGTTCTTTGTTGACCACTCTGTGCGGATTTTTCTGACCGCCATGCTCTGCTCACCCGTCAATACATCCGGAGGAAGAGCTTCAGCCTCCTCAATGACCTTTCGATAGTTCTCCTGGGTCATAACACAGATGATGCCGTCTTTTTCGAGACCGCGGATAATCTCAATGCTTACATTCTGCTCTTTCATGAGATCCGCGACAAGCCGGTCGTCATGTTCGAGCAGGGAATCAATAACTCTTGCCCTGCCCTGCTGCCGTTTTCCCAGACGGCCTTTATAGTAAATCGCCATATTCCGGTCAGTTATGGAGGCTCTTCGGATCGTGAGTGGATTCACTTTTTTCCCGAGAGGCAGAACAGTGCGAAGTGACTGAGCCATGACTCCGCCGTAGGTCCGGCACATCCAGCCGGCAAGAGCAATCAGCCTTGCCTCCACAGTCTCCTCGTCAGTAAGGACCGCTGCGATGTCCTTTATCTTGTCCGGGTCATAGTCGCAGCTGTCCTTCAGCCTGATTACATAACCCCGTACCATCCGCGGGCCGAACGGTATGGTGACCAGACTGCCGACACCGACAGAGTCCCTCAGAACATCCGGTATATGATAGCTGAACGGTCTGTCCAGGGCCTGTACGGAAATATCGACGATAATATCAGCGTAAAGCTCGTTCATCAAGGATTTCCTTTATCAGTACTCTCTCATCCATCGGATATTTGACGCCGCGTATCTCCTGGTAATCCTCATGACCCTTACCCGCAAGGACAATGATATCCCCCGGCTGACCATGATCGATCGCGTAGGCTATTGCTTCTTTCCGATTGATGATCGTAATGTATTTTCCGTCTGTCCTCTTAATTCCGGTCACGATGTCCGCGATTATAGCTTCCGGCTCCTCGAATCTCGGATTGTCCGATGTGATGATAGTGAAATCCGCCATCCTGCCGGATACTTCTCCCATCTCGAACCTGCGATCCTTTGACCTGTTCCCTCCGCAGCCGAACAGACAGACTATGCGGTTCGGGTGATAATCGCGCAGCGTAGAAAGGAGGCTCTCAAGCGCCATCGCATTGTGGGCGTAATCGATCATGAGTGTGAACTCGTCCGAGACTTTGATCATCTCGATTCTTCCCTTGACAAAGGCAGCCTTCAAGGCTTTTTTGACAGCCGATACAGGAATGTCAAAATGTCTGCATATGGAGATTGCCGTCAATGCGTTGTAGATTGAGAAGAGTCCGGGGATATCGAGTTCGACAGGGAAAGATGCCTTTCCGACAACGTCGAAAGTGACGCCGAGGTAGCCCGGTCTGTGAATATGCTCAATATTCACGGCACGGATATCCGCATCCGAGGTCGTAATCCCGTAAGTTTCCACCGGACAGATGCACCCGGCGAGAATTTCCTTCGTGTGGGCGTCATCTGCATTTGCAACAGCTATCCGGCACTGCTTAAAGAGCCGGCTCTTCATCTCAAGGTACTCGGCGAAATCTTTGTGCTCTCCCTCCCCTATATGATCCGGAGAAAGGTTCGTAAATACACCGATCTCAAACATAATTCCGGCAGTCCGGTGCATCATCAGGGCCTGGGAGGATACCTCCATGACTGCGCAGGTGCAGCCCGCTTCAACCATCTCATGCAGATATTTCTGAACAAGCGTCGACTCCGGAGTCGTATTCTTCGACGGCACATGCGTCTTTCCGATAATCGTCTCGATCGTGCCTATGAGGCCGACTTTATAGCCCGCATTCTCGAGGATCGAGCGGACCATGTAAGTGGTCGTTGTCTTTCCCTTAGTGCCGGTGATTCCTATGACCGGTATCTTCTCTGCCGGGTACTCATACCAGGCTGCCGCTATGAGCGCCATGGCATACCTCGTGTCAGGGACACTCACGACCGTGCAGGTATCCGGAATCTCCGCGATTTTTTCATCGGACAGTCTGCCGTCTTCTACGACAACTGCCGCAGCGCCATCGCGCGCAGCACTTGCCGCGCAGGTATGGCCGTCGAACTTTGCGCCGACGATACAGATGAACATGCATCCCGGCGTCACCTCATTTGAATTATTGACCAGCTTCTCTATCTCCCGTTCCGCGCTTCCTTTTAGGATGCGGTACTCTGACCTTTCAAGCAGGCAGGCAAGTTTCATATGCTTATACTCCCCCTTCTGTCTCATAGACATAGATATCCATATTGAGATATCATACCCTATTTACGCCATAAAAGCAAATACAGCGTGAAAAAGTACCGCATGGGCCGCTCCGGGGCGGCGCCATGCGGCACCATAGCTTACTTTATGCAAATACCGTTGTCACGGCGAAGTACAGAAGAACAATAATTCCGAGAACTATACGGTAAACGCCGAAGACCTTGAAGTCATGTGTCCTGATATACTTAAGGAGGAACTTGATTGCGAAGATCGATACGAAGAAGGCCACGACCATGCCTGTTGCCAGCAGAACGAGCTCATATCCCGTGAAGAGAAGCCCGAACTTTAAGAGCTTCAGAAGACTTGCGCCGAGCATGACCGGAACTGCAAGGAAGAATGTGTACTCTGACGCGGTCTTTCGGGACATTCCGAGTATAATTCCGCCGAGGATGGTTGCTCCGGATCTCGATGTTCCGGGGATCAGCGCCAGCACCTGGAAAAGACCGATCATGAGAGCTGTCGACCAGTCGATTTGAGCAATCGATCGAATGAGCGGCTTCGTCTTTTTGTTCCTGTTCTCAATAACGATAAATAATACACCGTAGACGATAAGCATGATCGCGACGGTAGGATAATTGTAGAAATGCTCGTCAAGCCAGTCATCGAACGGGAAACCGATCACAATAGCCGGGATGCAGGAGACCAGTATCTTAAGCCACATAATGAATTTTTCCCGGTCGAGGATCTTATAAACTCCCTTCTCCTTATCGTCCGGTCTATGGAAAGGCCACAGCCTGCTCCAGTAGAGAAAGACAACAGCCAGAATGGCGCCAAGCTGTATGACGACCAGGAACATATTCCAGTAATCTTCCGATACCGAGAGCTTTAAGAACTGCTCGACCAGTATCATATGTCCCGTTGAGCTGATCGGAAGCCATTCGGTTATACCTTCTACAATTCCAAGAATGACTACTTTAATAAAATCCAGCATATACTCCTCTTTTTGGGCTTTTCACCGGAACTATCCGTTCCGGCTCCTTAGGAGCTGTGTTTGCCCGGTGCAAAATATGCCACGCAGCTCCGTTATTACAGTTACTTCAAAACTTCTCCTTCGCAGCCAAAGAAACCGTCCCATCGAAAACATTCTCGATATCGGCCGCCTCATTATCGGTCAGCGAAGAAGTATAGACAAAAGAAAAACCCAAGGATAAAACCTCGGGTTTCGTGCAGGAAAAGGGACTTGAACCCTCACTCTAACCGAATAGAACAGGCACCTGAAGCCTGCGCGTCTGCCAATTCCGCCATTCCTGCGAGTGCTGCGCTTACCGCGTCAACAATAGTGATTCTACTATATGATTTCTGTTTCGTCAACATTTTTTTTAAACTCTGACGCAGAATTATCAGCCAAGAAGACCCGTAACGCCGCCGTAAGCTTCCAGAGTATCCGAAATCAGCGTGTCAAGTGCCTGCATGCCCAGAATTTCGACCGGAGCCCTGTCATCTGTGAGGATGTGCTCACCGCCCTCCTCAACGCGAAGATCGCGAAGCACCGCCAGCAGCTGTTTTTTAAGTTCGGGATCCTGATTTAGACTTGCGACGCGATTTCTGAACCTTACAAAGAGGTCCTCATTCATGCCGGCGAAAAGTTCCCTGTTTGTATTATTGCCGACTGTAACTGTCGCAACGCTCGGAAAAACACTGCAGATCGTGTCAATCAGGCAATCATTGATACCGCCCTCTTCCTCTGACCGCATATTCATGTTGACGACCATGACCCCGCCCGGATTCAGATGGTCCCTGACCATAGTAAAGAATTCCACTGTTGACATCTGGAACGGGATCGTGATGTCCTGGTAAGCATCTACCATTATAATGTCATAGGTACCGGCATTCCGAAGGTAAGCCCTGCCGTCCTCACAGATGACAGGTATCTCTTCCGGCAGCTCGAAATACTTTCTGGAAAGATCGACTATCTTCTGGTCAATCTCCACTCCCTCCGAAGTGATTCCGGGATAGTAAATCTCGCACTGCTTGGCGTATGTTCCCGTCCCCATACCGAGAACAAGGAGTTTCATTGTATCTTTCTGTTCACCGGCCATAAGCGGAGCCGCAAGGGCATAATCATAGTACATCCCCGTAAGACCGCCGCTCTTTTTATAGATTGACTGGACACCCTCAAGAACATTTGTAGATAGAATAATGTCCTCAGATGTCTCCTCGACCCTCAGATAGTTATAAATTGATTCGCCTTCATAAAGGATATCATCTTCCCAGAAGGCGAAGCTGTATTCAAAAGGGAGAAAGATGAGAGCAATGATAATGCCCGCTGCGACCCCTCCTCTCACAACATGCTTTTTAGCACTGATAAAGTATATCAGTGATATAACTGCCAGAATTGCAGAAAAAATATAGAACGTCGCAGCCGTCCCGAAACTCGGGATCGTAACAAATGTAGGCAGAAATGTTCCCAGAATACTTCCGATCGTACCGCAGGCCTCAATAGTGCCTACTGTCTTCCCGTTATCGACAAGGTTTACCGTCGAGTACTTGATAAGAGACGGTGTCACCGTTCCGAGAAGGCAGAGAGGGAACACAAAGAGAACAAGGCACGTCGCAAAAGATGCCCAGACAAGATAGCTGCCCCGCGCGACAGTGACTACCAGCAGAGTGACCCCGAGTATCACATATCTGCCTACGATCGGCAGAGCAGCTGTCCAGACAGCTGCAATCATGAGCCTTTTATAGAGATTCGACGGATCCGGATTTCGGTCTGCCGAACGTCCTCCCCAGACGTTGCCGATCGCCATGGCAATCATAATAATGCCTATAATAATGGTCCATATGACCTGTGAAGACGAAAAGTAAGGAGTCAGCAGTCTGCTGGCTCCCATCTCAATCGCCATAATGGACATTCCCGAAAAGAATGCCGTCGCATAGAGATAAAACCTGTTCTTTATCATATCGCCCCCTGCATTGCTCCGATTCCGGGCAGACGCATACTTTTATTTCTTTCTTCTGAAGAGATTTAAAATGAAAAGCATGACACCTCCGATCAGTATAAAGACATCCCCGAGGTTGAACACGATTTTCTGCACGCCCTTTACCCTGCGGCTGACAAGGCTGATGTAATCCGTAACACTGCCCCTCACCCACCTGTCATAAATATTGCTGAGCGCGCCCGCCAGAAAGAAAGCGTAAGCGCATTTCTTAAGCACCCGCTTCTTCGAGGGAAGAAGAAAAACAAACCTGAGGGCTGCAAGGGCACAAGCCGCTGTAGACGCAATTTTCACATATGAAGGCTTGCCTTTCAGCACTCCGCCCGCAGCTCCTTTATTGTCGACTCTCCGTATAAGGACCTTTCCTCCCGCAGCGATCCTCGTATCCCGGCCGGGCTTCATCTCATTTTCTACTTTACGCTTATAGTAATAATCAATATAAAAAAGTATCGCGACCAGTAACAGATACTTCATCCCATCCCCCTTCATAAAATCAGATGCTCGAGATCACTCTTCCGGGAAATCCGGAGCCTCAGAAATCTCCACTTCTTCTATTTCAACGGTTTCTGCGCTGCTTACACTCTGCGATTCTATTTTTTCTCGCGGAACCGGCATCGCGCATCCGCATCTGGGGCAGAAAGCCGCGTCCTGTGCGACGATCTCATGACATTTCGGACACAGTGTCTTCTTCTGAACTTCTGCCAGAGATTTTCTTGCGTTCCTTATCACTGCCCGGTGTGAATCAATCGCGCCTATGATATCCGCAAGATCATCGGACACCTCAATATCTCCGCTCTTTACGCCTCTGTAGACAAGTTCTCCGATTTTCTGATAAAGCTTTTCAACTTCCTTCTGCTCACTGGATATCTGAGCATTAAATTTCGTCATCTCTACGACTTCGCCTGTCTTACCGACAGCTTGCTGAGTAAACCTTGATAAAGATCTGCCGATCTCACTGAAAAAATCATCTGCCATCTGTGTTCCTCCTTCTATCTATCCTCTGAGCAGAATTCTCGGTCCCCCGGTATGATTTACATACTCTTTAGTAATCACGACCTCACCGATCAGATCATCCTTGGGAATCTCATACATGATATCGAGCATGAACTCCTCAATAATGGACCTTAGCGCTCTCGCACCCGTATCCTTCTGCATGGCTTTATCGGCAATCGCCTCGAGCGCTCCTTCCTCAAATGTCAGCTTCACTTCGTCCATAGCAAGCAGGGCTTCGTACTGTCTCAGGATAGCGTTCTGAGGCTCATTCAGAATACGTACCAGCATATCCTTTGTCACTGCGTCCAGAGAGAATACGATAGGCAGACGTCCTAAAAACTCAGGAATCATACCGAACTTACGAAGGTCCTCCGTCGTCACCTTCTGCATGATGTTCCTGTCCTCATCATAGGTATCCTTAAGCTCCGCGGTGAACCCGATTGAGCTGCGTTTCATGAGTCTTTCTTTGATGATCTCCTCCAGATCCGGGAACGCGCCGCCGCAGATAAAGAGAATATTCTTTGTATTCACTGTCTTCATGGGCACCATCGCGTTCTTACTGCTTGCGCCCACCGGTACCTCTACATCCGCTCCCTCCAGCAGTTTAAGCATCCCCTGCTGGACAGCCTCTCCGCTGACATCCCTCGAGTGAGTATTCTTTTTCTTCGCGATCTTGTCAATCTCATCTATGAAGATAATACCGTGCTCAGCCCGGCTCACGTCATTGCCGGCAGCCGCCAGCAGCTTGGAGACAACGCTCTCGATATCATCGCCTATGTAGCCTGCTTCCGTCAGTGATGTCGCATCGGTAAGAGCAAGCGGAACATCGAGCAATTTTGCGAGGGTCTGTACAATGTAGGTCTTGCCGCTTCCGGTCGGTCCGATCATAAGGATATTGGATTTTTGTATCTCGATCGGCTCCGGCACATTCGGATCAGGTATTAATTCCTTCTCATCCCTCTCAGCCCTTCGCTGCTCGTCGATAATACGCTTGTAATGATTGTAGACCGCTACGGACATCGCTTTTTTGGCATGCTCCTGACCTACTACATAGCGGTCAAGCTGTGCTTTGATCTTGTGCGGAGGCATGATGTCCTGCATTGAGAATTTTCTTTCCGGCTCCCTCTTCTCTTTTGGGGCTTCCGCGGCAGACAGGCCTCCGAAGCCATCCAGATTCATGAATGAGATGTTCGGGAAATTCTTCAATCCTTCAAAAATAGAACCGAGATTAAAAGACGGACTTTTTATGTAATCTGTTGTCTTCTTCAGGCAGTCATTGCAGACGCACATCCCGTTCGGCAGATCTACGAGTCTGCCTGTAACGCTTTCCGGCCTGTTGCACATCGAACAGAACCGGTCAGAGTTTTTAAGATCGTCCCGGCTGTCCTTCTTCTCTTCTTTCTTATCCGAATCGGACACGCTGCTTATCTCCGCAAAATCCGCGTCATAAACTTCGTTGTCGTCATCATACTGGTTGCTCATCAGTTTCTCCTGTTATCGTTTTTGATCCGGAATCACATCAAAACCGCCGTTCTCCGCATTATCCGAAGGAGCGGATTCAGAATTATTCTCCGTGGATTCATCTATGCCCGAATCTTTGCGGTTCCCGAGTGTGATCGTTATCTTTTCTTTTTCAAATGCCGTTTCATCCTCGTTCAGTCTGCTGATTGAGAAGTCGATTTCTTCGCCGGCCGCATAGTATTTAAGATATGTTATGAGCTGTGTTGTTGTCGATATGGAGATTCCATCCATAGCCGTGATGATATCGCCTTCTCTGACACCGGCTTTCTCCGCAGGTCCGCCCTTAGTCACTTCGCTGACATACACGCCCGCCGGATATCCGGACTGGACGTAGTAGCCCGGCACATCAATACACATAATGCCGATGTAGGATGCCTGGTCGTCATCGACGACAGACCTTGCGGACTTGCTCCCAAGACTTTCGAGAATTGGCTTGGCTGTTGCCATGGGGATAGCGTAACCTACGCCCTCGACATCGGTATTCACGTACTTTATTTCGTTAATACCGATTAATTCCCCGCGCATGTTTATAAGAGCTCCGCCCGAATTGCCCGGATTGATGGATGCGTCTGTCTGGATCAGCTGATGGGGCATTCCGTCGACCGTGACTTCCCTGCCGAGAGCACTGATCACACCCCGGGATACTGACTGACCGTAACCCAGCGCGTTGCCGATTGCCACAACAGATTCTCCGACAGCGAGCGCATCCGAGTCACCGATTGTGACCACGCGGATGGCATTCTTTGTCTCTTCGCCGATATCATCAAGTTTTACGGCTACGATCGCAAGATCATTATCGGCGTCTGTTCCCTTCACCGTGCCTGCTATAGCTTCCTCATCTATGAATGTGACCGTAATCTCTGATGAGTTTGTTATGACATGGTTATTTGTCGCAATTAGAAGCTCTGTATCCGTCTCGCCGACAATAATGCCGGAGCCCGCGCTCACATTTTCACGGGAGTTTTGCCCTCCGAAGAAATCATAGTACTGGCTGATCGATGTATTTGTGATCGAGACCATGGACGGCATGCACATCTCAACTACCTGGGGGACAGTAAGCTCTTCCCCTGCCGAAGCCGAAATATCTGATTTACCTGCAGTCACGGAATTCTCTGAATTGCCGAGGACAGGAATCTGAGTCGGAACAGTCTGCGTCGTCTCCTGTGCTTCCTGTTTTACAGGAAATTCAAATCCCGTCAGTTTAAGGGTACCGATGAACACAGCTGCGGCAATTCCGCCGAAGACCACCGCCAAGACAGCTGCTGACAGCAGTCTGCTAAAGAAGCCCTTTTTCTTCTCCCCGCTCTTTTGGGCACTGCTCACATTCTGCATTATCGGAGCTGTATTCCGCGAGGTTTCGGATGAACTGTTTTCCGGCGTTTTGAAGCGGTAAGCATCGTATTTGCTTGTATAGGGTCCCTTCGGAGGCTCACTTTCTAACTGAGCCTCTCTGTCTCCCGCTTCGGACACTTTTTCCGTTCTTTCATTCCCATAGTAGCTTCCGTATACAGGTCTTTCATCCTCAGCCCCGTTCGGATCATATGAATGCTTCACCGGACCTTTGTATACCGGGTCAGCTATATAGTCATCGGCAGCTGAAGCAGCCCTGTCGTCAGCATAGCCAACTTCATCATAGTCCTCATCACCGTAATCTGCGTCATCATAGTCCTCATCACTGTAATACGCATCATCATAATCTGCATCGCTATAATCCGTATTATCATAATCCGCGCCGCTATAATCCGCATTATCATAATCCGCGTCGCTATAATCCGTATTATCATAATCCGCTTCGCTGTAATCCGCGTCTTCATAATACGGCTCGTCGTAGCGCTCATCCGCATATTCACCCGGATCCGAGTCATTCTTAATGTTCGGGAATGAATAATCGGTTGATGAGAAAGCTTCTTCCTGATCTGCCGCAATGACGTGCTCTGCAGATTCGGGCAATGCGGAAACGTCATTGCCCGGCTGTTCCTCAGGAATAGTATTTTCGCCTGCTGTTACCTCCCCGGTGGGATCACAGCTATATATATCATCCATAATATGCCCTTCTTTCGAATACTTATCAAGCAATAGTTACAGAATATGATAAGCAGTAATTGTGAATAAATTGTGACAAAAAGACGCAAGGCACCCCACAGACCAAAGAAGCTCACCTGCCGGCGCAGCCTCTGGTTCCGGGATGCCTGATGTCGAATCCGATGGCGCTCCTCACAGCGCCGAACAGTTGAATTTTGCTCGCGGGAAATCGGCGAAAGCCGGTTCAGTCATCTCCGGCTTTGTAATTCCAGAAGCCCGGATTCATTGTGCATATGCGAATGAGCCAACCCGGCAGCATCCTGTAGGCTCTGCCCATCCGAAAACCCGCATACTTGGCAGCACTGTGGAACAGGAGCCGCGGAATCATATATCCGTAGCCGACACTCCGCAGATATTTTATCGTATTCTTGACGAGTCTCTCACCTTCCCCCTCATTGTTGACCCCGCGGAAGATCTCGGGATGCATGGCCTGAGACACGCCGTTGTCAAAATTTCGGCGGAATTGCTGCAAAGCGCTGTAATTGTGCGAATGTATCACCCGCGCCTCTGCTACATAAGCGACCGAATAGCCGAGTTTTATGGCACGGCCGGCAAATATCATGTCCTCATTAAAAATACACGGAGCGGAAAAGCCTCCCATTTCTCTGAGGAATACTCTGTCGTAGCATGCACACACATTTGAACAGAAAAACGTCTTGATGCCGAGTTCATCCAGATCATCGAAGGATTTCACACGCGACTTCGCAGGATAGTTAAAGCTTCTGGTGTACCCCTCTATGACCCGGCAGTCCCTGTTCGGAATCTGTCTGGCATATGAAATCTTGACTTTCGGATCCCTGAATGCCTGCAGCAGACGCTCGACAAGAGTCTTGTCGGCAGGCAGCGCATCCTGCGTCATATATAAAATGTAATCCGCGTCTGAAAAGCCGGCTCCCATATTCCTGGTCCCGGCGTGATCGAACTCCGCTTTCGATATGTGAAATACTTCTGCCCGCGGAATTCTTCTGACGACCGAGCTGTCGAACTTGCCCTCGTCAGTATTGATGATCAGAATATTCCTCACGGGATACGTCTGGTCAGAAAGACGCGAAAGCAGTGTTCTGAAAGACGCGCCCGGCTTATAGGACGGAATGATAACGTCGATCGATGGATATTTCATATCTATTTCTCCCCTGCAAGAGGACAGAACTGCCCTCTTCGCCGCATTTGTTGTCCCCGGAGATTTCGGAAATGAGTACGCAAATGCGACTCCCCTTCGTATTTCTTAAATCTCCTTTAAAATCTAAGAAAAGTACGCCTCCGCATGCGCGTATGGTGTACTTTTCACATTACTCTTATCGCGTGATATCGGCCTCTCCGCCGTTATCCTTTACAGTTCCGTACTCGATGGCGGATTCCCTGTACTCCTGACCGAAGCCGGAGGTCTCCTCAATCTCCTGACTGTAACTTGCGACTTCGTTTGAAACTTCGTAGTTTTCCTCATCAAAAAGATAATAGTGAAGCTCCACAACGTTGTCCTTAAGCGTTACCGGAACGATCGCGTCCAGAGAACCGATTTGGCACGGAAGCGTTTCAAACGGAAAACCGCTCGTCTTCTCAATATTATAATTGAACATCTGAGCCGCCATTTTTGTCAGCTGAGCACTTGAGAAGGAAGTTTTTATGAGCGGGAATACGTCATTTATGATTTTTGATATAGACGTTATGCCCTTGACCTTGGCCTTGTCAACAATCTTCTCTATGACAAGTCTCTGCCTCTGTGTTCTCTTTAAGTCATCACCGACGGTATAGCGGATACGCGCGTAAGCTACCGCCTGAACTCCGTTCAGGTGATACTCCGTGACTTCCTGGCCGCGCTCATACTGAAGCGGTTCATAATCCATGCCTGTCACTTCTGCTGTCTCAACGCAGTAATTGTTAAGGTGAATGATTTCTTCCTCTGTCAGAAGAATATCAATACCGTCAAGGTCATCGACAAGCGTCGCGACGGCACTGAAATCGACGATCACATACTCGGTAATATTGAGATCGAGATTTCCGTTCAGCATCGAGAGAAACTGCTCTACTCCTCCGAATGCGTACGCTGAATTACACTTGTTGAACTTCCAGTTATCGTTCTCCGGATCGATGTTGAGATACGTATCACGGTACAGTGAGACAATACGGACAGCGCCGGTATCATTGTTGATGCTGGCGACAAGCATTGTGTCACTGTTTCCCTCGTTGATATTATTATACCTTGTATCGATACCTACAAGTGCGACATTGGTATAGCCCGAAAGAGACTCATTGGTAGCTACATTCTCATTAATCAGAATATTATCCAGATTACCTGAATCTCCGGCCATCGTTCGGAACCCGTTATTGATCTGGGCGTACACGTAAATAAGTCCAACGAGTATGACCAATATGAGAATTTCGACGATAAATAATATTATGTTGCCGCGCTTTTTCTTCTTTTTCTTATTACCGGTATTATCAGCCATATAATCTCCCTGCTACATCAATACGCGTTATTATTAATAAATCCTTTAAAAACAGTTAGGAAAAGAATCTTTATATCCAGTCCTATCGTCCAGTTTTCAATATAATACAGGTCGCAGTCAATACGTCTGCGGATAGAAGTGTCGCCGCGATAACCGTTTACCTGTGCCCATCCGGTCATCCCGGGTCTCACCTGATGCTTGACCATATATCGCGGAATTTCTTCCTGGAATTTTTCTACGAAAAACGGACGTTCCGGCCTCGGGCCGACAAGCGACATCTCACCTTTCAGAACATTGAACAGCTGAGGAAGCTCGTCGATGCTGGTCTTTCGCATGAACCTTCCGATCGGCGTGACCCTGGGGTCATTCCTGACTGTCCACGCTTTCTTCTCCGTTTTTGCTTCCTGGACCACCATGGAGCGGAATTTGTACATCATGAAAGGCCGATTGTGAAGACCCACACGCTCCTGACAGAATATGACAGGACCGGGTGAAGTAGCTTTAATAATTGCCGCGCAGGCCAGCATAAGGGGGGAGCCGATAATTATGCATATAATACTGCCGACAATGTCCATACAGCGTTTGACAGCTGCAGGAAATGTGTTTGACAGCGGAACATACCTTATGTTGATGACCGGCATGCCAAGTATATCCTCAGTGTACGGCTTTGTCGGAATGATGTTATTATAATCCGGAATAAACTTTGTATGCACGCCTGACTTCTCACAGAGCGCAACTATTTCCTCCAGACGGTAATACTCAGATAGTCCGAGCGTGATCGCGATCTCATCCAGATGATTCTCCGGAAGTATCACCATCAAATTATCGATCCTGCCGATGACCTTGACTCCCATATAAAGGGTGCCCGATTCGACCTTGTCGTCCAATATGCCCCTTATATTATATCCCCACTGCGGATTTGCCACTACTCTGTCGATATACTCCTCGGCCGCACGACTGTAGCCGACAAGGAGCACATTCTTCAGGTTCCTGCCTCTCTTACGCATCCTGCACACGCTTCTCCATATGAAGAAACGAGCACAGACATCCAGCACGACATTGAACACAAAGAATATAAATATCATCGACCTGGACCAGTATTCCTGATGCAGGAGCTGCAGCGCAGTCATGAAAATAAGACCGCCGGTGACATTTGCCTGAGTGACTGACGCTATTTCGGCGCGCCGCCCCTTCAGTCGATGTGTACTGTACAGGTTGCATGCCGAGTACAGAATCAGCATCGCCGGAACCATGATGAACAGCGCTCGCATATAAACCGCATAAGGTACTGCTTCGACTGAGCTGGTAAAAAAACCGCTCCGAAATCTCACATACCATGCAAGCCAGTAAGAAATTATAAGGATGACAGCATCTACGACAGCAAGAAATCGGTTATAGTATTTCTCATTTGCTTCTATCAATGCGATTCACCTGCAAAATATCTATAGGTTGACAGCTGACATGACTGTTTTTCCAAAAAGCAGACCGTAAGACCCGTTTGCTCCGGGACCTGCAATCTGCCTATTTCCAATCAACTATACTATAGGAAATAAGTTTATGCAAGGTGGAATTTTGAACAAATGTAGCAATATTGTATAACCAAACGTTTAATTTTCTGTCAATTTTATAATTTAAACAAGTTGGTCACGATTTTATCTGAATCTTTCACGCGGGGGCGTTTCCATCTCCGCCGCAATGCTGCTTACTCAGTCTATAAGTCTTCGGATGCAGCCGATCCACAGTTCCATCTGGATCCGCATATAATTTCGGAGATTCTTTTTATCGTAAGGAACCCTCCTGTCCCGGTTCCGGCTGCACAGAGCGAACCCTCTGCCGATCCCTGTGATGTATTCTTTGCCAAAGCCTTTTTTAATAAAGTAGATGGCTTTGACTGTGAATCCGAATACCAGAAGCGGCAGATTCAGCAGGATCTGCCAAGCCGGCATATTTTTATAGACAAGATAAATGCTGTTCCTTGAAGTATTTTTGACCTTAAAATCGTTGTACTGCGAGCCGGTCGTGGCGCTGCCCACATGAAGGACCTTTGCCCTCGGGGCGAAAATATTCCTGTAGCCGTGAATCCGTGCCCTCCAGCCTATGTCCGTATCTTCAAGGTAGGCGAAATGATTCTCATCGAACATGCCTATTTCTTCCATGACAGAGAGTCTGTAGATGGACGCGCCGGCACAGCAGGAAAAGAGAGCCGCCGGCTTCGTATACAGTTCCGCGCTCTTGCCTTTTCCCCTCGCAAAGGCCCATCCGAACGAGCAGTAAAAATCACCCGCATCGTCCATCTTCCACGGGTCATCCATCTTCAGCATTTTCGCCTGACAGGAGAATATGTTTTTATTCACCTGGATTGCACGCAGAAGCTCCTCCACTAAATGGATGTCCGCCTCCGTGTCATTATTGAGGAGGATCACAAAATCAAAACCTTCCGAGGCTTTTATACCCGCATTGACGGCTCCGGTAAATCCGGTGTTTTCCGGGAAACAGATGAGCTCTACCTCAGGGAACTGCTCCCTGATTTCTTCAAGACTGCCATCGGTCGATCCGTTATCTACGACAATGATCTTGTCTGCAGGTCTTGTCTGCCTTCTCATAGCCAGAAGACAGGTGCGGTTGAATTCTATACCGTTGTAATTTGGTATCACAACTGAAACTTTGGGTTCCATGAAGAATCTCCTTGCTATATCAATGAAGATGATGTTTGCGCCGTTTCCTGAAAGCGGGCGGCAGCTTGTCATTAGACGCGAAGCGAATAATTCCACTTCTTCAGAGAAAGATTCGGGTTATAGTTGGGATCCCCGTTCTTTATGATGTCGAGCCAGTGGACCCTCATGTACTCGATCTCGCTCTGGAACCGTCTGACCTTCTCCGGAGTATCCTCAGCGCCGCGCGTTCTCGACTCGTCATGATAAAGCTCGGCGAACGGGTCGTAGACAATTCTGTATCCGTTCTTTCCTATCTTCAGACACAGGTCAACATCGTTGAACGCGACCGCCAGCTCCTTAGTGAAGCCCCCGGCTTTCTCAAAAGCCTCCCGCTTCACAAGCATGCAGGCTGCAGTGACCGCGGAAAGGTCCTGCATAATGGCAGCCTTGTGCATATAGCCGCCTCTTCCTTTCGGGAGATCGACGAACATGGCCCCGGCCACACCTCCGATTCCGATGACAATTCCGGCGTGCTGTATCCTGTTGTTCGGATAATAAAGGCGGGCGCCGACTGCCCCGACATCCTTCCTCTGACAAACGCCGAGCATCTCGGTCAGCCAGTCGGATGAAATATCTCCTCTGACATCATTATTGAGGAAAAGCAGATACTCTCCCTTTGCGTACCGGACTCCGTAGTTATTGATGGCCGAATAGTTAAATCCGTGCTTCCATCTGAAAAGGCGTACCCTCGGGTCCCTGGACAGCTCCCTGTAATACGCGAATGTCTCCCGCTCGGTCGAATTATTTTCGACAATAATGATCTCCACGTTTTGGTAATCATTTGCAAATACACTCTCGACACACTTCTTAAGCATATCCGCATGATCCTTATTCGGAATGATGACAGATATGAGAGGCGACCCCTGCACAGGATACCTGACCCGGTAGAATCCGAAATCCGGCAGGGATTCGACAGTCCCCGGCGTATCTGATCTCTCAAGGTTTTCACTGATTGCTCTGGCTCCCGCCTCGTAGGCATATTGCTTGCTCATCGGGTTGTCCGCTGTAGACGTCTCGGAAGTCCTCCAGTGATACAGGATTTCCGGGATACGGACAATTTTTTCGGCTTTCTCAGAGCAGCGGAAAATAAAATCATAGTCCTGCGCTCCGTTCATCTCATCCCTGAGCAGACCGGCTTCTTCAGCCAATGTCTTCTTAACGACAAGGAAGTGTGTAATATAATTATTGGCCCGAAGCAGATCGAGATTAAATTCCGGCTTAAAGTGAGGCTGAAAATGTTTCCTGAGATCCTCCGTGACCTTATCCTCATCGGAATACAGCATATCCGCGCCCTGTGATGCCACAGCTTCCGCCATGCGGAAGAGGGCCTGCGGAGCCAGAAGGTCGTCATGGTCAAGAAGACCGATGTAGTCTCCCTCCGCCATTGCAAATGCCTCGTTCGTGTTGGCGGAAATACTGACGTTCCGGGCGAGCTTTTTGTACCGGATCCGTGAATCGGACGACGCGTAGGATCGGACGATCTCCTCTACGCTCCTTACACCTTCAGGATATTCCTTATCTGACGCGTCCGCGATGCACAGTTCCCATCGGCTGTAGGTCTGAGCCTTCACGGATTCGATCATCTGTCTCAGGAAGACCTCTCTCGTCATGTATGTCGGTACGAGTATGGAGAACAGGGGACCGCCTTCGATATCTGTTCTTCTCTGGCGGTCAAGCTCCGCCCCGTCCGGTTTATGGGACTCGTACCACGGTCCGTACGGGACCTCCTCGGGCTCCAGTCTCTCAAAGAGATGATTCATGAATTCCCTTGGTCCAAAATGTTTGAAATAAAGGAAAGCTTTTTTTATTTTATACGGTGTGATCAGCATGTCTTCTCCTTATGCCGATAATCAGGCAGAGCAGGAAAACGAGAGCGGACGCTCCGGATACGATAATTCCCTGCATGATGCCGGGGCAGCTGTATTTAAGCTCAAAGTCATGATCCCCGTGCGGAACGTTAATAGCGATAAAGCCGTCATTTGCAAGCATCATCTCTGCCTGCTCGCCGTCGACCCAGGCTGACCAGCCGTACTCGAACGGAGCGGCAATAAACACGACCGAGTCCTTCTCACATGAGACAGAACCCTTAAAGTAATTGTCGTTCACACTGTCGATGAGGCTCACCTCCGCATCGGTGTTTCTTTTGTCATATGAGACATCGACACAGACTGTATTTCCATCCGCCGCGACGCTGTAGACTGACTTCAATTCGTCCGCATCGTAGACGGAACAGATATTTTCGACATCGTCGGCAGTGAGGATTTTTATGTCTCCGAACTCCTTCAGCACTTCCATACCGGGGAACTTTGAGGCATCCTTGTCAGACAGGACATACTTAAGTCCCAGGAGGTCGGCCTGTGCTTCATTGGCAGTATCATGAATATACATGTAATGGTTGCGGTCGGGGTAAATGATATCCGGCCAGTAGCGGGCGGCATAGTTCTGAACATTGGCGTTCATAGTCGAATTGTAGACGCTGATCGAGTGATAGTCCTGGACCATCGAGTCCATGCACAGTGTCGCTGCCGTCTCCTTCTCAAGTCGGTAGTACTCGGGGTCTTTGCTCTTTAAATAGTCAAGAGCAGCCAGTACGTCCGGATCGTACATGACCTGATAATAAGTCCCGCCCTTCCACACAGAGTCCCTGTCAAGGAAATCTGTATAGCAGTCCAGCGTCTCATTGAATACGAGCAGCAGACAGAGGACTGCCGGCACAATATACCGGGCTGCCTTTATGGAGCGAAGCAGCATGATTAGGAGCAGGACAAGGACCATGGCAAGGCTTGTGAACATGTGGATCCTTGACACCATCTTTATATTTGGGATCTCCGGATGCTGCTGGTAGACCCGGTAGAAGCGGATGCATACCGCGGCTCCGATGATAAGACCGATGATGCTCACTCTTTTCGCCCGCATGATCTCGTTCAGTGTGACTGCCACGACAATTGCGAAGTACGGGAACGCAAGGAAGAGATACCGCGCGAAAGGTGCCGTAAATCCGTTGAAGACCGTAGCAATGCCCGGATGCGTGACGGACACAAAGCAGATCGGGATGAGCAGATACTGCACAATATCCCGCTTTACGCGAAATCCCCTTGTACCGACGGGACTCTCCGAATCGCTCTTCATCCTTGCCCCGGAAATGAACGGAATCAGGAATATGTACTGGGCAGCCAGGAGGACCGCCAAAGTGGAGAACCACAGGCACGGATCCTCATAATAGTTAAGATACCCGCTGTAATTCGAGATTCCCCGGCTCGTGGTCGAAAAAATTCTTCCCATGAGCACCCAGTTATAAATATCCGGATAATTGGTATCAAAAAGGCGGTCGAACAGAGTTTTCTCAGCCTGCATACGTGACGACACGTGCATAAGAGCCTCTATGAAAGGCATCAGCGCTATGCCGCCGAGACCAACTCCGAGCAGCATAGTGACAGCCAGACGGAACACACCTTTTACATAGTCGAAGAAAGACCGAAGAGGCAGAATGAAAATTCTGACCACCACATAACAGCCGCAGAAGATAAAAATCATGTAGGCTATATAGCAGCTGCTCAGCATGATCACAAATGACTGCAGGGTGAGCAGTTTCCACTTCTTCGGAAACCGGATACAGCGCTCTATGAGCAGGAGTTCCACCATAAGAAGCGTCGGGATAATCGCGAACTGATAGTGCTGTCCCCATACGATAATAAAGCCGTTAAAAGCATACATGTAGGCTGCCATTGCCTTGGGAAGCTCCCTGAGGCGAAAGGCGGACAGAAAGAGATAGCAGGCTATTCCGGCCAGCAGAATTTCCCCGATATACACGTAGACCAGAAAATAGGTCATCTGTTCCGTCCCGAAAAAATAGCCGAGCGCATAGATAACCACCAGAGCAGGGTTGGTCATGTTGAGAAGGAACATATTTATACCGAAACCCTCGCTGGAATTCCAGAGCGCGAACGTGCCGTTCCTCAGCATGTTGACTATTGACGAGTACTGAGGCACATACTGCTGGATCGTATCCGAACCCACGTCAAAAAATGCCATGACCCGGCCGCCGAAAACATACTCGTTAAACACAACGAGACACGTTGCAATCACCGCACAAGCCAGGACCAGAATCGTCCACATATTCACCTGCAGAAACTTCTCTTTGCGCTGTTCCATGTATTACCTCTTTTGTCCTCCCCGGTCCTGCTCTTTTGCACTAAGCAGATCAAGTCCCGCGGGAGGACAGCTCATATATTTTATTCCATTCCCTTGAGAATCTTGACGTAGCGGGACAGGGCATCTCTCCAGTCCGGCAGAGGCTCAAATCCCATCTCGCGGATCTTTGACCGGTCAAGACGGCTGTTATAGGGCCTCTTTGCCGCTGCGCCGTACTCCACGGAAGTGACGGGGTTGACTGTCACGTGAGTGATGCCGGCTGTCTCAAAGATTGCCAGTGTAAAGTCATACCAGGAGATGTAGTCGCCTTCATTTGTCACATGATAAATACCGTACTTATCCGTCTGGATCATATCCACGACGAGGCGGGCAAGATCATAGGTATATGTCGGTGTGCCGATCTGATCGTTAATAACTCTGAGTGTGTCATGCGTTTTGGCCAGATTCAGCATGGTCTTAATAAAGTTCTTTCCGTTCGTTCCGAAGACCCATGCGATCCGCAGAATGAAGAATTTCTTCACATGCTCACGGACAGCGACCTCGCCCTCCGCCTTTGTCTGGCCGTAGACATCGAGCGGCTCATACTCGTCATCGGGCTGCCAGGGTCTCGTTCCGTTGCCGTTAAATACATAGTCCGTGGAGAAATACATCATAGGGATGTCCAGCTCTTCACAGACCTTAGCTATATTCTCCGTCCCGTAGGCATTGACCCTGCGGCAGGCTTCCGGCATCTCCTCCGCCTTATCGACTGCCGTCCATGCCGCGCAGTGGATCACGGCATCACATCCTGACGCCAGGATCGTACTCCGCACATTCTCCGGATTCGTGATATCCATCGGAAGGTACGGCATACCGCACACCGGCGTTCCGTCCTGCATACCGCTATAGTTCTCCGCGAGATCGCTTCCCACGCCTTCCATGCCGCGTTTTGCCAGCTCATTCATCACATCGTGGCCCAGCTGACCGGCCACACCCGTCACAAAATATTTCATACGTCACCTCTCATATAATTCAATTGCGCTTAAGAGAAAAGTCCTGCGTGACCATCGACAGATTCGGGTTGTAGTAGGGATCGCCGTCCCGGAGGATCTCCGGCCATCTCTTCTGGAAGATCGCCATCTCGTTCTGGAAACGGGCGACCTTCTCGGGATTCCCCTGATCGAGGCCTCTCGACTTTGATTCGTAGTGATAGAGCTCAGCGAACGGATCATAGACGATGAGATAGCCCGCGCGCCTTATCTTCATACAGAAATCGATGTCATTGAACGCGACCGCGAGCTCCTCAGTGAGTCCGCCGACCTCATCGTAGACGCTCTTCTTCACCATAAGGCATGCAGCAGTGACCGCCGAGAGATCCTGCTGGCAGATGATCCTGTGCTGGTAGCCTGTCTCTCCGCGATTCTGGTTTACGAACGCGTGACCGGCAATTCCGCCCCATCCGACAATAACACCGGCGTGCTGGATCGTATTGTCCTCATAATAGAGTCTTGCGCCGACAGCTCCGACATCATCTCTGCGGCAGAAACTGAGCATCTCGCCGATGACATCGTCGCTGATGAACTCAGTGTCATTATTGAGCAGGAAGAGGTACTCGCCTTTGGCCTCTTTGGCTCCGAAATTGTTGATCGCGGAGAAATTGAATCCGCCTTCATAGTAGACGACTTTCACGCGGTCATCTCTTGCCGCAAGGTCCCTGTAATAGAGGAATGTCTCCTCCTCGGTCGAATTATTCTCGATGATGATGATCTCAAGGTTCGGGTAGCGCACACCTCTGTCGATACTCTTTAAGCACTTGTCAAGGTCATCAATGTGATCCTTGTTCGGAATAAGGATAGATACACAGGGTGTTCCTTCCCAGTGGTAGACCGTTCTGTAAATACCCGGGTACTCTCCCATCTCCACAGTGGCCGGGAGACCGAGACGCTTGTAATGCGCTTCAATTGCGCGCCTTCCCGCTTCGAAGGCATATGTCTTGCTCTCCGGGTTGGCTGCCGTTGACCCCTCAAAAAATCTCCAGTGGTAGAGGATCTTCGGTATATGAATTATGTTCTCCGTCGCCTCAGTGCATCTAAGAACAAAATCATAATCCTGAGCACCGTCATAGGCCGGATCCAGCATACCCACCTTATCAATCAAACTCTTTTTGACGACGAGCAGATGGCAGATGTAGTTGACCGACCTCAGGAAATCCGGATCGAAATCCGGCTTCATATTCGGCTGCATATACTTCTCGCCGATGCCGATCTTATCCTCATCGCTGTAGAGGAGCTCGGCCGCCGGATTCTCGCGGATGGCAGCGGCATTCTCATATAGCGCGTTGGGAGCAAGCAGATCATCGTGGTCGGCAAATGCGATATAGTCGCCGTTCGCGGCGAGAAGCGCCGCGTTGGTATTCTCAGCTATGCGAAGCTGCTTATTGTTCCGGATCACGCGTATCCTTGTATCGGAAGACTCAAGCCTGTCCAGCACATCCGTAAGCGGTGTGTCCTCACCGCTGCCGTCCGAAAGGATGAGCTCCCAGTTCGAGTAGCTCTGCGCTTTGACCGAATCGACCAGCTGCACAAGGAAATCTTCCGGAGTCTTATAGAGCGGAACAACGATGGAGAAGAGCGGTGCCGGATCGAACACATCCTTTCTCTGTTTTGCGAGGACGCGCTCGCTTGGCAGGTGTTTTTTTATCCAGTCCGCATAGATCACCGGTTTCATGGCAGGGTTAAAGAGCTTGTCGTAGGTCTTCTCCGCAAGAGGCCTGAGGCCGTGGTACTTAAAATACTCAATGCCCTTTCTGCCCAGCCGCATATACTTATCGGCTTTAGCGGAAACCGGGTCCGTACGGTAGGAAAGCATGAGCTTTGCCTCCCCGGAGCGAAGAGCTACATATATCTTCTTTTTCGGGATCGGGCGAAGTTCAATATGGAATCCGCACACGGGGTCAATCTCATACTCGTCGAAGAGGTCCGCGACATCGAGTCTCTTATAGCGCTCGATATTGCATTTGATTCTCTTTTTCTGAGCGTCCAGAACAGCCATCTCGACCGGTTCCGTGGAGACCGCCCAGCCCTGAAGGCGAAGATAACCGTCCTTCGTGTTGACCGTAAAGTCATCGACAAACAGCTTGATACCGTTCATCTTCAAAGCAAGATCCCCGGCAGAAATCTCAAAGCAGAGTCGCCTTCCCTGATCCCTCACGGCATAGACCTTGAGTTTCCTGTAAGAATCAATATCCTCCGGGATCCGGAAATTAACGACACACTCGCTGCCGCCGTATCTCTCATCCACATTCTGAGTGAGTTTTTTCACTTCGAGCGGGAACGGACTGCCATCAAGAAAAGCTTCAAGATCTGTCCCCGGAGCCAGATGGCCCCGAAGGACATAGAGGTCTTTTTCTGTAAGTGAAAATCTGTCGTTCTTAATTAAAAAACCGTCATTTCTTATCATCCTGGATCACCTCATTCCTCGCTTTCTGCAGGACGGAATAGTTCGGAGGCATCGTTCCCTTAAGCACATAATCGGAAGTATCATAGTCAAGATTCGGGTTGAAGTAAGGATCTCCGTTCTCAAAAATATCCTTCCATCTGTCGCGAAGCCTTCTGGCTTCCCGCATCTGACGCTCGTGTTTCTCCGGATTCTTCTTTATATCATCGGAACCGCGGGAGAGCGATTCATAGTGGTATAGTTCCGCCCACGCGTCATATACGACCAGATATCCGGCCGCCCTCACTTTGAGGCAGAGATCCACGTCGTTGTAAGCAACGACGAACTCCTCGTCGAAACCGCCGACCTCCTCGAACACGTGCCTCGGCATCATCATGCAAGCCGCCGTGACGGCACTGACATCCTGGCTCTTTACAATGCGGCCGAAATATCCGCCCGAATCACGTTTTTCCATGTGGCAGATGTGACCGGCAATACCGCCGATGCCGACGACGATGCCGCAGTGCTGCAGCTTGTCATTCGGGTAGTACATTCTGGCGCCGACTGCTCCGACGTCTCCTCTCTGGCAGTATCCGAGCATCTCCTCGATCCAGCGGTCGGTAATGACCTCGACATCGTTGTTCAGGAAGAGCAGGTATTCACCCCGGGCATGCTTCACAGCGAAATTGTTGATCGCGGAATAATTGAAGATATCTTTCCAGTAAATGACCTTTACGTTGTCGTGCTCTGCCTGTATCTTCTCGTAATATGCAAATGTCTCCGGCTCCGTCGAATTATTCTCAGCTATGATTATTTCAAAATTCCTGTAAGTCGATTTTTCAAATATCGAAACGAGCGCGCGGTCAAGCACATCCCTGAAATCTTTATTGGGGATAATGATCGAGACCAGCGGCTCTCCCTGTATCTCATATCTGGTACGGTAGGATCCGATATCCTCGGCAAGCTCGCAGGTCGCATGGATACCGCAGCGGTCATAGTGTGCCTGGATTGCCTTCCTGCCGTTATCGTAGGCGTACATCTTGCTCTCCGGATTTCCGGCGGTCGATGTCTGGTGAGCTCTCCAGTGATAGAGGAACTTCGGGATGTGATGTACTTTTCTTGACTTCTCGACGCAGCGAAGGATAAAGTCATAGTCCTGGGCTCCGTCGAATTCGCTTCTCTCGTAGACCTGTTCTTCTCCGCCGATCTCATCGACGATGGATTTTCTCACACAGAAAATGTGAGTTATATAGTTATTCGAGCGGAGAAGATCCGGGCTGAAATCCGGCTTGAAGTTCGGGCTGTAATAAACGCCCGACGTATACATGATCTTATCCTCATCCGTGTAGAGAGAATCAATCTCCGGGTCCTCATTAAGAGCTTTCACGATCTCATAGCAGGCATTTTTCTCGACTGTGTCGTCGTGATCGCACAACATGATGAAATCGCCGGTTGCCATCTTAATGGCCTCGTTGGTGTTGCCGGAAATACCCGCGTTCACGGCAAGTCTCTGATAGACGACGCGATTGTCGGACAGATACTTCTCCCGGACATGTTCCTCGACCTCGTCTTTGGTACTGCCGTCCGCGAGGCACACCTCAATATTCCCGTATGACTGTCCGAGCAGGCCGTCCATGAGTTCATCGAGGAACTTCTCCGGCGTGTTGTAGAGAGGAATGACGATGGAGATTTTCGGCTCATAAGCGAACTTGACCTCCGCTTCGCGGGCAAGCTCCTCCTCCGTCACCATCTGATCGTGGATCCAGTCATCGTAGCCCGCGCTGTCGATTGCATATGTCGGGATAGCATGTCTCTTGATATAAGCGGCACGCTTTTTCTCGTCCAGTATGATCTTGAGCTCCCTCACTACGTATCCGAGCTCGTTTTCAAGCTCGAACGTGATGACCGGATGCTTGATCTGGGCAAGAGGAAGCCTGACAGAAAAGCCCGTGAGGAATTCCCCGTTTATCCCGAGAAGTTCATTGACGTCCGATCTCGGATATCGCTGTACATCAAATGTGAGGAGCCGGCTCCTGTCGCGGATCACGATTTCAGGAATGAGCCCGCCGTGCTCATAGCTCCAGCCCCGGATCACCAGATGGTCACCCTTATAATACCTGTTATCGATATTGTAGAGGATACCGGCTTCAGCCTGGGAGAGTCTTGGACGCAGTCTCTCGAACGGGTCGTCACGTCCGGCTTTCACGGAGAGCTTCCGGTAGGCCATCATAGCCTTATTGCCGGACAGAAGGGCTGCGTAGCTGCCCCTCCGGATTCCCTCATCTCTGGCCTTGAAATAGCGCTCCTGAAGGGTAATCATCTCTTCTTTCAGCTTCTCATATTCCTCTTTATAATTGATCGTATCTGTGCTCATCAAACTCACCCTTTCTTTCGCCCTATGCCCTTGACTGTCTGGAGGGCTTTGAATGATTTGGATCCGGTCACATCCTCGTACATATGCTTCCACGTATCGCGGTCCGTCTCCATAGCTCTGTAAGAGTATTCCATCTGAGCCTTTTCCGCGGCGTAAATGTCTCTGTTCCGGACCATTTCAATTCTCACTTCATCATAGCGATGGAACCACTGGTCATCCAGATGCGCGTATTTCATTTTTGCCTCGGCAAGCTCCGCCTCCAGTCTTCCGATCCTGCCTGTCAGAACAGCGACCGCCCTGTCACACTCGCGCCACATATCGTAGGCGGTACCGCCGCTGTTTCCGGAGGGCATCACTGTTTTTCGAAGATCTTTCAGTTCTGTGTGAGTTTTGAGAGACGAATGCTTGGCCACCGCGAAGCTTGTTCCGTCCGGCTCAGTGATCACGTACTCAAAGAAATGTTCGTAGCTCCTCTGCATCACATGCATATCCGTCTTGATTCCAAGAAGTTTAAGAGCATTCCTGAGGGGCAGAAGCTCCTCAAGGCCTGTAATATGGTAGTAGGCATCCCTGAGGCAGTGATAGAGGACGAGATCCTTAGGCATGATAAAGGTCATGACCCACTCATAATCGATGAAATAGACATCATCTCCCTCAAAGATAATATTGCCGGCTATGCCGTCAAAATTCGACACCTTGAAACCGGGAAGACCGATGTAGGGTTCTGCCTCGCCGAAGACCTTTTCGAACTCATCTGAAGTTACAAATACCGTATCGTTGTCAGGACATGCCGTGAGGATAGATTTCTGTTTTATAAAGAGATCTTTCACGCGGTCCGCGTCGCCTCGCTGCACCGCTTCCCTCAGCATTTGCTCAAGTGATTTACCGGTAAGGTATGCAAATGTCAGCTTTTCCCCGTCATATTCCACAGGGCAGGCCTTTGCCGGAGCGTAAGCCTTCTCAAGTATCCCGGCGTAGGAAGCTACGCGTGAGAGATGCTCACGGCCTTCCTCGTAGCAGGCCTCCTTAAAGACGCGCTTTCCCTCATCCGTCCGGGCTATCGTTGTTATGATCGAAAATCTTCTGCTCCGCTCGTCGGAGCACTTAATGAACAGCTTTCTCATTCAGTCCTCCTTCCCGCGCACGGCCTCGATGAGGAACGAGTTGGCAAATGCCGCCCTCTCCTCTGTTCCCTTCAGGCCTGCAAATGCCCTGTTCTGCGAGAACAGCGTCATCACATCAAGATCGTAATTGGCATTCTCCGGGAAATCGATATCAGCGTCTTTTATGTTATCGTCGCTGTAGATCACGGTGGGAAGCTTATAATCCGGGAAGGGATAGTAAAAATATATATCCCCAAATCCTGCGCTTTTAAGCATCTCAGTGAGTTCTGACTTTGTGAACGTCCTAACGTGATCTCCCTGCCTGTAGCCCTCAATGCCGACGAACGGCACTGAGAGATGGTCCTCATGACTTCCGTTAAAATACTTCATGCCGAGCTTATTCTCGATCGCTATGTAGAGACGGCCTCCGTCTTTCATGACAGAGTGGACTTTCTCAAGGAAATCTTCGTAGGGTCTTTCACTGTCGATATAGTAACAACCGTATTCCAGGACCCCGATCAGGGTGACTACATCGTATTTCTTTTCGATCTCAATATCCTGGAAATTACCCACTATGATCTCGATATTATCCATATCCTTATGCCTGGTCGCGTTGATCAGTGATCTGCGCCGGGACAGCTCTATACAATCGACCTTCTTCACGTACGGGGCGACACCTCCGGTGACGGCACCCATGCCGGCTCCGATCTCGAGGACCTCGTCATCACTTCTCAGGTCCATAGGCAGGCAGATATTCTCTCTCTGACGGGTCAGATGATAGAGCACCGGCCAGCTGTTCATGTCGGGATGACAATAGTCAAAACCGGATTCATTGGAAACAATATCAAGGATGTGGTTCTCGACCTCATCTCCGTCACTGTAGAGATCCGTTCCCTTGTACCACTTATAATTCAGTTTTACTTTACCGATCAGTTCTTGAGATTCCATCAGGGTGCCTTTCCTCGTATTTTATCAAGTTCGGTCCAGTAGAAATCCGGTCCGAAACGTTTAAAGACAACTTTATTATTCTCCCGCAGAGCAAGATCGAGATTTGTCGCGCAGGTCGACGCGTAACTGCTTCCGCAGGCGACTCCGGTCATGAAGAGCTGCTTCTGCATGAGATACGGAAGAAGTAATCTTGCCATATCATCCGAAACGGATTCACCTTCGTCTATGAGGGCAGCGAGTTCGCTGACTGCATTTGCAAATGCCGCGCCGCGGGCCGCAAAACTTCCGCCGTAGGGATAGACCGGCAGGTCATCGCCTCTTGTGATTGGGAAAGTCATTCCCAGCCTTACGGCAAATGCCTTAAGCTCATCGAAGTGTCCTGCCCATCCGTCCATGAGAGTCTCAAAATATGCTCCGTACATGGGAAGCGGCGGGACCAGGAGACCGATGTGCGCTTCGCTCTCAAACGTATCCAGAATATTTCCGATGACTGCCCTGCTGCCATAGAGGGATTCCATATCTCCGTAAAGAAGGCTGGCCTTTGAGCTCTTCATCACATCCCCCTTCGGATCCGGCAGATCGAACGGATTAAGGACGAGCACATATTTCGCGCCGATCGACATCATGGAAGCCTGTCTCAGCTTTTCCGTGTAGGACTCACTTCCGTCAAGATAAATAACCTTGATCTCGTCCGGGATACTGCGGAGGTATCTGCCGCAGACCGCCTTGAATTTTTCCTCGTCCGAAAGAACGAAGGCATACGTCTCGCCGGAGGTAAAAACATGATTGCTGACCTCGCTGTCCGGATAAAAATTGACATGCATGGTCTGGTGGATCTGCGCGAGATCCTGCAGGCGAAGGACATTCTCCCACATATAAGCGGGATCGTAGGAAGTATAGGCCAGGACCGCCTCGTAAGCGCGCACCTGACTCTCGCCGGCATTATTCTGCAGGTTGATCTTATAATCGGAGAAAAAATTCCTGCGCTTTAATATCGGACACTTTTTATCCCTGATGAGTTCGGCCGCGTGGTAGGCGAACGGTGCCTGTGAGTACTCTTCGTAATCACCCGAATCCACATAGGCTTCCCACTTATAGCCGAGATCGGCAAAGTATTTCGTGAAGACAGCCTCGTAGCACGCGATAGAATCCACGTAGGAATCAGGGTTCTTCATGTTCATAATGAAATCCCGGTAAGAGAAACTCATGAAGAAATCCCGGCGAAGGGCTATAAAGTGCGAGTTGAGGTGCTCCGGCAGATAGCCGTAGGGTATGACTCCGTAGGGATCGACCTTGAGAGCGTAATGCTCCGTGATTCCCCAGAAATCGAGATCCCGGACATTCATCTCGCGAAACATCTCCGCAAATGAATCAAGCGGGCCGAAGAACGTATAATTCATGAGGACAAGTTCATCATACTTTGACAGTTCGTGAAAACCGATATTGAATATGCCCTCCCTGTATCCTGCCACATCGAACCCGGTGTTGGGCCGGTAGATCACCCGGTCGCAGCAGGCGGAAAGCTGCATGCCTGCCTCCTCAGTGAGAAAGCCGTTGACCACCGTCAGAATATAAGCGGCGTCCTCCCGGATCGACCTCAGCATATGTGTCATATAACGGTCAACAAGCCCGTCTTTGTCGAAATACAGGACGATGAAACACCGGTTCCTGTTATCCTTTTCCAATTTCATCTCAGAGAAATCTCCTCATTAGAGTTCGCCGCAGCGTCCCGGAAAGGGCAGCGGACGGGAAATTGTCAACTGTTTTCGGTCCTGGACAGGAGTTCCCGGAACGGCTTCCAGCCTCCGGTGCGCTCCGCCTCCGCCCTCGCTAGTCCGTTAGCCATGTAAGCCCAGTTATCCATGTGGATCCGGGCGTAGGAATCGGACAGTATCCAGGCGGAATAGTATCCTTCGCTCTGGGCTGCAAATGGATACAGCCTCTCAATGGCATGCATCACCGTTCCGTCGATACCGACCGGCTCCTTCGGGAATTCCTCATACTGCCAGTCGTGGTCCATAAGACACTTCAGGGCTTTCGTCCTGACCCAGAACTCAGAGCCGAGCGGGGCAACCGGCTCACGACTTTCATCCATTGGCACGCGGATACCAAGCTTCTCCGCGGTCTCCTTTGTGACCGCAAAGTTCTCTCCCCACTCTCCTCTGCCGGTAGTAGGATAATACGGACCGTGAAGCGGTACCGGCGGGCTTAGAAGACCGAGATCCGGGTGGTCCTCAAACAGCTTGATCACGTTCTTAACATAGGTCTCCGTCGGCAGCAGACATTCAAAGCAGAGATACTCCCATGCCCTTCCGATGGAGTGGAGCGGGATCTGATTTACCTTCTTGTCATGGATCTTGAGGACAAGATCATAGTTCATGAAAATATCCTTGCAGGTCACAAGGAAGGGGGCAACGTCTCTGCCCCTGTTGCCGGATATGCGGAACTCGACCCTGTGGTCATTTTTGATCCGATCAAAATACGGCTCTATGATTATGCGCTTTCTCTCATCAGGGACCGTGACATAAATATCAATGCCCTCCGGCATGTGGGCTGCATAGGCAGCGCACTCCTCTGCGAGCTCGTCATAGTAGATGTGGAGGATCAGCGCGGTCTTTAGCGTGACCTTCCCGCACTTATCTTCTTTCGCATCGTCAGTCGGAAGAGTTTTCTTCTCTTCTGCCTTCTCGGAGCTTTTCAGGGACGCGCCTGTACGGTCAAGCTTTGCCGGGACAATGTAGGTCAGCCCGAGCCGCTTTCTAAGGTCTGCCATATTGCACGTGCGGATCAGATTCGCTGCGATAAGCCGCTCATCGTAGTCCGTCTCATCTTTTATATAGGCAAAAGCCTCCTTCGCAGCCTCGCCGCCGCTTCTCTCAAAGGCTTCCATATAGTCATGATAAAATGTCCGCTTCTTCATGACCGGACATTTCAGAGTTTCCATACAGTATCTCGGAAAGTCTCTCAGCGGATCCCATGTGTATTCGGACAGGGCATCTCCGTCACAGTAGACGTCCCACTTATAGCCGAGGTCCTCCATGGCTTTCGTAAAGACAGCCTCGTGAGTCCCGATCGCGTCCTCGTATCTCGTAATGGCGGGCATCTCCTCCCACCATTTTCTGAAATCCTCTGTTCTCATAAAGTCTTTTCGAAAGACCTGGAAAAAGCTCTGGATGTGTTTCGGCAGATATCCGTAGGAAATAGTGCCGAAGGGATCGAAGGGCGCGCCGAAAAACGCGGTGATCCCCCAGAAATCGACGTCCCTTTCTGCCATCTCATCGAACATCCGGGCGAACGGGTGAATTGGACCGTAAAGCGTGTCATTGCAGATCACAGCCTCATCGTACGCGCACAGATCCTCATATCCGTGCGCAAGAAGCCCTTCCTTATAAGCGGTGATATCGTAGCCCTCGTTGGGTCTTATGATCACCTCGTCAGCGACTGCCCCAAGCCGGGCTTCACCATCCTCTGACACAGCCCCGTTTATGACAACGCGAAGGCACGAGACCTCACTTCGAAGGCCTTTCAGGAATGCGTCTATATATGTATCTACAATACCGTCATTGTCATGCAGGACATAGACGGCCAGTCTTTTTACTCCGCTGTCTTTAAGGATCAAAGCGCCACCCTCTCAGTATGTCCGCCCGTCGATTGTCGTGACGGACTCCATGTCATAAAAGCCGACAGTATTCTTGTCTGAAATCACGTTGATATCGCAGACATCGTACAGCCGGTTGTATACAGTGAATCTGTTGTGTGCAAATCCCACCACGCCCAGAGAAAGCAGATAACTCCTGCCCTGCAGCGTCATGCGCTGTCTGAAGTCGATCACATGCTCGGTCCCTGCCTTGTAAATGCCTGTGTCGATCCGCTCAAGCATGGTGTTGGTCCCGGTGACCTCGGTACCCTGAGGATCCTTGATCGTAAAGCAGAACAGCGGATCCTGTATGTCCTCATTGAAATGCACTTTCATGCGGATCGTGAACATCGAACCCTTCACGATACCCGAGTTGATCTTACCGTCCTCATCGATCAGGGCGAAATCTATGATCTCCGCCTGTTTTTCGCCATAGTCGAGCAGCTCCGGGTTCACCTCGAGCTTGCCGTACCATCTTCCCTCAGCGTTCTCCGGTTTCAGATAGCGGGATATCTCCTCCTCCAGATTCTTCCGCTGCTCAGCCGCTGGGACCGTGACAAGGATCTGCTTGTAGATGTCGATGACTTCCTTGGGCTCGCCCTCGCAGTTCTTGACACCCTTATTGAGAAGAACGACCCTGTCACAGTACTTGGCTACAGAACCCAGGTCATGACTGACGAACAGAATCGTCTTGCCCTGCTTCTTGAATTCCTCGAACTTGTGGTAGCATTTGGCCTGGAAGAACACGTCTCCGACACTGAGGGCTTCATCGACGATCAGAATCTCGGGGTCAATGTTGATGGCCACCGCAAACGCGAGTCTGACGAACATACCGCTCGAGTAAGTCTTGACCGGCTGATTGATAAAGTCGCCGATATCGGCGAAAGAGATGATCTCCTCAAGTCTGGCGTCGATCTCCTCGCGGGAGAAGCCCATGACCGTGCCGTTGACATAAATATTCTCCATTCCGGTGTATTCCGGGTTGAATCCGGCACCGAGTTCCAACAGGGCAGAGATCCTGCCGAAGACCTGGACACTGCCCATCGTCGGCGACAGCACGCCGGTGATGATCTTCAGGATCGTGGACTTACCGGAGCCGTTGGTCCCGATAATGCCCACACACTCGCCCTTCTTTACATCGAAACTGACGTCATTCAGGGCAAGGATTTCTTTATATCTCTTTTTCTTTGAGAGGCCGAGCGACTCGCGCAGGCGGTCTGTCGGCTTGTCATAAAGTTTATATGCCTTTGTTATGTTATTGACAGCGATTGCTATTTCCTGCATAAATCCTCCATGCAGGTCCTGTCGGACCTGCATTTATCCAAGTGGGATATGCCCACCTATATCCAAAGCATGTTAATGCCCGGATCAAAGTGTGTCCGCAAAGTGTATCTTGAGCCGCTTGAAGATGAAAGCTCCGACCACGAAAAAGACTGCCGTCACCGCCCAGAAGTAGAAGGTGAGATCGAATCTCTCCCAGAACCAGACCTTGTTCATCATGGAGTCACGATAGCCGTTCACGATATAGAAAATCGGGTTCAGCTTAAAGACCGTAATCAGCCAGCCCGGCATTCTCGCGCTCATATTATCAATATTCCACATGATCGGTGTCATCCACACCTGAATCTGTATGATGATTGAAATGATCTGCGAGAGATCCCGGAAAAAGACGACGATCGAGCAGGTCGCGTAGCACACGCCCAGACTGTACATGAACAGGCAGAACGAATAATAAAATACCTGCAGCGAATGAAGATCCGGGAAGTGACCGCTCAGCGTAAAGAGCACCAGCATCAGGAATATGAAGAAGAGATGCACGAACAGCGCTGATATTTCCTTCACGATCGGCAGGATGGATATCTTGAACACGACCTTCTTTACGAGGTATGTGTATTCAAGAAGGGCGTTAGTTCCGCCCACAAGTGTATCCTGGAAAAAGAACCATGGAACAAGACCGCAGATGAGCCAGAGCACGAACGGATATGTGATTCCCGTCGGCGCCGTTACGTCAGCCGCTCCGAGACCCACCTGAAATACGAACCAGTAGACAACGATCGTGATGGCAGGCTGAATGAAAGCCCAGACGATACCGAACACAGATCCGGCGTATTTCGTCTTAAAATCATTCCGCGCGAGCTGCATAATGAGCACGCGGTTCTGAATGAGTTCCATGGGAAGCGTTGAAAACTTTTTCCGGAAAAGGACAGCAACGACACACATAAGGTCGAGAAGGACCGCAATGATGACATTCTTTACGGTATTTTTCGTGCGAATTCCCGGCAGAGCGTCAGCGAGGATCTGATCCGGACCCTGCTCATAGATGATGAAGGGGTCCCCTTTTTCTGTAGAGACCGAAAAAGCGTCCTGATTACTCTCGTAGGATGCGATATCATTGTCACTTTGAACTTGTGACGAGTCAAAAAGCTGCTCTCTGTCACCGCTTACGAATCTGGCTCCCCGGATCCTGTATTCCGCCTCCGCGGCGCCGAAGTCGATCCTGACATACCTGGTCGTGAGCGGGAGGGCGAATTCCATTGTGACGTCCTTCCCGATATCCTCGGTCTCGTAACCGCAAGTATGCTGGTTGGACGGGGCAAAATCCGCCGTGTCGCTGTAAAACACCTGTATATTGTCCGACGCAGTGCCGTTCAGGGAGAACGTAAGTACAGCTGTCCCGCCAACTCCCCCGTCATGCGTCAGAATAAAAAAGTTCAGCAAAAGCACCAGCACGACAAGGCATGCCAGCACGATCTTCTTTTTCAAAGACATAAATGCTCCCCGTATTATTTGCGATTCTCAGTATATTCCCTGAAGCTGCCCCACTTTTTGTCTTTCTCGGACAGATTCAGCTCCATTCCCTCCGGGATCGGCCATTCAACACCGATTTCCGGATCATTCCATGCAAGTCCGCCCTCATCATTCGGATGATAAAAGTCAGTGCATTTGTAGCAGAACTCGGCGTGGTCTGAGAGGACAACAAAGCCGTGCGCGAAATTCTTCGGGATAAAGAACTGCTTCTTGTTGTCGGCGGAAAGAAGCACGCCGTGCCACTTTCCGTATGTAGCCGAACCCGGTCTCAGGTCGACGGCAACATCGAAAACTTCTCCGGCCACCACCCGGACAAGCTTGTCCTGCGGGAAATTGATCTGAAAGTGAAGTCCTCTGAGAACACCCTTAGAGCTCGAAGACTGATTGTCCTGAACGAATACTTCGGGAATGCCGGCAGCCTTGAAATCATTGTAGTTATAAGTTTCCATGAAGTAGCCGCGCGCGTCCCCGTAGACAGCCGGCGTGATGATCTTCAGTCCTTCGATTTCGCATGTTTCCACATTGATCTTACCCATGATTTTCCTCCTTATTTCAAGCAGCCGCATGGCCTGTCGTTATTCATGATCTTGTTTATTTTTGCAGGATCGCCCCAGACTTCCGGTGAGGCATCTGCCCTGTCCGGGAACTTGCCGTAGTCGAGCCGGATCTTCATGTTGTTCTCGCGGATGAAGCGCTCCGCCTCCTCCGCGAGGGGGATGGCCACACCGCTGCAGCAGTTGATGATTCCCGTCACCTCCCGCTGGCTTGCGACCGCCGCGATCTGTCTTGCCAGATCTTCGACTTTAATAAAGTCGAATTTATTCTTGCCTGTTGTGAACGGAAAGAGCTCCTGCCCTCTCTCCTCAGCCTCAGTCATCTTTGAAAAGATGGAGTGATTCTTCGCGTCATCCCCGAGGATATAGTAACCTCTCAGCCACTGCAGTGTTACGCCCTTCTTTTCGGCGTAGACCGTAACGAGCTCCCTCAGCGCATTCTTTGCGATTCCGTATGGGGTCACCGGGTTAGTTGGGACCGTCTCGTCGATGGCTCCGACATGATAGCCGACCTCATGCATTGTCCCCATGACGAGAAGCTGCGGGAGTCCCCCGTCCATCATATTCACAAGAAACTCGTAGTGGGACGGCAATTCCGTCACATGGGACATGTTATAGTGGTCAAATCCATTTCTCCAGGCAAGATGAATGAGCGCGTCCGGACGCATAAGCTCGTCATATATCTCTCTGCTGCCGGAAAAAATGTCTGTCTGGATCCGCTCCGCTCTCTCGTCTACGCCGTCGAACGCGACGTCACAGGCAAGTACCCTGTGACCGTGTTCTATGAGGGCTGTGACGAGGTGCCTGCCGATATAGCCGTTTGCGCCGGTTACAAGAATCTTCAAAATCAGTGCTCCTTCTATTGGCTTATTAAAACCACAATAAGGAGACAGCCATAAGGACCATCTCCTTTCGTTACTTATTTGTTTGCGTACATATCCTCGTAATACTTCTGGTAGTCACCGCTTGTCACGTGCTCCATCCACTCCTGGTGATCGAAGTACCAGCGGATCGTCTTTTTAATGCCGACTTCGAATGTCGTCTCCGGATACCAGCCCACCTCAGCCTTGATTTTATCCGGCGCGATCGCGTATCTTCTGTCGTGACCTTTGCGGTCCTCAACGTACTTGATCAGATCCTCGGAGATGTGCTCCTTTCTCGGATCACTGTCGTCAAGTTCCTCACGCAGAGTGGAAATAATCGTCTTTACGATCTGGATATTCTCCCGCTCATTATGTCCGCCGATGTTATATGTCTCGAAGAGTCTTCCCTTCTCCTGTACAAGGTCAATACCCTTGCAGTGATCTTCGACATACAGCCAGTCACGGATGTTCTTTCCGTCGCCGTATACCGGGAGGGCCTTGCCATGAAGGGCATTGTTGATCATGAGCGGGATCAGCTTCTCCGGGAACTGATAGGGACCGTAGTTGTTGCTGCAGTTGGTTATATTGGCAGGGAACTTATACGTGTCCATGAAAGCCTTGACCATGAAATCGGAAGAAGCCTTGCTCGCTGAATACGGGCTGTGCGGATCATACGGTGTTGTCTCATAGAAGTAATCGTCCGGGTTGGACAGTGATCCGTAGACTTCGTCCGTTGAAACGTGCAGGAATTTCTTTCCGTCCTTGAAAGATCCGTCCGGCAGTTCCCAGGCTGCCTTGGCTGCCGCCAGCATCGTGAGTGTCCCGAGTACGTTCGTTCTTGCAAATACGCCCGGATCCTTTATACTGCGGTCCACATGGCTCTCAGCTGCGAAATGTACGACGCGGTCGACATCATTTTCCTCAAAGATCTTGTTGATTGCTTCCGTATCACAGATATCAGCTTTTACAAATGTATAATTGGGGCGATCCTCGACATCCTTAAGATTCTCGAGATTGCCCGCATATGTCAGCTTGTCGACATTGATAATACGGATCTCATCGCCGTATTTTTTGAACATATAATGAATATAATTAGAGCCGATGAAACCGGCGCCGCCTGTGACGACATATGTTCTCATATTTTCACCTCGTAATTTTTGGTTTGGGTAGACAGTTAAAGACAGTATACCATTCAAAGCACCATCATGCAAGAATGCTTGCCACGTCCGACTGTTGATAGTATACTATTAAAAGTTGCTTTTCAAGACAAAAGGTATAAATTTATGGTTATTTTAGAAAACACTCCGATCACAAAGCTGAACGTCCCCGGCAACAATTTCTACATTAAAAGAGACGATCTGCTCCCCTTTTCGTGCGGCGGAAACAAAGTGCGCATTGCCCATGAGTTCCTTGAGGACATGAAGACAAAGGGCGGGAACTGTCTCATTATGTACGGCAACAGCCGTTCCAATCTCTGCCGGGTCCTCGCAAGCGCATGCTATATGGAAGGCATTCCATGCATGATGATCTGTTCCGACGATCCGGACGGCGTCCACAGAAAGACAAAAAACAGCGTCCTTGTCGGTCTTCTCGGCTTAGAGATCATCTACTGTGCCAAGAACGCAATCGCTCCTGCTGTCGATGAGGCTTTCCGAAGGGCGGCCTCCCGCGGACTCATACCCTATTACATATACGGTAACCGATTCGGGACCGGAAATGAGGGCTGTGCCGCCAGAGCTTACGCCAGGGCCTACGATGAGATCTGCGCTCAGGAAGAGGCCATGGGAATTCGATTTGATTACATTTTCCACGCTTCAGGAACCGGAGCTACACAGAGCGGTCTCGTCTGCGGACATCTTGTCCGGGAAGATGACAGAAAGATCGTCGGTATCTCTGTCTCAAGAGACAAAGAACGTGGGACCGGGATCATAAAATGCGGGGTCACCGAGTGGTTCCGCGATGAAGGAAAGACTCTGCCGCCGCGCTTTGCTGATGAGATCATTCTTGCAGATGAATACCTTGCCGGCGGGTACGGAGAATACAACGAGGAGATCCTCGAGATTATCCGCACAGAGTGGCGTCGTGACAGTATCTGTCTCGACCCGACTTACACCGGAAAAGCTTTCACCGGTATGCTCTCCTATCTAAAGGAGAATAATATTGAGGACAAGAATATACTCTTTATCCACACGGGAGGCACGCCGCTGTTCTACGACGCGCTGGAACTTCTGTGACCGAAATTAGTATCCGCATGGTCTCAAAGAGACAGAACATCTCACACAGTGATATACGGGCAGATGCGAAGCTCTGCCAATCGTCCGGTTTCGCAAGAACTGCCTTCTATTTAAAAAAGAGAGGAAAAAAATGCTGGTTTCAATTATTATTCCATGCTATAACTCGGAAGCCACAATAGAAAAAGTCGTCACAATGGTCATGGACGAGTTCAGTCAGCACGATGAGTACGATTGCGACTTCTTCCTCGTGAACGACTATTCACGCGACGACACATTCGGGGCCATCACACGCCTTGCTGAAAAATACCCGACCGTACACGGCATCAATCTGATGCGCAACTTCGGCCAGCATAACGCGCTCATGGCTGCCCTCAATTATGCAGACGGAGACTACGTCCTCGGTATGGATGATGACATGCAGACGCACCCTTCCCAGGTCTTCAAGCTGCTCGACAAGATGTCCGAGGGTTATGACCTCGTGTACGGCCAATATGCCCAGAAGAAAAACGGATTTCTAAAGAACCTGACAAGCAAGTTCAACGAGGTCTCATCCCGCATTCTGCTGGGACGGCCGAAGGAAATCGTTTCCAGCAATTTCTGGGTCATCACCAGGGCTGTCCGCGATGAGGTCATCCTCTACAAGAATTTCAACCCTTACGTCGACGGCCTCTTCTACCGCACGACATCCAACATAGGAAATGTTATGGTCGAACATCACAAGCGCGAAGTCGGAACATCCAACTACACGCTGCGAAAGCTCATGCGGCTCTGGCTTGCCTATTTTAATTATACGGTCCTCCCGCTCCGCATATCCTTCTTCCTCGGTGTGATTTTTTCCATGATCGGTCTTGTGTCCGCGCTGGTGACCATAATCCGAAAGCTGGTCACCCCCGATATGACCGTCGGCTGGGCATCCCTCATGGCCTGCCTGCTGATCTTCAGCGGTGTAATCATGCTGATACTGGGTATTCTGGGAGAGTATATCGGAAAGCTGATCCTTTCCATCAACGGAACCCCCCAGTATATCATACGCGAGACCGTGAACCTCGACATGCCTGTCCATCGCAGGCACGACGGCACAACCGGTACGGAAACTGTCCGCTATCATGGGCTGGCCGAGAACTATATAAACAGGAATCAGAACGGCTGACGACATACAAGATGATTTGTGCCGGAGAAGCGAATTGTGAGATGCGCCTGTCTGAACTGTTGCGATCCGGCTCCGGCCGGATTCATTTTTGAAAGGATAAAGCGATGACTAATAACCTAATGATCCTCGGAGCAGGCATCTATCAGGTCCCTCTTATTAAGAAAGCTAAAGAGCTCGGTTATCACACCATAGTTGTGAGCTATCCCGGACCTTACCCGGGATTCGACATTGCTGACGAAGTACTCTATCTCGACACGACAGACTCGGAAGCTATCCTTGACGCGGCGAGGAATATAAACATAAACGGAATCTGTACGACCGGAACCGATGTCGCCATGGGTTCCATCGGTCTTGTCAATGATACCATGGGGCTTTCGGGTATATCCGGGCAGGCTGCCCGCGTGCTCACGGACAAATCCGTCATGAAGAAGAGATTCATTGAAGCCGGTGTCCGCACCGCCGCCTTCGAGAAAATATACTCTCTTAAGGAGGCCATCGCAGCCTTTAAAAAGATAGGTCCGCCCTGCGTCGTCAAGGTGACTGACAAATCAGGCAGCCGGGGCATCATAAGGGTCGATACGGAAGACGAAATGCCCGCCGCTTATGCTGAGGCCATGAAAGTCACCGGGAAGGACTATCTTCTTGTCGAAAAGTGCATCATCGGCCACGAGATCGGCATTGACGCCTTCGTGTCGGGAGGACGCCCCGTCCTTCTCCTGCCCCACGATAAACTCGTATATAAAGGGGGCAGGGCGACAGTCCCCGTAGGCCACATCTTTCCCTATGAAGTTTCCCCGGTTCTCCGTGACGACATAGAAAATCAGGTAAACAAGATTATACAGGCCTCCGGCATGAATAACTGCGCGATGAACATCGATGCCTTCGTGTGCGGAGACGAGCTCTACGTGATCGAGGCGGGCGGCAGATGCGGCGCGACCTGCATCCCGGAGCTGATTTCAATGTATGGCGGGATCGACTATTACGGGCTTATGATAAAAGCCGCCTGCGGTCTGCCTGCAGACTTCTCACTGCAGAAGGCTGTCCCCTGTATGGCTTCGCTCCTCTATGTGACAGAGGAGCATAGGCTTGTCTCTATCGACTACGAGAAGATCCGTTCCCTCAGAGATCGAAACATTTTCGTCTCCTTCGACTACGCTGCGGGAGCGCTGCTCCCGGTCATGCACGATGGCACTGACCGGATCGGTCAGGTCTACGCACCGTGTTCCTCAGTAAGTGAATTTGAACTCATCCGGAAAGAGGCTCTGTCAGCCTGCCATATGGAATGAATCTCACCCCGTCTGTACTTAGCAGGCGGGGTTCTGAATTACATACCCGTCATCTGTAGAAGTAGAAATGATTTCTGATTTCATACCTATCAGCTGCAAGGGCAGGGGTATCTTCCGTGGGACAGCAAGGACGCAGTAACGGTTCTGACAGGCTGAACTTCATCTCCGTTCCGGCAGCATAGCATCCATCTTCGTGAGAAAAACATTGTCGGTCCGACTGAGAGATCAAAAATGCTTTAGCATTTTTAAGCTCGAGGAAGTGACCGGCGTTTTTCGATGAAGATGATGCTTGCGGCCGGATCCCGGAACTATCGCGCAGCCTGTATGAACCGTTACGATCGTTGATAAAATGGCAGGCCTTGGTGCGGGGGCATGCGCGGAAGTTTAGACAAACTGCTTTCACCGCTTGCGCTTTGCATATAATTAGTAGTAAAATATTCTTACTTATGACTATAAGGAGCATTACTATGATTGATTTTAATATTCCCCCATTCACGGGTAAGGAAATCGAATATATGGAACAGGCTGCCCGCGGCGGCAAGATCTGCGGCGACGGGCCCTTCACGAAAAAGTGCCAGGCCTGGATCAACGAGCGTTTCAACTTCCCGGCATCCTACCTCACCACCTCCGGAACGGCAGCCCTCGAAATGGCGGCACTTCTCACAAAAGTCGGCCCCGGCGATGAGGTCATTCTCCCGTCTTACACGTTCTGCTCCACGGCGGACGCGTTCGTTCAGAGGGGAGCCACTCTGGTCTTTGTCGATATCCGCCCGGATACCATGAACCTCGATGAGAAAAAAATCGAGGCGGCTATCACAGAGAAGACCAAAGTCATCGCGACCGTCGACTACGCAGGCGTCGCATGCGAGATGGACACGATCAACAAGATCGCTGCAAAGCACGGTCTCATCGTCGTCGAGGACGCCGCTCAGGGCTTCGGCTCGACATATAAGGGAAGGCCTCTGGGAAATCTCGGAGACTTCGGCTGCTTCTCCTTCCATGAGACAAAGAACTTCTCCATGGGTGAGGGGGGCGCTCTTGTCCTGCCGAACCTCGACCATCGCGACGAAGCCGAGATCTACCGTGAGAAAGGTACGGACCGAAGCAAGTATTTCCGCGGGCAGATCGACAAATACACCTGGGTCGACTACGGCTCATCCTACCTTCCGAGTGATCTGAACGCTGCCTATCTCTGGGCTCAGCTGGAAAGCTATGATAAGGTCTACAACGACCGCATGAAGACATGGAATACTTACCATGCGGCTTTCAAAGATCTGGAAGATCAGCATCTGATCGAGCGTCCGCGGATTCCTGCGGACTGTGAGCATAACGCGCACATGTATTATATCAAGCTCCGTGACATTGAAGAGCGCTCTGCCATGATTCGCCATCTCAGAGAACATGGCATCCTTGCGGTATTCCACTATATCCCGCTCCACTCCGCTCCGGCCGGTCTCAAATTCGGCAGGTTCGACGGTATCGATGAATACACGACGAAGGAGAGCGAGCGCCTCCTGCGCCTTCCGCTCTATTACGGAATCGGAGACGAGAACAGACAGACCGTGATACGCGAAGTACGGGCTTTCTTCGGTCTCTGAACCGTGACCGCTTCTCCGACTGTTCAAGTCTCGCTTTCGAGACTTGGCGCGGGATTAGAGTCAGCGCCAGCTGACATAAATAAACAATTATGGGGCTGTCGGTTAGACTGTGTCCGCACTGCATATGGCTGACATTTGCAGATAATGTCAGCTATATGCAGTGGGGACACGCCTTATTACAGCAGCCCTAAAAGAAAGAGGATGCATATGACATTTATTAAAAAGCACAGAATTCTCCTTCTGCTTGTGCTGTCTTCCGCGATTTTTCTTGCGCTCTACCGGCGTTTTATTTTCGGCGACGCAGTCTTCATGTACACGGACCTCGGCTCGGATGGCATGTCATCCAGCTATCCGATCATAACAATGCTGTCCCGCCTGCTGAAAAGCCGCGACTTTTCCGCGTTCACACTTGAATCCGGTCTTGGCAGCGACACCACTGCGACATTTCTTCAATATCTGAATCCACTGAAGCTGTTCCTCCTGATCTTTGGGAGGGACCGGTTCCACATCGGCATTCTCATATTCCTGTACATACAGCACAATCTGACCGTCCTCCTCGGATACGGTTATTTCAGCATACTCCTAAAAAATAAAGATGCTGCTGTAATCCCCGCTCTCATCTGGGCATATGCGAGCTATATCATCCTCTGGGGTCAGAACTACAGCTTCGGCACATGTATTCTGATGTTCACTCTGGTCATGTTCCTCCTTCAGGGGGCTTACGACACAGGGTTCAAAAGATATTATTTTTTACTGATTCCCGCTCTGGCTCTCTGCCTGATTTCCAACTACTATTTCTACTATATGACCGCCGCGTTCACCGCAGTGTACACACTCCTTTATACACTGATTGCCGGTGAAAGGCGGGATCTGCCGGAAGGCACTAAAAAAGAAAACCGCGTCCTCACTACAGTCCTGAGGCTTATGCGGCTTCTTCTCATAGGCATTTTCTCTGTCGTGATAGGAGCGGTATCCGTTCTCCCGATCATCTCGTCCTTCCTGACCAGCAACCGCACAGAGACAACGCAGCAATACGGCTTTGAAATTATTAAACAGCCCTACGACCTTCGTACGTATCTGACATTCATCGGCAGATTTTTCTCGACCGATCTTTTCGGGACAGGCAACGCTTTCACAGGCCAGCTCAATTATTATGAGATCGCGGTCCTGTTCGTCAGTACTCTGTTCTTTTTCTCCGTCATCTATCTGCTGCTTTCCAAAAAAGGAGTTATCCCGGTCATACTGCTCACATCAGTCTGCACCGCCATGCTCTATTTTCGGGGTGCAGGCTGGCTGCTCACATTTAATATTTCATCGCAGCGATACTCTTTCATGATCTGCTTTGCGGAAGTCATAGCTATCGCATTTTTCGTCCGTGCTCTCACGGAAGGTCCGGGAAAGGTCCGTCTTGTTCTGTCTGTTGCCATCGCATCGTCAGGGGCAGCGGCGATACTTTACGGACTGCATCACTATGCCCCGCTGTTCAATTTTGACCTCTCAAGGCAGGCAGTCATCATTGCTGCCGGTTCCGTAGCTGTCTATGCGTTCCTGCTCTTCCTGCATGTATTTGAAAAAATCAGAGGCGGCGCGCGTGCGCTTCTTCTGCTTGCAGTATGCGCGGAACTGGTAATTGCCAATTCAGCTTCTCTGTACGAGCGCGATTACGTTACCCGCGAAGAATACGCTTCGTCACTCTACAATGACGGAACCAATGACGCTGTCTCCTATATAACATCGCTGGACAGCGGCTTCTATCGGATCAATACCTCGACAGAGTACAATTATGCAAATGAAGGCATGGTCGACGGGTTCAAATCCACGACCAGCTATTCAAGCGTCAACCCCGCCAGTCTTCACACGCTGAGCAGGGCGCACCGTGTCAATCAGCTGTCCGACAACTTTTTCATCGTCGGCTATGACGAGTATTATCTTTTCACTCTCCTTAGCGGTAAATATCTGATCACGGATAACGGGGAGGATCGTATCGGGGACTCGATGGAGACTTCTCTCTTCACTCAGGTCGATGTGACTGACACAAATAAAATATTTGTCAACAATAACTCTCTCCCGTTCGGTTATCTGTATCACAATCAGATCCGCAAATCCGCGTTCGAGGATCTGGATTCATTTGAACGAATGAAAGTCCTCACAAATGCTTATTACAAGACAAACGGCGGAGACGGCAATGTCTCCCTCAGGGAATATGACATCCACCGGGGCAAGCCGATGGCCCTTGTCGACAAGATCAGTCACATTAATAATTGCAGCATAGAGAAAAACGAGGACGGCACATTTACTGCAACAGCAGTGGGTGAAGATCCGTTCTTCATCATGGCTCTTAACGACGCCCTGTCCGATGACGAGTTCGAAGTCCAGTATCTGCACATCGCAGTCGACCCCGCAAAGACTGTCGGTGACGGAACTCTCCAGACATTTATCCTGAGTAATGCTTATCCTGATCTTTCGGACTGTGACAATGAGATTATTCCCATGAGCGCAGCCCTGCCCGATATATCGAAACTCCTTCCGGACCAGGCTAACAATATCCGCGTGGACCTCAGCGACAACAGTTCAGTCACTTTCAGAGATCTCAGTCTTATAACTGATATAAGTGCCGCTCTTGAGTTTCAGGACCTCAAGGCGACGGACATCTCTGATATCACATTTGAGAATGATGTCTACAGCGCTGTAGTGAAGAACCCGGAAGAATCCGGTATGCTCTGCATCCCGATTCCCTATACATCCGGGTGGACTGCGACAGTAAACGACAATGATGTTCAGGTCCAGAACATAAACGGCGGCCTGTGCGGTGTCGAGCTTCCGAAAGGCACCTGCAATGTCAAAATGACCTACCGGCTCCCGTATCTGAAACTGGCGGCAACTATTTCGGCAGGCGGTCTCGCTGTGTGGTTCATCCTGTTCATACTGCCCTTCGGGCGCAGAAAAAAACAAAAAGTGTGATAATCAATCAAGGGGGGAAAAGTGAAACAGACAAACAGAAATGCGGATACGACCGTCTATATCTTTCTGGCTTTACTTCTCATCGCGGCATGGCATACTGCCTGCGGGCTTCCATATAACGAGGGCACAGCAGATTTTCCGGTGAACTTCAACCTCTTCTTATTTGTCGCTTCTATCCTCGGAATCTGTGTAGCCGCAACTATATGTTTCCTGGTCACTGATTTTCTTGGCAGGAGCATATCGCCCGACAGTACGCCCGCCAGGGTCATGAATGCGCTTCTCGTCCCGGTCCATCTGGCGGCAGGAGCCATGATCATCGCGCTCATTTACAAGGTCTACCTTAACGAGAACACTCTGTTCCCCGGAGATTCCGCTGCCTACGCGCTGAGACACTTTTTCCCGCATCCTGTCTACTTCGCCTTCATGCTTGTTCCCGCTCTTATTCTGTATGTCTTCGGCAGATTCGGCACCGGTAAAAACAGAGTGATCCGCCTTATGACAGCACTCCTTATTTCCTTATTAGCGGCAGTTTACGCCTGGTGCCCGGAACCGTTCATGGACAACGGCGGCGGTATTCTTCATGTCGACGCCTACACAACGACGATCATCAACACCGCCAGAATGATTCCCTTTGACAATCATCACATCAATATTTACGGTCATCACGGAATTATATATCTCCCGTTGGTCAAACTCTTTGGCAGCAACTTCAGAGCAGTCGCCCTTGCGATCTGTGTCTTTTCCTTCATTTCGTTCATGGCTGCCTCCTACGCAGCTGACGTCCTGATTGAGAGAGACCTGGTCTATTTCTTTACCATGCTTGCGGTTCTCAGCACATCCACGCTCCTGACACGAAGAGGCGTATACTTCCAGATCAACCCGCACAGACTGCTGTTCCCGATGCTCGCCCTGGCCTTCCTCGCCTGGGAATCAAAGCATCCAAAAGAAGGTCCCTCTGTATTGAGACTTCTCGTCAGGTTCGCAATCGCGTCGCTGGCATTCGTATGGAACTTCGAGACCGGTCTCTTCACCGCAGTCATATTCGCGTTCTGTATCTTTCTTAAGACACATTACAAAGAGAAATGGATTTCAGTCTCCGCCATAAAAACATCGGCTCTTCTTGTCGTGTTCGTTGTCCTTGCGCTGGCATGCGCGGTCGGAATCGTGGAAGTCTACAACCTGGCAGTCGGCGGCGGAATGATTTCCTTCCGACAGTTCATATATCCCCTGTACTCCGGAACATACAATGTAAATAACCTCAGCCTGCCGCTTCCGTCAGTCGGTCACCTTTATTTCCTTCAGATCCTTCTCTTCGGATTCACGCTGCTTTCAGTCCTTAGGGGAAGATCGGAGGCTTCCGATGACGAGCGCCTGACCGGCATATATACGGTCGGAATTGCCTTATCCGGCTTCTCCTCGATGATCTATTTTGTTAACCGTCCTTCTTACGGAAATATGTCCATCGCGTTCATACAGATGGCGCTTTTGGCAGGTTATGCGGCGGACAGATTCATAGACAGGGATACTCTTTTTGAGGGCGGTGTCAAAGCGTACAGGCTTGGCCGCTATGCAGTCGGCTGCGCCCTCTTCTTCGCGATATTCTGGATTTCCGTCGAGGGGGTACTGTATATCCAGCAGGGGCTGACCAACCGACAGGTCGGCAGCTGGAACAGCGAGGTTGAGGAGGAACATATTGAGCTGATCTCTAAAGAGGTTCCTCCCGACACGTTCGCATACGGCATGGGCGTTCCACAGCTGTACTATAAGCTCGGCTGGGATCCGCAGATCTATCCGACGGATTTCCCGGACAGGAACAAAGAGAATTTGGACTATATACGAGGTGAGCTTGCGGATCAGAACGCTGTCTTCACCTCTTATCCCTCCATCTTGCCCGAAGATTTCACTCTCCGGAAAGTATATCTGGTCGGCTTTACCGAATACGGGTACTACACAAGATAACAGTAAAGACAGGCTGCAGCTAAGTTCCAGAATCCGGCCGCAAACATCATCTTCATCGAAAACCGTATATCCTTCCCTGCGAGCTTAGAAAATGCCATGGCATTTTCTGATCTCTCGGTCGGATATACAATGTTTTCTCACGAAGATGAATGCTTTGCTGCCGGATTAGCGAACTGTGAGTTGCAGCCTGTCTGAACTGTTATCTGTACTCTAATTCCAAAGGTCACCGATGCGGCGTAACAAAAAAATATTGCAAAAATCAATTGTTCAAAAATGACCGGATGGTTCTCTCGAACCCATCCTCCAGCGAATACCGGCAGTGCCATCCAAGTTTGCTTATCTTGGATGTATCCAGCATGGTATACACATTCTTGCCTCGTCCGACATAACCCGCATCCTCGGCTTCGATCCGCACTTTCGCGTCACCCGGCGCAAGGCGTGTGACCAGTCTTGCAAGATCGCCTACGGAACACCGCCCTTCCGGGTTCGTGACATTGTAGGCCTCCCCCGGCTCACCGTCGAGAAGTACCTTCAGATACGCGCAGGCGGCGTCAGCCAGATATATAAAATTCCTGGTCGCTGTCCCGTCACTCTTCATGACTATGTCACGGCCATAGACCGCATCCGCGACAAAAGACGCAAATACCCGGTCATCTCCCTGAAGATCCATCGTCGGTCCGTAAGTGTGTGATGGTCTGACTATTTTGGCCGGCACACCGTACTGGTGGGCGTATGAAACGCACAGCGTCTCTCCGGCTCTCTTGCTCTCGCCGTAGCAGCTCCGAAGGTTTGTCGGATCATAGGGACCGAAATCGTGTTCCCCGACCAGAGGAACCTGGCACGCGCCGTAGACCTCACCGCTGCTGAAAAAAAGATATCCCTGTGACTTCTTTTCTCTGGCCAGCTCCAAGGTCTGAATCGTTCCCAGAAGATTAGGTCCCATGACACCTACGGGGTTTGTCCCGTAGTGCTTCGGGCTGGCGTGGGACGCGGCATGAATTATAAAATCGACCGGTCCGTCCACTTCTATTTTCCCGGTCACATCCCGCTGGAGGAAGCGGAAATAATCCCGCTCTATATACCGGTCAAAGCGCGCTTTCATCTTGTCCCGATTCCTGCCGAGGGCAATGATCTGTATCCGGTCCTCTTCTCCTGACTGTTCATTAAAGTATATCATCATGAACACCAGATAAGAGGCCAGCATACCGTATGCCCCCGTGATCAGGACTGTTTTTCCCCGGAGCCTTTCAAAATCTATAATGCCCGACTCCAGGATCTCTTTCATGTCCTCGCTGATTATAGGATTCATGCCGACTCCTTTTCAGGTTCATCAAAGTTCAGTCTCTCCTCCTCCACGACAAGCGGCCGGTCAAGAACTCTGGAATTGATTGCCAGAATATATTCTCCGAGCAGTCCCGTGAAGAAAAGGTTGATACCTCCGAGGAAGAACACACCGATGATAAGGGGCGCGATTCCGGAGCGGAACCAGTCCCAGTGAATAAGCTTCAGGATCGTGTAAATGATGGCGACCAGAAAGCTTAAACCACCGATGGTAAATCCCATGAACGTCGCAAGTCGCATGATAACTTTTGAGTAAGAAGTGATACCGTTCATAGCGACATCATACAGACTGTAGAAATGATTCTTACTCTTTCCCGCTCTCCTATTCGGCCGCTCGTAGGGAACGACCGCGTAGTCGAAACCGAACTCTGCCACCATACCCCTGAAATACGGCATCGGATCATGGATATTTCTTACGACGTCGACAAAAGCCTTGTCAAAAAGTCCGAAACCTGTAAAATTCTCGATATGTCCTATGTCAGTGATCTTTCTCAGGAACTTATAATACTGCCGTCTCACGAAAGCCATGAGCGGACCTTCCTCTGTCTTATTCTTGATGCAGAGAACGATTTTGTTTCCCTCTTCCCATTTATGTACCAGAGTCGGGATGAGCTCGGGCGGATCCTGGAAATCCGCATTCAGGCGGATCACGCAGTCACCCATAGCCTGCTTGAATCCGTGAACCGGCGACCGCATCTGGCCGAAGTTTCTCGCATTGAAAATGGCCTTAACATGCCGGTCTTCTTCGCAGATGCGCCTGATGATCCTCTTAGTCCCGTCCTGAGAATGGTTGTCAATAAAAATTATCTCATAATCATACTCCGGCAGCTCACTCGTGATGATCCGGGTGACGGTGTCAGTCATCGCCTGCACGTTTTCTTCCTCGTTATAGCAGGGGATGACGACAGAAATCAGTTTCTTTTTCTCTTCCATATTTCTGGCAACCTCTCTAATTTTCTGTAAATCACAATCTCTGATCGCATAAGCTGTGCGACGCGCTTGTATATCTTCTGCTCAGCTCCGCGATCCGCCGGAGGCTCATTCTTCAGTCCGTGTCCTCATCCGGTGTGAGCGGAATCAGCATATTGGCCCGCAGCTCTTCCCTCGAAAGGAACGGGGCCATATCCTCGAGCGGTGATGACACCATAGTTCCATCCGCAAGCTTTCTGGATGCCGCCTTGGGCTCTGTCTTCTGGGTGGTAGTAACTTCGACCCGGATAAGGGCAGGGAGCGGAAGCTCCATTGCCCGGGCAAGGTCTTCGGCGATTGTCTCATTTGACATGCACTCCCCGTAGGAAAAGCCAAAGCAGTCAGCAATTTTTCCTGTATCGGGGAAGGAGAGGTCGCCGCTCTCCGGACCTATTCCGATGAGAGGTTTGCCGAAGAACGCGTTCTGGGTCTGGCGGATTGAATGGTAACCGCCGTTGCAGACCATGAAGATCCTGACCGGCATATTGTTCGTCCTGATCGTCTGCATTTCCTGCATATTCATCATAAAACTCCCCTCGCCTGTGACAAGGGTAATATCCTTCCCTTCACATGCGCGGGCCAGTCCCTCCACCGCGGGGAGACCGTAGCCCATGGAGGCTGTGGAGGAATTCGTGATGAACCGCTGTCCTTTCTTTATGCGGAAAGTCTGGCTGCCGGCAACGCGGGACGTCCCGCAGGATACGCAGAGAATGTCATCCTCCTTCATGAGGTCCGAGAGCACATCATAGAACCTGTACGTGTTGGCAAGTCCGTCCGGCTGCGGGCCTTTTTCGCTCTCGGTGACAATGGGGTATTTCCGTCTCCATTCATGGATTCTCGCGATCCATTCGTCCACAGCGAATATTCCGTCGCCCTCCGTGCGGTCCAAAAGCTTTGTGATGAGCTCCCTGACATCACCGCAGACAGGAAGATCCACATGCAGGTTCGGCTTTCTGATCTCATTTATATCGATGTCATTGATGATCGTGTAAGCTTCTCTTGCCCAGGTATCGAAGGAAAAGCCTGTCTGGTGGATACTCTGGCGGCTGCCCATCGACAGGAGTACATCACAGTTCTGCAGGGCAAAGTTCCCGGAGCGGCTGCCCGTCATGCCGCTTCTTCCGGCGTAGAGAGGATGATCCTCCTCCATGAGATCCACGCTGGACATGCCGTCAATGACAGGGATACCAAGTCTTGTCACAAGCTCCTTAAAAAGATCATATGCCCCCGACGCCCTGATGCCGAAACCACCGAAGATAAGAGGTCTCTCCGCGCGAAGAAGTATTTCAAGAATCTTTGTGATGGTCTCATCCGGAATTGATGGAACGCACTTAAGTCCTTCCTCCTCCGGGTCAAATGACTTAAGCTCCTGCGGCTCCACTCTGGCTGCCTGAATATCCATAGGCACATCCAACCAGACCGGTCCGCGTCTTCCGTACATCGAAAGGAACATGGCTTTCTCGAGGTGATAGCGGATATCTTCCGCCTTCTCCACCATGACCGCATACTTAGTCATCGGAGCTGCACTCTTTGTCACGTCGTACTCCTGCACACCCATGGTGCGGAGATCGAGCCCGGTGCTTCGCACTGTGACCTGCGTCCTGACCTGACCAGTGAGAACAATCATGGGCAGTGATTCCATATACGCGCACAGAACACCGGTCATGACATTTGTAGCTCCGGGACCGCAGGTAGCGCATACGCAGGCAGGTATATTATGTATTCTGGAATAGGCCTCTGCCGCCATGGCGCAGGCCTGTTCATGGTGATGATATGTAGCGCGAAGGCGCTTTGAATGACCGAGCGCGTCATCAAGGTGCATAGCCCCGCCGCCGGTGACCATGAACACTTCACGGACACCATGATCGGCAAGAAATTCAGCGATATAATCAGATACTTTTATCACGGTCTGTCCCCCTCATCTCTTCCAGCGGTTCTCGCACACCATCGTCTTGCCTGACTGCTGGATCGGAATTCTGCCTTCAAGGTATTCGACGGTGATGTCTGCGTCATCACCAAGGTAATGGCGGTAAGCCGATACGACCTTTTCCTCGTCGATCGGAAGCTTCAGCGCGTTGATCTCCAGCGTATACTCTTTCTCTCCGGTCTGAATACACTTTGCCTGCTGTATCTGACCTTCAAAATTAAGCAGAACATTCATAAATACATGGATCGAGAGCGGCTCGCCCTTCGTATTGTAGAGAAGAGAACCGCGGCGGCCGTAGATCTCGGTAAAGCATGCATGGAGCCTCCCGTTCTCGTCCTTAAACTTTCGGATTTTTCCTGTATCCCCCGTGTCATAGCGGATCATGGGGAAAGCGCGATTATAAAAATCCGTGACGACGATCCTGCCGAGTTCGCCCTCTTCCGCGGGCTCATCGCTGTCCAGCTTAAGTATCTCGACATAATAATTATAAAGGTCGATCGTATAGAGATCGCTGCCGCCCAGGCTTACCGCGACGAACCCATTCTCATTATTTCCGTAGGAAAGAACCGGGGTAATGCCAAAAAGCTCCGCTGCCTTCTCTCTTGTTCCGGCAGGAAGGGCTTCTCCCATTGTAAAGATCATCTCGACAGACCATCCCGACGCGTCATAGCCGCTTCTTTCCACATAGTCACACAGAGCCTGAATCGCGCTGGAGTAGGCGACCAGGACCTGGATCCGCTCTCTCTTTATGCGGTCAAGGATCGCTTTCACGCTCTCATCGCCCATATTGGATATATCGATCATGAGCAGGTTATTCTTGAAGGAGTGCCATCTGCTGATGGTATTCTTTCCCTTGATCCACGCGCGGAACTCGCCTCTCTTCATTCCGAGCCTGAAGCCGTTCAGCTCCATGACGGACATGAAATTCATATATACGTGGGACATCTTGTCTTTATCGGCAAGCACGGTGAACGGGGTACCTGTAGAGCCGCTCGTTGAAAGCTTCGTCAGCTTGTCCCGTTCATCCCTGAACTCATCACTGAGGATTCCCTCATAGTGCTCTATAAAATCACCTTTGTTCTGAACAGGAAAATCGGTCAGAGATTCATTTGCCGGCAGATCTCTGTAAAACTCACAGTTCTCTCTCGCGTAAGTCAGGATCTGATCCAGCCTTCTGTCCTGATATTCCTGCGTAATGCCCCGAATAATTTCACTCTTATTCACATCCAGCAGTCTTCTCATCTTACCGCCGCGCATCCCATCAAGCCCGAAGAATGCGATCCGGCGAAGAACTTCGCCTGCCTGTTTCATAATCAATCCCTCCTATTACTTTGATTTTGCAAATCCGAGAACAAGCACCGCGCATATTCTCAGCGCGTTAGCGGCCAGGACCGCTGTAGAAAACGTAAGAAGCGACCCGCTGCCGATCGTTATAAAAATCAGCAGGCAGAGCACAATAAGATGCGCTGTCTGCAGTGTAAGCTGCCACTTCTCCCCTGTGAAAGTGAGTACCAGAATAAAAAGGTAAGCTGACAGCATACTGAGGATCTGACTTATATTGACGACCGTCACGAGCTGCCTTGTCGATTCATAAAGGTCCGGATAGAAAAGCCGGATGAATATCGGCGTCGCGATCTGGCAGCACAAAAAGAAGATAAAACTGACAAGAATTCCCGCCCCGGCAAAGGTCAGGAACCTTTTTCTCCCGAGAGCCGCTTTTTCCCGGGTCAGGTACGAAATGATGATCGTATTGATCGGGGCTATGAAGAGCACCAGCGTCTTGCCGATCAGGGACACGACATAGTACTGCGTGACGGCTGTCCCGCCCAGAGTGTTCTTAAGGACCAGACGGTCAATATTAAGGGTAGTATTGGTCACAAGATATGAGAGAACAAGAATACTGCCCCGCTTCATGGCCAGCGCAAAGTACTCAGATCTCACGAAGAACTTATTATAAACGCTTCCGGTCAGGAGAAGATATGCAAATGCAGCAGCCTCGCCGATCAGAAAGATAAAGAACCAGCTCCCGTGCATCAGGTACACAGCAAAACCTGCCGCGTAACCCACTGAGATCAGCAGATAATAAATAAAATACTTTTTATAATTCAGAGTCAGCCTGTACTCGACGTCACCATAATAGCGAAAAATCGTGATCATGATGAGCGCAGCTGTCATCACGTAAAAGAATATCCCCTTTATGGAATTTCTCGATATGATGAGGGCAACAGCCGTGCCGATAGCTCCGAAGAGGATGAGCAGCGTATTGTAGTCGCCGTTCTTTACCTCGCATTCCCGCCGCATGACCAGTCGGGCATTGTTCAAAGCCTGTCCGATCGATGGTCCGAGAATACTGACCAGCCCCATAATGTAGAGGACAGTTCCGTTGGCCTCCGCCCCCATGCGCGCGTTGAGCTGCGGATACACGAGAAGCTGGAGCACACCGTTCAGAACGAGTGCTCCGGCGATCGTATACACTGTATTGGATGCTATCTGTACCTTCTTGTTCGAAGTGTCAACCATAAATACAATACTCCAGTTATCTCTGATATTCCGGGCAGCGGTTCTCGATATACTTTCTCTTGCCGGATGCGAGGACCGGTATTTCATCGACATAGACTACATTAATATTCGCGTCTTCGCCCAGTGTCGGCAGAATGCGGCCCAGCATATCATCCACATTCATAAGGGACCTGTCACCGTTCAGGCGCAGCTCGTAGTCCTTAAGACCTGTCTGTATGAACTGGTACTGCGCGACTCCCTGAACATCCCAGAAGTTGTTCGTGATAATGTAGGGTGTGACCGCATGCCCGCTTGTGTCGTAAATCAGATCACTTCTTCTTCCGTAAAGCTCCGTGAGGAACAGCTTCTTCCTTCCCTCCCGGATTTCTGTATGGGCAACAGCCGTATCGCCGTTGTCATAACGCAGGATCGGGAACGCGTAGTTCGTAAGGTCGGTGATGACCACACGGCCGAGCTCCCCGTCCTCCGCGGGCTCGTCGGAATCCATCTTGAGGATCTCATAGAAATAGCTCTCGGAGTTGATATAGTAACTGTTCGAGTCCGGAAGCTGAAGACCCATGATCCCGTTTTCCTCGTTCGAATACCAGGCCTGGCAGGTACAGTTGAACTGCTCCTTAAGTCTTGCTCTCACAGTATCCGGCATAGTCTCGGAAATGGGAATAATAGCGCGGACTGAGTACTTCCGCGTATCATGCCCGGTCGCGTCGATCCAGCGGCTGATCTCGCCAAGGGCTGATGAGTAGCCGACGAGGACCTTCACTCTCTGCCGTCTCAGCGTTCTCATAATTTTTGCGATTGACTCATCAGAGAGCGAAGAGCTGTCTATCATCAGAGAGTTTTCCATTTTAAGCCTCAAACGGCTCTTTTTTACATTATTTACCCACACGCGGATAAAAGCCATCTTCTCTCCGATGGCATAGCCGCCAAGCATGCCGAGGAAAATGCTGTCCGCAGTGTTCAGCTTTATCTTGTCGGGATCCTGTATCATGGTGAACGGAGTTCCGGTGGAACCGCTGGTCGTCATCTCACGGCATCCTTTTCTGTCACTGTAGGCAGAGGAGATAAAGGCGTCATAGTCACCGCGCCAGGTATCCTTGTTCACGACAGGGAGGTCCTTTAGTTCCACATCTTCCGGGAACTTCGAGTAAAACGCGGTCGTTCTCACTGCGTGCGCTATCAGATTGCGAATCTTCTCATTTGTCTCATAAATCAGGGTACCTTCATTATAGGCCCTGATATCCTGTCTGATTTTTTCTTCGATTTTTCCGCCGCGAAACCTGTCAAGGATCATAAATCCCTGAAATCTTGCCCTCTCGGCGATATTCATATCAGATCTGCTCATAACTCACCCTCATTTCAGAGACCGGCTGCCTCTTTCATTTTCTTTGCCATGAAGGACAACTTTGCCTCGGTCATGCCGGGATAGAGACCGACCCAGAATGCATTTGCCATAATACGGTCAGTGTTCTCCAGCGAACCGACTATGCGGCTGTTCTTCTGAACGACCGGATCATTCGTGTAGGCAGGGTGCCTTGTAAGGTTGCCTGCGAACAGCATGCGGGTCTGTACTCCGTTCCTTTCAAGGTACTGGACGACCTCATTGCGGCTGGTGCCTTCCTGGCAGTGAATCATGTAGCCGAACCAGCACGGGTCGGAGTTCTCAGTTGCCTTCGGAAGGATGAAAGCTTCTTCCGTCCCGGCCAGCTGCTCCGTCAGGAAAGCAAAATTCTCGCGTCTCCGCTCGGCAAATGTCGGGAACTTCTCCAGCTGGGCCACGCCCACCGCAGCCTGCATATCTGTAATCTTCAGATTGTAACCGAAATGGCTGTAGACGTACTTGTGATCATATCCGAGAGGCAGTGTTCCGTACTGCTTGTCGAATCGGTGACCGCAGAGGTTGTCATGGCCCGGAGGACATATACAATCGCGGCCCCAGTCACGCATGGAGCGAACGATTCTGTGGAGCAGCGGGTCGTTGGTGTAGACAGCCCCTCCCTCGCCCATCGTCATATGATGCGGCGGGTAGAAGCTGGATGTTCCGATATCACCGAATGTACCGGTAAGCCGTGTCTCGCCGTTAAGGGTATAGAGTGATCCCAGCGCGTCACAGTTGTCTTCAATGAGCCAGAGACCATGCCTGTCGCAGAATTCTTTCACTTCTTTGATGGGGAACGGGTTGCCCAGCGTATGCGCCATCATGACAGCTTTCGTCTTCTCGGAGTATGCCTCCTCGAGCATGGAGCAGTCAATGTTTCCCTCCGGAATGGTTACATCCACAAATACCGGGACAGCGCCGTACTGAACGATCGGAGATACAGTCGTCGGAAAACCGGCTGCAACTGTGATGACCTCATCGCCCGGAAGTACACGTCGATCTCCGAGCAGCGGAGATGTCAGTGCCATAAAGGCAAGAAGATTTGCGCTCGATCCGGAATTTACAACAGATACGGCGCGGACGCCCAGATATTCAGCGAAATCCGCCTCGAACTTCTCGGTGAATCTGCCTGCTGTCAGCCAGAAATCCAGGGCTGAGTCGACCAGATTGGTCATCTCCTTCGCATCATACACACGGGATGCGTAAGGAATGCGGTCCCCTTCTTTATACTCACCCTTTTTTTCGTGAAAATTCGTATAATACTCTGAAACAAGTTCCAGAATTTTTCCTCTTGCCTCTTTCTCTGTAAGGTTCTCGAGCATGATGTTCTCCTCTTCTTTTACTTTAGTATGACCGGACACTCATGTTCCGCTCGTTTATGATCCCGCTTGCTGCCGTATCGCCAGTCAGTCGAAGTACTCTTTGATCTCGGCTTCGGTGATGCTAAGAACATCTCCGCCTGCTACGTAGATTTTCGACCACTCGACCGTCTTCTCCACTGCCTCCATGATATTCCATCTGGGCCTCCATCCGAGGTTTCTCTGTATCTTGTCACTGTTCAGTGCAAGAAGCCCGGCTTCGTGAGGACCACCGTCCCCGCGGGTGATCCAGCGGGCATCACCGCCCCAGGCTTTGACAAAGCAGTCGGCGATCTCCCCCGCGCTGGCAGTATCGCCGGTGTTCGGACCTACGTTGTAGGCACCGGCCAGCGATTTATCCTCGTGCTGTCTCTCCGCAAGGAGCAGATACGCTGACAGAGGTTCCAGTACATGCTGGAACGGGCGAACTGATCTCGGATTGCGGATGATGATCGGCTCTCCCTTTTCCATCGCTCTGACGCAGTCCGGCAGGATGCGGTCTCTCGCAAAATCACCTCCGCCGATTACGTTCCCGGCTCTGGCAGTTGACACTGCCGGTCCTCCCGGTGCGTTGAAGAACGAATTTACATAGCTGTGGGTAACCAAGTCCGAGCATGACTTGCTGTTGGAGTACGGATCATATCCGTCCAGCGGCTCATCCTCCGTGTATCCCTCCTCACGCTCGACATTGAGATAGACCTTATCTGTCGTAACATTGACGACCGAGCGGACTGTATCCGTCATCCGAACACTCTCAAGCATATTGACCGTCCCCATGACGTTAGTCTCGAACGTATAGCGCGGCTCCTCATAGGATGTCCGGACAATCGGCTGGGCTGCCAGATGAAGCACGATCTCAGGCTTTGCTGCTTTCATGGCAGCAAGCATATGATCATAGTCTCTCACATCTCCGATAATCGACTCCATGTCATTCGAAAGATTGAGAAGAGAAAAAAGCGCCGGGTCCGTGGGCGGGTCCAGCGCAAACCCGGTCACATCGGCGCCGGCAGTCAAAAGGATCTTTGACAGCCAGGCTCCCTTAAATCCGGTGTGGCCGGTGACAAATACACGTTTTCCACTGTAGAAATCCAAATTCATAATAATAGTACTCCATTAGTTAGTAGTGTCGGAAGATGGCGTCTTCCGCGCCGTTCGCATCGGGCATGGTACGTTCCATCAGAGTCTGCGCCGCTTCCGGGACGGCATCATCCTCTTTACCAGAGTTTCCACGGCGCTTTTCCCGAAGACCAGAGTTCCTCCAGCTTCTCCTTCTCCCTCATGGTATCCATACACTGCCAAAAACCGTGGTGCCTGTATGCGGAGAGGCCTCCCCGCCTTGCCGCTTCCTCCAGCGGATACTTCTCAAGAACAGTAGAATCACCATCGATCAGGTCGATCAGTTCGGGTTCGACCACCATAAAGCCGGCATTGACCCAGCCTGTATCAGCAGTGCTTTTTTCACGGAAGCTGGTCACGTACCCGTTGTCATGTATATCCAGATTGCCGAATCTGCTTGCGGGCTGTGCGCAGGTGATCGTTACCAGGCCTTTATGCTCCTCGTGGAAGGCAAGGAGGGCCGGTATATCAATATCCGCGACACCGTCACCATAGGTGAGCATGAACGGACCGTCACCCAGATACTCCGCCACACGCTTCACGCGTCCGCCCGTCATGGTCCTGAGCCCGGTGTCCACAAGTGTCACTTTCCAGGGCTCAAGAGAATTATTGTGGACGATCATCTGGTTGTCACCGCGGCTGAAATCAAATGTAACATCGCTGTTGATCAGATAATAGTCAGCGAACCATTCTTTGATGACATGCTGCTTGTAACCGCAGCAGATAACGAACTCATTATACCCATAGCTGGAATACATTTTCATAATATGCCAGAGAATCGGCTTCTCGCCGATCTCGATCATGGGCTTTGGTTTCAGATGGCTCTCTTCGCTGATCCGGGTACCGAATCCGCCTGCAAGAATAACAACTTTCATACATATACCTCTAATCGAAATGCTTGCTCTTCACAACGTATCGGATAAGCAGAACAAGGAACAGGATGACCAGAACTGTCATACCGGCAACGATGGCCTTGAATATGTTCTTTATCTTCTCGACCTTCTCACCGGCACTTTTCTCCGCTTCGGTCATCTTCTGACCCGGCTTTCCTTCTGAAACATCGCTCAGAGTGGATGAGTTATCTTCTCTGTCTCCGATAACAGCCGAATTTTTCGATTCCGCCGCTTCCTTCTTAGCTCTCTCGGCTGCTTTCGCCTCTTCCTCGAGTTTCTTTTCGTAGGCATCCATGTTCTCTTTGGTCAGCGTGACCGAGCCAAGGGAATATCCGTTCAGCTGATATGTCTTCTGCACCATTGCGGTCCCATCCGCATCATACTGTTCAATATTCTCCTCCAGATCCTCAAGCTTCATCCCTTTCGGTATGACGATCCGGTTTCTTCCGGCCACACAGTACTCGGCAGGCAGGACTTCACACATCTCAAAATTATCATACCCGTAATTGAAGAGGTTTACATGATCGAATGCAGCTTTCGGCGCGTCAACTGCATGCATGGTCACACAGACCAGAGTGAAGCCGTCTCTGCTTGCCGCATTCACCAAAGTGTTCTGTGCGGCATCCGTGTAGCCGGTCTTTCCGCCTATGAGTCCGCTGTACATAAAATCTTTGTTCAGCAGCAGCGGATCATGGTTCGTGACTGATCTCTCTCCGCTCATATTTGTTGCAGGAATCGTATAAGATCCTGTTCCGGCGATTTTTCTAAAATCTTCTCTCTCAACCGCAGCCCGCATAATAAGCGCCATATCGTGGGCTGTCGTGACATGATTCGGGTCCGGCATGCCGCAGGCATTGGTAAAATGAGTGCCGGTGCAGCCGAGCTCTACAGCACGGGCATTCATCATTGCCGCGAAATTCTCGATTGAACCGCCGATATACTCTCCCATCTGCGTTGCCATATCGTTGGCCGAGGCGAGCATGGTCCCATAGAGGAGCTGCTCAAGAGTAAAAACTTCACCGACCCTGGTGCCCTGATTGGCGCTGCCGCCCACAGCGTAGTTAACTCCGGTCTGCGTCATCGTTACCGGATCGGACATATTACCGTTCTCTAACGTTACCAGTGTTGTCAGGACTTTGGTAATCGATGCCGGATACATCTGCTGATCCATCGATTTATTAAAGAGGACAGTTCCTGTCGAGGCTTCTATCAGAACGCCTGTCGTTGAGTTAATATCCTCCGCCTGCGGCCATCCTGCTGTGGCGTTCGTCGTGACGACCGAAGGGTCAGCCGCCGCGAAGATTTGCTCTTGGCACAGCATAAGACACATGCATAAAGCGCTTATGACTGCCGCAAGTCTGACTGTAAAATTTTTCATTGATTCCCTCCCGCATCCGTATCGGAAGTCTCGGTCGGTTCGCCGAGACCGTCTTTTACGGCGCTGACCAGGGCGTCAAGCGCTTCCTCCTCATCGGGTCCGACACAGATGATCTCGATCTCATCTCCGCTTTTTACGCAGGCCGCAAGTACAGAAAGGACGCTCTTGGCATTGGCTGTCGCGTTTCCGAACGTAAATGTAACTGTACTTTTAAAATTCATCGCTTCCTTGCAGAAGATTGCTGCAGGTTTCAGATGAAGACCGGTAGGGTTCATTACTACTACCTTTTTGCTGACCATAGTATACTCCCTTTCTAAATCTTTCCACTTACTCTTTCCTGTACATTGAAGTTGAAATAAGTTCTCTCTCCCGAACGCAGCATGCGCCTTTAATCGCTCAGCTGGCTGATTATGACGCCAACGAACACGTCCTCGACCAGACTGCATCCGTCCGGCAGGTCCACGCTGACCGGAACTTTCTGCCTTCCGATCATGAGGCCGGAAAGATCTACGCTTGCTCTAAGATCGGATGCTGACAATCCGTCAAGAATTTCTGGCGATCCCTGAATTTTGATTTCAAGACTGCTGGATTCAAAGACACAACTGCGGCCGTCGGTCAGTCCGGAGATGTCTATATTTCTGGTCTCAACAGTGACAGACCGGCTGTTTGCGGGCAGGATCTGCACACTCACAACAGCTGTAGTACTGATCTGTGACGCGAGTGAAAGCCCCTCGGGAAGAATCTGGCGGATATCGATCTTGACACTCACATCAGAGACCTTATCTGTCACATCGACCAGACCTGAATCAGCGGTTATCGTGATTATGTTCCCGTTCTGCTCAAGCATATCAAGCACAGCGCGGCTTCCGACAACAGACAGTGTCGATGGTGTGACTGCGATATTGCCGACTGTATAGCCCGACGCGGGCTCACCGCTCGTCTCGACTTTCAGACTGACACCCGATCTCACAGCGTAGACTGTGACGTGAACAGTCATCTCCTCCTCCGTCACGTTCATTGACAGATATGACATCTGTGTATCTGTTATCTGCTCACCGTTCTTGTCAGTAATCCTGATGACCGGCTCTATATCCTTGTCCGTGCGTATTCCGGTGACGTCTACGATTGCATTGACCCGTTCAATCTTATCAATCAGCGTACCCGGTCCGCGGATAGTCACTGTCTCAGGCTCAACAGTCATCTCGCCGACCTCGAATCCGTTTGCCGGAGTTGTTCCCGACGCGGTCGCGTTGATGACGAACTCCTTGCTGACCATCTCTTCTATATCAATATTAATATTTCTGGGAGAGGCTGTCAGATTCTCAGAGGAGATGCTCGGGCAATACACCGTGAGCGGAACCATGACAGGGTCCGTCTCCAGACTTATGATCTGTGTGAGATCCGCCGTGACATTGAATCTTGACGAAGTAAGCGATTCGACAAGGGACCTGTTACCTCTGACAGTCACGGCGATCGTGTCATAACCGTCTGAAATCTTATAGGACAGTCCCATACTTTCAATATAGGACGTATTGACCACATTCACCGGAACATCATATATGATTCTTGTGACGACCGGATCATTGATGTTCATGATAATCAGCCAGATTATGATCGCACCGGCGAGGGAAGCCATTTTAAGTGTCATATTCTGGAAAAGATTAGCATTGTTCATCCACTCTTTCATTGGTCCCTCCTGCTCTTCCAGATGCGGAACTTCTTCTCATCACTCTCATTCATTTTGTTCTTCTGGACCATATGGAGCATCTCGCGGAGGTTGCTGGTCATGACTCCGGTATACAGTTTTCCCATATAGGCATATGAAATACGACCCGTCTCCTCGGAGACGATGATCGTAAAGCTGTCGCTGACTTCGCTGATACCGACGCCTGCCCTGTGCCTTGTTCCGTATTTCTTGCTGATCGTGACATTCTCGGAAAGCGGCAGGTAGCATGTCGCCGCGACGATGCGCTCTCCGCGCATAATAACAGCGCCGTCATGAAGCGGCGTGTTGTGTTCAAATATATTCGTGATCAGCTGACTTGACACCATGGAATCGAGCATGATGCCTGTATTGATATACTCTGTCAGAAGAATGTTCTGCTCAATGACGATCAGCGCCCCGGTCCTGGCCTCCGCCATCTCGTTGACGGCTCTTATGACTTCATTGATAAAAAAGTCCGAGTATCTGTCCTCAGCATTCTGCTGTGTGTCAAACGGGAAAAGTGACATAAGGAAATTCCGTTTGCCCAGCGACTCGAGCGCTTTTCGGAGTTCAGGCTGGAAAATGATGACCAGCGCCATGAGAGCTACGGACGCAAGCCTGGACGTGATGAACAGTATCGCGGACAGCTGAAGCATCCATGCTATCACAATAAAGAGGACGACAAGCACAATACCCTTGAGAAGAGTATACGCGCGCGTCCGCTGTACCCAGTCCATAAAAAAGTACAGAAGGACCGCAATTATAAGTATCTCCACAAGGTCATTCAACTGAACATGCGGCAGATACAGACCGGACATGAATCCGGTAATCTGTTCAAAAAAAGCGGACAAGACAGTTCCTCCTAGTGGATTACAGGTCTCTCAGGGAATCTTCCAGTTTTTTCTCGAAATCGATATCCTCGACCCCGGGCAGAGACACCTGCGGAATATCCGTCTCCGCGGGGGCCCCGCCTGCTGCCTGATCGTTCTGATAGACCGGAAGCTTTCTCTTATAGGCATAGGCTTTGGGGATTGCTTTCACGTAGTAATAATACTCATCGTCCTCGAACTCCACTTTCTCCGTTCTCCGGTAGTCGAGCGACAGAAAGAAGAAATTCAGGATCAGCGCGACGAGCACGGCGGCTACCGCTCCGATAACTGTTGATACGGTGTCAAATGTCGTCTGCACTACGATATTGCCGAGAAGAATAAAGAATACATAGACGGAGGCTCCTACTATGATTGCGGCTTCGAAAGCGAAGTCGAATCCGAGCCGTCTCACTGCGTAGACAATAATGACCACTCCTGCCAGGGCCAGAATGTTGATGACTATGGAGCTGTCGGAGACGATACCTCCGAGAAGGACAGTGAGCCGCTCCACATACTCTGTCTGTTCAAGCTTTGACAGGGCTTCCGCTCCTGTGACCAGAGACTCAAGAGTGTAGTACACAACGCAGCCGGAGACTATTGACAGGAACGAGGCGGGTGTCTTCCTGAGTCCGTAACAGATCGGAATCAGTGCGGGAAGGCCGAAATACATGGCAATCGGCATGAAGATGAAAGCCAGCGAATCATCCGGCACAAAACGCAGGAAGAGACACAGAAGAACTGTAAGTATGACCGCAGTGACAACGCCTGCGTCAATACCCATTCGAAATGCCTGACCGATAATGAAAACTCCGCATGTAATGGGAATGACCCGCAGCGGAAGGATCGAGCAGAGCAGAGATACAACTATAATAACGAAGACATTGGAAAATATGCCTCCCGGCGGAAAACAGCCGCGTATCCAGAACAGGCATAAAAGAGTCAGCGCTGTCTTTAGTACGATGTCGACATAGATTGTATATGTGGCATACACTTCTCTGATTTTTTCCTTGAATTCAAGTATCGTTGTCATCAAAAGTCCCCTACCTTTATTTTAATATGGACAATGTTCTTAAAATAATTCGCGCTCTCGTAACGAAAGCTCAGGATCCGGCCGGCATAGGCCGGCAAACTACACGGCAGATACCGATCCGTCACTGCATGCGCGAAATTCTCTCCAGCGCGGTCAGGTATTCCTTAACATTCCTTTTTGCCCGGTTATACCTGATCACCGACGAAATATACACTGCGGCAAAATACGCGCCGATAAGAACGATATATCCTATCAGGATCCATGAAAACAGTACCCGGAGGTTCATGGAATCGATATTATCCAGAAGGAATTCCACATTGCCCGCGATTATCAGGCCGAGAAGAAGTCCATAGCCCAGCGTCGTAAGGATCCACGTCTTAATGAGCTGCAGAGCCGTGTAATCGCTGCGGTAATACTTCCGTATCCGAAAATCTTCCACACCTTCCCCATTCTCGTATCTCGCAAGCCTTGTCATCAGGCGGACTCGTTCCTGATCTACCATAGTTCACCTCATATTCATTCCGCACGCAGGCGGACGTTCATAAAGAGTGTCAAAAGACACGTGCTGTCAAATTTTGTGCACAACGAAAAATCCCCGCAATGCACAGAGTTATTAGTATGATACCATGAAACCGCCTCCAATGCAAACCGCAAGGAAGTATATTTCGTCTATTCCGGCCCTTCGAAGGACAGCGGAGGCAGCATCAATCGTTGCCCCGGTCGTATAGATGTCATCAATCAGTACGACGCTCCGCATTTTCCGGCAGTCTCCGACTGCGGAGAACGCGCGGATCAAATTATTCATTCGGTCTTTAGCGGACAGTTCCTTCATTCGGTCTGTCTCCATCGTGCGCACCAGTATATCCGCTCTTGTAGGTATGCCGCATCGTGCGGAAAGAGCCTCTGATATGATCAGAGCCTGATTGTATCCCCGTTCCCGGGCTCTTGCCGGATGGAGAGGAATCGGGATCAGACAGTCCGGCTTCCAGTACATGAGCTCAGACCTGGCATTCTCATAGAGCAAATCTCCGAATGTCTCTCCGTATTCGCGTCTTCCTTTGTATTTCAGTTCGGATATTGCCCGCTTCATGGTCTCGTCATACATATAAATGCCGAGACCGCAGTCATACAAGTGCTCCTCCTTCGCGCAGTCCGGGCAGAGCACCTCAAAGTCTTCTATCGGTTTTCCGCACTTTCTGCAGCGCTTTGATTCAATAACGGGCAGACGAAGACGGCATTCCGGACATATTTTGAGACCGAACGGAGCCGGCTGGCCGCAGATCGGACATCTGGGCGGATATAAGAGATCCGTCAGCAGATTCGGGAGTTTATGTTTTCCTGCGCGATGCGTCATTTGCACTCTCCTCACCGGATAGTTCAAGGATCCGTTCCGAAAGAGATGTAAACCTCTCTTTCTGCCGGACATTGCCAATCATGCCGCGTACCGTATCCTCGCTCCCGAGTATCATAACGCACTTTTTGGCCCGTGTCACAGCAGTATAGAGCAGGTTCCTTGTAAAGAGCATTCTGGGACCGGTCAGCAGCGGCAGAATAACCGCGGGGTACTCGCTTCCCTGAGACTTGTGGATAGTTACCGCGTAGGCGAGCTCCAGCTCCTCAAGACTGCCGAACGGATAATCGACAAATCGTCCCTCGTCGAACTCAATGGATATCGTCTGCGCAAAGTCATTGATCTCCCTGATAATTCCCATGTCCCCGTTGAAGATGCCCTCACCTGTCTTTACAGCGATTCCGTATCGGCCGCGTATTTCCCAGCCGATCTGGTAATTGTTCTTGATCTGCATTACCTTGTCACCGACGCGAAAGAGCCCATCCCCGAAAGTCTTCTCCGCCTTTTCTTCCGAAGGCGGATTCAGGTATTCCTGGAGAATTCTGTTCAATCTCTCCACGCCGAGAAGGCCCTTTCTCATCGGAGTGAGGACCTGAATATCGTACGGCTGGGCATTGACATACCCGGGCAGCCTGTCCCTGACAAGCTCTATTATATTGCTGATAATGAGGTTGGTATCCGATCGTCCGAGAAACAGGAACTCACTGCTTTTTGTCGTCAGCGGGATCTGTTCCCCGTGGTTGATTTTATGGGCATTCACGACAATATCCGAATTCTGGGCCTGCCTGAAGATCCTTGTCAGACGGACACTCGGGAACACATCCGCTTTAAGCATGTCCGCAAGAACCGCGCCCGGTCCCACAGAAGGCAGCTGATCCACATCGCCGACAAGGACCAGCCTTGTACCCGGCGGAATTGCGCTAAGAAGCGAATGCATGAGAAAAATATCTACCATTGACATCTCGTCGATAATAATGACGTCTGTCTCAAGCGGGTTTGACTCATTTCTCTCGAACCTGACGATTTCCCGGCTCTCATCATCCGGGGCAGAAGATACTTCGAGCAGACGGTGGATCGTCGAAGCCTCATAGCCCGTCGTCTCCGTCATCCGCTTCGCCGCCCTCCCCGTCGGGGCCGCAAGACGCACGTTCAGATTCTCAGACGCAAAAAAGCGGAGCATCTCATTTATTATCGTCGTCTTTCCCGTTCCGGGACCGCCGGTCACAATGAGAAGACCGTTCTTCGCAGCGCAAAAGACTGCCCTTCTCTGTTCCTCCTCCAATGTGATCCTGCTCTTTTTGAACAGTTTTTCCATCCGGGATCTGATTCCCTCATCATCATTGGAGATACAGATATTTAAGTCATGCAGCATTCTGGCAGTGTTCAGCTCAAGATAATAGTACCTTGAAAGGTAGACGATTTTTCTTTTGTCCGATTCCGTGAAGTTCTCTGCCGGATCCTCCGCAAAGAAGTCATCCCCGAAAAACTCATCCTCATCATAATCCTCACGGAAGGGAGCCGACCGTTCCGCGTCTTCCTGATGATCGGCATGGTCGCGAATAATAATTTTCCTCTCCAGGGAAAGTGATGTGATCTGATGTTCCACATCCCCGTCCGGCACGCCGAGCATATCCGCGCAGCGCGCGATCAGCTGCCATGCCGGCAGGTAAACACTGCCCTCCCCGGCGGCAAGTCCCAGCACATAGAGAATACCGCACCTTATCCTGTATTCGGAATCTGCCGCAATACCGATCCTTGCGGCAATACTGTCCGCCGTCTTAAAGCCGACACCGTTTATATCTTCAGCAAGTCTGTATGGATTCTCCCGAAGGATCTGATACATCTCCTCGCCGTAAGTGTTGTAAATCCGGACTCCGAGCGATAGAGATATGCCGTACTTCTGAAGGAACAGCATGGCGGATCTCTGGGCCCTCTGACCGTCGAACTGCGCGGCAATCTCCCGTGCCTTTCGAAGACTTATACCCTTGACCTCCGCCAGTCTCTCCGGCTCCGTCTCCATCACCTGCAGCGTCTCCACGCCGAACTTTTTCACGATTCTGGCAGCCAGGGCCATGCCGATTCCCTTGATAGCGCCGGATCCGAGATAACGCTCTATTGCTTCACGGTCTTCCGGCTCCCTCATTTCATATCGAACCACTTTAAACTGGTCACCGTAGGAGGCATGGGCTGTCATGTGTCCGAAGGCTTCAATCGACTCACCTTCGTTTATTACCTGAAAAAAGCCGACTAATGTCAGCTTTTTTCCGTCTGCGTGCAGACTCAGCACCGTATATCCGTTTTCATCGTTGCGATAGATGATATGATCAACAATTCCTTTTACTGATTCTTCCTGCATTTATCTCTCCATGCGGCTCAGCTGCTCGATTTTCTCCGTATAAAGTCCGCAGCCCTCGGCGACAGCACACTCCGGGTTCTCCGCCGTCATAGCGTTGATCCCGGTCCGATCCTCGATCAGTTCCTCAAAGCCCTCAAGTCTGGCTCCACCGCCGGTGAGAACGATGCCTCGCTCGACAATGTCGGCGGAGAGTTCCGGCGGCGTCTTCTCAAGTACGCCGTGAATCGTCTCTACGATTTCCGTCGCCGCTTCACCACATGCCTGCCGGACCTCCTCGGATGTTATGGATATCGTCCGCGGCAGCCCTGTGATGACGTTCCTGCCGGTAATCTGCATGGACTCAGAGTTCGGACGGCTCGTGACAGTCCCGATCTTTATCTTGATTTCTTCTGCCAGGCCTTCGCCGATGAACAGGCTGTGATTTCTTCGCACATAGCGCGCTATGGCTTCACTGAAAGTGTCTCCTCCGACACGCACGGTGCTCAGTATCACCGGGGCTCCGAGGGAGATGACTGCCACGTCCGTCGTGGCCGCTCCTATGTCCGCGACCAGGTTGCCGACCGGCTTAGTGATGTCAATTCCAGCGCCGATAGCTGCAGCCACAGTCTCAGCGACGATGGTGACGTCGCGAGCCCCCGCCTGGAATGCAGCCTCCTCGACCGCTCTCTTTTCTACCTCGGTGACACCGCTCGGAACACAGATGCTTATATAAGGCTTTCTGAAAGCTCTTCGGCCGAGAGCCCGCTGTATGAAATGCTTGAGAAGTCTCTCGGTAACGGAATAGTCCGAGATGACACCCGCCTTGAGCGGACGAATCGCGACCACGTTTCCCGGTGTGCGCTCAATAAGCTGGCGGGCTTCCTCACCGAAAGCAAGTATCTTATCGGTATCCTTGTCATACGCGACGACTGTCGGCTCATTAATGACGATTCCTTTTCCTTTTGTATAGACCACCGTATTGGATGATCCCATATCTATGCCGATATCTGTGACAGGCATATACTCCTCCTTATGCTGCCTTATTCAGCCTCTTCCAGGTTTTGTCCTTCGGCTGCCGCTTCACGTCCTGATCCCTCAGCTGCCGCTTCCCTGTTCTTCCTTTCGGCTGCTTTTTTCAGTTCCTTCTTAATGTAGACGCCGGTGTAGGAGCCTTCACACTCCGCTACTTCCTCCGGAGTGCCGCTCGCAACGACCGTGCCTCCGCGGTCTCCGCCTTCCGGCCCAAGGTCGATAATATAATCGGCTGTCTTAATTACATCGAGATTGTGCTCGATCACGACGACTGTGTTGCCGTCCTCCGTAAACCTCTGCAGAATGTCGACCAGCTTATGGACATCCGCGAAATGAAGACCGGTCGTGGGCTCATCGAGAATGTAAATGGTCTTTCCGGTCGAACGCTTTGACAGCTCGGTAGCGAGCTTGATTCTCTGTGCCTCTCCGCCCGACAGTTCTGTGGACGGCTGACCGAGACGAATATAGGACAGGCCTACATCATAGAGCGTCTGTATCTTATTTCTGATTCTCGGCAAATGCTCAAAGAATTCAAGAGCTTCCTCGACGGTCATATTCAGCACATCATATATGCTCTTTCCCCTGTACTTGACTTCCAGGGTCTCCCGGTTATACCGTTTTCCATGGCACACTTCGCATGGGACATACACATCCGGAAGGAAATGCATCTCAATCTTCACGATTCCGTCGCCCTGGCATGCCTCGCATCTTCCGCCCTTCACATTAAATGAGAAGCGGCCCTTCTTGTAGCCGCGGACCTTGGCATCCGTCGTCCCCGCGTAGAGGTCACGGATCATGTCGAAGACTCCTGTGTAGGTCGCCGGATTGGACCTCGGTGTTCGTCCGATCGGAGACTGGTCAATATTGATGACTTTATCAAGACTCTTTATTCCGTAGATCTCTTTATGTTTGGCAGGAATCTCATGAGCCCGGTTCAGATCTCTCGCAAGCCGCTTATAGAGAACTTCGTTGACCAGCGAGCTCTTTCCGGATCCGGAGACTCCCGTGACACATGTGAATACGCCGAGCGGGATGTCCGCATCAAGGCCTTTCAGATTATTCACATACGCGCCTCGAACTTTGAGCCAGCCCTTCGGCTTCCGCCTGATTGCCGGCACAGGGATGAAACTCTCGCCGTTCAGATACCTGCCGGTAATGGACTCAGGGCACGCGATAATATCATCCACAGAGCCGATCGCGACGAGCTTGCCGCCATGCTCTCCCGCTCCCGGACCTATGTCCACGATGCAGTCAGCCGCGCGCATTGTATCCTCATCGTGCTCGACGACGATCAGGGAATTTCCCAGATCTCTCAGATTTTTCAATGTATTCAGAAGCTTGTCATTATCCCGCTGGTGCAGGCCGATACTCGGCTCATCCAGGATATAGGCGACACCGACCAGACCGGATCCGATCTGAGTCGCGAGCCTTATACGCTGAGCTTCACCTCCGGACAGGGTCCCCGTAGCTCTTGACAGAGTCAGGTAATCAAGCCCAACATCCCGAAGGAAAGACACGCGGGCTATGATTTCCTTCAATATCTGACGTCCGATCGCCTGCTGTGTCTTGTTGAGCTTCAGTTTTTCAAAATAATGAAGCAGCTTCGTGACCGAATAGTCGGTCACCTGCGTGATATTTTTATTGCCTACCGTGACAGCAAGAGCTGACGGCTTAAGTCTCTGACCGCCGCAGGCATTGCACGGGGAAATCTGCATGAACTTCTCATACTCACCCTTAGACCAGTCAGAGCTCGTCTCCCTATATCTTCGGTTAAGGTTCTCAATGAGTCCCTCGAAGGCTATATCATACACTCCGGTGCCTCTCTGACCGGTATAGTGGACCTTGACCTTATGTCCTTCTGTACCGTAGACCAGAATTTTCCTGACAGCGGGCGGGTACTTGTTCCAGGGCGTGTCGAGGTCGAATCCGTACTCCTGACCGAGCGCCGCCAGAGTGGCATTGGTAAAGGAGCCGCCTTCATTGGCACTCTGCCAGCCCATAGCAATGATCGCGCCTTCGTTGATCGACAGCTTCTTGTCCGGAACGATGAGGTCGATATCGAACTCCATCTTGTAGCCGAGACCCGCACACACAGGGCAGGCTCCGTAGGGATTATTGAAGGAGAAGCTTCTCGGCTCAATCTCCTCAATGCTGATCCCGCAGTCAGGGCATGCAAATGCGCTGCTCAGCGTTATCACGTTCCCATCCATTGTATCGACCATGCAGAGGCCTTCCGAAAGTCCGAGGACGGTCTCGATCGAATCCGTGAGCCGCTTCTCAATCCCAGGCTTCACGACAAGACGATCGACGACGATCTCGATATTATGTTTGATATTCTTATCAAGCGCGATCTCCTCAGAAAGATCGTACATGTTCCCGTCCACCATGACACGGACATAGCCGCTCTTTTTGGCCTGCTCGAATACCTTCTCGTGACGGCCTTTCCTCCCGCGGACGACCGGTGCGAGCAGCTGGATCCTGCTCTTTTCAGGCAGTTCCATGATCCGGTCGACCATCTGGTCTACCGTCTGCTTTTCGATCACGCGCCCGCAGTTCGGGCAGTGGGGAATACCGATTCTTGCGTAGAGAAGACGCAGATAATCGTAGATCTCCGTGACCGTTCCTACCGTAGAACGAGGGTTCCTGTTGGTAGATTTCTGATCAATGGAGATGGCAGGCGGCAGGCCTTCAATGCTCTCCACATCGGGCTTCTCCATCTGACCGAGGAACTGTCTCGCGTAGGATGACAGCGATTCCATATATCTCCTCTGGCCTTCGGCGTAGATCGTATCAAATGCCAGAGAACTCTTGCCGGACCCCGAAAGCCCGGTCAGGACGACCAGCTCGTTGCGGGGGATGTCGACGCTGAGATCCCTGAGATTATTCACATTTGCACCGCGGATGCGGATAAATTTCATATCTCTCATAAATAATAATGTCTCCTGCCGCTTGGCATGACGCGCCCGGGAATTATTCCTCGCTGAGCTTCAGGACATTTAAGAACGCGTCCTTCGGAATATCTACACTTCCGATGGTCCGCATCTTCTTCTTTCCTTCCTTCTGCTTCTCCAGCAGTTTTCTCTTACGGGAAATATCACCGCCGTAGCACTTGGCAAGGACATCCTTGCGGAGCTGACGGACAGTCTCGCGCGCAATTATCTTCGAACCGATGGCAGCCTGGATCGGAATATCAAAGAGCTGTCTCGGAATCTCTTTCTTAAGTTTCTCGCACATCTTTGAGCCGCGCTCGTACGCGTTGGGGGCGTACACGATAAAGGACAGGGCGTCGACCGCCTCGTGATTGACGAGAATGTCCAGCTTGACCAGCTCGGATCTCTCGTAGCCGATCGGCTCATAATCAAATGAGGCATAGCCGCGCGAACGGCTCTTCAGCGCGTCAAAGAAGTCATAAATAATTTCATTGAGAGGCATCCTGTATGTGAGGACAGCGCGAGTCTGTTCAATATACTCGGTACCCTCGTAGATACCTCTTCTCTCCTGGCACAGCGTCATGATGGAGCCGATATACTCGGTCGTGACCATGATCTCCGCTCTGACATAGGGCTCCTCCATGTACTCGATCTCCGACGGTGCCGGAAGATTGGACGGATTCGTGAGTTCGATCATCGTCCCGTCCGTCTTATAGACCTTGTAAATAACAGACGGAGCTGTTGTGACAAGATCCATATCATATTCCCTCTCGAGTCTCTGCTGCACGACATCGAGATGGAGCAGGCCGAGGAAACCGCAGCGGAAGCCGAAGCCGAGAGCCTGGGATGTCTCCGGCTCATACTGCAGGGCTGCGTCGTTGAGCTGTAGCTTCTCGAGGGCGTCACGAAGGTCCGGATATTTGGCTGAATCCGCAGGATAAAAACCGCAGTAGACCATGGGCTGCGGCTCCTTGTAGCCCGGCAGCGCTTCGCTGCATGGCCGCATGGCCTCCGTGATCGTGTCACCTACGCGGGTGTCGCGGATCTCCTTGATGCTGGCCGTCATGTATCCGACCTCGCCCGCGCAGAGTTCCTCGCACGGGATGAAGCGCCCCGGCGAGAAGTAGCCAACCTCGACGACTTCGAACTCTGCCCCTGTCGCCATCATGCGCACTTTGGTCCCTCTTCTCATTCGTCCGTCCATCAGGCGGCAGAAGACAATGACACCGCGGTAAGAGTCATACAGTGAGTCAAAAATGAGGGCTTTCAGCGGTTCATCCGGATCTCCGTCCGGAGCGGGAATCTTCTGAACGATCTCTTCCAGTACAGCATGTACGTTCTCACCGGTCTTGGCAGAGATACGTGGTGCGTCCATGGCTTCAATACCAACTATGTCCTCAATCTCCTGCGCAACTTCATCCGCGTGAGCGCTGGGAAGATCGATCTTATTGATGACAGAAATGCACTCAAGATCGTGGTCCAGAGCAAGATACACATTGCCCAGTGTCTGGGCTTCCACGCCCTGGGTCGCGTCGACGACGAGAACGGCCCCGTCGCAGGCAGCCAGAGATCTCGACACTTCATAATTGAAGTCGACATGGCCGGGGGTATCGATCAGGTTGAAGATATACTCCTCCCCGTCATCCGCTTTATAGACCGTGCGGACGGTCTGCGCTTTGATGGTTATGCCGCGTTCACGCTCGAGGTCCATGTTGTCGAGGACCTGCTCCTGCATTTCGCGCTCAGTCAAAAGACCGGTCATCTGAATGATCCGGTCCGCAAGCGTGGACTTACCATGATCTATATGGGCTATGATACAAAAATTACGGATTTTACTCTGATCCATGTAGACTCCTTATGCGGTGCGGCTTTCGCCGCGTGATGTATGGATGATTGTAGCAAATTGCGCTGTCATTTTCAATGCCAATCGAACATTTGTTGCCCGATGGCTGCTGCCCCATTCAGACTGGCTGCTGCCCCGTTCAGACGGCTACTACCCCGTTCAGACGGCTGCATGCGAAGTTCAATATCCGGCGCAAACATCATCTTCATCGAAAAGCGCATATCCTTCCCTGCGAGCTTAGCAATGCATATGCATTGCTGATCTCTCGGTCGGATACGCAATGCTTTTCTCACGAAGATGGATGCTTTGCTCCGGTAACGAAGTGTAAGCGCAGCCCGTCTGAACTGGTCCGGGATGTTCACACGTTGATAATTGTCGCCGCAGGTAACGAACTGTTAAGCAGCCCGTCTGAACTGTTGCAAGACTTATTACACGGAAATGGTAGTCGCCTCCGGGATGAATTTTCGCGTATAGAGGACCAGCTCGTCCCCCTCTTCGAGGCGGGAATCCCCGCGCGGGGTGATGATCCTGCCCTCGCGCTTTATCATGACTATATATGTCTGGCGGGAAATGTCGAGGTCGCGGACCCGCCTGCCTATGTAGGGATGCTGACCTTTTAAGATGATACTCTTCAGATCAATGTCCACATTCTCTTTGTGTCCTTCCGCCGCTACGACCAGCGAATCGCCGGAAATAAGGACCGTGTCCTGAGACGGCACAATAATAATGTCGTCACGCCTCACCGCCGCCACCACCATACCGCTCGGAAGGCCCAGTTCCTTTATAGATCGGCCCGACCACTTGTCCTCGTGTCCGAGGCGCACCTTGATAAAGGAGACATCCATCTCCGAGGCGATTTCGGCGGTCTTCTGAATTTTTGCGTACTGCTCAACAAAGCCGGCAGAAATAATACCTGTCGGAATAGCGATCATGCCGGCGCCTATTAATGTGATGATTATGCCGAGCATCTGCCCGGCGGTCGTCACCGGGTATATGTCTCCGTAGCCGACCGTCATCAGTGTGGATGTCGCCCACCATATCCCGGAGAATGCATTTTCAAATACATCCGGCTGGGCCTCATGCTCCAGACTGTACATGCACAGACTCGAAGCGACCATAAGAATAACGACGATGAAGACCGATGAGAGCAGCTGCTGTTTCTTGCTCACGATGACTTCCGTGATGACGTTCAGGGAATCATAGTAGGCGTTGATCCGGAAGAGTCTGAATATACGCACGACCCGGAACATGCGGAAAGCGATTGCCCCCTCCGGAAAGAAAAACGGGAGGTAATACGGCAGAAACGACAGGAGGTCCACGATTCCCGTAAATGAGAAGACATACTGAAGTATAGCTTTCCACTCCGGACCATCCTCACGGAGATAGCGGGCAGTGTAGACGCGGAGTATGTAATCGACAGTGAAGAACATGACCGTGACGCTCTCTATGACGACAATTGCTCCTCCGTACCGCTCTTCCACCGGGGCAAAAGTGTACAGAATACTGACGACAAGGTTTATGATGATCGCGGCAACATTGACAATATCATAGAGCCGGCTCACCCGGTCCTGGGTGTAGCCGACCTCCACGATCTGAAATAATCTCTTTTTCATGTGTTCAGTTTTCGCGAACTTTTCTCTCATTGTCACGCCTCATTATGCACACTGCTTTATCTAATCTGTCCTGCCTCATCGTACGCAATGCCTTAACTTCCGACCCGCAGATTTACAGAGCAATCAGGATCGTCTTCAGTGCTGTGAGCACTCCGTCATGGCTGAACGAGCCCATGACGATGTCGGCCGAGTCCTGGACTTCGGAGCGCGCATTTGCAACTGTATAACTCACACCGGTCTCGTCAAAAGCCGTGAGGTCATTCATGTTGTCGCCAAAATACACGGTCTCCTCCTTCGGGATATCCAGGTATTCCTGAAGCAGCGCGTAGGCTTCGCCCTTACCTGCCTCCATCGCGCAGATGTCGACCCAGCACTTGCCGGAGCAGGTGATGCGCAGCTTGTTCACCCAGTCAGAGTTGTAGATCGGAGCGCACATGCCCTCGGCGTCACTCTCGTGATAGATCGTTATTTTGCAAATTTTATCAAGCGGAAGATCGAGAAGATCCGGCACCGCCTCCACATCATATTTATAGCCGTCCCGAAGAAGCTTAAAGAGCGCAGTATCCTCGCTCCCTTCCGTGTATGTCACGTCCGGTGTGCAGAAACCGACCTCAATACCGTCGATCTTGCGCAGATCCTCCATGAGAGGCCTTATATAGTCTTCGGAAATTGCCCATGTGTGCAGGACCTTATCCTTCGTGCGGAGGACCGTGCCGTTCTCGGAAATGAAATAGATATCATCCGCGATCGGGGCAAAAAGATGAAGGATGCTGCTGTACTGGCGGCCGCTGCACGCGCAGAAGCGGACCCCCTTCTTCTTTAACGCGGTTATGACCTGCATATACTCCTGATTGATGTGATGAGAACCATCTCTGACAAGAGTCCCGTCGATATCACTTGCTATAAGTCTGATCATTGTTTTTCTCCCTTTCAGCACACTGCCATTATTCGCAGACTTCCCGCATTCCAGTATGAAGAAGCCGCCTCATAAAAATGTACTCTCTGGGACGCTCTCGCTCGGCCTCGCTGGCAGCGGTACTAATAAGCTTTCTTCGCTACGCTCGAAACCTTAAAGTACCGGCCGCTCGGCGACGCCCCGCGAGTACATATTTTATGAGTGCGTCTACGCTATTAATCTGAAGCGGGAAGTCTTTAATTATTGTTCTCCCAAGATGCTGCGTCCACGCATATTTAGTCAACTTATATTTAACCATGAAATATGTGGAGATACAAGAGTTCAGTTTGAGCCGGATCCCGAAACTCCAGACAGCCCGTCTGAACTGTCACGATCCCTGGCTATGACCTCCGGCAGTTCAGACAGGCTGTTCCTGTGACTCGGTTACCGGCGCAAAGCATCCATCTTCGTGAGAAAAACATTGCGGGTCCGACTGAGAGATCAGCAATGCATATGCATTGCTAAGCTCGCAGGAAAGGACCTGCGTTTTTCGATGAAGATGATGCTTGCGACGGTTCTCGATACTGCGCTGAAGCCCGTCTGAACTGTCACGATCCCTGGCTATGACCTCCGGCAGTTCAGACAGGCTGTCCCTGTGACCCGGTTACCGGCGCAAAGCATCCATCTTCGTGAG